>JAAVZU010000076.1 GCA_022791815.1 Lachnospiraceae bacterium
AATATCCTCGCAATTTTGTGGTACCCTGATAATAAACTTGTCATTTTCCCATTCAAATCTATTGCAGTTTTCCTCATATTTTTTTTCAATGTTTGGATATTTTTTATTCATCTTTTCTGCATAGATTTTGTTTGCTTTGCGATTCTTTTCTTCTAAATACTGCATGTGAAATTCTATCATTCTGGCATTTACCCGTATAATGTCATCTGTAAGGTCTGCTCCCCTTTCTGCTGCCATGTCCAGGTAGTCATGATAATACTGTTTTATCTGTTGGAAATTCATTTCGTTCCTTTCCATCTGCCTTCGGAAATAGTTGATTGCTTTGTTGATGCCAAGCTTTGTTCTTCCTGTCCTTAGATCCCCTACCCTTACTTTGTATTTATCTGCAAACTCTATGTTTTCCTGGGTTATTTTTATTTCATCCCGTTCCTCCACCTGCAACATCTCAAGGGCATATCTGCCGCCATTTATATTATGCAGGCGGTTCACTCTCTGCTTATCTATCTGCAACAGTCCTGTTATACTGTCTGCTGCTATGTCTAGTAGTTCGTTGGGTCTGTCCCAATAGCCATAGATTCCTATTAATTCATCTGCAAGTTTGAATAATCCGCCTTTTATGAGATATTCTATGTATGGCTGGCTTTTCCAGCAGCGTACCATGGTGTTGTAGTCCATTTTTATCTGACAAGCTGCTCCTTTCTGCAATGTGCTTTTTAATTTCCTGTCTATCTGTAATTCTGATAAGTTTCCAGGATATAACAGAAAATTTTTATCTATTACCATTCCATTTTTACCGCCCCACCACACCCGTGTTTTTTCAGTAGATCCATACTTTTTGTCACAGCCATAATATATTTTATTTTTCTTTCCTTCTGTAATGAAAATACGTACTCTTTCTGTATGTGCGATATATTTTTCTGCTTTTTTTCCTGTAATTCCGCTGACTGCTTCAAATCTGAAATGCCTCAGCATCCACACTTTTTCATTATATTGTTGTGCCACTATCACACTTTCTTTTTCTGTTACTTGTGACACCCTTGTCTTTATCAGTACATCTTTTTTACATTTAGGGCATATCATTCTATTGTTATGCTTTGGTTTCTCTTTTGTAAAAAAAGTTTTATTACAGGCTGTGCATCTGCATCTATAGCCTGATTTCATCTTTTTGTTTTCTAGAAATATGTAATCTTCTGCAAAGACCTCTTCTTTTATCCATTTTTGAAATTCTTTGGTGTCTGTGACTGGCTCTACTTTTGCCATAATGCTATCTATTCTGTTTTTCTTGTTTTCCAGGCTTCGTTCCTCTTTGTATATTGTTATTTCATCTTCTGCTGCTATTACAAGACTTTGAAGTCCTCCCTCCTCTTTCCAGAAAGTATCTTTTTCTCCAAGATACCTTTCCGTTGTCTTTAGGCTTTCTGCTGTGTATGCACTTGATTTCATTGCTTTATAATACGCCATGTAAAAATCACCTTCTGCAAGTAATGATTCCAGTTTCAAATTAGACCAGTTACCCTTCTTGTATTCTGCATTCATGAATCTTACATCTACAGTAAACAAAGTTGCGTATTCCTGTCTGTCTTTATCCAGAAAATGCCTTGCCTGCAATTCTCCTTTATCGTATACGTCAATTTCCAGGATCTTTCTGTCTGCATCTTCTAATACCTGTACTTCTAATACCTTGTCTCCAATTGAGTCTGTTCCTTTTGTTGGGGCTGTTTTTTCTAAGTTTTTTCTTCTCATTCCATCACCTCACTTTATTTATACAAAGCTTCTATCCGTTCATTCAGCTTTTTCTCACTTCCCAGATAGTAAGATTTTATGATTTCGCACAAGTCTCTGTCCGTTCCGCATGATACCCCGCAGTTTCCACTCTTGTGCTTTTCTGCTCCTTTTTTCATTGCCTGGAATATAACATCTACATTTTTTCCTTTTTTCATAATTGCTGTTGCCATGTCCTGCTCTATACAGATACTTTTTACCATTTCCAATATCTGTTTTTTTATCATTCTTTCCATGACATTTTTTTCTTTGCTGATTTCTTTTTCCTGCACGCTCAAACGTCCAAAAACAGCCATGCTCAGAGTTGCAAAAACTTCTGTATCTCCGCTTATATAATCCTCTGCGTCTTCTCTGTCAATTCCGTTTTCTTCTGCTAAAGCGTAGAGTGATTCTGTGTCTCCTTCTTTTAAGAATCCTTCTGCTGCTGCGTTTAATTCTTCTACCGAGTTAAACTCTCCAAATCTTTCAAACATACCATCGCTCTCCTTTCACTATTACCATCCACCAGCTTTTTTTATTTTCATTCTGGCTTTGTCCCATTCCTCTATGAAATCAAATATTTCTTTTACTGTAAGCTGTGTAGATATTCTATTTCTTCTGTACTCATAGAGTTCTACTGCTTTCTGGTATCTTTCTTTTTCTTTCTCCGATAATTCTTCTTCTGGAACTCCTAATCTATATACTACTGTCTGTTTTATTTTCTGCATTCTCATTCTGCATCATTCCTTTCTATCCACTTCATTTTGCTAACAATTTCCTGTATTTCTTTTGCTTTTTTCTCTGCCAAATTCAGATTCCTTTCATTCAGTTCACTGTTTAATATCAGACTGAGTTGTTGCGACAGGTTCCATACCTCGTCTCTTAATGTTTCCATGCTTGTTTCCATCTTTTTTTGTGCTTTTATTCTTTTTAGTAGTGGTGACAGTTTTTCTTCTTGAATTTCCAATATCATGCTGTCTTTTTCCCCTTTCATCTTTTATACGATATTCAATATAATGACAGTAAGACCTTCCCGTGTATGGATTAATTCCTTTTTGAATGCTGTTTTTATCGATATAAAATCCTTTGGTTGGTTCTGGTCCTTCTGTCAGGATTTTTCTCATGGTTCTTCTCTTGAATTTTTTTACCTTTGGTTTGGGTTTTTTTAAGTTTCTGGATGGGGAATACTTTTTTAGTTTTTTCTGCTCTTTTTCAGGAAAAAGCGATAACTGCTCGTACTGCTCTTCTTCATATCCTTTTACCATATAACTTGCCAAAGCTGCATATCCACCCTGTTCATGAATGGTCTGGTAGTTTACCCTGCCATGCTTCCATTTCTCCTGTATAAGTAAATCTGTATTCCCGTTTGGCAATCTGTTTGTAATGATATGTATATGTATTCCACCCTTTGATCCAATCTCTATCCGGTAAATATATTTCAGTTCTGTCCCTGCTTTTTTGTATGCCCTTCTCATACTCTTAATAAAATTTGTCATGTCTTTTTCCACCCGTTCTATTGTCGGGCGACTTCCCTGTGGGTATTTCAGGGTGCTGAGTAAGTCTCCTGGGTTAAAGTTTCCTTTTATTAACCTCCTGACATACTTCTCTCTATTTCTCTGATTCTGTTTTGCTATTTCCTCTTTGGTCGGTTTTCTTCTCGGACTCCTTCTTTCTCCTTTTGCTCCATAATTTCCTGCCCATGACATTTCATGTTCAATAGAACTATAATACTCATATATTTTTTCTTCGTATGCCATATCTGCCCTCCTGTGTGTCTAACTTTAATATATTTAGATTGTTATGAAAGGGCATTTTAAAAGCCCGTTTTTGTTTGACAAATCGGGCTTGCTGTGCTATACTATTTATATAGTAATTTATGTTTGCACAGCAAACCCTGCACTGACATACCACAAATATGTCAGTGCTTTTTCTTTTGTCTTTTCCATTCCTCTATTTTTCTTTTCCACATTTTCCCATTTTCTGTCTCATAATAATATTTGCCTTCTTCTGAACGGTAATATATGTAGACTGTTCCTTTTTGTACTTCTCTTGCAAGTTCTACAAGAGCTTTCTCGTTTTGTTCTGGCGGAAGGCTCCAGGCATTCTTTTTGATATGCTCTAGTGTTTCTTTCATTTCTCTTCCTTCTCCCATCTGCCAAATTTTTTATTGCATGCACGTATATATCCTTTGTCTATTAATCTCTTATGCATTGCATACGCAGCCACTACATCTCTTAATTCAAGGTATTCGTCTTCTCTTTTCATGTCTTCCTTTGTTTTTTCTTCTATTGGTATTTCAAGAAGTTCTGTGAACAGAGTGTCGTATTCCACATAGATTTCCTCTATTGTCTGCCCCTGCTTTAGTTTTTTGTCTATTGTTTCATATATCTTTGTTCTGTTCATTCTGCTCACTTCCTTTCAGTTGCACCAGTGCAACTTTTTAAAAATCAATATCTAATGAAACTTTTTCTTTTTCTGAAAAACTTCTTGCATTGATGAAATATGTCCACTGATTTTCCGATGTCTTTATTGCGTACCCCCAAGGAAATACTCCTTGTTGTAATCCACTTCGTATCGTCTGCGGAGAAAGTCCCATAATATCTGCTACGTCGCATGGCAATAATCTAGGTATTTTTGCCTCTCTATTTATTTGTACTTTTACTGGCATCTCTTCTTCAAAGTAATTTTCTTCTAATCCAAGTGCTGTGGCTATTTCCTTTCTTCGTTTTTGTTCTGGTATGTTTTTCCCAGAAACATATTGACTAATAGAACTTTTCCCAATCCCGGTTAAGTCAGATAGTTGTGTTTGATTTATATTTAGTTCTTTCATCGTTTCTTTTAAGCGTTTATGAAACATATATTTCACCTCCCTTCCTTTTAAAAACATCTATGCTGTTTTTGATGCTGCAAGCATACCTTGCATGTATGCTAGGAGCAGTCTCTTTTTTTCTTCTGGTAACTTTTCTGCTTCTTCTACAAATTGTCTAAATTCTTTCTGCTCTTGCTTGCTCATATCTTTTCTCACCTCGCTTTGTATCTTATAAATACATAATAGTATTTTATAAATACTTTGTCAATACTTTTTTGTATCTTTTATGAACTTTTTTTATTGCTTTTTATCTTTAATAGTGTTATTCTTATTTTGAAGGAGGTGTAAAACTATGATACAAGGCGAACGTGTAAAAGAATTGAGAAAATTTCTTGGTCTTTCTGGGGAAAAATTTGGTGAAAAGCTTGGTGTTAAAAAAAATGCTATTAGTCAAATTGAAACTGGTCGAAATTCTCTTACAGATCAGATGTTCAAATCTATTTGTCGAGAATTTCAAGTTAATGAAGAATGGCTTAGAGATGGTACTGGAGAAATGTTTGTAACTCACAATATAGATGATGAATTTGCTATGATAGCAGGTGAGATTATGGTATCTGATGAAGAAGGCTTTAAAACTGCTATTATAGAGGCATGGAAACGCCCAAAACTACGAAAACTCGTCAAAGAATATATGAAAGTTCTACAAGAAAAACAATAACTTCATTATCATACATATAAATACCCTAGACCTATTCTGTCAAAAAAAAGAGAGGATTTTTCTTCTCTTTTTTTTACATATATTTACCTTTTTTTCATACTTTGTTATACTAGATTTGTACTAGTAAAATTAAATAATTGGAGGAATGATTTATGTACGAAAAAGAGAGATTAAATGACAAAACAAAAGGCATACTTATTGCTATATTTTTAGGTGAACTTGGTGGATATCGTTTTTATAGACATCAGTATTTTTTGGGTATTATTTACTTATTTACTTGCGGTTTGTTTATGCTTGGATATCTTTATGATATTTATGCTGCTTTAACATACGATTGTAATAAATATTCTACGAAAGAAAATTCAACAGTAATAGATACTATTCATACAAAAGTTGTTGGAGTTTCTTTTGAATGTGATCATGGAACTTTCGATGATAGACAAGAGGCGATTGAAGCGTTGTCCTATCGCCGTAAAAAGAATGCTTTGGCTTTACAATACTTTGAGTATAAAGGTGAACCAGCTTTCTATGTTGTCATGAATAGTGATAATACTGACATAGGTTGTTTGAAGGCTAACTTATCATCTGAATTAACGAGAAAGTATAGTGATTGTACTTTTGTCATTTCTGATTATGAGATCACTGGTGGTGAAGATAGAAGGAAGTTTGGTTGTAACATCACTATACAAGTTCTTCGTTCAAAAAATCAGATAAATTATTAATTTATCATAAAAAGTAGATGTGTACCCATCTACTTTTTATTTTATTTAAAAATACATAATTTTTTACTTATTTTTTATTGACACATAATAAATTATGTATTATAATAGTAATACGAAAGGAGGAAAGAACTTGAAATCATATTCATCTCGGGAAGTGATTAAGATACTGACCATTGATGGTTGGTATGAAGTTGCTTGTGATGGTGACCATCATCAATTCAAGCATCCAACTAAAAAAGGACGTGTTACAGTAACACATCCTCGTAAGGATATTCCAATAGGAACTTTGAAAAGCATTAGTAAACAATCTGGGGTTATTTTTAAATAGCCCCTCGCTCCCCGATTTATTATAAAGTTAGTTATTATTTAGAAAGGATGTTGAATATGCAAAAAAATAGATATTCGTTTGTTGCAGTATTTTCTTATGATGATGATGGTATCTGTATTGAATTTCCAGATTTACCAGGCTGCTGCCCTTGTGCAGATAAAGACGATACAGAAATGGCAATCAAAAACGCACATGAAGCTTTGGGCTTGCATCTGTTTGGAATGGAGCAGGACGAAGAATTAATTCCAGAACCTACCTCAATTCGGGATATTGAACTTAAGGAGCATGAAGTACCAGTGTTGATTGATGTCTTTATGCCTCCTATACGCGAACGAATCAAAAGCCGTTTTGTTAAAAAAACTTTATCGCTTCCTGCTTGGCTTTCTGCCGCTGCGGATGCAGATGGTGTAAATTGCTCTAAACTTTTTCAAAATGCACTTATTGAGTATCTTGGGATTCAAAAGCAAAATTAACACAAAGGGTAAGTAGTTAATACTTGCCCTTTTTCATAATTTGTTGTATACTTATCATGTAGGCAAACAAATGTTCTTAATAGGTAGGAGTGATTGCATGAGTAAGGAAACTATTATTCTTATTTTGGAGCAGTTTGATGATCAAAAAGATGCTCGTCTGCTTCAACATATTTATTTTTTTCTGCTTGGAATGATGAAAATGCAGAAAAATTAACAACTGTTTAAAATACGCCTTTTACATAAAAAATTCGTCCCTGCTGGAACAAGGACGAATTAAAAACTATATTACTCATTGAGAATTTACTAATGATATAATACAGACCTAACTTTATATATTATACCATATTTTTACATCTTTCTCAATGAGTAGGTGTATTTTTTATACTCTTTTTTAAGAAAGGAATGGTGTAATATGAAATTACCAAATGGATTTGGCAGTGTCTACAAACTGCATGGAAACAGAAGAAAACCCTGGGCTGTACGTATCACCACATCCAGAGTTCAGGATAGCGAAGGTTTTACTCACTGGAAATATAAATATCTTGGATATTATAAAACCAAGGAAGAAGCTTTAGTTGCTTTAACTAATTATAATCAAAATCCTTATGACTTAGATGCTAACAAGACAACTTTTACAGAGGTGTACGAAAAATGGAGTATAGAGCATTTTCCTAAAATTTCAGAGAGTAACCAGAAAGGGTACTCTGCATCTTATAAAAGTTGTTCTTCGTTATATGATATGAAAATGAATGAAATTAGAAAGTCCCATCTTCAAAATGTTGTTGATACTTGTGGAAAGAATTATCCAACGCTAAGAAAATTAAAGGTCCTCTTTAATTCTATGTATAAATTTGCACTAGAAAATGATATTGTCGGAAAGGACTATTCTCAATTTGTTGACATCGTTCAATATAAGGATAAGAATCCCAACACAATTAGCAGGTCTCCTTTTTCAGTTGAAGATATAGAAAAAGTGTGGACATATAAGAATAATGAGTATTGTTCTGTTGTTTTAATGCTTTTATATTCTGGATGTCGTGTGTCAGAACTTTTAGATTTAAAAAAAGAAAATGTGAATTTAGAAGAACGCTGTTTTGATATTATTGCATCAAAAACAAAGGCTGGAATAAGGAAGGTTCCAATCTCTCAAAAAACTTTTTCTTTTTTTGAATACTGGATGCATAAGAATAGCTGTGAATACCTTCTTTCTACTAAAGAAGGAGAACATTTCTTATATCGTAATTTTTATGATAGTTATTGGAAGCCTTTAATGAAAGAAATGGATATTACACATAATCCGCACGATACCAGGCATACTTGCATCAGCAATCTTACACTTGCAGGAGTTGATGATAAAATTATTAAGAAAATTGTTGGTCATGCTGGAAAAAGTGTAACTGAAAAAGTATACACACATTTTGAAATTCAGATACTTCTTGATGCCATTGATAAAATATAGTTAGATATTTTGTTATTTCATGTTTTGTGAAGTTTTGTGTAGGCAACGTGTAAGCAACATGTAAGAAATCATAAATTTTCTTACATTTTCTCACAACTTTGAACCATTGAAAAATCCCCGAAAATATACATTTTCGGGGATTTATTAACTTCATTTTTTCTAAATAAATTATCTCTTTGAGAACTGTGGTGCACGACGAGCAGCTTTCAAACCATATTTCTTTCTTTCCTTCATACGAGGATCTCTTGTTAAGAAACCTGCTTTCTTAAGAGCTGGTCTATAATCGTTATCAACAGTTAATAATGCTCTTGAAATACCATGACGGATTGCTCCAGCCTGTCCTGTAAATCCACCACCGCGAACATTTACTAAAACATCATATTTGTCAGATGTCTGAGTTAAAACAAGTGGCTGACGAACGATTAATTTTAGTGTTTCAAGACCAAAATATTCATCCATATCCTTCTTGTTAATTGTAACCTTACCTGTACCTGGTACTAAGTATACTCTAGCAATACTCTTTTTTCTTCTACCTGTTCCGTAAAATTTTGAACTAGCCAATGTTATTTCCTCCTTTCAAATCCCTGATTAGTATCTGCTCTTAAATTCTAAAACTTCTGGCTTCTGAGCTGCATGATTATGTTCTGGACCAGCATATACATGAAGTTTCTTCAACATACTTCTACCTAAAGGTCCTTTTGGCAACATACCTTTTACAGCAAGAGTGATAACATTTTCTGGCTTCTTAGCTAACATCTCTTTTAATGTAGTTTCTTTCATTCCACCTACATAATCAGAATGATGATAGTAAATCTTCTGATCTAATTTCTTACCAGTTACTTTAATCTTTTCAGCATTTACTACAATAACGTAATCGCCTGTATCAATATGAGGTGTATAAGTTGGTTTATTCTTACCTCTTAAAATCTTTGCAATTTCTGAAGTCAAACGTCCTAATGTTTGGTCAGTTGCATCTACAACATACCATTTTCTCTCGATTGTTGCCGGACTAGCCATATAACTCTTCATTGGTTTTCCTCCTTAAAATATTATATCAAATGAAGTCTTTTTATTCTGTATTATACTTACAGCTACTATAAATGCGACTCTGCTAATCCTGCTATTACCGGGGCTTTGGCTTAAGCACTTTTAGACATATCACAGTAAAATATTATATTATTTTCCCCTTGATTTGTCAAGAATATTTTTACTATTTTTCATGTTTTAGGATATTTTTTGTAACAGTTTCCTCATACAAAAATATATATACAACTTGTGTGAGGAAATTGTCCTTTGTAAACAAATTGTACATACACTTTTACATTCCTTAATGGCATACATGAATATTTATTATGAAAGACCTGATAAATGGTTGCATTTCGTGCAAGTTTACTTAAAAAAAATATAACCATTTGTCTAACTAACTGTATGAGTTATGTAGGGCGAAAACCCAGAATACAAATATAGTTAGTGATTGTGAAAATGTAAAGCACATAGCAATTAGCTTTCATTTATAGTACTTTTAGTCATATTATATATTTCTGCAAAATATGAATAGCATATCTGAACTGCTATTATAATATAAAAAATCCCCAATACCAAATAGCACTGGGGACAAAATTATTCATTTCTTACTTGAACTTTACTGCAGTTCCATAGGCAATAACCTCTGCTGCACCTTGGATAACTGCGGAAGAAGCATAACGAATATTTACTATTGCATCGGCACCCATACCTTCTGCTTCTTCTACCATACGTTTTGTTGCTAAGGCTCTTGCCTCATTCATCATTTGTGTATACGCCTTCAATTCTCCACCAACTAGAGTTTTAAAACTCTGGGTAATATCCTTTCCCACATTCTTTGACTGAATAGTACTTCCTTTCGCCAAACCTAACATTTCTAATTCTTTTCCTGTAATGTAATCAGTATTTACTAAGATCATCTTCTTCTCCACTCCTTATCTCTTTGATTCGTTCTATCAGAACATATATACTCACACAAGCCAATGCAAAAGGTATAACACCGCCCAATACCTTTACTACAAAAGGTATCTCTTCAGCAACAAAACAGAGAGCCACAAAGCCTATATTATACAAACATAGAATAAGAGTAACAATAATTGGGGCAATCATTTTCTTTGCTTTCACCTTAATTCCTCCTATCTGTCAGCCGTTTTTTCTTTTCATTATACAGCCGCTTATTTGAAAGAATCTGTATCTGTTCAGTACTTGGCAAATATGATATTAGTTATTTATTCTGAATAGCTACAAATTTTGACATACTTAGTTTACCATACTCTTTCCTAAAATTCTACTAATTTTTACGATATTTTTACCAACTATATCAACTATATGGAAACTTTTTTTTACTTTCCTCTTTCCTCATAATCATCTAGAAAATTATATTGTATTCTTGTATTATGATATCCAATCAAGGTATCCAGATTCACATCGTGTACACTGCGAAAAATATTTCGGTCAATTACTTCGCTGGTTTCCCGCATCTTTTTTATCCATTCTTTCATTTCCTGGCGTTTCGATTCCCCTACTCCATCCCCGCTTTTTGAGATATTTTCTGTGAAACGGCAGGCACATTGTAAAAATTTCAATTCATTGTAATTCTTCCATGTAATGATATCTGCTTCTTTAATAAGATACATCGGACGAATCAATTCCATACCGACGAAATTAGTACTGTGGAGCTTTGGCATCATGGTCTGAATCTGTCCGCCATACATCATTCCCATAAGAATGGTTTCTATCACGTCATCAAAATGATGCCCCAATGCAATCTTATTGCATCCTAAATCTTGTGCATTTTTATATAAATGCCCACGCCGCATTCTGGCACACAAGTAACAAGGATTCTCTTCCACATCCTTCACTATGTCAAAAATTTGGGTATCAAACATATGAAGTGGAATATGTAATAATTCTGCATTACTAAGAAGTTTTTCCTTATTCTTTTGATTATATCCAGGATTCATAGACAAGAATTTCAGTTCAAAATGCATCTTTCCATGCCGTTGCAATTCCTGCAACAGTTTAGCAAGAAGCATGGAATCTTTTCCACCAGAAATACACACTGCAATTTTATCTCCCTCTTGAATCAAATCATATTCTTGTATTCCCTTGATAAATGGTCTCCAAATTGACTTACGGTATCTTTTAATAATGCTTCTTTCTATTTCACGACAACGATCCAATTCCATGTTATCCTTTACCTCCACTGAATTATCTTTCTAAAATTTATTTTGGCAACTGCTTTGTTAATTAATGACTTCTTTTATAGTCTCTATTACATATTCCTGCTCTTCTTTGCTAAGAAGTGGATACATAGGAATACTAATTGCATTGGCATAATACTGTTCTGCATTCCTACAACATACCTTCTCATAACCATTTTTCTGATAATATGGATGTTTATACACAGGAATATAATGCACATTCACACCAATATTTTTACTTCTTAAAGCATCAAAAACTTCTTTTCTATCTTTCTCTAACACCTGGATTACATACAAGTGCCAGCTATTATGACAGCCCGCTTCTTGTTTTGGAATTTGTATTCCTTTTATGTCAGCAAAAGCTTCATTATATCTTTTGGCAATCTCTCGTCTTCTTTCCACAAATCGTTCTAATTTTTTCATCTGGCTTATACCTAATGCACATTGAATATCTGTAATCCTATAATTATACCCTAAGTCCAGTTGTTCATAATACCATCCACCCTCATTTTTCTCTAAAAATCTTTCATCCCTTGTAATGCCATGACTGCGGAATAATACAAGTTTGTCATACAATTCTTTGCTATTCGTGGTTATCATACCACCTTCTCCAGTGGTAATATGTTTAACAGGATGAAAGCTAAAGGTAGTCATGTCAGAAATACTTCCAATCTTTTTTCCTTTATAATCTGCACCTAGTGCATGGGCAGCATCTTCTATCACTAAAAGATTATATTTCTCTGCAATTTCATGAATCTTATCCATTTTACAAGGCTGTCCTGTAAAATGGACTGCAATAATAGCCTTGGTCTTTGATGTAATCTTTTCTTCTATTTTTGTTGGATCTATATTGTAAGTGTCCGGTTCAATATCCACAAACACTGGTTTTGCTCCACAATATAGCACACAATTTGCAGATGCAGCAAAAGTAATTGGTGTTGTAATTACTTCATCTCCTTCTTTAAGCCCTGCTGCCAGACAAGCCGCATGCAATGCTGCGGTTCCATTTGATACTGCAACTGCGTATTTGGCTTCTGTGTACTCTGCTACCGTTTTTTCAAACGCTTCTACTGTTGGCCCTGTAGTTACATAATCAGAACAAAGAACCTCCACAACAGCTTCTATATCATCTTCCTCAATACATTGTCTTCCATAAGGTATATACATATTTTCTCCCCTTTTCTATTGTTATTATTTACTTTGAAAGTGTTATCGATAGATATACCAATTGGTCTTTGGGCAAGCACAAACCAATTGGTATATCTATACATAGAACCTGATGTGTATGAGCATATAGGGCGATAGCCTGGAATGCGAATACACATTAGGCAGTTATGAGAGCACGTAGTGCGGAGTAACCGACACTTTCATTCATTGTGTTGCTGCCAAAGGCAGCATATATGTTTACTGAAACTAAAAAAAGTATACCACAAATATAATTCTATGTACTACTTTTTTTCTTGCATTCTCTCTAAAAAAATTATTAGACTTATTTTACACCACTTTACTATTTGCATCAAAATGTAATTCCTACTTCCCTTGTATCCAAAATTCCACACCATCTTCTATATTTTCGCATCCATATTTCCACTGATGAAGTTTTAATATATGCCCAACTATAGTAAGTCCCAAACCGCTGCTGCGAAGCATTTTTCCATTATTTTTATTAGACTGGTAATAGCCATCCCAAATATGTTTCCTTATATTTTCCTCTATCTTTGCCCCATTATTAAAAAAACGGATTTCAGGTTTTTTCTTGTAATAACCAAATGTAACCCGTATGACACCTCCAATAGGAACATGCTTCATTCCATTTGATACCAAATTAGAAATTACCTTCCTCATACCAGACAAATCTCCATTTATAAATAAACTATCTTCTCCACAAAACTCTAACTGAATCTGCTTTTCTTCTATAAAATTTTCATATTGTTGTATTACTACATGAGTTAATTCTACAAGTTCAATTTCTTCTATATCCAAAGTATAAGTCCGGTTTTCCAGCTTGGATAATTCTAGCATATCTAGTACCAATTCGTCCATTTCTCTACTTTCCTCAATAATTACATTTATATACTCTTTCTTCTTCTCTTCTGACTTTTGATTCTGTAAACCTTCACAGTAACCTTGAATAATACTAATAGGTGTTTTCAGTTCGTGAGCGATTGCTCTTGTCAACATCTTTTGATTTTTATTAATAATCTGTTGTTTTTGTATATTTATATAAATCATTATAAAAATCATACAACACACAAATATATATATAATTGTTGCAAATATATATACTAATCTCAAATGGCATATAGCTGCCCATAGTGGATATGCCACAAAGGTATATATCATCTGATTTCCTGTTTCTTCAAATATAACTTCCGTTTTCTTTTGTATCTTTTGGACTCCCATTTTATCACAATTACCTTTATTCTTTGCTAGTTTTTGGCATTCCATGCATAAACTCATTATATTTTTGTCTTCTTCACTTTCCTGCAAAAAAGAAAACTCACATTCCAAAACTGCATTCTGTACAAAAGGCTCTCTTTCTTCTTTCACCTTATACTTGTATGTCTTTTTTACATAATACTTCACATTATCTCCTACTTGAGCATAAAAATAATTGCCATTCTTATCTTTCCATGTAGGATATTTCCCTTCCTCATAATCAGGGTCCAAACTGCTTCCTAAAACCATTATCTTTGTTGGCACAATATAAACACCATCTATATAACCTTCTACAGCAATAGCAGCTTCCTCCTGCCCCTTACATAAACAGGCAATTTCGTTTATTTCTTTGGGATTTAAATAATCTGACAAGTTTAGTATCTTTTGCTCTGTTTCCTCAAAAACAGTATCTCCTTCTTCATCTTTATATTGTTCGTAAATATGATAAAAAACTTTATCTCCATTTTCATAAATGGTTTCTCCCGTATCCCTCTCTATTTTCCCATAAAAACCAATGTCCTCCCCTTGAATAACATCATAAATATTTTCCATTTCTCTGGAAAAATAAAATAACTCCTCTTCTACATCATTTTCCCCGCTTTCAAATTCCCGAAGAAGTTTCTTACATTTCCTATCTGCTCTCTCTATTCTTTCTTCCATTTGATTTTTTACAGCTTTGCTGTCAATATAAGTCATTCCTCCTAATCCAAAACAAAAAACAAGAAGGAGTATAAGAGAAATCAGAACAAATATACTTCCATACCATCCTTTTTTTCTCATTTTATTACTCCTTCCAAATATATCCTGCTTTGTAAATCGTTTGCAGATATTTTGCACTATCTCCAATTGCCTTTCTTAATTTTTTTATATGGGTATCTACGGTCCTATCATATCCATAATATTCCACTCCCCATACACGGTCTAAAATCTGCTCTCTGGAAATTACTTGTCCTTTATTTTCCAAGAATAACTGTAAAATATCAAACTCTTTCGCTGCAAGAAAAACTTCTTTCCCTTCTACCAAAAGAGTTCTACTCCGAATGTCCAGCTTTAATCCTTTTGACTCTAAGAAATTTCCATGTTTCATATTTCCTTTATATCTTTTTAATAAAGCTTCTGTTTTTGCCCAAAGAACCTCCAGCGAAAAAGGTTTTGTTACATAATCATCTGCTCCGCTGGAGTATCCTTTTAGCTTGCTTTCTTCATCATATAATGCAGTTAGAAATATAATTGGCATATCATTTTCTTTTCTTAATTCCTGACAAACCATCATTCCATCCATTCCTGGCATCATGATATCCAAAAATACAATATCCACTTTCCCTTTTGCTGTAATTTCCAATGCTTCCCTACCATTCCCTGCTTCTAAAACTTCATAACCCTTCATTTCAAAATAATCCCGGATGAGATTTCTTATTTTTCTTTCATCTTCCACGATCAGTAATCTTCTTTCCATTTTCTATCATCCATTCCCTTTTGTAATTTCTGGCTATATGGGCTAAATAGCTACTGGATTCATAGCTTTACCTTCTCTACTCTGCTATAAATCCCATATATCTTTTTGCCAGTAGAATCCAGCTTATAAGCACGTACTTTTATATAATATGTTTTTTTCTTTATGAGCTTTGATAAGGTTTTGGGATTCTTTTGAGTACGAAGCCGGCATTTTCTTTTGAAACATGGCTCCTTAGCATACACATATTCAAATCCTTTTACTCCATTTTCTTTTTTTACTTTCACAAGAATACTATTTCTTCCTTTTTTCTTTACCATAGAAAATTTTACCTGTTTAACCGTTACCTTCTTCCATTTTGCATATAGTGTAAGGAATGACAACGATGTGTTTCCAACCGTTGTAACCTTGTGGGTATATTTTTCATCTATATACCAGCCAACAAAAGTATATTTTGCTTTACTGGGTGCATTTAATACCACACTTACACCTTTTTTCTTTACTTTAACTGGATTATTTCTATGGTTTTTTCCTCCATTTAACTGGTATGTGATTTGACAATACCCTTTATCGCTCAAATCTGGTTTCAAAGTAACAATTGGACCTTCAGTATTTATACTCCCTGGTTTCTCTGTTTCAACTGGAGTTGTTGTACATTCTGGTAAAAGAGTTGTTGGCGGAAGTGTTTTTAAAGGTAATTGTGTATGTAAGGGAGGATTTGTTTGTATAGGAGAAGACGTAATTTCAGGCGTATATGTTCTATTGGGTGCAATAGTATTAGGTATTTTAGTAGGCACTCCTATTGTTGGTATGACTTCCCATGGTTTATCTGTTCTTGATGGCATTGCCGTTTCTATTGGTTTTTCTGATTCCCGTACTGCTCCATGGGTTGCCGTTTCCATTGGATAATCTGTTTCTTGCACTGCTTCAGGGGTTGTTGTTTCCATTAAATAATTGGAAGTATTGGGGATTCCTTTAGCTGTTATATATTTTAACCTGAATACAGTTATGTCATAATAATTGTCTCCTTGATTCGATGCGTATACTGGTACATTGCTGCAAGTATATGTAATCCCCATCACACTTGCTATTATAAGTGCAGAGATTCTTTTGAAACACTTCATGTCTTCACGTTTCCTCTCTATACATTTTCTATTGCTGTTTCATTCTTCTGTTTTTTGAAAATTACAAATTGTAATTTTTTATTTATTTTTCTCCAAATTTTCAATCTGCCCCATAAAATAAATCGTATTTGTTTTCTTATCCCGAATTGCAAATACAAATGGGCGATTTACATTAAAATCAATTGGTTTAGGCTTCTTTGACGGAACTACTGCACTTACCTTCTCCATAATTACTGCCGTTGCTGCGGCTGCGGTTGCCCCTGATTCTTTAACTTCAATTACTGCTTTATGCAACACACTATCCACAAAAATATTATCTATATTTTCTCCCCGCATTCCTGGAAAATCAGCATATTCTTTATCAAATGCCCTCTTTATTCCTAACTCTTTCAGATGATTTGATATATTTACTGTGCCATATTCTAGTTTGAATTTTGGTAACTTTAAATTAACAAGTTGTTTTTTTGCATTTCCTAAAGATTGATAAAACTTATTTTTCTCTTCATTAGACATTTGATCATAAAGAAATATTCCATCTTTATCCTGTTCTTTGGCAGTTATAACATCCATTACCAAGTCGCTATTACCATAAAATGATAATTCTAATCCCATAATTAAACCTTGTTCATAATAAGAGTAATATTTCTCCGACTGTGTCATCATATCAACTTTTGTAGTTTTATTTTTTCCATAAAAGTCCTTTTTATAGGTATTGCTCTCATCAAAAGTATTTTCCCAGCAACCATTAAAATACAAAGTATTTACTAATACTGCCCTTGTATCTTCCTTTTTGAGAGCATCAGATAGCAAATTTTTTATTTTCTGATTGGTTTTGTCTTCTACCCATTTGTTTATATCATCTTTTGGATTTCTATCAGGGTTAGAAAAATCCAAGGACATACAATGTGCCAGATAATTTGATTTTAATTTATCCATATAATCCTGCTGTATCTTGCTGTCAAAAGAATATTGGCTATCATTATACCAAAAGGAATTTGCACAGCAAAGTTCAGGTTTAAAGCGTAAATCTTCGTAGAATAACATATTTTCATGGTTGTCTTTTTTATCTGTATCATGATTCTGTATGGTATCATTGCAATAATTTTTAAAGTATTCGCTAAATTCCTCATTCCATGTATCTAAATCTGTAATTCCAAGTGCATTTTCAATCTCAGCTTTTGTTTCTCCGTTTGCTCCATTGTCTAACATTGTTAATGCCATTAATATACTAAAGGAAGAAATTATTCTATTTCCATCCTTTTCCTCTGTCTGTGCTAATAGCTTAGATAAATTATATCCTAAGTTATTGACTTTTCCACCTATAGTATCTGTATATTCCAACGGATTCTCAGGTATATTAAATGTTGGAGTTTGAGTTGGTTTTATTGTTACTTTAGGAGTCGTTTTCAACTTCTTTACCTTTACTTTAACTTTTATTGCCTTCTGTTTTCCAGTCTTTACCGTAATCGTACAATTGCCCTGTTTTTTCGCAACTAATGTACATTTCTTTTTCTTTACTTTTTTTAGACTTACAATATTTTTATCCGATGTCCTAAAAGTTGTCTCCATATTAGCTGACAAAATTTTTGTTTTTCCTTCATAAAGTGTAATGTTTTTACTATTCACCTTTAATTTCTTTGATTCTGCCAATCCTTGATATGTTGGAAGACTTTCTGCTAAAAGAATACTAAGTATGATAACAGCACAAACCTTTTTTATTTTTTTCTTCATACTTATCTCTTCTCCTTTCCACTCTTTTATAATAGGTAATTGCGAAACCGTCAATACTTATGTGCTGTATTTTAGCACCTTACGTACTGTTATGGTTGAGAGCAGTGCAAACGTGCCTTGTGTTGATATGTGAACTTTGCAAAAATTCTATGAGTAAATTGAGTTTCGCAAATGCCTACGTTATAATCCTTTATTCTCTAATGTCTGCTTTCGCATACATGTTGCTTGATACAAAGATATTATAACAATTTTTTTTGTACTTTTTTTGTACTTTTCTCAATTTTTCTCTGTATAAATCATAAAAAAGCAGAATAACCTTGTTTCTCACATTTCTAAAAATTCTTCTATCTCTTTTACCACTCTTTGTGTCCCTGCACCATCAAATAAATTTTGTTGCTTTTTCATTATCATTTGACGTTTTTCCTGGCTTACCATCTTACTCCATTGTGTAGTAAAATGTTCCAAAGTATTTGTATCCCTTTCACTAAAACCTTTGCAATCCCCAATATTACTCAAATACTCTTTTTGAGACAAATACTCCACAACTCCTCTTTGATTTTCGCTATATAAAAATGCTAATGTAGGTATCCCACAGGCAGCCAGCTCATATAACGTACTTCCTCCTGCTGAAATAGCAATATCACATTGCAGCATAATTTCCGACATAGCTTTGGGAGACTGATAAATTCTAACATTATGGGATTTTTCTTTCTTCCATTCTTCCTGCCTTTGAAAAGCATTTCCAATAATTAAATGGCAAACTGCTTTTGGACACACACTTTGACACAATTCCAAGAAAACTCTAGTCATGTTCTTAGGATCTGCTGCCCCTGTAGTAATCAAAATATTTTCTATTTCTTTTTTTGCTTCTCTTTTGGGAAGATTAGAAAATTCCTCCCGAAGAAGATTATACTTAGAACCAAGCAAATATTTCTTTTGATTATGGAAATGTGTATATCCTTTCTCCTCTGCATCCACATTGGGATTTAAAATAATATCCACCTGATAATCCCAAGCAGCTAAATCATCTAAATAAACCAGACATTTCGTAAAACTTTTTAGTTTCTTAAAGAAATTGGAGTTTACGTTATAACTGTCCAAAAATATGACATCTGGGTTTTGTTCCAAAAGAAAAGGTGACATCCAAGCCATATCTGGTTCTAACTCTTTTTCCTCTCCGAACTGAAATTCTTCACATCTTTCTTGGGGTTCTTCCTTTTCCAAAATCTCTACAGAAAATCCTTTTTGTTTTATAAAATTCCCTCCCAAATAGAACTTACTGATAAAGAAAACCTCCCAGCCACTTTGCCGAAAGGTCTCTGCCAAAGAACAACAACGCATGACATGCCCCATTCCCAATTGTTTGCTCCCATGTGTAATAAATGTAATTCTTTTATTCATTTTTTATTTTCTCTTTCATCAATTGATATTTTATTTCTGCAATTTTCCAGTCACTTTCATTATCAATATCCTGCACCTCAAGCTCTGGCATAACTAGTGGCACAATATTACTTTCTACACGTCCATCTACTTCCAAAAATTTCTCCACATCATAAAAGTAAAATTGTCCACAATCATGATACAGCGTTTCCAAATCCTGTGATCTGGTATAGCGGTGTTCTGGCC
This sequence comes from Lachnospiraceae bacterium, assembly GCA_022791815.1. Classification (GTDB taxonomy): domain Bacteria; phylum Bacillota; class Clostridia; order Lachnospirales; family Lachnospiraceae; genus CAG-411. The sequence continues at coordinate 19,871 of JAAVZU010000076.1, forward strand.
ATTTCATCATCAGTTCATCTTCTTCAATTACCATTCCACGAAGAGGTGGAAACGAAAAACCAACCACTGGCATCACCTGTGTGGCATCTCTTTCTTTCAGTAAAGAAAAGGCTTTTTTTAGTTTCTCTGCTGTTACAAAAGGTGCAGTAGGATAAATACACGCCATATAGTCAAAATTTTTGCCAATTTTTTTATATTCCCCTAAAACTTCAGCAAGAACCTCTATGGTAGGTGCAAAATCGTTGGAAGTTTTTTCACTCCGCATAAATGGCACCTTAGCCCCTTTAGAGAGTGCTATTTTCTTAATCTCTTCATCATCTGTAGATACCATAACTTCTGAAAAAATTCCAGATTGCATTGCCGCCTCTATAGAGTATTGCAGAATTGGTTTCCCACAAAACATTTTTTTATTTTTTCCAGGAATACGCTTACTGCCACCTCTTGCTGTAATAATTGCAACTGCTTGTTCCTTCATACTACTTCATCCTTTTCTCTTTTCTTTTTGTTGCTATTCAACAAAATCCCAACTCATTGGTGTTCCCATTTCAATATCCACAGATGCCTTTTTTCCTAACAATTCTTCATAATATCTGGTATGCATTCCATATCCTGGACGAATAGACCGAAGATTCTCTTTGGTGAAAATCTCACCTTTCTTTACATCCTTTGTGACAAATAAGGAACGGCGGAAATCTACATTGTTTTTCTCTTGTGGACTCGAACCATAAGATACTTTTCCTTTTGCCATCTCAACTTGCCGTATTGCAGTTACCATTTCTTTAAATTCACTTGGTGTCATGGAAAATGCACTGTCTGGGCTGTCACATTCCCGAACCAGACAAAAATGCTTTTCAATAATACTTGCTCCCATTGCTACTGCCGTTACTGCTCCAAGATGTCCAAGGGAATGATCCGATAATCCTGCTGGCACACCAAAACTTTCTTTCATATCTAACATAGTACAAAGATTCATGTCATCTGTAATAGCAGGGTAGGCACTGGAACACTTTAACAGAGCAAGCTGGTTATTTCCCATACTCTTTACTGTTTCTACCGCTTCTCTGATTTCTTCTTTTGTTGCCATTCCTGTAGACATAATCATGGGCTTCCCTTTAGAAGCAACATATTTTATTAAAGGAATATCTACTAATTCAAAAGATGCAATCTTATAAAATTCTATCCCCATATCCTCAAGAAAATCTACCGCTGTATGGTCAAAGGGACTGGAAAAAAAATCAATTCCTATACTATCTGCCAATTCCTTCAATTCTGGCTGCCATTCCCAAGGCATATACCCTTTTTGGTATAACTGGTATAAATTCTGCCCTTTCCATAATGGCTCCTTTAAATCAAAATAGCTGTTATGACAGTCAATTGTCAATGTATCTGCTGTATAAGTCTGGATCTTAATACAATCTGCTCCTGCATCTTTTGCCTTATAGATAATCTCTTTTGCAGTTGCTAAACTTCCACAATGATTTGCAGACATTTCTGCAATTATATAGGTTGGATGTCCTTCTCCAATTTTTCTGTCTTTTATTTTCATTTCTCTTCCTCTCAATCACTTTGAAGTTAAACCATCTTCTTATATACTTGGTGCAATCTTCTTTAACACATCCATGCAAAAATCAATATCTTCCTTTTGAATAAGATAATCTGGCAGGAACCGTAAAATCTGTCCACCATTTGTTCCTTGTAATAAAACACCTTCTTTGGTCGCTTCTTCTGTTAATTTCTGGTATACCAGACGATAATTTTCCACGCCTTTTAGTTGCAAGTCCAAGCCAAGCATCAGACCATGTCCTCTTGCTTTTGTATAAACTGAACATACTTTTTCTAATTCTTTTAATTTCCCCAAAAAATAAACTCCCATTTCCGTTGCCTTTTCTAACAAATTATGTTCTTTGATATATTGAATACCAAAGTTCACTATAGCAGCAGCAAATCCATCATTTTGATGGGAACTATAGTGGGTCATGGTCATGCCTTCTTTAGGAACTAATCCATTACGGAACATAACTAAAGATACTGGATAACCAAGCCCTATACCTTTCGCACACACTGCCATATCTGGTATGATACCAAGCTGTTCATAATAAAACCAACTTCCAGTTCTTCCAAACCCAGTCTGACATTCATCAAAAATCAACAATACATCATATTTATCACATAGTCTTCTAACTTCTACAAAATATTCTTTTACTGGAAAAATCATGCCTCCAACAGAAACTATCGGTTCCATCAGCACTCCTGCTATCTCTCTTCCATGTTCTGCTAATGTATTTTCTAAGGCTGCAAGACAATCTTCCACTTCTTGTTTCTCTGCAAAGGTATCTGGAATTGGCACTGAAAAAATATGGGACACTTCTGGATTCGCATAAACTCCTCCAAAGGTAACACTTTGAGTTCCAAGTGTCAATCCATGATATCCCTTTTGAAAACAAACCATCCCATTTCTTCCCTTTAAATGTTTTGCATAGCGAAGAGCAAATTCTACAGACTCTGCTCCTGTGCTAAGCAAAATTGAATAAGCTTCCATACTTCCGCTGATTTCATGAATATTCTTGGAAGCCTCTACTACTTCCTCTGAAATCATCCCAGAACTTGTATGTACCAAAGTTTCCGAAATTCTCGTAATTTCTTTTATTAAATCTTTATTGGAATGTCCAAGAACCGTACAAAACTGTCCAGAATTCAAATCTAAAAGTTTCTTTCCCTCTTTGTCATATACATAAGAACCTTCCCCTCGAACCAATACTGGATCGTGAAAAGGAATCACTGGTATTAAATAATTTTCTTTCATATTTTAATTCCTTTCTTCTCTCTGTACTTTCCATTCATGGTGATGTCACCAAAGTCAACATATAAATTATCTTTATAGAAAATTATAACACGAAATTTATTAGTAGAAAAGAATAGTTTGAAAGTTTATTTCTTCACAATGCGAAATTTTCATCTTGGTACTAACAAAGAAAAAATGCATACAACTCCTTGTATTAGAATCTGCATACATTTTTATTTATATATTGTTTTTTATATTATTTTTTCTCAATAATCTCAAAAAAATACTTCCACTTTTTATTTCCACCATTTCGTGCACCAAAATCTGTTTCTATTATTTTGGTTCTAACTGTTACTTCCCCACTTATGTATTTCCCTATATCACTCTTTAATCCTGATAATTCTTCCATAGACAATGTCCTTGCTTGCAATATTCCCACAGAAATCCCCATAATAAAAAGAAATAAAAGTGTAAATCCTAACATACATTTCTTAAATTTTTCTTTTTGAAACTTATATAATGTGACTTTATCTCCTTTTGGTTTTATCCAGTCTTCATCTGACACTTGATTTGTAACTGCCCCAAATTGTTCTAACTCTTTCTCTGTCATACTGATACTATCTCTCCATTCTTCAAGTGAACCATTTTTTAGGTACAGAACATAATCTACCATAATGCTAATATCTTTGGTTTCCATAAATCTCAAATAAAGAACTCTTTTTTTCTTGCGAAAAAAATCTTGCTATCTTCTACTCTCCAACATACTCTCTAAGAAACCTTTTGCTAAGTTCTACCAATTCTTCTTCCTTCTTACCTTTCAGTATAAAATATCCTCTTCCCATAACAGAATGTCCATCTACTACTTTTTCTTGATAACCTTTAGTTAAATGACATTCATAACCTACAAGGGGATACTTTCTTCTCAACGCTTCCTCTGTTGGGATTTTCGTTACCTCACAGTTTTCCATATCAAAATAATGTATCAGATAGGATTCTTCTTTATCTTTTTCTTTATGCTCTATTTTCCCTTTAACATTATCAACTCTTCCCTGTACCAATTGAATATAACACTCTATCATATTTATTCCAGTAACCAAAGGAGTAAATACATCATGAAGCCTGTGACCTGAAGGTCTTGCGGAAAGTTCGATTACAAAAGGTAAATTTCCTTCTCTGCGAATAATATCTGCATGTAATATGGTATTGGTAAGACCAAGTAAATTTGAAATCTTTTGTAAATATTTACTTACATCCTTTCTCCATTCTTCTTCCTCTGGTCCTAATACAGAATAATATCCCACACATTGTCTTGCTGGTGGTGGTGTCAGCATTTTTTTACGTAATAAAACTAGTTTAAAGTCACCATCTATTATCATGGCATCCACACCATACTCTGTTCCTTCTACCAATGTTTCCACCACATAATCTTCCTCTATAGGAGTTTGTTTCACAAAATCCTCCCACTGTTTTTTATTATCTATCTGCCACACGCCTCTGCTTCCTGCTCCAAATCTAGGCTTCACAATGGAAGGATATACTGGTTCTGGTTGAGGAATTTCCCCAGATTTTATCAACTGGCACTTGGCATTTCGAAATCCCGATTCAGATAATAGCTTATGAAATAAATATTTATCCGTACAAACGTTTGCAGATTTTTCTGACAATCCCACAAGACCATAATGGTCATTTACTGCCCCTGCACTAATTAAATATCTTCCAATAGGTACAGGCAGTATCATTCCATTTTCCCTAGTAACCCCTTTTTTATCTAAAATCTCATAAACCTTCTCAGGCTTTCTAATATCTACCACATAAGCTTCGTCTGCTACTGCTAATCCTGGTGCCCTTTTATCTCCGTCAAAAGCAAGAACTGTAAGTCCCAGTTTTTTTGCCTCTCCAATAGCAAAGATGCTTTCACTGCTTGCACCTATCACAATTCCAAACATACTATTCCCCTCTTTTCTGTCCTGTCTATAAGGAATCTTCCCTATCGCAGTTCCTATTTATTTTTAATGTAAAATATCGGATTTTCAAATATTATAAATCTAAATTCGATTTTCATTAAGAATATCTAAAAACCTCATCCTTACTCTTTCAAAAATGATTGTGGAAACAACTCTAACATAGGTATATCTTCTTTAGAGTTTCCTACTGCTGCACCTTCTTCCAGTGCAATCCCCTCTCTTTGGCAAATAATAAGCACACCTTTTCTCTTATCTGCATTTTCTCCCGTAATTCCCAAATGTCTTTTTTCCGGATGTAAAGTATAGGAAATATTCTTCTGTTCTGCCATCTTTTTTAACTCTTTCTTCAATTGTTCCTGTTCATTTTTATTCCAGCCTTCTTTATTCCTTGTAATCAAGGTCTGTCGGTACAATTGATTGTTATGTTGATATTTTCTAATTTTTAACCGATATTTTTTCTCAAATATTTTCTGCTGTTCTATAGAAAATATATCTGCCAAAGGCATCCATTGTTCCCATATTTTATTATTCTCTGTTTGAATCCGTATATGTCCGCCTCCTGCAAAAACACCACCAGATAGACAATCCTTTATTTTTCGGCATTTTCGCATTGCCTCCAAATAAGGAAGCTCCGTTGCAAGAAATATCTTGCTCTTTTGGGAAAGATGGCGTAACTGTTCCGCCATAACATCTGTTAATTCCTGTTCCCCTTCGTTTACAATGGTTCCATCCACATCTAAGAAAATGGCTTTCGGATAACTAGGAATCCGAAATGCAGGATATGGCTGGAAAAACAATAATTCTTCTATATCTGTCCGATTGCTGTATGCCAGATAGCAATTACATTCCCTTCTGCCACAGCCATTTCCTTCAGTTTTTCCTTTACTTGATGCATGAAGATTACAAAAATATTTGCTGCCATCTGCCTCATAAAAAACTGACTGTCGGCATCTTTGCAAATCTGCTTTTCTATGCTCCATTTGAAGTGAAAAATATGGGTCAATTTTTTCAAAAATCTCTAATTCCTCTACTGTATAACTTTCCTTTCTTCCATCCATTTTATTAACCCAGACATAAATAGAATCTGGTAATTGTCTTCGCAATTCCAAAAGTGTTGAAATCTCTTTTGGATTTCCCACCATTCCTACAGAAAATGCAACCCCTGCCAATTTCAGCTTTCGGCATTGTTCCACAAATCGTTCTATAGTTGTCATAGAGGGATGAAAAGTACACCACAGACGGAGTTTCTCTTTTTTTCCTTGACATTCCTCATAAATTCCCAACATCCTTTCCAGTGGAAAGCTAAAATTCGTCTGGCATCCTATATATTCCAGCAATTCAATCTGGCTAAGCTCTGCCATAGCACGCCAATAATATGCATGAACTAATGCTTCACCATAAGGAACAATCAGCACCGCATGTTTGCTGTTTTCTTTTTTCATCTGTGCTATAAAATTCCAAAGTGCCTCTCTATCCCGTTCCTTTTGTCTTTCTGTCATTTTCCGCTTGGAAAAAGGGCAGTAGCTACAGCTATAATTGCAGGATGTCAGATATCCTCTGTAAAAAATCTGCTTTCCCATTCCTGCATCCTTCCTTTCACCTCTGGAGAAATCAATTGAGGTCCCAGATAATCAGATAACATCATACCCTCACTGGTAAGCATGTACTTATTATTTTCTTCCTTAACATAGCCCTTTTCTTTCCAGATATTTAATAAATCAAATTCTTTTTCTATATCTTCTCCAAATTTCTGTTTATAGTTTTCTTTATCTAATCCACTGATAAATAACAAATTTTTTATAATATACCGTCTCTTTTCTTCTCCTTTGTCAAGGAAAAAACCATGGGTAATCTTTCGGAAATCTTTTGTAGAAAGATATGCATCTAACTGCTTTTTACAATCTTTTTGACGGACATAATATGGAGTACAAAAATGAAGATTGCCGAGATAACTTCTGCCACCACATCCAATAGAAAGAGTATTTCCAAATCCACAGTCCTCGGCTGGTGCCAGTGGTACATAATCTTTTCTTACAAAACGCCGCATGGAATACTGCACATATCCGCTTTGTTTTAAATACTCACAAACCAAATCATACATCATCCTAGTATTCTCTGATCTTTTCTCCTGCTTATCCTTTAATAATGTTCCGTTTTTGATATAAAGGGGATAAACAAAAAGTTCCTCTGGTTCATAAGAAACTCCTTCTTTTAAAGTTTCTTTTAAGGATTCTTTTGTTTGTCCTGGTATTCCATAAATAAAGTCCAGATTCAGACAAGAAAACTCAACTTTTTTTATAGCTTTTATAGCATTCCTTGCCTGATTAGGTGAATGTATCCTGTATAATCTTTTTAGTTCTTCTTCCCAGAAACTTTGAATACCAAGACTAATTCTCGTAACCCTTCTTTCCTTTGCAATCAAAAGCTTATCTTCTGTCGTTTGATTTGGAGAAGTCTCTATAATAACTGGATAGTCTTTTTTCCCCATAACCCTTTCTGCCATGGAAAATAACCGTTCTAACTGCTTTTCTTCTAAATATAATGGAGTTCCGCCGCCTATTGTCAAATCCATAAAAGAATAAGCATCCAGTGCATACTGTTCTATTTGTCTTTCCATTGTATCTAAATATGTGTCTACATACTCTGTTGTCCGTCCAGTAACAGAAAATAAATTACAATAGCCACATTTTACCTGACAAAAGGGAATATGAAAATACAGACTATTCTCCTGTTCTCCCTGCAGACGTGGCAAATAGTCTCGTATATCCACATTTTTTAAGGTTCGATATGCTGTTTTATGAGGATAACTATACATATATTGCTGATAAATCTCTTCTTTTTTCACCTTAATCTCCCTTTCATTCGTTTATAACTAAGTAATTATAAAAGTCCATTCTATCCATCAATTAACTCTTAGTTATATATCTGTATGACAAATTATTATTTATGCAAAATAACCATTTATGTAGAAATGCATGTTTCGTTAAAAAATAAGTTTTGTAACTGTTCATAATTTTTAAGTATTACAGAATAAAGATGTTCATTATGTAACAGTTCAGCCATCGGCTGAACTGTTACTTCATTACACATTCATAATATAATGTTTATATGGTATAGTATTTACCATAGGATGGTTTATTCCATGAGAAAAACAGCCATCTTCTCCATAACAGGTTCCATGATCCGAACAACAGATTACAAAAGTATCTCCCTTTTCTTTAAATGCATCAAAAAGCGGTACTAATTCTTTATCTACATACCGGAGTGCTGCTCCATGGCTTTTCCTATCATCTCTTTCCCAACCCCTATCTGGCTGTATTGTTTGATTGGGATTTTGTTCCAGATCAAGATAAAAATAATTAGGATAATGAATTGCAGAAATATTTAGATACATAAAAATTTTGTTATCCAAAGGAATTTTCCCTAACCACCTCTTTGCAAAGTCAATCTGATTTCTAGTACTGTCTGCTACCCTTGGGGAATAGGAAGGATTCCAAAAACTATGAGTAAAATAACTAGGAAATATCTTTCCCAATCCAGATCGTTTATCAAAAAAAGAAACTCCTCCAATACAGCAGGTTTCATAACCTTCCTCTGCTAATGCCTCCACAAAATTACTTTGTGAAAATCCGTATGCACCCTTTGGTGCCTTTCGTCCCATTCCCACATTCTCTGGAAAAAACAACTGTATACGTTCTTTGTGTTGTTTCGCATCTGCATAACAAGGAAAAAAACCTGCAAACATTCCCTGATGTGCCGGGTAAGTAAAATTTCCCACTGCCTGGCACTTCTGCCATATTCCATATTGACTTAATGTAGGTGTATTTCCAAGCTCTTCCTCTTCTTTTGCTACATCATACCGAAGTGCATCTAAACACAAAAAAAGAATATGATGACTTCCTATAATCTGATTCATATCCACATTTATACATTCTTTGCTGCCATCATTCTCTATCACATTATTATCCTTCTTTCTTATTCTTAGATAATTAAATCTTATGATACTATATCCTTTTCCTAAGCAGCCTTTACTATGCCAAAGGTACTTTCCACTAATCTAGTTACCAGCCATATTAATTGTACATTCTACTTCGCATATATGCAATCTGGTTAGTGTATATCAAATTTTCACCATAAATATCCTGATACAATAAATCCCCTTGTCCATTCATTTCAATAATTCGGGGTTTTCCTGTTTTTCTATCTAACATAACATCTAAACCTGCCATCTGCACTTGTGGAAAAACTGCCATTGCATTCTGGCACAACTTTTCTATCTCTTTTAAAACATTATCATGATTCCAAGATTCTTGTGTATGGAAAAGTTCCTCCAAGGAAATAGCTCCATTGTTTAAATGAAGATTGGTAATTGGTGATGCAGATTTTCTTGCCAGAATATACTCCATTCGGTTGAACTGCCATAACACCCGAAAATCAAAACTCTCTTTTCCAATTCCTGCTTTGGGATACCATCGTTCTACTATAGTATCTAGGGATGTAATCGCGTTTACAATTTCATCAATTTCTTTTTCATTCGTTATCTTTCTAATCTTCTTTTGCTGCAACAGGAAGTTTGATTCTACACAAACAGCAGTATATGCTGCTAACTTCCCTGTAACCGGCTGCATAGAAAGTGCTAAAATTCCTGCTGCCCCTGAGCCATAGACTGGTTTCAAAAAAATAGACCAACACTTCTTTTCTTTCATAATTGCTTTTAATTCTTGAAAATTCTTTGGATTCTTTCCTATCATAGTAGTAACTGGAAAATTATGTTTCTGCAATTTCTCCTTACAAGCAACCTTATCCAACAACTGCAAAATTGCGGAAGGCGGATTCAAAAAGCATATCTCCTTCTTCCTTCCAATTTCCTCCAATTCACAAAGCTGCTCTTGATACTCTTTTATTTTTTCCGTTAAATTCAAAATATTATATTCATCAAAAGAGGGTGGGTCAATTTTCACAAACCCACCCTCCATATCTTTATTTCTCCATTCAGACCAAGAAAAAAAATCTATGATAACCTGTTGTTTGACAGCCGCTTTTATAAAAAATTCTGTTCTTTTACTATCAGGCTCTCCAATCAAAATAATTTTCTTATTGTTCACCATATTCTCCCTATTCTGTCAACATTGGCCAACAAGTTATTTCATCATCCCATTCATCTGGTTCATTTTGCTCATCTGTATCCACCTCTATTGGCAATGCCTCTAATTTTTCCATCATTTCATCAGTGAGATAATGATAGTGTACATCCAGACACTTAACATTAGGAAACTCTGGTAACTTATCCAACAAAAGCTGTCCACCTTTATCCGTAAGAGAACCCATAGATAACTCCAAACGGTTAATCTGTTTCATATATTTTGATTCCAATACAGCCTTACAAATCTCATCTTGAATCTCGCTGTCTACAATAGCAAGATTCTCTAGGGCTGGAAAGTCAGACTTCTCCAATAACTCTTCAATATCTTTAATAGATCCATCAAACCCATAATCCTCTACACCTATGTATAAGGTTAATGATTTCAACGCTGGCAGGTTTGCATCACGAACACTTTCAATCACTTCCTTTGGCAGTCCACCGCAGATAATCTCCAAAGACTGTAAATTTGGTGCTTCTATTTTTCCAAGTGTCAAATCAGTACTTCCTTTAATGGTTAAACTCTCCAATTGTGGCATAGCATGAAACAGATTTTCATAATTTCCTTGGATAATCCAAGAGACTTCACATTCTTCAAAATCCATATCCCCAATAAAAAGACTCTTGATATGGGAAAATTGTTCCTTATTCTCTATAATATCATCTATAATATCTTGAGCACCTGATTCCGTATCATCCCATGCATTTCCCCAATCTCCAATTACAACCTCTTCCAACTCTGTAAATTTCGGGTCTGCCATAATATCAGCAACCATTGTTTTGAAAGATTTGTCTCCTTCTTCATATTCTTCATACTCATAACTAAATTTTTTGCTCTTATACATATTTGTTCTCCTTTCAAATAGATATTCTGTAACTGTCCAGAACCATGAACAGTTACAATATTCTTTACAATTCTACACACCTGTTGTCTGATATAGGCAACACCAACAAATTTCCCATTGCAATCAGCATATCAACTATACAGGCTTCACAACAAATAAAATTTTATGAAAACTACTGATATACTTATTATACAAAATCCATCAATCGAATGCAAGTTCTATTTTTCTTTTTATATTATTCCTTATTCATTCGCTCAAATACCAATTCATACCCATCTTTTCCATAATCTAGTGTCCTCTTGACCCTGCTAATGGTGGCTGTAGATGCCCCCGTTTCTTTAGAAATCTCTGTATACACCTTATGTTCCCATAACATCTTTGCTACCTGAAAACGCTGGGAAAAAGACTGCAATTCATTTATGGTACAAATGTCTTCAAAGAAATGGTAACATTCTTCTTTGGTTTCTAATGTACAGATTGCCTGCATTAACATATCCATATCTGCACTATGCAATTTATCATTCATAAGAATACTCCCCCTGTTATTTTTTACTCTCTAGTAAGTTTTCCTGCTTAACAGCTCTTTATATTTTTCTACAGATGTATTTGCAATCAATTCTTCTGGGAAATCCAATTCTTTCAATAAGGCTTCTGCATATACAAAATTTCCTACATCAAATTCCACATGAGCATCACTATTTACAATAATTGGTACATTTTCATTGGCACAAAGTGCTAACATTTCCTTATAATTTTCTCTGGCATTTGCCCGAAATGAGGTTGGAGATAATGAAGTATTATTTACCTCTAACAAAGTTTTTGTCTCCTTTGCCCTTTTTACTAATTCTTTATAGTCAATAGGATAACGGCTGTCATCTGGATGCCCGATAACCTGAATCCTTGGATTCTCCATAACCCGCAGATATGCCTGAGTATTTTCTTTACAGCTTCCTGGAGTAATACAAGGAGTATGGAGGCTTGCTATTCCATAATAAAGTTTTTGCAATGTCTCCTTAGAAATATCAATATTTCCTTGATAATCCATAATATTAGCTTCCACGCCAAAAAGTAGCTGAATTCCTTCTAATTCCTTTGGAAAAATCCTTAGATTTGAAAAATAAATTTCACTGCAGGTTCCTGGCATACTAGGTGCATGTTCAGAAATTCCAAGCAATTCCAACCCTTTTTCTTTGGCTGCATGAACCATTTCATAAATTGTACTATATGCATGTCCACTGGCAATTGTGTGGGTATGGGTATCTAAAACAAATTTCATATCATTTTCCTTTCTATCCTATTGATATTCTCTTTCTTGTAATGCCAAAAATATTTTCTAAAAACGGCTTATTATGTTTTATCTTATCATAAAATATAACACTTTATCAAGCCTTGGCAAACTTGCAATTTATCTTAACAAAAAATTTTGCGTTTATATTATTATCTACTATTTTTAATCATATATAAAAAATACCTCCAAAGTAATTGTTTTTCTACACAATTTACTTTGAAGGCATGCTTGACAAGTTAAATTTACACTAATTTCTACAAGCACGAATGACTGCTATTACAGAAAGCAGTATAAAAATACTCATAATAGGTAAGCTTACTTCCACAACTTTTTCTGGATTGGATCCTTTATAATAAAGTGTAACAATGTTACCTTTTTGTAATGTTCCAACTTTTGTCTGATAAAACTGTGAAACGTATTTCTGCCCATCTACTTCATACTCTACTGTATAATAAAAATGACTGCTTTTTGAACCAAACCTTGTAAATCTTTGGGTATACCCATCTGAACAAATCACTGCTTTTGTTTTTTGGGCTGTAATATACTCGTACTCACTAGGCAGATAACAAATTGATAATATGATGGTAATTACTACAAAAGTAATAATTGCGGCTCTTTTATCCATTTTTTCTCCCTTCCAAACGAAATAATTATTTTTTCATTTTTACACTTTTTACTTTGGAATAGTCACCAAATATTTTTTTCCCATCAACTATTTTATATGCTCTTAGCTTGACGTAATAACGTTTCCCAACTTTTAATTTACTAATTTTAACGCTAGTACTCTTTTTATTTTTGATGGTTTTAACTTTCTTATAACCTTTACTCTTTTTTAATGATGTATAAATTTCTATTCCCGACATAGAGTTTACCTTTTTCCAATGAATTGTCATTGTTCTTTTTGCAGCCTTAATCTTTTGAATAACAACTGTATCAAATTTTGTTATTCCATTCACAGCAGCTTTTTCTCCAATTGTTTTTACATCATCATTCATTTGATAAGCTGCGATTTTAAAGATATATTTTGTTGCCTTTTGTATCTTCTTTCCTCCAATTGTCTTTACAGTAAAAGACGATACTTTCTTTTCTAAGTTTTGTAACTCTATATCTTTCTTTTTCTTTGTGTCATAATAATATAAAATATAACCATCCGCATTTTTATCTGAACTCCATTTTAGGCTTATGCTGTTCACTGTACTTTTTGTAACTTGAAAATCTTTTACTTTTCCTACAGTTTCCCTATCTCCTTGTTGATTGTCTTTTATTGTAGGATCAATATAGGTATCTAATGTTACTACTTTCTCAATATTTGTATTCGCCACTTTTATTGTCAAGTCTGTTGTTACTGGAAGCTGTATAGTTACTGGAATCTTTACAGTCCCATCTGCATTAACTACAATTTTATCATTATCAACAATTACGTTTTCATCACCACTTTCTACTTGGATAGCAATCCATTTCTTATCCAATTGTTCCTCTCCACTTTCCAATTTTCCATTTACAATATAAGAAGTAGCACCATAATATCCTACTCTTTGTGTTGTTTCTACCAGAAAGTCTGTTGGCAATACATAATAAGTTTGTGATGCTGTAATATCCTTTTTTAATTCCACATCTGCATAAGTTGCGGCTCCAGCTTTTACTACCACAGAGTATTCTTTTTCTTTTTCTAAACTTCCCTGCTTTGGTGTTAATAAGAATTGTTTTGCAATTGTTTTCTTTTCATAAGAAATTGGGTCAACTGGTGTAATTGCTGCCTCTATTACCTTACCTTCTTGTAACAGTATCACTTTTTCCTTGGTCAGTTTTTTGGCATCCATATATTTTGTAAATATAATATCAATTCCTTTTTTTTGCAGCACTAGTTGTTCTATTTTCCCTTCTTCCTGTGATACCATAGGAATATTCACCTGTGTTTGTGGCGGTGGAACCGGAAGCCATTCACTATATACCGTTTCGTATCCTTCCTTTTCATATTTTACCTGCCATAGTCCTTCTGGTACATCCCATGCATAAACTCCATTTTCATCTGTAATCAAAGGATTCTGCTGTTGATATTCCTCTGCATCCCAACAGACTGGTTCACCATCCTCCCCTTGATAATATACGGTTGTTTTAACTCCTTTTAAACGGTTTTCAGGTATTACCTCATAAACATATCCACTTGGGTCAATTGCCCAGTCAATTTTAAACAATCCATTCAAAAACTTATCCAACCCATCTTCAATACAATCATTTAAAAAATTTGCAAGTAACGCTGCTGCTCCACACAAAATAAGCGGTCCAGCAAAAGTCAGTACCCCTGCTGCTACTGCCATACCTGATGCTGTTAAAATAGCTACGCCACTAGCTGTAATAGCTGATGCTGTTAATGCCACTGCCAAACTCCCTGCTGCTACTTGGAGTTTTGCCGCTGTTGCTGCATTTATTGCCATAGCTGCCGCAGCTTTCTTCGCAGGAGAAAGATCTGAATTCATCACTTGTGTATACTTATCTATTCCATAACCAACACTATCAATTGCTTCTAGAGTAAAACCTGCCAAAGATAAAGCTTTACTATACTCTCCTATTAATGAACTTTTTGATCCTATCGCCTCTAAAAGACCATCCAGTCCTGTAACTGCATAACTTATAATTGTAAGTTTATCTGAATCATCATACACAGGATAAATAATACTAGATCTTTCCTCTCCTGTCTTAGAATTTATATTGTAGCTAACATATGTATTATTCGATATTTTTGTATAATTATTATTTGTTAAATACTGTGAATTTATATCTGTTACATTTACAGTTTTATTTTGAATATTATATGAAAATGTTTGCTGCTGATTTGTCTCAGGGTCTGTATATTCCGCTACACCAATTAACTCCTCCTTTGTATTATGCTTTATTTTCACATCTATACTTTTTTTCGCTTCATCTGGTATAGCATCCACTACATTTTGGATATCTTTTATACCAACTGTAATGTTATTATTAAATAACTTTTTACGTGCCTGCTTCATCTTTACGTTTAGGTATCCTGGTACATAATTGTGGTTCCCTGGATCAAACCATCCTGTAGCAATCCATTTTCCTGATAAATCCTTTTCTGCACTCAGGGATTTTTCTTCTCCATTTCTAGTACTTGTAATTCTCAAACTTTCTATATTATCTCCATTTTTTACATGTACTACAAATGTCATCTTACTACTATTAAATGTAATTTTTGTCCTTGCACCAGATTCATAATATTCCAAAAGATCATAGGTATGTCCATTATAAATCAGTTTAAATTCGTCTATCTCTGGTGCAATTTCATTATAAATTACCGTTCGTGTACTTGTTTTTGCCAGAGTTTTATCTCCTTCTACAATAGTAGCATAAATTTCATATTCCCTTTCTTTTGTCAGAGGTAATGTTACTTTTGATGCCCATACTCCATTTTTGGCAGTTACTGTTTTTATAACATTCTCTCCATTGATATATACTCTAACCTGTTTTTGCGGAGTTCCAATACCATTGACTGTAATTTTACGATTTGATGTAATAGAAGGTACTGTCATACTAAGGTTAGAAACTGTAATTTCTGTCTGTCCTAATGTCTCTGTCTTCATCTTTGATTGGTATGTATACTGTGCTGTTGAAGTAATTGTATATACTTTGCCAGCCTCTGCAGGCTTTACATAGAATACAAGAGAACCTTCTGTCTTATTTAACTCAACAGACAAACTTGTATAATTAGCATCTAATGAATATTTTGGTGCACTATTTCCAAGCATTACGCTATTCTCTTTAAAATTAACTCCTTCTGGTAATCCAAATATTACCCTACAATCCTTCACTCTGTTCTGGTAAGCATCTTTTATTTTATAGTTTAGCCGAATTTCTACTAATTCACTTCCTGATACTAACTCTTTATTTACACTTAAATTCGTTTGTTTTATATCAAAACAGCTCATATTTGAGGAGTCCATATTAGCTAATTCAGAAATATCAATGGAATATATTTGTCCATCTTGTACAACAATATCCTTTAATATATAATCCCGGTTCTGTACTAACTCCAATTCCTCTATTTCTGATAAATCTGTAATACTCCACATTTGTGAAGCTGTATTGAGAAAAATAACTTTGTAGTTGCCCTGCTCCAAATGCATTACTTCATTTACACCACTTTCTTTGGTGTAACTTTTATAACCGATTCTTTTTCCTTCTTCATTGTATACCTGCATATACACTGTTTTATCTGTATCAATAATACTTTTAGGTACCACATAACCTTTCTCTACTACTTGGAAGTTCTCTATTTCACTTCCACTTTTTTTCATTGTGAAACTTAAAACAGCAGTCGCAATTGTATCACCTTTTATCGTAATCTGAATGGTATCTCCTATACTTACTGTATTAGATGGTACAATAATCTTATCTTTCATAACTGTAGCATTTTCAATTTTTTTATCTGTTGTTTTATTTTCCAATTCTACTTTGTAATTTGTCAATGTATCTTCTACAATAGAACTTTCTCTATTACTTTCTTTTGCTAATATTTTATCTAAATGATAATTGATAAAATCTGCATATCCAATACTCTCTAATTTTTCTGCATCTACTTCTTGAATACTGAAATTATCTTTTTCATCTGAAGGTAAGTATACAATTAACTCATCTACATTTGACTCATAAGCTTCTAATAATATACTATTTCCTACTGGTATTTTTATAGTATGTGTTCCCTCGCCAATTCCTTCTTCCAGGGTAAACTTCTCTCCAGCTATCTTTAACATATCCATTTTATTACCTTTAGGAATGATTACATGAAAAGTTAAATCACCTCGTATTTGATTGGCAATCTCATATTTCTTATTAGGAGCAATACCCATTTTATATAATGCTGGCTGTTCCACCTCTTTTACTTGTATTCCATTTGTTGTATATTCAAACGGATAATATAACTTCACACTTTTTGTTCCATTGGAAGACATCACGATTCTTTGATCACATGCCATGTCAGGAAGTCTTGAAGAATATCCAAAGTAATCCATACTTGCTACATACAGTTTTCCTGCTTTATTATATAACGCATACTCAATTTCTCTGTCCGATGCATTGGTAATAAACCGACAAGCCCATGGACTTTTATTTATGACCTCATAGTTTTTCCCTAAGTCCATTTTAATTTCTGCCAATGCAGGAGATGCATTTTCACCAATCTGTAAACCATTTTCTATTTCCTTTTGAGGAAACTTAACAGTCACATCTTCACTGAGAGTCACAATCCACTTATTATTCTGATAAATGTTATAAAAAGAATCTGAAGAACCAAAATCAAATTGGGGTATATATTTTCCATCCTTTTCATAATATATTGCATACTCTATAGACCTATTATTTGTACTATCCCACATAGAAACTGTATTTGCTGTACCATTTAAAATATAATAGCTTTTTCCTTCCTCTAATACACGGGATTCCAATGCTGGTTTCTGGCTTTCCACAATACGCAATCCACTGACTCCATATAAATATGGTACTCTTAATACTACATCTTGTTCCACAATAGAAGTCAAAATTTCTTTGTTACCTGATGCCATGTTTCCTTGATCACGCATAGTACCAAAATAAGGAGTTTGTACATAATTACTATCATACAATGCATATTCTGCAAACTCTCCTTGGGAATCATCAATGAAACAGCATGTCCATGGTGTCCCATTGCTAATTTCATAATTTTTACCTGCTGCAATTGTGTAACTTTGCAAAGCAGTTTCCGCTGTTTCTTTTATTTCTAATCCCGATTCGCCTGTAAGGTAAGGAACAGTAATTGTTACATCGGTGTCTATAATAGATGTAATAACTTGCCGTTGCCCTTGTCCCATTCCTCCAATTTCTGACGAATATCCAAATTGACTGGTTGGAACATATCCCTCTTCTCCTTTGTTATAAATTGCATATTCATTAAATTGTTTGTTCATATTATTTCTAAATACAACTGTCCAACCTGTTCCATTTATAATTTCATAATTTTTCTTTCCCTCCAACACATAAGATCTTAGTGCCTTTTGCTCTGTCTCCTTTACAACTAATTGAGCCTTTGCAAACATCATTGGATAATATATGGTAATATTTTGTCCTGTTGTTGCTGTAACAACTTCTTTTTCTTGTGGATTTACATTTTTTATTTTTGATGTTGTGCCAAAATCACTTTCGTATGGTTGGTAACCATTTTCCACTTTTTTATATTTTGCATATTGAAGCAAATTTTCAGAAATATTTTCCTGAAATGCAACCTCCCATTCAGATTCATTGATAATTTCATAGCTTTTTCCTGCTTCTATTATAAAGCTTTCTAATGCACAATCCTGTATTTCTTTCCATTCTAGTCCATCTTCCAAATAGGTATAAGGAAATAAAATATCTGTATTTTGTTTTAAAGTAGAAGTTATAATCTCCTTATCCCCTGATGCAATTTCTTGTATATCATTTGTAAAACCAAATTTCGTTGTACTTGGTATATATTGGTCATCCCTATTCACATAATACGCATACATCAAAAAATTAGTATCTATATTATCCAAAAAAGTACATGTACCTTTTGTATGATTAACAATTTCATAATTTTTGCCACTTTCAACTGTAAATTTTTGCAATGCTGGATATTTGCTTTCCTCTACTGAAATTCCATTATCTGTAAATGTATAAGGATAATATATTGTTACATTTTGTTCTGCTACACAAGTAATAATTAACTTACGATCCGAAGGAATTACAGGAAGCTCATTTCCTCTTCCATAATTTTTCCCTGAAACAACATATTCTGCTCCCTTTTTTTCATATAGTGCATACTCAGCAAATACATCAGACATACTTTCTTTTAAGGTCCATTCCCATGGGGTCGCATTTACTAATTCGTAACTTTTGCCAGATTCTAATACTACACTTTCTAATGCTGGTGTCGCACACTCTCTATAAACAATATCAGACTCATATCTTCCTGCTACAGAGATTTTTATTTTGGAATCTGCATTTGATGTAATTACCATAGTTTGTTTACGATATAGACTACTTAAACTTTTACTATTATGTTGAAACTGCGAAATATTTCCATCCTCATTATAAATTACATAATCCAAGACTTCTTGTGATGTATCTGCCTGTACATTAATGAGATATTCTGTTCCTTCTCCATAAGCAACAGTAATTGTCTGCTTAGGTTCTAAATACACAAAGTAACAATCCCCTTCCACTACTGCATCACATAAAGCCCCTTCTAATCCGAAAGCCTTTATTCGTTTTGTTACATCTTTTTCTTTTTCTTCCTTTTTTTCTTGTTCCTTTTTGACATAGTCTTCACCAACAGTTTGTGCCAAAGCACTTATTCCGTCAATTGACATTAATAACACAAATGTTAATATAAATGCAAGCATTCTAAACCATAAGTTTTTTTTCATTTTGTATCCTCCTCGTTTCTTTTGAATAGTATCAGGTCTATGGCTAATAAAATCAACTCTCTTTTTAATTCAAAGTCTTACTATCACCTAATATTTGTTTTATCTATAAAATCCTGTTTATTATAAAATTTACAGTATTTTATAAATTACAAATAT
Source organism: Lachnospiraceae bacterium (assembly GCA_022791815.1). Taxonomy (GTDB): domain Bacteria; phylum Bacillota; class Clostridia; order Lachnospirales; family Lachnospiraceae; genus CAG-411. Next base: position 39,479 of record JAAVZU010000076.1, read on the forward strand.
GTTGGATATAAAAAACAATTTATTAAGTCCATTCACCTTATACAACTTAAAATAATATTATCTTATTACGATTTATTATTTTACCATACAATATATATAATTACAATATTACATTAATTATAAAAATAGCATATTACATGAAATTTACTATTTCTGTAATATGCTTCATTTTTTTCACTATGTTTTTTCCATAATCTATTTTTTCTCCTCATCATTTTTCTTACCAAAGCGAGGATTAATATACTGGTCAATCATTTTTTCAATAATCATCTTTTTGATATACACATCAAAACTTAAAATACAAATAAAGGTAAAACAAACCAAGAACTCTCTGTCTTCCTCTTCTTCCATCTTATCAAAAGCCTTTTCCGCCTTTTTAAATTTACGCACCACATCACGAACCAAGGCATCTACCTGTTCCTGTTCATAACTAAATACTTCTTCATATACAGCTTCTAAATCAATTCCTATATTTTTCTCTTTATTTTCTTCAGAAAAAATCTCATTAAGGGGATTAAAAACGCTTCGTATATCATTAATAGATAAAATATTCTTAAAATAATATATGAAAATTAATAGCAACATGTGCTCTTTTGAATATTTTTTCTTCTTTGGCGGTGGCAGAAGGTTATTTTTTGTATAGTTATTTATCATGGTTTTTGTTAAAATCTTATCATCTGGAAAACGTTTTTCGTCTGCCAGATGTTCATCCATAAATGTGGTTACCTGATCCATATATAAATCTATATTAGGAATATCTCCTGGCTTGATATAATCTAACTTCTGCAGATTCTCAATAATCTGCCGTACATATTCTGCATTATTCTTACTCATACAATATCCATCCCCTTCTGTATCTATAAACTCTCACCCATTTAATAACCGTTTCGCTCATGCAAAAGTATATGTGCTTATAATTGTTTTATTTTTATATAATTACCATATCCTTTCTATTATATAGTATCAAAAACTATATGACAAGGCTTTTATTCTTGAGTTTTGTAACTTATTCAGCCATGCAAAAAGAAAAAGCCCAAAAGAAGATATCCTCTTTCAGACTTTTTCATCTTTACATTATTTATTTCGACTCTTCTCTACCACTACTTATTCTTGCGGACTTTGCAGAGAAAGCAAGGTTCTACATGAAACAATACTGTTCTGGTATCCAGCTTTCCTTAATCTTATCTTTTAAGAATTCCTTTAAGGTTTCTTCGGCAACTTCATTTTCTCCCCACAGATCCGCTCCAATATGAATATTATTATCATTTCCATAGAAAGTATATACTTCTGCTCTTTCGATTCCACCATAAGTACAAATTGCCTGCTCTATCTGATACAAGTCTGGAAATTCTCTTCCCCGTACTGTTTCCTGCATTACACTTCTTCCTGCATCTTCTATAAATTCCACTTTACCAGAAGGTGTAATTCTTGCTGTCCGTCCAGTCAGATATAAGATTCCATCTCCATAAGGATTTGCCATCTCATCCAAATAATCTTTTGTCGGATAATCCATAATATACAAATCTCCCCAGCCGCCATAAGGTTTCTTAATACAGCTATCATCCAATACATAAGCCTTTACCTTTGTATCAGCTTTCACATTTGGAATCAATTCATATCCTGCTTCCTCATTTATCTTTCCTGCCTCAATATAAAAATGTTTTGGATGTAATTGTTCCGGAATATGTTTTTTTAGTCTGCGGACAGATGTTTCCTCCAACATAGCATTTAAAATACACTCATAACATTGTACAAAGATCTCCAATAATTCTTTATCAAAACGGTTTTCCCAGTAACGCAGTTCATAGAAATATCCTTCTGCATCACTAAATACCTGCATATGTAATGGCAGAGCATCTAATTCTACATTCTGTCTCTTGGCAGATGCTCCTCCAATTTCATTTATATTTAAAATATCTCCTTGATATTGGAAAAACATTTCATCTGCATGAATATTAGAAATATAATTATCCATAGTATGTAAAATCTGCTTTCCTGACTTTTTCAGAAGCTCCGGTACAGTCTCATGAGGTTGTCTGGTATAACGGAAATAATAGGTCACAAACAAAGAACCAATCAAACGGTTCCAGCGGCTGTCTGTTCTTCCACTGTGAACACTTGTAGTCATCACATCATCTTCATTAGCAAATATACCAACGCAGTAATTAAATGCTGTTAAAAATATAACATTTTCAGAAACTCCATTTTTCTTGCAATATCCTAATATTTTTTTATGGTTTACTTTTAACCGTCCACGAAGAGCAGAATGGATTCCATGCTCCAAATCATAACAATCCTTGCGTAACAAAATGGTTTTTTGCATTTTTAAATCTTTGGTAAGCTCCAAACAATATTGTACATTTTCTACCTTTTTCCCCTGCTCATCTTTATGCATCTGATCCAGAATATACTCATAATAACTATAATCCTGTTTTTCTACCTTCTCTCCTTTATAAAGAGCATTAATGTCTTCAAATAATATATTCATGGACATTCCATCACCGACAATATGTGCTAAATCAAAGAAGAAATAATTTCCACTATCTGTTTTATAGATTCCTGCATGGAAAAGAGGTTCGTTTTCCTGATGCAGGAAAGGCTGAATCAATTCCTTCCTTGCTTTGTCCCATTCTACATCTGTCATTGTAGTAATTGGAATGTCAATCTTTCTGTTATCATCTCTAAAGTTCTTTAAAACACCTTCATGAACCTGGATAATATCCTTTAATTCCACATGAATCTCAAAAACTTCCTCAGTTGCCCACTTCAACCGTTCTAAATCCACACGGTTATCCAATTTAAATAAGAATGGCAGGTTGGACGTAGAATTGCCACGAAGTACATATCCAAAATACATCTGTAAACTGGTAAGTGGATAAATTTCTCTTTTTGTATAATCTACATTATTTTCCTTTTGATTAGCAGCATATGCCTCTAATTTTTCTATGGTAGCATTTTCGCTTAGTTCCTTTAATGTAATTGATATTTTGAATTTTTCAAATAATTCTGTTAATAGCAATACACTTCCTAAAGAATCCAATCCTGCCTGATAGAAATCTGTATCTATACCAAATTGACTGTGTCCCAGACATTCCGAAACACTGTTATAGATCTTTTGCTGCATTTCATTCTCTGGTTTCCGAAGATTGGCTGCCTTATCTTTTTCCATTTTCTTCTGTTCAAAATATTTTCCACGAATAATCTTTTTAGAGGAAGTTTTTTCAAATGGAATCTCCCGGATACTACTTTGCATAATCCGTTTAAAGGTTGGTAAATCTTCATTATGTTTCTTTATAATTTCCTCTACCACTTTTTCTATATCCTCTATTCCCTTAGCTTCTGCCAGTCTGTAATTTGGATATACTTCTGCACATATTCTATCCTCGTCCCCATATACCAAAATATCCTCTATCAATGGTTCATTGTCAAACAAATTTTCAATTTGTTCTGGTGCTACATTTTCACCATTACTAAGGATAATCAGGTTTTTACTTCTACCAGTAAAATAAAGAAATCCTTCCTCATCTACATATCCCAAATCCCCAGTACGAAGCCATCCATCCTCGGTAATTGCCTTTGCAGTTTCTTCCTCATCTTTATAATATCCCATCATTACGGAAGGGCTTTTTACTTGAATTTCTCCATCTACAATACGAACCTCACAACGTTCCACTACTTTTCCAAGAGAAGGCACCTTATCTGGTCTTGACCAATCTGGGCCTGCCACTTTTGGAGAACACTCTGACATACCATATCCCTGTGCGATCGGCATACCAATATTCTGAAAACATTCTGCTAATTCTGGTGCCAAATATCCTCCACCACTTATAATTTTGCGTAATTTTTTTCCAAAAACCATTTCCTTTATTTCATCTATAGACTTGTCCTTATTTTGTTCTTTCAAAACTGCAATACGGCTATAAAGGGTTTTTGCCATCATCGGAACCATACGGATAACCGTTGGCTGAAATAACTGAATATGACCTACAAGCTTTGCCAAATCCTGATTTAAACATAATACACAGCCATAACGGAGTGTTACTAAAATATCTTCTGTCAAACAATACACATGATGAATTGGAAGCACATTCATATACACTGCGGACTCTTGGTCATCCGGATCTGTATAGCAAAATACATTGTCAATAAGATTGCGGTGAGACAACATAACCCCTTTGCTCTTTCCTGTAGTTCCAGAGGTAAATAGTACCATAGCACATTCCTCTTCCTGTATCTTTGGTTCTGCTTTTTGTCCTTTATATTCTGTAAAGATGTTCTGGATACAATTTACATGCTTTCTATTTTGTAAACAAATGGTTTCTTTTAGCTTTGGACACTCTACACCAAGTCCTTCTATTAATTCATAATATTCCCAATCATAAAATAATATATCAATATCTGCACGATTCACACAATCACTCAAGGTAGCAAAATTTAATTGTGTATCCAAAGGAATTGCCACATTGCCATTATACATAATACCTAACAGGGCTGCCAGATATTCATTGCTACTGCCACCCATGACACCTATCCGTACTTTTCTTCCAAATTCTTTATTTTTTTCCTCTGCCCAAACTGAAACTTCCTGACATTCTTTTGTAAACTCTTGATAACTAACTTCTTTTATTTCGTCATTTTCTTCATATCGCAAAAAAATCTTATTTCCATGAATATTACCTGCTCCTGCTACCAAATCATAAATTGTTTTTGTATTCTCGTAAGATATCATCATTATATGCCCACTGCCTGACTCTTTAGACAGTAGTTACTCCTTTCTTTTAATAGACATTTATACCAGTTTTGTCCATTATATCATAGATATCTTATATAAGAAAGCAGAAATAGAAATAATGGACATTTTTATTGCTTTTGTATATCATCGTTCTAAATTTTCTATAATTTTTGCATATATTTTGTAATCATTTAGAATCATGGATATTCCTGTTAGTTATTTTTAAAATAACTGTGGTTTGCAATATAAGACTTGAATAATTATAACTAAATAAAAGGGGGTGTCACACTAAACACTATGTATACAAGATAAAATATTAATTGATATCAGTTTGTAACCGTTCAGAAACATTACAGAATTTACTTTTTCTTAATGCGACAGCCCCATTAACAGATATGCCAGTAACAGTTCAGCCAGGGCTGACCTGTTACATATGCCATACTAAAATTATTAAACAGTTTGGGACAAAAGCATATAGAATATGTTATAATAAATTCAGTAAAGAAATAATGTTAATTGCCTACTAATTAGTGGACTATAAAAGGAGTGCTTTGATATGGATACATTTTACAAACATTATAAGCCATCACAATATGCTGTCTCTGACACATGGAAAGCTGCAATCGGATTACAACAGGTAGATGGTCTTACTCCATCAAAATACCTGTATCAACTGGCAGATGACAATATTAATGGGAAATTAACATTAGATGAAATAGAAGATTTATTATATAATTACCATAAAAATAATGAACATCCAGATACGAAAGAAGCAGATATTGTATCAAAACGTATAGCAGAAATTTTATCAGAACCAGCATTTTCCTTCCGTCCAACTACTATGATAAGCATTCACAGACATTTATTTCAGGATTTGGTATCATATGCTGGTATAATAAGAAAGGTCCTATTTTAAATGGTAACACAGTCATGTATGTAAAAATATTTAAACACTATTGGATTTTCTATTAATACTACATTATTTGCAGATAAATCCCTGTATTTTAGAAATGCATTAGTAAGAGCAAATTATGCAGATTATCCGAATGGTATTTCGGAAACAACAAAATATTTAGAAAAGTTCTACGATAATCTGCTCTTTCATGGACAACATGAATTGACGAATAAAGAACTGATTTGTTTTCCACTCTTTCCATCGAATAAAGCAGATAAATAGAATACATTATCAAACTTGCTTCCTCTGTTTGGGCTATCCAAATAGCTGCAAGCAAAACTCATAAGAATTGTTAATGAAAGGGGCTGCCACACTAAGTATGTATGGAACAGACAAGATATCGTATGCTTTCAAATTAAATACCACTGTATCTTGTTTGTTCTTCTTAATGCGACAGCCCCTTTTATTTTTGCTATCTTTTATTTATCCCCAAAAGATATTCCAAGAGCCTTCGCTTCTTGTATTATAGAATCCTCTGGATTAACCATCTTTAATTTTCCTGCCACCTCTTCTAATGGTACAGGAACAACTTCATTATTTCTCACGCCCACCATATAGCCAAATTTCTCCTTTAAAATTAACTGGCCAGCAGCAGCTCCCAACCGACTAGATAATACCCTGTCATAAGGACAAGGTTCTCCGCCTCTTTGGGTATGTCCTGGAACAGTGATTCTCACTTCCGTTCCCATCCTCTCCTGAATTTCATTTCCAATCTGATAGGAAATAGAAGGATAAGGAGATACCTTCCACTTTTTCTTTAATTCTGACTTGCTAAGTTTTGCATCTTCCTTAGAAATAGCACCTTCTGCCACAGCAAGAATAGAAAAATTCTTTCCTTCCTCTTCTCTTCTTTTTAAGGCTTTGACAATTGCATTAATATCGTAGGGAATTTCTGGTAATAAAATAATATCTGCTCCTCCTGATATTCCTGCATGTAAAGTAAGCCAGCCTACCTTATGCCCCATAACCTCCACAATAAATACCCTGCTATGAGATGCTGCTGTGGTATGAATACAGTCAATGGCATTGGTTGCAATATTTACTGCACTTTGAAATCCAAAAGTAATATCCGTTCCCCAAATATCGTTATCAATTGTTTTAGGAAGTGTTACAACATTACACCCCTCTTCTCTTAGCAGATTTGCAGTCTTATGGGTTCCATTTCCTCCTAAAATAACAAGACAATCCAGCTTCCACTTTTTATAATTTTCTTTCATTGCTTTTACCTTGTCTAATCCATTCTCATCTGGTGTACGCATCTTTTTAAAAGGCTGTCTGGATGTTCCAAGAATGGTTCCTCCTAAAGTTAAAATTCCAGAGAAATCTCTTGGCTCCATTTTTCGGTAATTGCCATAAATAAGTCCCTTATAACCATCCAATATGCCTAATATCTCTATCTTTGAATCAGCGTGGTATAATGTCTTGGCAACTCCTCGCATAGTTGCATTTAAACTCTGACAATCTCCACCACTTGTTAATAATGCCACTCTTTTTATATTCATTGTAAACAATCTCCTTTCTTTATTAAAGTTTAATCAGAAAAGGAAGAACCCTGTCCAGTTCTTCCTTCTTCAGAATTATTATCTCCATCTCATCTATAAAGAAAAGTCAATCTTTGCACCTTTATTCGCCTCTTCTTGTGCCGTTTTTGCAAAGAACATATTCTGTTCTTCCTGTTCCTTTTCTTCTGCCTGACGTTCTTTAATTTTCTTAATCAACTCTTCGATGGAATCAGCAGTTATTATTCTGGATTTTGAATCTCTAAATTCCTCCAGCTTTTCCTTTTCTTCTGCTTTCTTCTTCTCTGCCTTTTCCTTATTACGGATTTCTTTTTGTTCTTCCATACGTTTTGCATCTTGCTCTCTTTGCTCATCCAAAACAGCAAAATACTTTACTTTGCCTTCTTTATCTACAGTCATACCAATGGTGGAAACCTTATCCGCATCTTCTCCAAGTTCTTCTTTGATGTTTCCCATCTTGCCAAGTCCCATATCTAGGATCTCTTCATACTTGGTTCTAGTGTCTTCTTCTGCTGCCATTTTCTCAAGTAATTCAGGAGTAATTACAATAGCATAATCTTTTGATGCTCCTGCCATAAGTGCATTCGCTTCTTCCTCTGTATGATAATCTGCTACAATAACATCTGCTATGTTGTATTTTTCTTTTAATTGTGTCAGATAGCCCTGCGCCTCTTTGCTTAACCTAGATATATCATAAGTTTCCACTTTACTTGTTTTTTCAAATCTGTCCACTTTATTCTGTCTTGCATATTCTGATGTCTTACTTTCTTGTGTCCGTCTTTCTGCCATATCATTGTTGGCAGTTCTCTGGTTCTTAACTCCTTTGTTTTGGTACTTCCCTGTCTGTGTCTGTTGATAACGGTTATATACTACATCTGTAATTCCCATAATCCTTACCTCCTTGTATACTCACACAAATAATTGACTACAATCTAGTCAAGCTAACTATTTTGACTCTATTTACAGAATAATAATAACATGACTAAACTATAACATTTTAAGTTTATTTACACTTTTTTAACCTTTATATTTGTATCGGTAAATTTTAACTCTATGATAACTAATTTTTGAAATTTTGTCTATTTATTCCAAATATTTATCTTTTTTTCTGATAACAATTCAAGTAGGTTTGTACATTTACTGCACTGACCATAAGAACACGTAAAACAGAAGCTGGATTTGGCAAATATCAATACGAATCTTGCTAGGTTCTGTAACAGTTTAGCCTATGGATTGAACTGTTACATTTTTTTACTGAATTTCCAAAATAACTGGACAATGGTCAGATCCTAGAATTTCTGTATCAATTTTAGCATCCTGCAAACGTTCCTTTAAACCTTGTGATGTAATAAAATAGTCAATCCGCCATCCTGCATTTTTTTCTCTTGCTTTAAAGCGATAAGACCACCATGAATAAATTCCTTCCTGTTCTGGATAAAAATAACGGAAGGTGTCAATAAATCCTTGTTCTAATAAATTTGAAAATTTTCCACGTTCTTCATCTGTAAACCCTGCATTCTTTCGATTGGTTTTTGGATTTTTTAAGTCAATCTCCTTGTGTGCTACATTTAAGTCTCCGCAGAATATGACTGGTTTCTTTTTCTCTAGTTCTTTTTGAAAAGCAAGAAAATCATCCTCCCATTTCATCCGGTAATCCAATCTTGCCAGTTCACTTTGAGAATTTGGTGTATACACTGTAGTAAAGAAAAAGTCTTCAAATTCCAATGTGATGACACGTCCCTCCTCGTCATGCTCCTCTATTCCTATGCCATATTGTACTGAAATAGGTTCTTGTTTTGTAAATATTGCTGTTCCAGAATATCCTTTCTTTTTAGCATAATTCCAGTATTGATAATATCCTGGTGTATCTAATTCAATTTGTCCCTCCTGCAATTTTGTTTCCTGCACACAAAAAATATCAGCATCAGCTTGGGTAAAATATTCCATAAATCCTTTTCCCACACATGCTCTCAAACCATTTACATTCCATGATATAAATTTCAAATCTTTTCCCTCCATATAAAATAAACTTAACCAAACTGTTCTTATTCTATCACACATATCTGCCATTGAAAACTATTATCTCCATAAAATTATTATGATATGTAACTGTTCAGGGAAGTCTGCACGCTCCGTTGTGCAAAGCCTTAAAATTGTTCAGTTACCTTACTATTACATTTGCATTCTATACCTAAAAATGATAAAATAATTTCAAAATATGTAACAATTCACCCATGCCATTCATACTTTGCCAGAATATGCATAATGGCTGAAAATATTATAAAATTGACTGGCATAATATGAATATACAGCATTACATATAAAGGTATACAAAAGTGAACAGAAAGGCTGATGCAAGAATGAAACGAGAAGATTATTTAAGTTGGGATGCTTATTTTATGGGAATTGCCATGTTATCAGCAAAAAGAAGTAAAGATCCAAACACTAGTGTTGGTGCATGTATTGTAGGGCAAGATAACCGCATTCTCTCTCTAGGATACAATGGCATGCCTCGGGGCTGTTCTGATGATACATATCCTTGGGAACGGGAAGGAGATGAGTTAGAAACGAAATATCTGTATGTATGCCATGCAGAATTGAATGCTATTTTGAATTATACTGGTACAAATATGTCTGGTGCTAAGATTTATACTACCCTTTTCCCTTGTAATGAATGTACAAAAGCTCTAATTCAGGCAGGCATTAAAGAAGTGATTTATATCTCTGACAAATATGCTGCTACTGCCAGTGTAATTGCCGCAAAAAAAATGATGAAAAGTGCTGGTGTTCTCTACCGCCCTTATGAATCCATGAATCAGACAATTGAGTTACCACTTTAAATTCAAAAGAAAAAGGAATTGCCTGTTTTATAGCAATTCCTTTTCTTTATAGTATATAACAAATACATTATTCTATTTATCCATCTATTCCATCTAATTTCTATTACTGTAACTGTTCAGAATCACGAACAGTTACGTTTAAGCCCATAATAATTCGCCTTCGGTGAAGGGACTTAAACATTGCAGAATTTACTTTAATAGTTACCTATTATTTCTGTCTGGTTCTTAGCCATAATCATAGAAGTTATATTCAATCCAATAACTGTTGCTACCTTCATCATTTGATTAGAAACTATCATTTTTATTATCAATATTATTTTTATTCACACACTACCTCTATTCTCTTATACCTCAATTATATCTAATGTCCTTCTATTCCTTTTTACTAATTGTAATATTTCCAGACAACTTAGAAATATTATCCCCACCAGACACTACACTGCCAAGCTCATATAATTCAGATGCCGAACCAGCAGCTTCGTAAAACATGACCACATCTCCCCAAGGTGCATAATAGGCTAATGAACCTTTCTTGCCCTTTGAAATTGGTGTATCATTGGTGTTTAACTTTGTTGGTGGATAAAATATTTTTTCATTATCACTATAATTTTCTATCTTTAAAGTTAATGGCAGCTGATTATACAAATCCTTTGCAGCCTTGCTATTATTTAACTGGTAGACAATTGTATATTTGTTGGACTTCACCATAATTTTAGGATTTTTAGAAGCTGCTGCATTACTTTTCTTTACTACTGTAATACGACAGGTAAGTTTTTTACTTCCTATCTTTGCCTGCAATTTTGCTTTTCCCACTTTTTTTCCTTTGACTTTTACACTTTTTTCTCCTTTTGTTATTGAGATATTTTTCTTGCCAGCAAGTATCTTCCATGAAACTTTTTCTGATGTATTCTTAACTTTTATAGTTTTTGTCTTTCCTACATTTACCGTTACTTTTGTCTGACTAAGACTGATTTTTGCATCTGCTACAAATTTAGTTGTCAATAACGAAAATAATATTATAAGGAAACCTGCTGTTAATATTTTACTTCTTGCAATCTTCATATCCTATCCCCCTTTTATTTCGTCATTTTTATGTCTACCATCTTTTATCCTTTTCTCCTCTAATCATTCCCTTCTGCCGCTTTATTCACACATGCAACTGCATTCAGGCTTCTTGGATAACCAATATATGGAAGACACTGGGATATGACCCGAATCAAGAAATCCCTGTCATTTCCCAAGTTCATATTTCCCTTTGCATGAGCAGTTAATTGGGGTTCACAGCCACCTTGTGCTGCCAGAAAACAAAAAGTAATCATTTCCCTTTGTGCTAAACTAAGTCCAGTTCTGGTATAGTAATCACCAAAACAATTTGCCGCCAGCCAACGATTGATATGTCCTTTTTTCCATGCCTCTTTCATACCATCTCCAAAAATATCTGCCTGAGCCTGTACCCCTTTCTCTAAACGGTCTTCCATTGTTGTTGTTGCCTGTCCCTCCAAAGGAAGTGTTATTCCTTGCTCAGCGAAAATCTCATTTGTTACCGTTAGAAATGGCAGTATCCTGCCAATCCCAAGATAATCCACGGATTGATAAACAATCTCTTTTACCATAACTGGAGTAAGTCCTGCTTCTAATGCCTTAGGAAGTATCATTCTATATGGCTCTACACTCTGGCAGCCAATTAGTGTTGCCAGAATTGCCATATACCTAGTATCCTCTGGAAGCTGCTGTCCTTCCTCATTTACAACTTCCTTATAAGCAAACTGTTCAAACCTTTCCATAAATTCTGGATCTGTTTCATGTAAATTCATCATTGTTATATCCTCCTTCATATTAGAATATTTTCTGTACTGCACATTATTTAATCTTTACCTTCTAACTTGCTGTAAGCCTCATCATCTACTGCTTCCAACCACTCATTGCTGGTATCCACGCCAGGAACTTCCACTGCAATATGGCTAAACCAGCTGTCTACCTTTGCACCATGCCAATGCTTTACTTCTGGTGGTATGGTAATAACCATCCCAGGTTCTAAACTAACTGCTTCCTTGCCCTCTTCCTGATACCAGCCGCTTCCAGCAGTACAAATTAAAAGCTGTCCGCCACCGCTCTTTGCATGATGGATATGCCAATTATTGCGACACCCTGGTTCAAAGGTAACATTTGCCAAAAATACATCACACTCTCCTGGATGGGTAAGGGGATTCAAGTACGAATTCCCAATAAAATACTGGGCAAATGCATCATTTTCCTTTCCTAATCCAAATACATTTTGTTTGTCAAATTCATTTTTGTTTTCAATTCTCATAATCGTTTCCTCCTATTAAATTCAAACCATTTAGGTATTTGTAACACTACTTCTTATTCTTATCTAAAATATACACACTATAAGCAAAACCTAACTTGAGTTTTTCAATCACCTTTAATAATTGTCAGCATCACAAATATCTTCTTTTCCTTATAAATCTATCATACAAAACTTTTGTTTCTATGTCTAATACTTATGATGAATTTCAAGAAATGCCTACTAGGCATATTTCAAATTTTTTATTCTTATTCTTTAGAATGAAAAATTTTACAATACCAAAAACAGCAACCCTATTATAAGGATTACTGCTTCTATGATTATATGTTTTTTATAAAATTTCCACCAATCTGGAATAAGTTCCTTTCTTGTCTCTAGCTTCAAAAGAATTTCAATGTTTCCATCTTAAAATTTCTTCTAACCGTTCCTTTACCTGCTTTTCCTGCCCCTGTTTGGTAGGCTGGTAATATCTTCTATCCGCTAGTGCATCTGGCAGGCATTGCATTCTGGTCAACTTTTCCTCTGTATCGTGAGCATAAATATAACCTTTTCCATAATTCATTTGTTTCATCAAATCTGTTGGGGCATTGCAAATCTGTAATGGGACTGGTTCTGCTGGAAGTTCTCTTACATCCACCTTACAATCTTCACATGCCCTATAAAGTGCATTAGATTTTGGTGCCATGGATAGATAAACTACTGTATGTGCCAAATGCACATCACATTCTGGCATCCCAAGAAAATGACATGCCTGATATGCTGCTACTGCCACCTGTAGGGCATTGGAGTCTGCCATCCCCACATCCTCACTGGCAAACCGTACCAGCCGTCTTGCTATATATAAGGGATCTTCCCCACCATCTAACATACGGTACATCCAATATACTGCTGCATCTGGATCACTATTACGCATGGATTTATGTAAGGCAGAAATCAGATTGTAATGTTCCTCGCCATTCTTATCATATAACAAGGAACGTCGATTCATACATTGAGCCAACACCTCTTCATCCACACATATAACTGCATCCTCATTCATTCTTCCATTAAACACTGCCATTTCCAAAGTATTCAATGCTGTTCTTGCATCACCATTGGCAAATCGGGCAATCGCTGACAAATGAGAATCTTCTATATGAATCTGCATATTTCCCAACCCTGTTGAACTTTTTAATGCACGCTTCAGTAATTCCTTTAAATCCTCTTCTTCCAGTGCCTTTAAGATAAATACTTTGCATCGGGATAATAATGCAGAATTAATCTCAAAAGAAGGATTTTCCGTTGTAGCTCCTATTAAAATAATACTCCCTTTTTCTACATAAGGAAGAAATGCGTCCTGTTGTGCTTTATTAAAACGGTGAATCTCATCAGCGAACAACAAAGTATGCATTCCCATTTTTCGGTTTTGCTCTGCTTGTGCCATTACTTCTTTAATTTCTTTAATTCCACTCGTTACTGCACTAAACTCTATAAATTCTGCTCTTGTATGCTCTGCAATAATCCTAGCCAGAGTCGTCTTTCCTACACCTGGAGGTCCCCAGAATATCATGGAAGAAATTTGATCTTCCTCAATTAAACGTCTAAGAATCTTTCCTTTATCAATCAAGTGTTTTTGTCCCACATACTCCTCTAAAACATTTGGTCTTAACCGATTTGCAAGAGGAGCAGTCTTTTCCCTGTCATCAAATAAACTTAATTGTCTCATAATTTATTTTACCTCTTCTTCCCGCCAGTCACACCTTGAAATTCCGCCACTCTATAAATAAGCAATATCTTCTGGCTTTTTCCAAAGAATCATACTATTTACTTTATATTCTTTTTTCTTAATAGGCTATAAGCCCAAATAAATAGCGATTCTTACTGTTTATATTAGTATACCATAGTATGACAAAAATCGAAATGGTTCTTCGGATACTTCATCCACAAAATATGTTATAATCTATTTCATTTTAATTTCATATATCTAAGTACTTGGAAAAGATAATGCCCAATTAATACAAATAATCCCATAATAGTGACATAATCAAAGAGAAAAGAAACCACTGGTTCATCGAAATCAAAAAATACAAATTGAATTTTCAATAGCATATATCTTCCGATTTCCCTTTTGACAAAAGCATATCCACCATATCCAGCAATCAGCAAAGCAATGATACGAAGTCCCCATCCCAAACTCTGAGAGGACTTTTTCATAAAGTTTTTTGACATTCCAATTATCATGTTCCAATGGAGACCAAGGTGGATTGACATTAGAATAAATCCCCAGTAAGCAGAAATCATATGTAACTTTCTGGCAAAAGACATACCACCCTGTATCGGAAGAAAATCTAATGCATGACGGGAGAGAATCACACCACTTATCATGGAACCAACCATAGCCAAAAGAACACCTGCAACAACACTCGTCTGCAAGATGCGGAATGCTTTATATTTTCCCTTTACAATATGACTCCACCATTTATAATTTAAAATATGATGTAAGATAAATAGCACAAACATTCCAATTCCCAACCATTCATGTACCACTTCTCCAATCAATCCATAAGTCATGAGGAGTAAAAGCATAATTGTCATTCCCATATCAACTGCAAATTTTACTATTATCTTAGATTTCATGTAGATCGCCTCCTGTCCATAATACTAATGGTTTCAAAAGTATACTTTGCAAGATTTGTTATAATTAATGTATAAAATTTGTAAATACAGGTGTTTCCCTTTTAGGCAATGAAATACCTACATTACGGGCTGCCTCCTGACATTGCAGCAAATAAGCCATATTTCTTCCCAGCACACGCATAGTATACAATCCTTCCATATCCTGCTTTACTTCTCCTGGATTTGTACCATGAACCATATTCCAGTATCTGGAAGGCACAACTGGCATTTCTTGAATTGTAAAGTATTTATTTAGCTGTTCAAAGGTTGCTGTTGTTCCCGCACGCCTGGCAGAAATAACCGCAGCCGCAGGTTTCATATAAAAGGCTTTATTTCCATTACCTCCAAGTTCTGAGTAAAAAAGTCTATCCATAAAAGCTGTCATATTTCCACTAGCAGCCCCATAATGAACTGGACTTCCAAATACGAAACCATCTGCTTTGTATGCTTTTTCCCTAAAATGATTTACTACATCATCGAAGATACATTTTCCTTTCTCCCTGTATTTTAGACAGGCAATACACCCACCAATTGGCTGATTGCCAATCCAAAAAATCTCGGTTTCTATTTTCTCTTTCTTTAATGTTTCCGCTACCTCACAAAGTGCGGTATAAGTACATCCCTCCTTATGAGGGCTTCCATTTACTAATAAAACTTTCATTCTGCATTCTCCTAGTCTAATATCCTAATCCATTTAACCAATCGTTAATATCCCCTTCTGCATCAGGCTCTAGCTTCCCAATGGTATCAATAGTTCCAGAAAACTGGCTTCCATTATGCACATTAAAAGGAATAATAGTCTTTCCCGAAAAATCATATTCATCAAAGAAACTATACAAAACTTGAGGCATATCATACCACCATGTAGGAAACTAAACTGTAGCCTGTCCCCGCTATCCCCTGTAAATACTGGCTTTAACGCGATACACAAATGTGTTTTCTGTTCCTTTTCTTGATTTCTGTATAGCTTTGGAGCCGGTTTTTCTGATTCTTATTTTACTGCGGGCTGTTGCCTTTCGCAAATACTTATGTCACATGATAACTCATGCCCCAAAAGCATATTGCTATGGTTTTCATCAGCTTATATGCTAATTATAAAATGTTAGCATCCAAACCAGAAGTGCTAAAAAGTATATATGTTATAACCGAAAGGTTTTAACAAACAGAGCCAGCAGATATCACATTTATATCTGCCGGTTCTATGTACATTTTTTGTTCTTATAAGCTTTTGATTATATTGAGGCTTTTCTTATTCAATGCCTTTTGCAGTTTCTGATTCTCTTTTTTCAGGATATCATTCTCCCGCTTGAGGTCTGCCACCTGTTGCTGCAGTAATTCAATCCGGTTGTCCATCGCCATGTTCAGTATGCTACGGCGCGGATCAACCATTCCAGCCTGCCGTTCCACCACATCATCAATTAGCTGTCGGACAACAGGGTTCTTGTAAAAAAATCCCCTTGAGAGCCCGGTCATCTTCATCAGCTTTGGGATTGTGACCTTATCGCTGTTCTCCACAAGCTTTCTGACCGCTTCGCTGGCGGCTGTGACCTTCTCATCACTGCGTTCCCGGTTCAGCTCCACCATCCTATCGTATTTGCTCATATTCATCACCCCATCCCTGTAAGTGTTCCAGCAAGAGCCTTGTCTGTGCTTCCCTTGCCCTGCGGGTTTCATCTGCCAGAAGCTGGTTGCTCATTTTCCGGTAATGTGCTACTGCACCGACTCCCCTGTGGCCAAGCAGCTTGGCGATCGTCCAGTCATCGAGATGCAGTTCTGTCAGCTTCACACCATAAGACCGCCGGAACATGTGGGAGCTAAAGGTGAATGGCTTTCCTGCATCATCCCGCAGATCCTCTTTCTGGATCAGCCCAAGTACTTTATGCTTAATGGTTGAGTATTGGAGTGGCCTGCCTGTACCCCCATCATTTACGAAAATGTAATCTGTTTCTCCATACTGTTCCTCTGTGTATCTTATAGCCTTTTGAATCAGAGCCGCCAATTCTGCACTGATTGGTTTCTGGTAAGTGGTTGTCTTGACCTGATGGATCGTGATCATATCCACACCGTTTTGCTGGAACAGGCAGTCTTTCCGAAGTGTTAAGGTGTCCGAGATTCGGGTTCCAAGCATTTGGTGGATAACCAGGCATCTTGTAATCTGCTCATCCAGCTTAGTAATCTGTGCATTCAGCCTTTTCAGTTCCGCATCCGAATAGGTCTTCATCTCCGGCTGGATCTCTGCCGGTATATCCGTATTCAGGAACAGGCGTTCCAAGTGCTCATAACTATACTGTTTGCCGATGGTTTCCAGCACCGACCGAAGCTGCTGTATATGTGTACTGTTTCCCCTGCCGCTGCCTCCGCCTGTCGCTACATGGACAAGGTATTCTTCCAGGAGAGCCCTGTCAATCTCCGAACATGATTTTATCCTGCCATATTTTTCATTTAGATAAGCGGAAAACCTCCGCATGGTACTTAACTCCCCGCATACAGTTCCCAGCTTTTCGTATTTCAGATGCAGGTAGATGGCGGCTTTGACTTCATTCCGGATATCCTTTTGAACGATCTTTGTGAAATTTAATGTCTTTCTGTTATAGATAGGGTTCGCTTCCAAGGGAATATCCAGCTTATCCAGATGCCAGATGTCTTTTTCCTTTTCATCCCTAGTGTTAGAATAAAAATGGTACAAGTTAAAAGTGGAAAAATTCCTAAAATAAGTTACAATAAAAGACAGAAAGGATGAAGATTTTTCATGAGTAAACAATATGATAAGCAATTTAAAGAAGATGCAGTGAAATATTATCT
>JAAVZU010000077.1 GCA_022791815.1 Lachnospiraceae bacterium
TGGAGGTGTTTGTAGGATTGCGGGAATTGCATAGCAATGTAGCAATCCGTAGCATCAGTTGGGGGCAAAATAACTTTTGACCCCAACATCATTGAATATAAAATGGAGATAATAATATGAAATGTGAAAAAAAGAGTATGCTTCTCTATGCTGTAACAGATAGAGCCTGGACTGGGAAACAGACTTTACTGGAACAGATAGAGAGTGCCTTAAGAGGAGGAATTACCTGTTTGCAGTTAAGGGAAAAAGAAATGGAGCAGGATGCATTCCTTCAAGAAGCCTGTATGGTAAAAGAGTTATGTGAAAAGTATCATGTGCCGCTTGTGATAAATGATAATGTGGAAGTGGCTGTTGCTTGTAGGGCAGATGGAGTTCATGTAGGACAAAATGATATGTCACCTGAAAATGTCAGGAAAATGGCGGGAAAGGATATGTGGATTGGTGTATCAGCACATACAGTAGAAGAGGCTTTGAGGGCAGAAAGACAGGGGGCAGATTATCTTGGCGTAGGAAGTATATTTCCTACTGGAACAAAAAAAGATGTAGTGAATACGACTATGGAAACTTTAAGGGAGATTTGTAAGGCAGTATCCATTCCTGTGGTGGCTATTGGAGGGATACATGAAAGTAATATATCTCAATTAAGAAAAACAGGAATAGATGGGGTAGCTTTGGTTTCGGCAGTTTTTGGAGCAGAAAATATTGAAGAAACTTGTAAGTGCCTTTATAAAAAGATGCAAAATTTCAATTTATAATTTTTATCTATATGGGATAGTAAAAATCGTCAAAAGTATATCATGTCTGACATATTTCAAACGAGTATGAAGTGTGAAAGAATATAAAAGTAACAGTTTAGCCTATGGCTGAGCCATTTTTATAAAAAATTAGATAGGAGAATTTATGTGAAAACAGCATTAACAATAGCAGGAAGTGACTCAAGTGGCGGTGCAGGAATACAAGCAGATATAAAAACAATGACAGTAAGTGGTGTATATGCTATGAGTGCAATTACTGCATTAACAGCTCAAAACACAACAGGAGTGCAGGGAATATTTGAAGTTAGTCCAGACTTTCTCAAACAACAAATTGATGCTGTATTTACAGATATTGAGCCTGATGCCGTGAAAATAGGAATGTTATCTTCTGAATCGTTAATTAAGGTGATAGCAGAAAGATTAAGTTTTTATAAAGCCAAAAATGTGGTAGTAGATCCCGTTATGGTATCTACCAGTGGTGCCAAACTTTTGAAAGAATCCGCAATTTTGGAGTTGAAAAACAATCTATTACCTATTGCAGCATTGGTTACGCCTAATATACCAGAGGCAGAAGTTTTAACTGGAAGAAAGATTTATAAAGAAAAAGATATGGAAACTGCTGCAATAGATATTTATGAAACTTATGGCTGCAGGGTGTTGTGTAAGGGTGGTCATAGCCTTTGTGATGCCAATGATGTGTTTTGTGACGAGACGGGGATTCATTGGTTTCGAGGGAAAAGAATAGAAAATACAAACACTCATGGAACAGGATGTACCTTATCCAGTGCTATAGCAGCAAATCTGGCAAAAGGCAATTCTATGATAGAATCCATTGAGAAGGCAAAGGAGTATCTTTTGGGGGCATTGTCAGCAATGCTTGATTTGGGAAAGGGAAGTGGACCTTTGCACCACGGATATATAATTGAAAAGTAAATTTGCATGGATAGACTATTTAGCCATGCTATTCATAATTTGCTTCAATGTATATACTTTTGTATTTCTGAACTATTACAAAATATGAGAAATTTTGATAATTATATATTGACAATTGCAAGAAAGTGTGATAGAGTAATAAATGTTCTGTGTGACAGAACGCTGCCGAAGACAGTAGGTGCCTTGTGCATAAGATAACGATTATCGCCTACCGAGGAAGAATGATATGACATTACTACCTCTCTGTCTTTGTGATAGAGAGGTTTTTTGATAGCAGCATCTAGGACATGTTCACTATAGGACTTTGCACTTGCTGTAAAGTTTGTAAGGATAAGTAGTGGCAGTAAACCTTAAGATGCTTGTCATAGAATCGGCGGTTTTGAATCTATAAAGGAGGTAAACCAAGATGGCAAAAGTAGAGTTAAAACAACCTATTGTTGACGAAATTAAAGGCTATGTGGATCAGGCACAAGCTGCTGTACTTGTAGATTACTGTGGTTTAACAGTAGAACAGGATACAGAACTTCGTAAACAGTTAAGAGAAGCAGGTGTAGTATACAAGGTATACAAAAATACCATGTTAAAACGTGCTTTTGAAGGAACTGACTATGCACAGTTAGACAATCTTTTAGAAGGACCTACTGCAATTGCTTTTGGTATTGAAGATGCAACAGCTCCTGCAAGAATTCTTAACAAATTTGCGAAGACAGCAGAGAAGTTAGAGTTTAAAGGTGCTGTAGTAGAAGGAACATTCTATGATGTAAATGGTGTAAAAGCTCTTGCAAATATCCCTTCAAGAGAAGAACTTATTTCCAAATTACTTGGAAGTATGCAGTCACCTATCGCAAGCTTTGCTCGTGTGGTTAAACAAATCGCTGAGCAGGGTGAATCAGCAGAATAAGATATGCTGATAGAGGATAACAAATAATAGAATTGCTAAAGCAATTTACAATGAAGAATAAAATAATTGGAGGTATTTCATTATGACAACTCAAGAATTTATTGATGCAATTAAAGGCATGACCGTATTAGAATTAAATGATTTAGTGAAAGCATGTGAAGAAGAATTTGGTGTATCTGCAGCAGCAGGTGCTGTAGTTATGGCAGCAGGTGGAGATGGAGCAGCAGCTGCAGAAGAAAAATCTGAATTCGATGTAGAATTAACAGAAGTAGGACCAAACAAAGTTAAGGTTATCAAAGTAGTTCGTGAAGTAACTGGCTTAGGATTAAAAGAAGCTAAGGAAGTTGTTGACGGAGCTCCTAAGGTTGTTAAAGAAGGTGCTGAAAAAGCAGAAGCTGAAGATATCAAAGCTAAGCTTGAAGCTGAAGGTGCTAAGGTTACTCTTAAATAATCAAAGTACACAATATGTTTTATAAGGCTGTCACATTGCTGGCAGCCTTTTTTTGTTGATAAAAATATTGTGTAAAATTATGGATTTGTGGCTTTATAATGGTGTATAAAATTAAAAATGGTAGGAAATAGATTTATAAAAAAGATTAAACATGTAGCAGGTGCAAAAAGTTATGTATCTTGTATTTTTCTCAAAAAATGGTAGAAATGTAAAGGATTATATGCTATACTATAAACAAGAATATTATGTGCAGATAGTGATAGAATGTTAATAGGAGGCGATACTATGGCAGGATATAATTTCTTTTCAGGGATGTTAGGAAGTACAAATAATTCTGGAACAGGTATATGGAGTATGTATAGCAGCTTAGGTGAATACAATAGTATTAGAAGTGGTTCTTACCATAGACTTTTAAAAGCATATTATAATGAGACAAAGAGTGAAGATGATACCAAGAAAAGTGACAATATAAAGTCTGCGTTGAAGAATGCGAATGTGGATTCTGTAACAAAGAAAGAGATGAATACGGTTAAGCAGTCTACAGATGAACTTCAGAAGAGTGCAGCTGTACTTATGGAAAAGGGTAGTAAGTCTTTGTATGGAGAAGAGAATAAGGACAAATTAGTAAGTGCAGTGAAGGATTTTGTGACAGATTATAACAATGTGATTGATAAAGCAGGAGATTCTTCCAGTGAAAAAGTATTGTCCAAGACTCTTAGTATGGTGAACAATACAAAAGCATATAGTAAGAGTTTGGAAGAAATTGGAATTACAGTTGATAAGAATAACAAACTTTCTTTAGATGAAGAGAAATTAAAGAAAGCAAGTACCAATACAGTGAAAGGTATGCTACAGACTGGTAATTCTTTTGCTGGACAGACATTGCAAAAGGCAGCACAGATTGGTGCAGCAGCACAAAATGTTAGCACAGGTGCAAGTTTATATGGCGGTAGTGGTTCTTATACATACCAGAATGTAAACAGCTTTTTTGACTCATACTTATAAAGAGAGAATGTTATAATTACATATTGGATTAAGCAGGTTCGACTCAAAGGCGAGGAAGGAACTTTAGCAAGGCTTCTATATAATATAAGGGGTCTGGAAACTAAGCCAGAATTAGAACGAGTAGGAATGCAGATAAAAGAAAAAGCCCCAAAGGAATAGATTCTTTTGGGGCTTTTTCTTTAGAATGTTGAGCAAATCTTTTAAGATTAAATCAGCCATAGTGTTTATTTGTTTTATATTTTGAGATAATATCAAAAGTATCTCCTAGCTGTGATAACAGCCGTTTGGAATGTAGGATATGAATAATGAAGATTAAGTTTTTTTAGAGAATTGTATAAAATACAAAAAATAATAGGGTAACTGACATTTTTGTTTATGGTGATGGCTGCATTAGCAGGTATGGGCGGTTACTATATATAAAAAGATAAGAAAGGAAAGAAGAGAGTGACACCACATATTATATGTTTTGATATTGATGGAACCATATTAGATGACCAGACAGGAAAAGTATCAGAAATGACAAAAAAAGCAATCAAGCAAGCAAGAGAGAATGGACATTATGCATTTATAAATACAGGAAGAAGCTTTTCAGAAATAGATCCAGCGATATTAACACTTGGATTTGACGGAGTGATATGCGGATGTGGAACTTATATTACTTATAATGATCATATTTTGCTAGCAAAAAGAATAGAAGGACAGAGAGCAGAATGGTTAATAAATACACTTTCGGAATGTAAGATTGATGCTATGTTAGAAGGAGAAAAATATTTCTATATATCAAAAAAGATACGAAATCCCAAACTAATTGCAGTGAAAGACTATTTTGGAGAGGAAGTAAATAAGAATTTCCGCTATTGGGAAGAGCAAGAGCCAGTTTTTCAAAAGATGAGTATTTTATTGAATCCAGAAAGTGATTTAGAGAAGTTTATAGAAAAATGTGGCGGAGATTATGCATTTATCCGCCGTTCCAGAAATTTCCATGAGGTAATACCAGCTGGATATAGCAAGGCTACTGGAATTGAATATTTAATGAAATTTCTGGGGGTGGCAAAAGAACATACAGTAGCGATTGGAGACAGTACAAATGATTTAGCCATGTTAGAGTTTTCAGGTATTAGTATTGCAATGGGGAATAGTGCTGATGAAGTGAAAGAGAAAGTAACTTATGTTACAAAAAGTGTAAAAGAAGAAGGAGTCGCTTTTTGTTTAAAACATTTTGGATTTATAAAATAGAAAAATATCATAATAGGTCAGCTTTTGGCTGAATTGTTACAATATATGCAAAGGTAGAAATGGAGGATATTATGAGTAAGTATACAAAACAAGATATTATAAGGATAGTAGAGGAAGAAGACGTAGAATTTATACGTTTGCAATTTGTAGATATTTTTGGCAATCTTAAGAACCTGGCAGTTACAACCAGTCAATTGGATACGGTTCTAAATAATGAATGTATGTTTGATGGTGCAGCAATTGAAGGATTTACGGATAACCGTGTTGCTGAATTGTTTTTGCGTCCACAATTAGATACCTTTGCCATTTTTCCATGGAGACCTCAGCAGGGGAAAGTAGCAAGATTCTTGTGTGATGTAATATATGGAGATGGAACACCTTTTGAAGGAGATTCCAGACAAGTACTAAAGATGGTATTAGAACAGGCAAAAGAAATGGGATATGCTCTTTCTGTGCAGCCACAATGTGAATTTTTCCTTTTTGATACCTCTGAAGAGGGAGAACCAACTGTTACTACAAAAGAAAAGGGAGAATACTTTGATATAGGACCGATTGACCAAGGGCAGAATGCAAGACGTGAAGCTGTTTTATTTTTGGAGGATATGGATTTTACAGTGGAAAGTTCCTTCCATTCTTCTGAAATTGCACAGCATAGTATACATTTTGCGGCAGATTCTGCTATGATAACGGCTGATAATATAGTAACCTTTAAAATGGTGGTTCGTACTGTCGCAAAAAGACATGGAATGCATGCAACCTTTATGCCGAAACCAAGAAGAGATTTACAAGGGTCTGCCATGCGTTTGGTATTCACGCTGATGAAAGATGGAAAGAATGTATTTATGGATGAGAATGACGAGAATAAAATAAGTAAAGTTGCTTATCAGTTTATGGCTGGAATTATGGAACATGTGGAAGGTATGGCACTGATTAATAACCCGATTGTAAATTCATACAAACGTTTCGTACCAGGATATAATGCTCCAGTAAAGATTACTTCTTCAACTACAGATAGAGAGGCTTTAATCCGCATGAATGCAAGAGGAAAACATGGGACAAGATTAGAACTCCGCAGTCCAGACGGTGCCTCTAATCCATATTTAGTATTGGCAGTTTGTATTGCAGCAGGACTTGATGGAATACGAAGGGAGCTTACCGCACCAGAGTTAGATGAAGAAATTAAAGAAACTAATAAAGTAATGCCAAAAACTTTGGAAGATGCCATTAAAGCTTTTGAGAAAGACACATATTTACAAGAAATTTTGGGAAGTCATATCGTAAGTAATTATTTAGATGTGAAAAAGAAAGAGTGGAAACGTTATTGTGAAGAAGTCACCCGATGGGAAGTAGACAAATATTTAAACCGTATATAATACACAGTAGGCTAGACGAGAGAAAACAGTGCATGAGAGACAGGAGGTGGCCACTGTCATGCAGATAATTGTTGCTTTTCCCAAATTACAGGATGCAAAGAATATTATGAATGCAATTGTAAAGCAGGGATATGATGTGGTTTTGGCATGTACAACGGGAGCGCAGGCTATCAGTAAGGCAAATGAGCTTGATGGTGGTATTATTGTAACCGGTTATAAATTGACAGATATGTATTATGCAGATATATATGAATATATGCCCAAAGGGTTTGAATTGTTGTTAATGGCATCAAGAAAAAAGCTAGATGGATGTTATAACAACAACATTGTATGTGTAGAGATGCCAGTAAAAATGCGGGAGTTGGCTGAGACACTAAACATGATGCTGTACCATTATGAACGCCAACAAAAGAAAAAAAAGAAACAGATACGAAAAGCGGAAGACAAAGCTATCATAGAAATGGCAAAAATGGTGTTAATGGAGAGGAATCACATGTCAGAGAGTGAGGCACACTATTACCTACAAAAGACTAGTATGAATGCAGGAACCAGCATGGTAGAAGTGGCAGAAATGATTCTTACTATGCAGGAGATGATTTAGTGTTACTGTTAGCACCGTAGGTGTGAACAGTAACGATTTAGTTGGAATCAGATAGGAACTTGTATGGAAAGTTATTATATGATATAATGGGCAAGTAGTGCGGGTTTTATATCATTTAGAATCGTGATATAATAGATTATTAAACGGAGGATAATATTTATGTATATTACATGTTTGGATTTGGAAGGTGTTTTAGTGCCAGAGATTTGGATTGCTTTTGCAGAGGCAAGTGGAATTCCCGAGTTAAAGAGAACAACTCGTGATGAACCAGATTATGACAAACTAATGAACTGGAGACTTGGAATACTAAAAGAACATGGACTTGGAATTAAAGAGATTCAAGAGACGATTGCAAAAATAGACCCTATACCTGGAGCAAAAGAATTTTTAGATGAACTTCGTTCTATCTGTCAGGTGATTATTATTAGCGATACTTTTTCGCAGTTTGCAGGACCTCTTATGGAGAAATTAGGTATGCCGACTATTTTCTGTAACTCTTTAGAAGTAGCAGAGAATGGAGAAATTACTGGATTTAAGATGCGTTGTGAAAAGTCAAAGCTCACAACAGTAAAGGCTTTGCAATCTATTGGATATGAGACAATTGCTGCAGGAGACAGCCATAACGATCTTGCTATGATGGAAGCTAGTAAAGCTGGATTTTTGTTTAAGAGTACAGAGCAGATTAAGAAAGATCACCCGGAATTTCCAGCATTTGAAACTTATGATGAGTTAATGAATGCTATAAAAAAAGCTATGGAGTAATCATTCAAGTACTGAACAATCGTAACATAGATTAGATACGGGTAGTAGGTGATAGAATTGGCAATTGATACAGAAGCGATAAAGGAACATATTAGAGGAATCTTGGTGGCACTTGGTGATAATCCAGAAAGAGAAGGGTTAAAGGAAACACCAGAACGAGTGGCAAGGATGTATGAAGAAGTTTTTGAAGGCATGAGCTATACCAATCATGAGATTGCCCAGATGTTTTGTAAGACTTTTGAAGAAGAAAAGAATGTATTTCAGGGAAAGAATGATATGGTAGTTGTTCGGGATATAGAGATTTTTAGTTATTGTGAACATCATATAGCCTTGATGTATGATATGAAGGTAACAGTAGCATATATTCCAAAAGGAAAGGTGATTGGATTAAGTAAGATTGCCCGGGTTGCAGAGATGGTAGGGAAAAGGTTACAGCTACAGGAACGAATAGGAACAGATATTGCAGAGATTATGGAGGAGATTACAGGTTCAGGTGATATTGCTGTTTTGATAGAAGGTTCTCATAGCTGCATGACAGCAAGAGGCATTAAAAATACCAATGCAAAAACATATACAACTACTTTACGAGGAAGATTTGAAAGTGAGCCAGAATTGTATCTCCGAATAAAATAAGAGTATAAACCTCCTAATTTTGGGAATATTTATGTAGAGAAAGATACATAACCCAAATAGGAGGTTTTTTATGAGTAAGTTTTGGAAGATATTATTGCAAAGAAAAAAAATAATGGTTTCTTTTGCTATTGTGGTAATTTTATGGGGATTGGCAGCGGTTGACAGATTTGGAGATATCTTTGTTTGGGAAACATTTTTACCAGGGATTTCTCAAAATGTAGAAAGCAATGCTGATGAGGGAAAGGAACTTTTTGAAAAATGCCAAGGAGAAGATATTATGGAATATTATGAAGGCATGGGGAGTTCTTTGACAGAAAATAATATATATAAAGGGAATATCAAACTATGGATAGAAAATATATTAAAGGAAAGTTTTCCAAGGGAAGAATGGGAGATTAAAGAGTATCCTCAAGAAGAAACAGAAGGAAAAAAAGAAATTCTTATTGAAAATAAAAACCAGACGATATTTGGAAAAGTAAGACTGTATAAGAATCAAGTAGAGAAAAATAGTAAAAAATATATGCATTTTGCTTTTCACAGTAAGGGGAGAGAAGATTCTCTTTATTCTTTTAAAAAAGCATGGGGTGAAAAAATGGAAGACGAAAAAGTATTGGATTATAAAGATTACTATTACCGAACATTTTGTTTTCGCGGGAAATTAACACAAGGACAGCAAAAACAGGCAGCTAAACAATACTGCCAGTGTTTTGGCATTAAAAAAAGCAGAGAGAGTATGATCGATGATATGGTTAATGTATATGGATTTACAGAAAAGTTTTGCGATTCTGTAACTGTAGAAGGAGAGAAAATCAATTTTCAGATAGCATTTTCATACAATGAGACAGAGGATAATACCCGCCTGTATCTTGCTACCCCATTTTTAAATACAGATTATTAAAGCAGTTATTAATCTGATATATTATATAAAAAAATTCTATATTTGTGCTAATATGATGGGAATTCTGTTATAAGTATTTTTAAGGTTAGTGATAGCATTATTTACATTGAGTTATACCAGATGGGATAAGTGTTCCGATATGATAAAGCTTTTAGTGAATGGCAGACGTGTGGAATATAAATTATGTCAGCAAAGCTGATCCACACGTTGCCACATAAGATAAATTTTGCTTCGCAAATGTGCTTGGCACGTAAAAGTGTAATCCTTATTATTGTTTACTGTAGGATTTTGCATTTACTGCAAAGTCCGTAAGAATATTGAGGGGTTGAGAGTTAATTTGGGCTTGCACACTTTGTTCTACTATAAAGATTTTAGCCTATACAAAATTCTTTGTATTAAAACCAAGAATTTCGGCTGCGGTAACGGCGGCGACGGTTATTCATTTCGTTATATAGCATAACATCTACCAAGCTTTTTAGCCAATTTGGTTTACCATCTGGGGCATAATCAGGGAGAGGTCTTGGCTGTATACAGTCCCTTCCATAACATGGAGGGTAAGGTGGTCTAGGAGGCATAGGTGGTCTAGGAGGAGGTGGTGGTGGACAATATCCTCCTGGACATGGTGGCATAGGCGGACGAGGTGGTCTAGGATGAGATGGTGGCGGACATTTTCCGCCACGACAGCCAGAACTTGACAAAGAAGCAATTTCAATGGTTTCTGGTTGAAAAGGAAGATCTTTGACACGTTCATAAATTCTGGAGGAAATCATTTGCAGATGTACTTTGTCAGGGTATTTGTGATACATGCAGCTGCCATTATACTCTAATTTGTCACATTCTTCATCTACTTCCTCCTGAATCCGTTTTACGGCATTGGAACATAGATGTCTGGCATAGTCGTTATCCTGATTTGCATCCTCTATATTATCGTACCCATACAAGGGAAACATAGGAAAACCTTGATTAAAAGGCATCGACTGATTGGAAGGAGGCATAGCAGGAATTTTTGAAAAATCTTGATAATTCATAAAGGGCTCCTTTACCTTTTTAGCATAGTATATGTGAAGAAAAAAGGAAAAGTGCATATAAGGTATTGCATAGAATAGGAAATTGGTGTTACAATAAAAAAATCTATAGGTTTTACAATAGAGAGAAAGGACTGGAAGAAATACATGGATGAACAGTGGATAAGTGCCTGTCGGGAGATTTTAGAAGAGAATTTTTTGGAAGGAATCATCAGTGATTCTACCAATAAAGAAATATTGCAAAAAGTGAAAATCCGTCCAGTATTATTAAAAGATACTATTTATTATCAAATAACGAAGTATTGTGGGAAACAAGTGTTTCATCAGAATTTGGAAAAGGAAGAAGTGCTAAATTCCATGAAAGAATGGTTTCATGGAGAGAAAGTGCATCTTAAGCAGGCAGAGCTTAGGGGAAATACAGCTAAGATAACCATCCGGGTAAGTAAAAAGGGTAAGGTTACATGGAAGAGAAAGAAGATAAAGGGAGAAGAAATTCCATTTTTTTTGGATTTATCCCATAATAGAAAGAAAAAATATATATTAGAAGACGGGATGGTAATTCCGTTTTTACTGGATTTAGGAGTTATAACTAAAGAAGGAAAAATTGTACAATCAAAATATGATAAATTTAAGCAGATTAACCGTTTTTTGGAGTTTATAGAGGATATTCTTCCTAATTTGCCGAAGAATAGGGAAATTACAATATTGGATTTTGGCTGTGGAAAGTCCTATTTAACCTTTGCCATATATTATTATCTTCATGAAATGAAAAAATATTCGATCCAAATTATTGGATTAGATTTGAAAAAAGAAGTTATCCGTAATTGTAATGAACTGAGTCAAAAGTATGGTTATGAAAAACTAATATTTTTGGAGGGAGATATTGCTTCTTATAATGAAATGGAAAAAGTGGATATGGTAGTAACTCTTCACGCTTGTGATACTGCTACCGATTATGCACTTTATAAGGCGATTAAGTGGGATGCATCGGTGATTCTATCTGTACCCTGCTGCCAACATGAGCTAAATAAACAAATAAAAAATAAGGAGTTATCTTCTTTATTTTCCTATGGAGTGATTAAGGAACGTACAGCAGCTTTATTTACGGATGCTTTGAGGGCAAATCTATTAGAAAGCATGGGGTATAAAACACAGATTTTAGAATTTATTGATATGGAGCATACTCCAAAGAATCTGCTGATCCGGGCAGTAAAAACAAAAAAACAAACAAATAAACAGGAAAAATGGCAGGAGTATCTAAATATGGAACAGTATTTGGGCTGTTCTCTGACATTAGGAAATTTATTAAAAGAAGAGGGAATGGGAAATGAAACATCTATATAGAGCATTGATTTTTCTCGCTGTATTTGCAGGTAGTGTTTTCTTATTTAGTGGAAATGTGCGGGAAGTACATGTAAATAGTACAAAAAAAAAGGTGGAACTGGCAGAACCATCTTTTCCTACTATGATAGTAAAATCCCAAGGATATAATATAAATCTGCTTCGAGGGTATAACAGTAATTTAAAGGCAAATGTAATTCGGGAATCTATGACTCCAATTGGTATGGATAAGGAATTCCAGCTTGTAATTACAGAGAATAAAGTGAATGTACGGAAGTTAAAATATGAGCTCCGACGAGTGAATAACAATGAACTTATGGATTCAGGAGAGATATCTGTATTAGAAGACAGCAAAGAGGGAAAAGTTGCGACAATTAAAATAAATGCAGGTGTAGAACAAGGAAAAGAATATGCATTCAAAGTAACAGCGGTTTCTACAGAAGGAAAAAAAATACATTATTTTACAAGAATAAAATATTATGGAACAGAATGTTTTTTTGATGAGAAATTAAAATTTATTACGGATTTTCATAATAAAACATTGGATAAAAGTAAAGTGGACAGTCTTTCCCGTTATTTAGAATATTCTTCCACAAAGAAAAATGATAATTTTGCTGATGTGGATATCCATTCTTCTATTGACATAATTGGATGGGGAGAATTAAAGCCTAAAATTGTGTCTAAGATTGTGCCAACAATTAAAGAACTAAATATAGAAACCACATCTGTTTCCATAGAATATCTTGTAAAGATCCAGTCAGGAAATGGAGAAGAAATATGCCAGGTAAAAGAATTTTATAGAGTACGTTATTCGTCAGGAAGAGCATATTTATTAAAATTTAACCGTACTATGGAAACTGTATTTAATATTGAAAATACCAGTTTGTCAGAAAATGAGTTTAAGATAGGAATTACAGACAACAGTGATATTGAGATGATATATACAGAAGAGAAAAACCGTGTGGCTTTTGCAATTGGAGGGGAATTGTGGGAGTATTACCTTACTGAAAATATTGCAACAAAAGTATTTTCTTTTTGGGATTCTAATCCAGAAAACATAAATGCAGCTTATAACCAACATGATTACCGTATAATCAACTTGAATGAGAATGGGGATATGGACTTTATGGTATATGGATATATGAACCGTGGAGACTATGAAGGCTGCGTAGGGATTGTTCTTTATAAATATTATGATGCCGAAAAAAGAATTGAGGAACAGTTATTTATTCCTCTTGAGACAACTTATCAGATTTTAAAAGAAAATCTTGACAATTTTTGTTACGTAAATGGTGGAAATGTATTCTATTTTTCTGTATCTAATGTTATATATTCTTATGATACTGTAGCAAAAAGAATGACAGTTATTGCAAATCAAGTGGCAGATGGAGATTACTGTTATGTGGAGGGAGCAGGACTTCTTGCATGGCAGAGTAATTCCAACGATGCAAAGTCAAAAAAAATTCTACTAATGGATTTGGAAACTAAAAGACGAATTTCCCTTGATGCGAAAGAAGGAGAACGAATCATACTGATTGGTACAATTGATGATAATATTGTATATGGGCAGGTAAAGGATAAGGATTTATCTGAGGATTCTGATGGCACGAAGATTACACCGATGTATAAGGTGTCTATTGTAGATAAAACTGGAAAAGAATTAAAAGTATATCAAGAGAAAAATATCTATGTAACCAGTGCAGAAGTAATTGATGATGTTATACAGATGGAACGGGTAAAGAAACAGAATGGAAAATTTGTAGATATAAAAGGTGATAGCATTCAAAATAAAAATGGAAGGGTTACGCCAGCAATGGGTGTGAATAAGAGAGTAACCCAGTTAAATCTGACTGAATATTATTTGTATCTGCGTCAGGGATTTATTATGGAGTCTTTGCCAAGTGTTTCTAGTGCAAAGTCAACTATGATAAACGAAAATATGATAGTACGTTTACAGGGAAATGAAAGTAAGTATGCAAGATATTATGTATATGCAGAAGGAATTATTAAAGGTTCCTATAGCAATCTTGGTAAGGCCATGAACGCTGCAGAAGAATGGATGGGTGTAGTTATCAATGAAGATAATCAGTTGATATATGAACGTTCTGGGAAATACACCAACAATCAGATTGGAAGTATTCAGACGATTTCAGCAGGAAATGGAGTGAATGCAAAAGGTGCTTGTGTTGCTATGATTTTAAAACATAATCATGTGACAGCAGATGAAAAAGAACTCTCAAAGAGTGATAAGACAGCATACGCTTTATTAAAAAGTGAGTTAAAGGATGCAAAGATATTAAGTATGAAAGGCTGTACCTTGGATGAGGTATTGTATTTTGTAAGTAATAACCGGCCAGTAATCGGATGTCTAGGAACAAATAACTTTGTGTTAATTACAGAATATAATGAAAGTACAGTAACTTATATTAATCCAACATCTGGCAAAAAAGAAACAAAGAGTATTACTGCTGCCACAAAGATGTTCAAGGATGCTGGAAATGTATATATCAGTTATGTGCAGTAGATTAAAGATATAAAATAGGCATTTGCAAAACTCAATTTACTTATAGAATTTTTGTGCAAGATTCACATATCAACGCAAGGAACGTTTGCACTGCTCTCAACCGTAACAGTCGTAAGGTGCTATAATACAGCACCTAAGTACTGACGGTCTCGAAAGCCCCTTGCTTATGACATGTAAATCTGCACAAAATAATTTAAGTTTATGAGAGTTTCGCAATTATCTAAAGATATAAAATATAGGAAGGATAGAGAAGAATGGATGAGAGAATAAAGAAGTTAGCAGATAATTTAGTGAATTATTCCATGGATGTAAAGCCAGGTGACAAGGTATATGTGCATTATATTGGAAGAAGCACAAGAGATTTGGCAAGAGCTATTATAAAAGAAGTGTACAAGGCAGGCGGGATACCTTTTCCACATTATACAGATAACCAAGTGTTAAGGGAAACTTTGCTTCACTGTACAAAAGAGCAGTTAGAACTTATGGCAAAGATAGATAAAGAGGAAATGGAAGCTATGGATTGTTATGTAGCAGTCCGTGGATCTGACAATGTGGCAGAACTTGCAGATGTACCTGCAGAGAAAATGCAGATGTATGATTTGTATTATGCAACTCCTGTTCATCATGAAACAAGAGTAAAGAAAACCAGATGGGTGGTTCTACGATATCCCAATGAAGCAATGGCGCAGTTGTCAAATACTAGTTTAGAGGCTTTTGAAGACTTTTATTTTGATGTTTGTACTTTGGACTATTCTAAGATGGCAAAAGCAATGGAAGCATTAGTAAACTATATGAACCGCACTAATAAGGTACGGATCGTGGGACCAGGTACAGATTTAACTTTCTCCATTAAAGATATCCCGGCTGTTCCATGTGCAGGTCAGATGAATATCCCAGATGGTGAAGTATATACTGCCCCAGTTAAGGATTCTGTAAATGGAGTAATAACTTATAATGCACCTTCGTTATATCAAGGATTTACTTTTGAAAATGTATGTTTGGAATTTAAAGAAGGGAAGATTGTAAAGGCTACAGCAAATGACACAAGCCGTATCAATGAAATTTTTAATACAGATGAAGGTGCAAGATATGTAGGCGAATTTGCTATAGGAGTGAATCCCTATGTAAAGCAGCCAATGAAGGATATTTTGTTTGATGAAAAGATTATGGGTTCTTTTCACTTCACACCAGGAAATTGCTATGAAGATGCAGACAATGGAAATGAATCCTCTATCCATTGGGATTTAGTAAATATTCAGACAAAAGAATGGGGAGGCGGAGAGATTTACTTCGATGATGTGCTGATACGGAAAGATGGCATATTTTTAGTAGAAGAACTTTTATGTCTAAATCCAGAGAATTTAAAAGAGAACAATGAATAGGAGAGTCAGCATGAAGAAATATGCATTTAGGGAACTAGTAGAAAAAAAGATTGTAATACTGGATGGTGCAACTGGTTCAAATTTACAAAAAAGCGGTATGCCTGTGGGAGTTTGTCCAGAACAGTGGATTATTGAAAACTGGCAGATTATGAAACAATTACAGATAGATTATATTAAGGCGGGGACAGATATTTTATATGCTCCTACTTTTACCTGTAACCGTGTTAAATTAGAAGAGTATGGGATACAAAATCAATTAGTGGAGATGAACCGGCGGCTTGTAGAGATTTCAAAAGAAGCCATAGCAGAGTGTGGATGCAATGGAAAGGTTTTTGTTGCTGGAGATCTTACTATGACTGGTCAGCAGCTTTATCCTGTGGGCAAACTTCAATTTGAAGAATTGGTAAAGATTTATAAAGAGCAGGCAGAAGTATTAGTGGAAGCAGGAGTAGATTTATTTGTGGTAGAAACTATGATGAGCCTGCAGGAATGCCGTGCAGCAGTTATTGCGATAAAGGAAATCTGCGATTTACCAATTATGGTGACTCTAACTTTTAATGAAGATGAGAGGACACTGTTTGGAACTGATGCAAAAACGGCAGTAGTAGTATTGCAAAGTCTTGGTGCAGATGCGGTGGGACTAAATTGTTCCACAGGTCCAGACAAGATGCATCAGATTGTAGAAGATATGCGTAGTGTGGCAAATATACCATTGATTGCAAAACCAAATGCGGGACTTCCAGAGTTAAAAGATGGAGAAACCATATTTAATATGGGGGCACAAGAATTTGCAGAGGAAATGGAAAAACTTGTAGATAAAGGAATTTCTATTGTAGGTGGATGTTGTGGAACTACTCCAGAACATATAAGCCGTATGAGAGAATTAGTGGAGAAAAAAGCAATTCCCCAGATCTCAAAAGAAAAAGTTCGTGCTATTACCACAGAAAGAAAAACTGTGGAGATAGATATAGATGGAAGATTTATGGTAGTAGGGGAACGCATTAACCCGACAGGCAAAAAGGCTTTGCAGGCAGAGTTAAGAGAAGGAAAACTGGATATTGTTACTACATTTGTAGAAGAACAGGTAGAGCTTGGTGCAGATATTTTGGATGTAAATGTGGGTATGAATGGAATTGACGAAAAACAAATGATGATAGATGTTATCAATCATGTAACGATGATTTCTAATATCCCATTATCCATTGATTCCAGCAGTATTGATGTGTTGGAGGCAGCACTGCGGATTTACCCGGGAAGAGCCTTAATAAACTCTATATCCTTAGAAAGTGAAAAGTTTGAAAAGTTAATTCCTATTGCAAAAAAATATGGTGCTATGTTTATCTTACTACCATTGTCGGATGAAGGGCTGCCAAAAGATATTCAGGAAAAAAAGGACATTATTAGTAAAATCTTAGACAGAGCATATAGTTTTGGTATGACAAAAGAAGATGTGATTGTGGATGGTCTGGTGAATACCATAGGAGCCAATAAACGGGCATCTATTGAATGTATGGAAACTATAAAGTATTGTAAACAGGAGTTAGGCGTGGCAACAATATGTGGGCTTTCTAACATTTCTTTTGGTCTTCCCGAGAGACAATTTGTCAATAGTACATTTCTTGCATTTGCCATAAAAGAAGGTTTAACCATGGCAATCGCTAATCCCTCCCAAGATTTACTTATGAATGTAGCCGTAGCATCAGATTTACTTATGAACCGCGAAGAGGCAGATATCCGCTATATTGACAGGGTGTCAAAAAGAAAGTTTACAATGACAGCTGTGGAAACAAAAGGCAGCACCAGTGAAAAAGAACAAATGCACCCTGTTTTTGAAGCAGTGGTAAAGGGAAACCGAAAAGGAATTATAGAGATTGTAAAGAAGGCAATTGAAGATGGATTTAAACCTAATGCGTTGATTGATGAAATTTTGATTCCAGCAATTAATCATGTAGGAGAACTTTTTGATAAAATGATATATTTTCTTCCCCAGCTTATCAGCAGTGCAGAAGCAATGGAGACTGCCATTGACTATCTGGAGCCATTGTTAGAGAAGAAGGAAAACGAAGGAGAAGAAGTGACCATTGTTTTTGCTACAGTAGAAGGTGATATACATGATATCGGAAAGAATCTGGTTGTACTGATGTTAAAGAACTATGGATATCGGGTAATTGACTTGGGAAAAGATGTTCCTTCGGATACCATTATTGAAACAGCAAAGAGGGAACATGCTAAGATAATTGGACTTTCTGCACTTATGACTACGACTATGATGCAGATGAAGGAAGTAGTGGACAAGGTCAGAATGCAAAATCTGGATACAAAAGTGATGATAGGAGGAGCCGTCATTACACAAAGTTTTGCAGATGAGATAGGAGCAGATGGATATTCAAAGGATGCCCAGGAAGCAGTAGGATTAGTCAAAAATCTATTAGCCTAGAATGGAGGAAATGTTTGTATGGATAATTGTTGCCCGAAGGTAGATATAGTTATTCCAAGATATAAGCCAGACGAAAAATATGATAAATTGATTGAGAGGTTAACCAAACAAACGATCAAGCCAAATCATATTTATGTAATGAATACCATCAGTGGTGAAGAAACGGTAGATGTGGGGTTAATGCACCAGAACATAGAGAATCTTACAGTAACCAATCTTTCTAAAGTAGAATTTGACCACGGAGGAACGAGAAACAAGGGGGCATCTATGTCAGATGCAGAATTTATTATGATGATGACACAAGATGCAGTGCCAGCAGATAAATATCTTATTGAAATGATGATAGAGCCTTTTAAGGATGAAAAGGTGGCAGCTGTTTATGCAAGACAGCTTGCTACACCAGATGTAGGTATTGTAGAAAGTTTTACAAGAAAATTTAATTATCCTGATAAGGACTCTATGAAATCCAAAGAAGATTTAGAACATTTAGGAATTAAGACTTTCTTTTGTTCTAATGTGTGTGCTGTTTACCGAAAAAGTATATATGAAGAATTAGGAGGATTTGTTACAAAAACTATTTTTAATGAGGATATGATTCTGGCATCCCATATAATAGATGCTGGATATTCTATTGCTTATGCAGCAAAAGCAAAAGTTTTTCATGCACATCGGTATACTTACAGACAGCAGTTTCAGCGGAATTTTGATTTAGGGGTCTCCCATAGACAATATAGTGAAATTTTTTCTAGGGTAAAATCAGAAAAAGAAGGAGCAAAATTAGTAAAAAAAACAGTACATTATTTGTGGAAACAGGGGAAACCACAGTTAATACTGGATTTGGTTTTGCAAAGTGGATTTAAGTTTCTTGGATATCGTATGGGAAAAATGTATCATAAACTGCCTTTATGGCTTATCCGCAAATGTAGTTCACAAAGAGAATATTGGAATAGGTGAAAGGAGTAATTCAAAATGGCAGAAGTAAGTATTGTAATGGCAACTTATAACGGGGCTGCCTATTTAGAGGAACAATTAGAATCCCTCTTTAAAAATACATATACTGACTGGATATTAGAAGTGTCTGATGATGGATCTACTGATAAAACGCTGGAAATTTTGGAGGAATATCAAAAATATTACCCAGATAAAATAATTATTTATAGTAATTATGAGCAATTGGGAGCAACAAGAAATTTTTTAGAGGCAGCAGTCCGTGCGAAGGGAAACTATGTCATGTTTTGTGATCAGGATGATGTATGGCTTCCAGATAAAATAGAAAAGACTCTTGCATTTATGAAGGAAAGAGAAAAAATTGCAGGAAATGTGCCAGTAGCAGTTTTTACAGATGCAAAGCCCGTGGATGCAGTTCTTCGGACGATTCATGAATCTTTTTTTACCTATAATGCATTAGATGTGACAAAGACGGATCTTCCACATCTGCTTATAGAAAATAAAGTAATTGGATGCACCACTATGGTAAACCAAAATTTATTAAACCGTATTACAGATTTTCCGAATTGTGCTAGGTTTCATGATTGGTGGGTAGCATTGATTGCATCTGTTTTTGGTGATTTAGCCTATTTAGACGAAGTAACCATCCTTTATCGCCAACATGGAAATAATGTGGTAGGAAGCCAGAGTTTCTTTTCGTATTTAATTGATAGAATAAAAAATATAAAAGTCCAAAGAAATGCTTTAATTAAAACAGAGAAACAGGCATGGGAATTTTATGAAATTTACAAGAAGTATATTTTAGAAGAACAGGCACAGATATTACAGGATTTTGCATATATTCATGGACAGAATTGGATTGAAAGAAGAGACCGTTTATTCCGGCATGGTTTTTGGAAAACAGGAAAGGCAAGAAATATAGGAGTATTTTTCTTGATATAGGTGATGTGAGTATGAGTAATCATTCTAGTGGAAACAGAAATAATAGGCAAGGTGTTTCAATACCAGATTTTAAAAGAGAAACGGATAGAGAATATCAATATGCCAAAAGACCTAACCGGCTTGAGTTAAGACAAGGAGGGACAAGGCAGGAATACCAAAAGAGAAGAAGAGAAGAAGAGATGGAGAAAAGAAATGTGAATCGGAATCGAAAGTCACAATCAGAAAGCCAAGAATCTTATAGAAGAGGGAGAAGGCAAGACAGTGAAAGAGTTTCCACACAGAAAAAAAATTCATCTGAAACTAATAGTGGAAATAAGAGACATATCAGTAAAAAGAAAAGGAACCATAAGATATTCAAAAATATTATGATGGTATCTATGGTATGTCTGGCAGTTATAGTAGGACATCTTCTTGGAAGAGTGCATGCTCAGGTCAATCAGGTATTAAGCCAGAAAAAGCAAAGTGAAATCCGTTTAGATGAAGTTGTAGTTGATGAAAGCCAATTAGATTCTGATGAAAAAATTATCAATATTCTTCTTGTGGGAGCTGATAAAAGAGAAAGCTGGTCAGAGGCAGGCCGGTCAGATGCAACCATGATAGCAACCATAGATAAAAAACACAAGAGATTAAAATTGACTTCGCTAATGAGAGATATGTATGTAGACATTCCAAATCATGGAAAGAATAAATTTAATGCAGCATACTCTTATGGAGGAATTTCTCTTTTATATCAAACTATAGCATATAATTTTGATTTAAAAATTGATGGTTATGTGTTAGTAGATTTTGCAGCATTTACCAAGGTAATAAAAAGTCTTGGAGGTGTAAAAGTTGAACTTACAGAAGCAGAAGCCAATTATTTAATAAAGGCTTATAAGAAAGGAACAGAAACAAAGGTAAAGCCTGGCATGAATAATCTAAATGGAAAGCAGGCACTTGCCTATACCAGAATACGGCAGGATGCAGAGGCTGATTTTGGACGGACGGCAAGGCAAAGAAAGGTATTACAGTCCTTGTTTACAAAGATGAAGACAAAATCTTACAGCCAGCTTTTAGAATTATCAAAAACAGTTATGCAAAATATCACTACAGATCTTAGTAATGAGAAAATTTTTTCCTATATGGCAGATGTAATAAAAATGGGAACTACAGAAATTGACCAGCAGAGAATCCCTCTTAATAATACGTA
This sequence comes from Lachnospiraceae bacterium, assembly GCA_022791815.1. Classification (GTDB taxonomy): domain Bacteria; phylum Bacillota; class Clostridia; order Lachnospirales; family Lachnospiraceae; genus CAG-411. Next base: position 21,337 of record JAAVZU010000077.1, read on the forward strand.
TTCTTCAGAACGGGTAAGTGGAATGGAAGTGCTGATTCCAGATTTAGCTAAAAACAAGGAAGCACTTTGGAAATTTATTTTTGAATATGATGGAAAAGAGCAATAGATGATTAATATCACTTAAGTGCAATGGTTTCAAAAGTACCAGCTTTGATATGTATATTTGCATAAATAAACTTAGGTATTATGAAAGATTTGTAATCATAAAAAGAGTTTAATGATAAGAGATAAAAGCTCATTGACAAATTTTTTTGAAATTGGTAGAATAAAAAGAAGTGAATTATAGAGTTTATATAACTTTGTAAAAGTAACATACACAGAAAGGACTTGTACAATATGAGAAGAATGGTTTTGTCTATTTTGGTGGATAACACCGCAGGTGTATTAAGTCGAGTTTCCGGTTTGTTTAGCCGAAGAGGTTACAATATTGACAGTGTGTCAGTTGCAGAGACAGAAGATCCATTGTTTTCCAGAATGACAGTGGCTGCAACAGGTGAAGAACATACCTTGGATCAGATTAAGAAGCAGCTGCAGAAATTGGAAGATGTAAGAGATATTACAGAGCTGTCAGATGGAGCTTCTGTATGTAGGGAGCTTGTACTTGTAAAAGTTCAGGCAGATGCTGCAAAACGTCAGGAGGTAATATCTGTTGTAAATATTTTCCGGGCGAATATTGTGGATGTAGCACCAGAATCTTTGATGATTGAAATGACAGGAAATCAGGCAAAGGTAGATGCTTTTATCCGTTTATTAGAAGGATTTGAAATTCTAAGTCTGGTTCGTACTGGAGTAACTGGATTGACCAGAGGACACGGAGATGACATTGCTGGGATATTAGATTAAATAAACATTTGATAATAAATGCACCTAGCGAGTCACGAGACGAAAGAGACCATGGCAATTTAACTAGAGCATTTTAATTATACTAAAAACAGTAATATTTTTATTAGGAGGAAAAGAGAAATGGCAAACAAGATTTATTATCAAGAAGACTGTAACTTATCTATGTTAGAAGGAAAAACCATTGCAGTAATTGGATATGGCAGTCAGGGACATGCACATGCACTTAATGCAAAGGAATCAGGATGTAACGTAATTATCGGTTTATATGAAGGAAGTAAATCATGGGATAAAGCAGTTGCACAGGGATTTGAAGTATATACTACTGCTGAAGCAGCTAAAAAAGCAGATATTATCATGATTCTTATTAACGATGAGAAACAGGCAGATATGTATAAGAAAGATATTGAGCCAAACTTAGAAGCTGGAAATATGTTAATGTTTGCACATGGTTTCAATATTCATTATGGTTGTATTGTACCTCCAAAGGATGTAGATGTAACTATGATCGCACCTAAAGGACCAGGACATACTGTTCGTAGTGAGTATCAGGCAGGTAAGGGTGTACCTTGTCTTGTTGCTGTAGAGCAGGATGCTACAGGACAGGCTCTTGACAAAGCATTAGCTTATGCTGCTGCAATTGGTGGAGCAAGAGCAGGAGTTCTTGAGACAACATTCAGAACAGAGACAGAAACAGACTTATTTGGTGAGCAGGCAGTACTTTGTGGTGGTGTTTGTGCATTGATGCAGGCTGGTTTTGAAACATTGGTAGAAGCAGGATATGATCCAAGAAATGCATACTTTGAGTGTATCCATGAAATGAAATTAATTGTAGACTTGATTTACCAATCAGGATTTGCAGGAATGAGATATTCTATCTCTAATACAGCAGAATATGGTGACTACATTACGGGGCCTAAAATTATCACAGAGGAAACTAAGAAAGCTATGAAGAAAGTTCTTTCTGATATTCAGGACGGAAGTTTTGCAAAAGAATTCTTGTTAGACATGTCTGATGCAGGAAGACAGGTACATTTTAAGGCTATGAGAAAATTAGCTGCTGAACATTCTTCAGAAGTAGTTGGAGAAGAAATTCGTAAGTTATATAGCTGGAATGGTGAAGATAAATTAATTAACAACTAATTCATTGCTGTGAGCATTGTAAGTGTGAACAGTAACAGATAAAATTGCCCTCAGGCTTTGGTCTGAGGGTTTTTAAGATAAGTTGGATAAAACGTTCCGATTATTGGGCGGATATGGAGTAGATTTAGAAAGAAGGAAAGTATTTATGAATGGAAGATGGAAGAAGTTACTAATGGTGGTCACAATGTTTGTTTGTGTATTAACATTAGCAAACTTAGTTAGCATGAAAGAAGTAAAAGCTGCCAGTGAACATAACATGGCGGTTACCACAAACAGAGAAGAAGGAAGCTGTACTTATAAAGTTAGTGGTATTGATAAGGATACAACAACTAGTATGGAAGTAATTGTAAGTTATAAAGGGGATTCAGGTGAATTAACAGAAGTATTAAAAAAGAGTATACTATTTGATGAAAATAATTGTGTGGACGGAGTATATACTGGTAAAATTACCATAGATGAGTGTAATCAGAAAAAATTTGGTAGTTATATTATAACTGCTAATATTGGGGCAGAGCAGATAACAGGGAATAAAAATTGGGATTTTAATCTTTATAATAAAAAAGTAGCTATAACAGTAAATGGAAAAAATTATGTTTCCCAGAGAACAGTTAAGGTAAATCTAACTGATAATTCAGGCGTGCAGGCAATTCCAGGTGCAAATAATAAGCTGGCTTTATATATATGGAAAAAAGGAAGTAGTTCTTCCACAGCAAAAGAAGTGGGAACAAAGAAGACAGTAGCAGGAAACAGTGTTTCATGGTCAATTGATACAGCATCTGTTTGTAATGGGTATGGAAGTTATTATGCACAAGTACGTTTAAGTGATAGCCCATATACAGAAAATAAAGTTTTATTTGAGAAGACAGAGTTTACCCTTGCACCTGTATCAGATAAGCTGAAGACTAGTAAGACAGCAGCTTTGGAGAAGAAAATATCTTTTGCAGTACAGCTTAGTGGTGTAACTTCACCAGTTAAAATTAAGAAAGTAGAATTTTTGGTTTACAATAACAAAAATAAGTTAATTTATACAAAAAAAGCAACAGATAAGAACGGCAATCAAGGTACATATTATGGGGAAATATCTTTAAAATCTTTGTCTTATCAATTAGGAAAGTATACTATTTCGGCAAAGGTTACAGACAAAAATAATAATGAAGTTACACTAGGACAAAAGGGTAGTGTAGATTTAAATGCAACAGCAAAGAAATTGGATATCACAAAAAGTAAAACAAAGCACACTTCTACATACAAACTTAAGGGAGCTTATATACCTGGAAATATAAAAAAAGTACAATATAGGGTTTATATAAAATCAAAAGGAAAAGAAACACTATATGAGAAAGTAGATGCAGCTTATGTTTCTAAAAATAAGGTATATAAGGCAACTATTCAGAATAAAAAACCAGGAACTTATGTAGTTTATGCTTATGGTACTACAAATTGGAATGAACAAATTTTATTGAAGAAAAATAGTGTGAAGGTGACAAAAGCAGAATGTGCAAAGAGTGGCTGGTATTATGAAAAATATAATGGCAAGACTTATAAATTCTACTATATAAATGATGAAAAACAAACAGATTTAACTAAAGTGCTAGGAATTAACAAAAGTACAAGATTTTATATTGAGTTAAATCGTGCCGCTTGTACGGTAACGGTTTATGCATACGATAATGTAAAGAAGGCTTACATTATTCCTGTAAAAGCATTTGCTGTATCAGTAGGCAGAGATACCTATAGTACAGGAGGAGCAGGAAGTTTAACTGTAGATACTTCCTTTACTCCGCTTGGAGATTTTTCTATTTGTTCTAATGGAACTAGTGTAAAATATACAGTTAAACCAATGTATGAACCAGATGGTTCTATTCTTTATGCAAGATGGACTTCCCATATTGTAGGTAATGTATATTTTCATTCCATTGCCGTTGGAGCAAACTCCCATTATGCATTGAATCCAAATACTTATAATAGATTGGGTTCTCCAGCTTCAGCAGGTTGTGTCCGTATGGCAGTTGCTGATGCAAAATGGATTTATGATTATGCAGCAACTGGTTCTCCAGTAAAAATTATAAAAGGAGATTCCAGCAAACCAGGACCACTTGGGAAACCAAAGACTATAAAAGTTTATTCTTCCTCAGTAAGATATGATCCAACAGATCCAGAAGTTCCAGATTCAAGAAAAAAAGCAGACTACAAGGCAGGAAGAATTAGTGGTTATATGACAAAAAATGGTAAGAAAGTAGGATATTAAACAAGAGGCTGTTGCAAAAATTAGATATTGCAACAGCCTTGTTGATTATAGTGCAACTTTGATAAGTTGTAAAGAAGCAGGAAGGAAGTTTTTATGTATGATTATGGAGTAATTGTGGAGGATTTATTGGAGTGGTATGATGCCAATGCAAGGGTGTTGCCTTGGAGAAGTGAGCCTAAGCCCTATTATGTGTGGGTGTCAGAGATTATGTTGCAGCAAACCCGTGTGGAAGCAGTAAAAGGGTATTTTGCCAGATTTATAAAAGAATTACCTGATATTGCTGCACTGGCAGAAGCAAAAGAGGATGAACTGCTGAAGTTATGGGAAGGACTTGGATATTACAATCGGGCTAGAAACTTGCAGGTAGCAGCAAAGACTGTAATGGAAGAATATAACGGAAAACTTCCAGAAGAATATAAAGAATTACAAAAACTAAAGGGAATTGGAAGTTATACCGCAGGGGCAATCGCATCTATTGCGTATGGCAAGCCAGTTCCTGCGGTGGATGGTAATGTACTTAGGGTAATGAAACGACTGGCTGGAAGTTATGACGATATATTAAAGGCAAGTGTAAAGAAGGATTTAGAAAAAGAGCTGACAAAGATTATGCCTAAACGGGCAGGTGCTTTTAACCAAGCCATTATGGATCTTGGAGCAATGGTGTGTCTCCCAAATGGAAAACCTTTGTGTGAGGATTGTCCATTACAAAAATATTGTGTGGCTTATGAAAAAAATATTGTAATGGAACTTCCCATAAAAACACCAAAGAAAAAAAGAAAAATAGAAGAAAAAACAATATTAGTTTTAGAATATGAAGGAAAAATTGCTTTGCATAAAAGAGAGAGCAGAGGATTGCTGGCAGGTCTTTGGGAATTTCCCAATTTTACTGGAAAGATTGAGAAACCATCACTAATGGAAATTTTAGAGGAAGAAAATTTTATAGTAAAAGAGCTTGGAGAGAGTAAGCATATTTTTTCTCATATTGAATGGCATATGATAGGATATTATATTCGCTTGAATAAAAAACCAGATAAAGATTATATCTGGGTTACAGTGGAAGAACTGGTAAAACAGTATGCGATTCCTTCTGCATTTTCTGCTTATTTACAAGGTATGAAGGCTTTGTATATTGTAAACAATTGATGAGGGAAAAGATTACAAATATTTTGCGGTAGGCAACAATTTAGTCTTGTTGTCTAAGTTGTGTAAGACTTGCTTTTCTTATCTAAACTTGTTATAGTATATATATAACAATTGACTGAGATGATTCATAATCTGCATTAGATGATATGGAGGTGGCATAATGCTGATAAGGGTTGATTTTAATAGTGATGAGGCAATCTATATGCAGTTATGCAGACAGATTATTATTGGAATAGCCAATGCCCAGATTAAAGAGGGAGATAATCTGCCTTCTGTACGGGAACTGGCTGAAGATGTAGGAATCAATATGCATACAGTGAATAAGGCATACTCCATTCTAAGACAGGAAGGTTACCTGAAGGTAGACCGCCGCCATGGAGCAATTATTGCAGTAGAAGTAGACAGGTATAAAGCTAAGATGGAACTGGCAGAGGAGATGAAACTTTCTATTGCAAAGGCAATTTCCAGAGGAATAACAAGAGAAGAAGTAAAAGAGATGATAGATGAGATTTATGACTTATATTTAGGTGGAAGATAATAGAAAGGATATTTGTGGAAAATGAAGAAATTTACAGGGAATGCAAAGGATGCAATTGAGATTGCAAAGAAAACAGCACAGGAATTGTCCTGCAATTATGTAGGAACTGAACATTTGCTAATGGGACTTGTATGTGCCAAAGGTGTTGCGGGAGCTGTGTTGTCTGCCAACTTTGTTACAAAGGACAAACTTATGGAACTAATCCAGCAGTTATTAGGAAGTGAAGGTGGTGTTATTGTAAAAGAGCCTGGATTTTCTGTTCGGGCAGACAGGGTAATTGAGCATAGTAAACAAGAGTCAGAACGGTTTGATTCCAAAATGGTAGGAACGGAACACCTAATGACAGCACTTTTAAAAGAAACAGATTCCGTGGCAGTCCGTATATTAAACACTATGGGAGTGAATATACAAAAAGTTTATGTGGAGACATTAATTGCCTGTGGATTAGATGGAAATATGGCAAAGAATGATTATAACATGTCTGTAAGAGGAAAGGGAAAAGGTAAATCGTCCACACCTATGCTTGACCAGTATAGTAAGAATTTGTCACAATATGCGAAAGCAGGGAAACTTGACCCCGTAATCGGAAGAGATAAAGAGATTGAGAGACTTATACAGATTATTAGTAGAAGAACAAAGAATAATCCTTGCCTTGTTGGAGATCCAGGTGTAGGAAAAAGTGCTATAGTGGAAGGATTAGCACAAAGAATAATGGAAGGTAATGTTCCAGAAAGTATGACAGAGAAGCAGGTATTGGTTCTTGATTTAGCTGGAATGGTAGCAGGTTCTAAGTACCGGGGAGAATTTGAAGAAAGAATTAAAAGAGTAATAAATGAAGTGATTCAAAACGGAAATTTAATTTTATTTATTGATGAGCTTCATACAATTATTGGTGCAGGTGGTGCAGAAGGAGCTATGGATGCAGCAAATATCTTAAAACCTGCCCTGGCAAGAGGCGAGATGCAGATACTTGGTGCTACTACTATGTCGGAATACCGAAAATATATTGAGAAAGACCCTGCCCTAGAAAGAAGATTCCAGCCAGTAGAGGTAGAAGAGCCTACAGAAGAAGAAACTATCGAAATTTTAAAGGGAATCCGTAAAAATTATGAGAATCACCATCATGTAAAGATTACAGATGAGGCAGTTGAAGCAGCAGTAAAACTTACCGCCCGTTATGTAAATGACAGATTCTTTCCTGACAAAGCAATTGATGTTATGGACGAAGCAGCATCTAAGGCAAAACTTGGAATAACAGTAAAATCTCAAGAAGTAATTGCACTTGAAAAGAAACATAAACAACTGGAAAAAGAAAAAGAAATTGCAATTATAAAAGAAGATTATGATGAAGCAATAAAAATAAAACAGGCACAAGAGGTCAATAAAGAGAAATTAAATAAGCAAATAGAAAAGGAAGCGAAAAAACAGAAAAAAACAGAAACACAGGTAACAGAGGAAAATATTGCTAATGTGATTTCTTTGTGGACAAAGATTCCAGTACAAAAACTAAAACAAGAAGAAAGTGAACAGTTAATTAAGCTGGAGGAAATACTTCATAACCGGGTGATTGGACAAGAAGAAGCGGTAACAGCCGTAGCCAAAGCTATTCGTCGGGGAAGAGTAGGACTAAAAGATCCAAACCGTCCAATTGGTTCCTTCTTGTTCCTTGGACCAACAGGAGTAGGAAAGACAGAATTATCAAAAGCATTAGCCGAAGCCGTATTTGGTGATGAGAAAGCTATAATTCGTGTAGATATGTCTGAGTATATGGAGAAACACAGTGTGTCAAAACTGATTGGATCACCTCCAGGATATGTTGGATTTGAAGAGGGTGGACAGTTAAGTGAAAAAGTACGTCGTAATCCTTATTCCGTAGTACTATTTGATGAAATAGAAAAGGCACATGGAGATGTATTTCATGTTTTATTACAGGTGTTAGATGATGGGCACATTACAGATTCCCAAGGAAGGAGAGTAAGCTTTAAGAATACGATTATCATTATGACTTCCAATGCAGGAGCGCAACGTATCATTTCTCCGAAAACATTGGGATTTCAAAGCGTACAGGACGATAAAGCTGATTATAAGAAAATGAAAGATGGTGTTATGGAGGAAGTCAAACATATCTTTAAGCCGGAATTTTTGAACAGGATTGATGAGATAATTGTATTCCACTCTCTTGGAAAAGAGCATATAAAAGAAATTGTAAAACTTATGTTTAATACATTAGCATTACGTGCAAAAGAGCAGCTTGGTATCACTCTAAAACCAGAAGAAGAAGTTTATGATTATGTGACAGAAGAAAGCTTTGACAGCCATTATGGAGCAAGACCTGTCCGCCGGGTTATTCAGAGTAAAATAGAAGATGCATTAGCAGAAGCAATTTTAGAAGGGAAGGTTTCATCAGGGGATACAGTAAGGCTATATATGGAAGAAAAAGAAATTAGATTTGGTAAATAATTGAGGTTAAAGAAAAATTGTCAATTAATCTATTAAGCATAAAGGAGTCTTTCGTTGTAAGTCTTCAGCCTAAATAAGACGTAGTTCATGCTTATGACCATGAATAATATCTATTTATTGTGAACTGTAACGAAAAATTTAAATCTTAATCTAGTATTTTTTGGTGAAATGTATTATAATGAACTTGTAGTAATTGGATAACTATGAAGGCACTAAATAGTTATGTAATTGGATAAATAGAAATGTAATATACACAGGAGGGAACAAATATGGCAGTAGTGGAAGAATTAATTCGTAAGGAAGCGGACGGAACATTGAGCTTTGGTAATTATGAATTAGCAACGAAGTCTAAACTTTCCGATTTTGAATATGAAGGAGATTTGTATAAAATCAAGACATTTTCTGAAATTACAAAGCTTGAAAGAAACGGTATGTTTGTATATGAGTCGGTTCCAGGAACCACTGTTACCAATATGAGGTGTAAGGAAGATGGTATTACACTTACAGTAGAGGGTAAAGAAGATGCACAAGTAACATTAGAACTGGAAGCTGAGAAAGAATATGATGTTTGTATTCATGGCAGAGACAGTGGCATAATGAAGACTAATCTTGGTGGAAAGTTAAATATTAGTGTGGAATTAGATGCAGGTGTACCAGTGCAGATAGCGGTTGTAGAAAAATAATATTTGTGTATAAACACAATTATCCTGTACTTAGATAATCACTTAATAGGTATTCACAATCTGAGCATGACCTGCTTGTTCAAATATATTGATTTTATATAAGCATATATTTTAAAGTTTGTATGTTACAGTCTAAGATATATGCTTATAGATAAAGATTTCAAAGAAAACATGGGGATTAAAAATGGCAAAAGCAAAGAATATTTTTTTCTGTAAAGAGTGTGGATTTGAATCTTCCAAGTGGTTGGGACAATGTCCTGGTTGTAAACAATGGAATACCTTTATAGAAGAACCAGTGCATAAGAAGTCAGTTTGTGGAGGAACACTTCGGGGAGAGAGAGTAGAGCCTGTCCGTTTATCTCAAGTGGAAACAACAGACAAGACAAGAATCCATATTGGAATTGGAGAATTTGACAGAGTACTTGGCGGTGGCATTGTAGAAGGGTCACTGGTATTAGTAGGCGGTGATCCGGGGATTGGGAAATCTACCCTGTTATTACAGATGTGTAAATATTTAGTAGAACAGGGGAAGAACGTATTGTATATTTCTGGAGAAGAATCTCTAAGACAGATAAAAATGCGGGCAGAACGGCTTGGTGAATTTAAAGGTGAATTGTTATTACTTAGTGAGACTAATTTGGATACAGTAGAACAAAGCATCCGCAGTGTGCAGCCCAAGGTAGTTGTTATCGATTCTATACAGACTATGTTTAAAGAAGAAATAGGATCAGCACCAGGAAGTGTAGGACAGGTCAGAGAGACTACGAATACGCTTTTGGGAATTGCTAAGGGGTTGGGGATTTCTGTATTTATTGTGGGGCATGTTACCAAAGAAGGTATGGTTGCAGGTCCAAGAGTTCTGGAACATATGGTAGACACTGTTCTCTATTTTGAAGGGGATGGAAATATGACCTACCGGGTGTTGCGGGCAGTAAAGAACCGTTTTGGTTCTACTAATGAAATAGGTGTATTTGAGATGAAGGATACAGGATTAAGGGAAGTAACCAATCCTTCTGAATACATGTTAGAAGGTATGCCAGAAGATGAGTCAGGTTCTGTGGTAACTTGTGCTATCGAAGGCACCAGACCAATTATGGTAGAGGCACAAGCGCTAGTTTGTCAGACGAATTTTAATCTGCCAAGAAGAACTGCTGCAGGAGCTGATTTTAACAGAGTGAATCTTCTAATGGCAGTGATTGAAAAACGTTTGGGAATGCGTATGATGGATTGTGATGCTTATGTCAATGTGGCAGGTGGTATGAGAATTACAGAGCCTGCATTAGATTTGGCAATCGTAACAGTAATTTTATCCAGTTATCGGAATCGTGCTTTGCCTGAAAAGATGCTTGTGTTTGGGGAAGTAGGGCTTACTGGAGAAGTAAGGGCTGTGAATCAGGCAGAACAACGAGTAGCAGAAGCAGAAAAAATGGGATTTCAGGCATGCATTTTGCCAAGGGTTAATATGAAAGTAATTTCAGTTAGTAAGATAAAACTGATTGGAATTAGTAATATAAAAGAATTGTTAGAGTATATTTAATGAAAAGGGGGAACTGATTATGGCAGTACAGGAAACAGAGGAAAGAAGTGCTCAACAGTTGGTAAAAGAAGGTTTGGAGAGTACAGTGAAACTTGCTAAGAAAAATGAAGTATTAAATAATCTTATGCAGAAGACATCTACCAATGTAGAACAAATGGAAAAGCTTACCAATATGATTGAGGGTTTTGCGGGAGTTATTGCAGGTATTGCAAATAAAACAAATATGTTGGCGTTGAACGCTTCTATTGAAGCTGCAAGAGCAGGTGAACATGGAAGAGGTTTTGCTGTAGTTGCAAAACAGGTAGGAGAGCTTGCAGCACAATCTGCTACATCATCCAAAGAGATTAAAGAAACTATCCAATCTGTACAAGGTTTTACAAATGAAATGGTAACTAGTATGGAGCAATTGTTAAAAGCAATTGAGGAACAGAATCAAATCACAAAAAGTGTAACACAGACTTTAAGTGATATTGAAGAAGGTATTAAAAACGAAAGATATTAGATTTAAATAAGGAAGGAGTATGGTTTGTGACTGTACTCTTTCTTTTTTGGTAAATGGATATAAAAGGTAATTAAGAAGTTTGTGAATATTTCTGCGTTGCACTAAGGTTAAAAATTTTATATAATAAAAATGTAATAAAAATGTAATGATTTAACAGAAATAAAAGTGCAGTTTATACTTTTATAGAAACTATAAGAAAGGGACTGAAAAACATGAAAAAACATGTAGGAAAAGTTGTTTTTGGTGCTGCTTTTGCAGGAATGGTAGCGGTAGCATTGGCAGCTCCAACAGATATTTTTAAGAAAACTACTGCTGTAGAACAAACGGTAGCAGAGAATAGTATAGTTGTACATTATCGTTGGAATGGAGAGGATACACCACATTTATACTATGAAAATGTGAATGAAAGTGGTCAAAAGGCAATTTCCTGGCCTGGTATCCCGATGAAGAAGACAGGGGAGGATTGGTACAGTTATACGATATCTAATGCAAAAAGTGCAGATATTGTATTTAGTATAGGTGATACCTATGAGACTACTACTTTGAACCGCAGTGCGGGAGAATGGTGGTTTGATCAAGATACTTGGTATGCAAAGAATCCAGATGGAGAAACTACTACAATTGTAGAAAATTCCAAACAGAGTGAGAAAAACGAAACGATTGGAAAAGTTTATAATAAACAGAATGTAACACAGACAGAAGCTGGTGTGACAACTATTGGATTGAAAAAAATTGATACAGTAGAAGAATATATTGAAACTTATGTAGATACACAGGATTTGGCAGCAGCAGAGGATGCAAGTATTACGATTCATTATTATTCTGATAGCTCTGTACCAAGTATCTATTATTGGAATGCACTTCCACAAGATTTAGAGACTGTATGGCCAGGGCAGCCTATGACTATGGAAAAAGAAAACTGGTATACATATAGCTTTAGTGGAGTAGATAAGATAAACTTGTTATTTACTTCAGGAATGACACAGACAAAAGATTTTACCCGTAAAACTGGAGAATGGTGGTATAAGGGTGGAAAGTGGTATAGTAAAGAACCTGTGGATTATGGCGGTTCAGAGGAAATTATTGGAAGTGAACGTGGAGACTTTCGTGAAGAGACTATTTACTTTGCTATGACTACCCGCTTTTATGATGGAGATGAAAGCAATAATGTGCATTGCTGGGATGAAAATGCATTGCAAAAAGCAGATGACACCGACCCAGACTGGAGAGGAGATTTCAAAGGGTTAATTGAAAAACTGGATTATATTAAAGCACTTGGTTTCTCAGCAGTCTGGATTACACCAGTAGTAGAGAATGCTAGTGGTTTGGATTATCATGGATATCATGCAATGAATTTTGAAAAGGTAGATCCAAGATATGAATCGGATGGTGTAACATACCAAACCCTAATCAATGAAGCACATAAACGTGGCATGAAGATTGTACAGGATGTAGTATTTAACCATACTGGAAACTTTGGTGAGACAAACCTTGCACCAATGTTTGAAAAAGATGGAAGTGTAGAAGGCGGATATGGAACGATTGATTGTATGAAGATGGCTGAAAATACAATTTTACCAGATAATTATAATGATTCTAGTAATTTTAAAAATGAAAATGAATTTGGTACTTGGCAATATCAGACGAGACTTGCTCTTTTAAAAGATACTAAAGACCCAATTCATGAAGGAGTCCGCAATGACCCGAAAACATTTTATCATCGTTATGATGAAAGTTTTGCATGGGATTTCTATACGGTGCAGTTAGGACAAATGGCAGGAGACTGTGTAGACCTTAACACAGAGAATCCAATTGTGGCAAAATACATAACAGACAGTTACAGTAAATATATCAAAATGGGAGTAGATGCTTTCCGTGTGGATACAGTAAAACATATTTCCCGTTTGACCTTTAACAATATGATTACTCCAGTACTAAAATCAGTGGGTGGAGAGAACTTCTATATGTTTGGTGAAGTATGTACCAAATCCTCCCAGGTATGGTATCGTGGAGAAACGCCACCTCTTTCTGGACCATTCTATACATGGAAGGAAAGTAAAGATTATGACTGGATATATTATGATGAAAGTGTAGAAGATGCTTATAACCAGTATGCAGCAACTCCGCCACAAAAAGTACGTTCTGATTTTGACAGAGAACTAGCCTATGATGATTGGAGACTGGAGTCAGAAGCCAATCTGCCACATGGTGTTAATATGGCGTCTGCAGAGCAGAATTATAATGATAATGCTAACGATGTAAGAGGTGAGAGTGTAAGACCAAATGGAAGTGCACAGGCAGAACAGCCAGTTAGTAAAAATGCATTTTTAGATGGAAATAATTATCATAAGCCAGATTACAGCATGAAATCTGGATTGGATGTAATAGATTTTACAATGCACTGGAACTTTAGTACAGCGAAGAAGGCATTTGACGGAGTAACAGGAAATTATGATTATGCTACAGGAAAAGTAGGAGGCAATGTTTCGGCAGGTGGAGATTATTCATACAATGATTCTACATGGAATGTGACTTATGTAGACTCTCATGATTATAGTCCAGATGGAAACTTTGAGTATCGTTATGATGGAGGAACAGAAGCATGGGCAGAGAACTTATGTTTATTATTTACCTTTAGAGGTATTCCATGTATTTATTATGGTTCTGAAGTGGAATTCCAGGCTGGAAAGAAGATTGATGTGGCACAGAATGATTTGATTTCCAATTCTGGAAGAGCATATTTTGGTGACTATCTGGAAGGAGATGTGACGGCTTCTGACTTTGGAGTATATGAGGCAGAAGCAGGAAGTGCAGTAGCAGATACATTATCTTCACCACTTTGTAAGCAGATTATCCGTTTGAATAAAATCAGACGTGCAATTCCAGCATTACAAAAAGGACAATATTCCTTAGCGGATATAACATATTCTGATATAGCATTTAAGAGAAGATATACAGATGATAATACAGATAGTTTTGTTTTAGTAACTATTACAGGCAATGCAACCTTTAATAACATTCCGAATGGTACTTATGTAGATGCCATTACAGGAGACGAAAAAACAGTAACAAATGGTACATTAAGCGTAGAAGCACCAGGAAAAGGTAATATGAGAGTGTATGTATTAGATACAGACTTAACACCAGCACCTGGAAAACTTGGTAGTGATACCGCATATTTGAAGTAAAATAAGAACTGGTATAGGCAAAGATAACTAAGAATTTGCTTATACCAGTTTTATTTATTATGAAAGTGTTATCGATAAACATAAAACTTGGTTTGTGCTTGCACAAAGATGTCGAGATGAAATTTATATTGGAGATTGAAATAATCCAATATTTGGAGGAAAAACGGAAAAGCATATAAACAGGAATCCCATAAACCAGAAACATATATAATATGCAAATTCAGAAAGACATAAATGGGTATCTTCTTTTATTGTATGATAACTAAAGAGGTATGCCAAAGACATAGCAAGAAAATAAATAGCAATATTTACCACTTCAATATTATATCCTAAAACTCCTTGGTAAGTATAGAAAACAACGATAGTTACAACCATACCTATTAGGGTAGAAAAAAACTTTGCACCTGTGTAATTTTGTGTTTTGACTTTCAGAAAAAAGTATTCCAAAACTGATACAAAAAGGATTGGAAAGAAAATTAGTTTTAAATGTTCCCAAGTAGATTCATTTTTAGGGAAAATAAGACCAACAAGATAATTTTGCCCTGACCAGTCATAAAAAAAATGAGAGATTGTTCCAAGGATAGATGCAAGAATAAAACAGGTTACTTCTAAATGTTTCAGATTTTTCATAACTCACCTCTTCAGAAAATAGCATTAGATTTAAAGTATCTATTTAGAATAATATATGTGTAAAAAAAAAGAATATGTGTAATTGTTCATAGCTCTAATGGTTACCTGAATAGTTAGAAAGATTTATATTTTTCTTGTGATTGTTCTTAAAGCAGAATATAATAGTATGGCAGGAGAATACCATATAAATAAAGAGAGGTAAGGTAAAAATTTATGGAAAATAGAGAACAGCAGCCACATAAAAGACGGGTGCGCTACAAAGGTACACATCCTAGAACCTTTGCAGAGAAGTATAAGGAGCATAATCCAGAAAAATATAAAGACACCATAGAAAAAGTAATTAGTAAAGGAAGTACACCTGCTGGTATGCATATTTCAATATGTGTAAAGGAAATTTTGGATTTTTTAGAAATTAAGCCAGGACAAACGGGAATTGATGCAACATTAGGGTACGGCGGACATACATCCCACATGTTAGAGTGCTTAGAAGGGAAGGGGCATATTCATGGATTAGATGTAGATCCAATTGAAATTGAAAAGACAAAAGCAAGACTTGCCAAAGCTGGTTATGGAGAAGATATTTTAACAGTTTGGCAGATAAATTTTGCAGATATTGACAAGGTAGTTGCTAAAGTTGGACAAGTAGATTTTGTTTTAGCAGATCTTGGGGTATCTTCTATGCAGATTGATAACCCAGAAAGAGGATTTTCATACAAAATAGAAGGACCATTAGACCTTCGGTTGAATCCCCAAAAAGGTATCCCGGCTGTGGAGCGTCTTATGGAGGTTACAAGGGATGAATTGGAAGGAATGCTGTTAGAAAATGCAGACGAGCCTTATGCAGCAGAGATTGCCAGAGCTGTTATGAAAGCCCGAAAGAAAAAGCAAAAATTAGAGACAACCACAGATCTTCGTAATCTTATTGAAGAAACATTAATGGAACTTCACTTAGAAAATCCAAAACAGGAGATTAAAAAATCCTGCCAGCGTACTTTTCAAGCTCTGCGTATTGATGTAAACAGTGAATTTGAAGTATTAGAACAATTTTTAAGTAAATTGCCAGATGTACTGGCTCCTGGTGGGAAAGTAGCAATTCTTACTTTTCATTCAGGAGAAGACCGAATAGTAAAACAGTTTTTCAAAGAATATAAAAAAATGGGAATTTACGTAGATGTGGCAAAGGATGTAATTCGTCCATCAGCAGAGGAATGTCTAAGAAACCCTAGAGCAAAATCTACGAAAATGCGCTGGGCAATAAAAGCAAAAGAATAATAGGAGAATGTAGAATATGGGAAAGGATAGAGAAATTAAAACAAATGCAATGCGTATTCTGGATAAGAAAAAAATTTCCTATCAAGTTAACGCTTATATTTGTGAGGAATTTATTGATGGAGTACATATTGCAGATAAATTAGGACAATCTTATGAAAAGAGTTTTAAAACATTGGTAGCGGTTGGGAAGAGTAAGGAACATTATGTATTTGTTATCCCTGTAGATAAAGAAATAGACTTTAAAAAGGCAGCAAAGGTAGTAGGAGAAAAAAGCATAGAATTAGTACCAGTAAAAGAAATTCAAGGCTTGACTGGGTATATTCGTGGTGGATGTACGCCTATTGGTATGAAGAAACTATTTAAAACAATTATACAAGAAAGTGCGAAAGCACATGAAGAAATTATAATTAGTGGGGGAAAATTAGGATTGCAAATATTGCTGAATCCGAAAGATTTGATAATAGTTACAAATGGAGAGTATGGAGATGTTATTGTTTGATATGACAAAAAGAGCAGAGAGGAGCAAAAGCAGTGAAGATTGTATTTTTAGATGCAAAAACTATAGGGGATGATATTGATTTATCTGGATTTGATCGATTTGGAGAAGTGGTGAAGTATAATTTTTCTACATCCGAAGAAGTACCAGAGAGAGTAGAAAATGCAGATGTGATTATTTTAAATAAGGTACAGGTGAATCAGGAGACAATTGGAAATGCAAAGAATCTAAAATTAGTGTGTGTAACAGCAACTGGTACAAATAATTTGGACAAAGAATATTTGAATAAAAAAGGAATTGTATGGAGAAATGTAGCAGGATATTCTACAGATATGGTAGCACAGCATACATTTGCAATGTTGCTTTTCTTGATGGAAAAATTATCCTATTATGATGAATATGTAAAGTCTGGCAAATATATAGGAGATAAGCTTTTTACTCATTTTGCCAATACATTTCACGAACTTTCTGGCAAAACATGGGGAATTATTGGTCTGGGGGCGATTGGAAGACGGGTGGCAGAGATCGCAACGGCTTTTGGTACACATGTAATTTACTATTCAACTTCAGGTAAAAATCACAATACAGATTATCAGCAGGTGGATTTTAATACACTATTAGAAGAATCTGATATTGTATCTGTTCATGCACCACTCAATGAGAATACCGAGGGACTTATGGATAAGAAAGCATTTGAAAAAATGAAATCTACATCTATTTTCCTGAATCTTGGAAGAGGGCCTATTGTGGTAGAAAAGGATTTAGCAGAAGCTCTTTCTAACAATTTCATTGGAGCAGCAGGATTGGATGTACTTTGTGTAGAGCCTATGGCAGAAAATAATCCATTAAGAAAAATACAGGATAGTAATAAAATATTGATTACTCCCCATATTGGCTGGGCTGGAGTGGAAACCAGATCACGTTTAATGAAATTTATTGAGAGACAGGTGGAGGAGTTTATTTTTTCTTTAGTGAAATAGACAAGGTAGTTTACCTTTATTATGAAACACGTATGAGCATAAACATTTCTAACAAGAATAGTGATATAAAATTTTGTTAATATAATAACAAAGAATTTTAGAATAATTAAGAATTTTGTAAGTACTTTTTGACACATATTTGTTATACTATAGTTGTATGGTAACCGATAAACTTACATGTTGCCTTCGGCAGCACCACTATGAATGAAAGTTAATTGCTATGTGCTACGCACCCTCGTAATCACTTTCATAGTAAGGTAATCGTTACCAGTTAGCTTGTATACAGGGATTTTACAGTATACGAAGAATAAGAGGAGGATGAAGTTATGAACGCTAAAAAATTATTAACAATGGGGATGCTTGTTATGGCAATGGCATTGTCGGCATGTGGCTCAAAGGAGGAGAGTAAAAAAGAGGATGTTTCAGAGGGGATGACAACAGTAGCACCAACAGAGGATACTACACCTGTAGAAACAGAGGCACCTACACAAGAGCCAGAAGTCACAGAGGCACCTGTTATTGAGGCAACTGCTACTGTAGCACCAAAACAAAATGAAGCAGAGCCAAAAGAAGAAGGAATCACTATTTATTATGGGGATGAAAATGCAGAACATATTATTTCTACACAAATTCCAAAACAGAAAGTAACACCTGAACTTTTAGTTGCAGAACTTGCAAAAAAAGATATTTTAACTTCTGATGTGAAAGTGAATAGTTTGAAAGAAACAAAAAAAGATGGTGCTAAGACTTTAGCGGTAGATTTTGGGGAGAAGTTCCGTGAAATATTATTCTCTCAAGGGAGTGCGGGAGAATACATTATGATGGGAAGCGTAGTGGATACTTTCCTAAAAGCTTATGGTGCAGAAAGCATGACTATTACTGTGGAAGGTGATATTTTGGAAAGTGGACATTGTATTTATGATTCTGAAATGAAATTTTATGAACCTTCATCAAAAGACAGTGCGGAAAAAGTTAGTGAAGGTATCGCAAATGCACTTGGGGTAGAATAATAAACATAAAATGGATTGTACTTGCCCATTTATGGGCGAGTACAATTCATTTTTTTTTATTTCTACGGGCAAGAATACCACCAATTTTTCCACTTTCTTTGGAAGAAAGAGAACCCCAGCCATTAGTGATTACCTTATCAAATACTCCGATTTCATTTGCAATTTCGTATTTCATCTGATCCTGTGGTGGCAATTTTTTAACATCATCTAAACAAGTAATTTCAATTTCTTTTTCTTTTTTCATATAGCACATATCCTTTCAAAATATATTTGTATATAAATAATTCATAAACTTATATGTTGCTTTCGGCAGCATCATTATAAATGAATAGTCACTAGACTTTTATTATTGTGTGAAAAAACAGTAAAAATATTCTTGAGAAAGTTATGAATTTATAATAAAATATAATGTAAGCTATTGAGTAACTATTCATGGTTCTGAATAGTTATGCTATAAACAAAAGGAAAAGAAGGGATTTCGTGGAAGCATATACAGGTTTCGCAGGTGTTTATGATCTGTTCATGGATAATATTCCCTATAAAGAGTGGGGAGAATATTTGTGTGGATTGCTCAAAGAATATCAGATAACAGATGGCATTGTAGTGGATATGGGATGTGGAACAGGGGGAATTACAGAGCAGCTGGCACTAGCTGGATATGACATGATAGGAATTGATAATTCAGAAGAAATGCTTTCTATTGCCAGAGATAAGAAATTAAATTATAGGGATGAGGACCCCAGAAATCAAATTTTGTATCTCTTACAGGATATGCGGGAGTTGGAGTTATATGGAACGGCAAAGGCAATTGTTAGTATTTGTGACAGTATGAATTATCTTTTGGAAGAAGAAGATTTACTTACCGTTTTCCGATTAGTAAATAATTATTTAGATGCAAAAGGATTATTTATCTTTGACTTAAACACAGAGTATAAATATAAAGAAGTGTTAGGAGATCAAATTATTGCAGAGAATCGGGAAGAGGCCAGTTTTATTTGGGAGAATTTTTACTATCCCAAAGAACAGATAAATGAGTATGATTTAACCATATATGTGAAAGAAGAAGGAGATTTATACCACAGATTTTGCGAGACCCATTATCAGAAATGTTTTACTCTGGAAACTATAAAGAAATTGTTAGAGAAAGCTGGGATGGAGTTTGTGAATGCGTATGATGCATTTACAAAAGAACCACCCCGTAAAGATAGTGAGAGGATTTATATTATAGCAAGAGAAGGACACCAAGAGAAGAAGTTTTATGGTAAAGTATGAATGACGTGTCTGGACTGTTATAATTTGGAAATTTATCCGATATATAAGAAAAGGTTTCTAGGTAACAATTCAGGTAGATTGGTACATTTATTCATATCTGAACTGTTGTGGGTATAGAAACGTTAGGAGGAAGTAATGGCAGATTATATAGTAAGAGGAATGGCAGCTAATAATCAAATCCGTGTGTTTGCCGCAACAACAAAGGAATTGGTAGAACATGCAAGACAAGCACATAATACCAGTCCGGTTGCCACAGCAGCACTTGGAAGACTGCTTACAGCAGGAGCAATGATGGGAAGTATGTGCAAAGGGGAAAAGGACATGCTAACTCTTCAGATTCAGTGCAGCGGACCAATTCAAGGATTAACAGTGACAGCAGATGCAGCAGCTAATGTAAAGGGATATGTATACAATCCTAATGTTATGCTGCCACCAAGTGACAAAGGAAAGCTAGATGTAGGGAAGGCATTGGATTTAGGTGTGTTGAGTGTAATAAAAGATATGGGTTTAAAAGAACCATATATGGGACAGACACAACTGGTTTCAGGAGAAATTGCAGAGGATTTGACTTATTATTTTGCAACTTCTGAGCAAGTGCCTTCTGCAGTAGCATTGGGAGTCCTTATGAATAAGGATAATACTGTAAAACAGGCAGGGGGATTTATTATTCAATTAATGCCTTTTGCAGAGGATGGTTTGGCAGAAAAATTGGAAGGAAAACTGGCAGGAATTACTTCTATTACCGCCCTGTTGGAACAGGATATGACACCAGAAGATATTATTTCCCAAGTGTTGGGGGATTTTGGTGTGGAAATTACAGATAGCATTCCTACAAAATTTTATTGTAATTGTTGTAAAAAAAGAGTAGAGAAGGCAATTGTTAGTGTAGGTAGTGCGGAACTTAGGGATATGATTGCAGACAATAAACCAATCGAAGTGAACTGTCATTTCTGTAATAAAAAATATACTTTTGATATAGAAGAGTTAAAAGAAATTTTAAGAAAAAGCAAGAAATAGTTACAATATTTGTTCATTTAGATAATGGCTATGGAGATAGATAGAACAGAGAGAGAAAGGAAGAAGTACGAATGATTTATACAATGACTTTAAGTCCAGCTTTGGACTACATTATCACAATTAAAGATTTCTCAAAGGATGCGGTGAACCGTAATGAGAAAGAAGAGGTACATGCTGGGGGAAAAGGGATTAATGTATCCCAAGTATTAAAGAATCTGGACATTGAAAATGTAGCATTGGGATTTGTTGCAGGTTTTACAGGAGAAAAGATTGAAGGAGATCTGGCAGAATATGGATGCTTTGTGGATTTTGTGCATTTGCGTCAGGGGATGAGCCGAATCAATATAAAAATTAAGGGAGATAGCAGTCTTAGTGAAAAAAAGGAAACAGAGATCAATGGAATGGGACCAATCGTACCAAAAGACAAGCTGGTAACCTTGTTTCGTAAGTTAGAGCAGATTAACACGAATGATATTCTCGTTTTAGGTGGAAGTGCCATGCAAAGCCTTCCAGATGATATTTATGTTGAAATTATTGAACATCTAAAAGATAAAAATATCCGTGTTGTTGTTGATGCAGAAAAAGGTCTTTTAAGACAGGCGCTGCCATACAAGCCATTTTTGATTAAACCAAATAAAAGAGAATTGGCAGAAGCCTGTGGAGTGAATATAGAAGATATTAAAACACAAGAAGACGTAATTAAATATGCGAAAGAGTTACAGGACAGTGGTGCAAGAAACGTATTGGTATCTTTATCTGAGGATGGAGCATTGCTTCTTCTTGAAGATGGCACTGTATATGCTAAGACAGCTCCAGAAGGTACACTGGTAGATGGAGTTGGAGCAGGAAATTCCATGATTGCAGGTTTTCTTGCAGGTTATTTGGAGAAGGAGGATTATCAGAAAGCATTTGATATGGCATTGGCAGCAGGATGTGCATGTGCATATCGTTCAGGACTTCCAACCAGCAAAGATATATATGAGATGTATGAAGTAGTAAAGGATATGTAGGAAAGAACTATAAAAAGAAACGAAGCTGTTATGTTCTATTAGAATGTAACAGCTAGTTTTCTATAATGATAACATTATTTGTAGTATACAAGGAGGAGATTATGCAAGAGTCATTAGACAGATTTTTAAAAGAAATGGGAAAGGTGATGAAAGGAAAAGATGAAATCCTAAAGAAAATCTGGGTTATCTTACTGGCAAAGGGACATGTACTATTGGAGGATGTTCCAGGTGTGGGAAAGACTACTATGGCAATGGCATTAGCCAAAACTACATCTCTTGATTATAAAAGAACCCAGTTTACACCAGATGTTCTGCCAAGTGATATCACTGGATTTTCCATGTATCATAAGGAAAAAGAAGAATTTTCTTATATGGAAGGTGCTGTGATGTGTAATATTTATCTGGCAGATGAAGTGAACCGTACATCTCCAAAAACCCAGTCAGCTTTGCTAGAGGTAATGGAGGAAGGAACTGTGACTGTGGATAAGGTAACAAGGAAAGTACCACAGCCATTTTTTGTTATTGCTACCCAGAATCCCTTTGGTTCTCTTGGAACACAAAAACTTCCAGAATCCCAACTGGATCGTTTTATGGCAAAATTATCTATAGGGTATCCAGAACGGGAATTTGCCATAGAAATGTTAAAAGAGAATGGAAATCAGGCATTGGAGCAGATTATACCAGCATTTTCTAAAGGAGAAATATTGGAATTACAGAATTTCGTAAAAGAAGTTTATGTGGATGAAAGTATTTATGGATATATTACAGATTTAACAGAAGCTACAAGAAGTCACGAAGGAATTGAGGTTGGCATTAGTCCAAGAGGAAGCTTGGCTCTTTTTCATGTAGCAAAAGCTACAGCATTTGTAGAAGGAAGGAATTATGTATTACCAGAAGATGTGCAGTTTATGATAGAAGATGTTTTTGTACACCGTCTGGTGCAAAGTGGAAGAGGAAGGGCAATGGGAATAGAAACTAGGGAAATAGTACAGGATATTGTTGCAAAAGTGCCTATCCCAAAGCTTTCCAGATAGATAGGAGGAGAAAATGCGTTCTTTTTGGAATGTAATTCGTTATGTATGTGTACTATTTTTGATTTGGGAGGCATTATTCTTCTATGGGAATTATGGATTTTTCTTAGCATTGGTCTTATGGCTGCTTACACCAGTAGTGGCATTTGGCTGTAATTGGTATATGATAAAAAGAGTAGAAGTAAGATTTGAAAAGGATAGTGTCAAAGTAGGTGCAGACCAACAAATACCCATAAGAGTTGTTATCAATAATCCCACTATTTTCCCGGCAATTAGCGGAATATTAATTTTTTCTATTAAACATAATTATTATGGAGAGGAATCTATTAAAAAGATGGAAATTCCAATTTCTGTAAATGGAGATTCAAGATATATTCTTCCAATTGCATCGAAATATTGTGGATGTGTAAAGATCCAATTAAAGCAAATTAAAATAAGGGATTTTCTAGGATTTTTAGAATTAAAGAAAGATATTAATAAAGAATGTGATGGATATGTTTTTCCGTATTTAGAGGATGTAGAGACAAAGATCATGGATAATAGTATGGTAATCAAAGAAAGTTCCATTACTTATGAAAGAAGTTATGAAAATGAAGAAGAATGGGAACTGCGGGAATATCAGCCAGGAGAAAAATTGCAGTTGGTACATTGGAAATTGTATGGAAAAACAGGGGAATTATTTATAAAACAATTTAAGAATAGCCGCTTAGAAGACAAAAAGTTATTGTTTGAGTTATATGATGATAAAAATGGTAGCTTGAATACGATGCTTTATAATGTATTTGGTATTAGCAGTTATTTGTTAAGAAATGATGAAGCATTTTACTTATGCTGGTTTAGTTTGACAGATCAAGGAATCAAAGAGCGAAAAATAGAAGGAGAGGTAGATTTAGAAGCAGCATTTATTGAAATTTATTATGAAAATAGTTATGAAGAAATATATTTTCAGGAGCCGCAGCTTATGGAGGAACAAGGATATTATCTTTTATTACCTATAAATAATGAGTAAAGTTTAAGGGAAGGAGGTATCTAAATGTTATTACATAGAAAAAAGAAAACAAAGATTGGGATGTCAGGAATTTATGTTTGTGATGAAAAAGAATTAACGAAAAGTCAGCCTTTATGTTTATGTCTAATAAAAGGAATCCTGCTTTTCTTAGCAGTATATGGATCTCTTCATGTTTTTTTGGAAGGTTTTTCTATTGATTACGCAAAAGGATTTGTAGCAGTTTTCTTTTTTTTCTTGTCTATTCTTATTTCGCTATTTTATTATAATAATCTTACAAAAAATATAGGATATATTGTGTTTTTTATTATATTTTTGGTAGGGATTTTTTATTTTCATAAGTATATTAATAGTGGATATAGTGTATTGTATAATGAGATATATGATGTAATGGATGAAAAATACAGTTTTTCTGCCGTGAAACATCTGGTGGAACCAATGTCAGACCGATATACATCTGCAACTTTGGCAATTATTTTTTATGGCGGATTTGTTTTCTTACTTGTGAATTTATTGCTGGCAGAGAAGATGAGTTTAATTGGCACGATTTTTTGTACTTTTCCATTTTGGCAGATGCCTTTGTATTTTAACCGAAAGTGTAATAATCTGGATTTTGTAATGATACTGATTTCTTATCTGTCAATAGGTTTAATTAAGGCGGGAGGAAGATATCAGCATGGAAATAAAAAGAAAAAGATTTTTATAAAAGAGAGAAAAAGAGAAATAAAAGTCAGCTATTTGGCAAAAGGAAATATTCTCTTGCAATGTATAGGGGTATATGCAGGAATAGTAGCTTTCATAGCAGGAATTTTTCTATTTGTTTTTCCAAAATCACTTTTTGCAACTCCTAGAAGCTCTATTTATGCAAAAGAAAAAATGGATGTATATATTCAGGATTTTATGCTTACAGGATTTATCAGCCGTTTGAATAGGTATGATTCAAGAGGTGGTGTAAGTGGAGGAAAACTTGGTGGTGTAGGTGCAGTCAGGCCAAGTTATGAGACTGATTTAGAAGTAACTTTTGTACCATTAGAATATAAAGATGTATATTTAAAGGCATACACTGGTGCAATATATACAGGCAGTTCTTGGGATGCATTATGGCATGATGAGAATAAAGACTTTGATGAACTGAAAAGTTATGGAGAAAATGGAAAGCTGGCAAATAGTGAATATATGGCAAGAGAAAAGAAAGACAGCATAACTGGCAAAATGGAAATATCTATTGTAAATGCCAGCAAGGAGTATAATTATTATCCCTATTATTCCAATTGTTTTAATGGAGAAGATTTGAACTTTTCTTATAGTATCGATCAGATTACAAGAAGAAATGCTTTAGAAAAATATAAAATTTCTTATCATCCAATAGGAGAGGATTTGATTCCTCTGCCAAAAAGTAAAGAACTTTCTGCTTATGAAAAATATGTATGGGAGAATTATCTGACAGTAACAGAAGATTGTAAAAGTGCAGTTTCTGAATTTTGCAGACAAGCTGGTGTAACTGGAAATAGTCCAGAAGATATACAAAAGGTTATTAAACATCTTCATAAACAATGCAGTTATTCTATGACACCAGGAAAAACTCCAAGAAATCAAGATTTTATTTCATATTTTCTTATGGAAAAACACAAAGGGTTCTGTGCACATTTTGCTTCTTCTGCGGTAATGCTTTTTCGTGAAATGGGAATTCCAGCCCGTTATATAGAAGGGTATAATATGAGTACCAATAAAATTTCGGATGGCGTTCTTATAGAAGAGGAGAAAACCAGTGATTGGGTTTTTGGGAATATATCTAAAGAAGAACTAGACAAGCTGGGAGTGGTTTCCGTAGAAGTAAGTGATGCACAGGCACATGCATGGGTGGAAATTTATTGTAGAGGTTATGGCTGGATACCAGTAGAGGTTACTCCTGCAGGAGTGGCGGAAGAGGAAGATGAGAGTAGTTTTTGGAATCTTTTTCAGAAATATTTTGGAAATACAAAAGAAGAAGAGCAGGATAATGCTTTAGGAGAACAATTACAAGCAGGACTTACAACAGTCAGTACTATTTTCCGTTTGGTGATAGTAATTGGAATGGGTACAGCCATTATTTTTCTTATATTTTATTGGAGGAAAAAGAGAGTTACAGCAAAAAAAGGGCAGATGTGGGAGCTTGGTGAGCTAGAAAAAAAATATTTGAAATTTACCAGAAAACTTGTGAAAAAGAAAAAATTGTCCCACATACAACGGACTTATCAGGATTACCAAAATCTGGCAGCTGAGTATGTTTTATTAGAGAATATGGAAAATGAATATCTTCACCAGTTAATGGGGAAAATCAGTTATGGCGGATATATTCCCAAAGAAGAAGAAAAAGAAAAAGCCATGGAAATTCTAAAAAGAGTTATGAAAAAATTATAAAAAGAAAGAATATACAGAATCTTAAAAAGGCAAATTAAGAAAAATGCTTAAAAAGCCATATTTGTATTCCAGAGGGTTATCCTGCTTGTTTATGCACATTAGGTTTATTGATAACATTTTATAAAGTACATTGTAAGTTTTTTATAAAGGTGGTATACTGTATCCGAAGGAAACAGTGAATAGTAACAAACTATAGTATATGGAGGAATAAATATGTACACATTTGAAGAAGTAGCAAGTTTTGACCCAGAAGTGGCAAAAGCTATGCAGCAGGAAACACAGAGACAGAATGACCACATTGAATTGATTGCATCAGAGAATTTTGTAAGTAAGGCTGTTATGTCAGCTATGGGAAGTACTTTGACCAACAAGTATGCAGAAGGATACCCAGGAAAACGTTATTATGGCGGATGTGAATATGTAGACATTGTAGAGGATTTAGCAAGAGATAGGGCTATGAAGTTATTTGGCTGCACTTATGCAAACGTACAGCCACACTCTGGAGCACAGGCAAATATGGCAGTGTTCTTCTGTCTGCTAAAGCCAGGAGATACGGTAATGGGTATGAATTTAGACCATGGTGGACATTTGACACATGGAAGCCCTGTAAATATGTCAGGAAGCTATTTTAATATTGTTCCTTATGGAGTTAATGATGAGGGATTTATTGATTATGATGAATTAGAAAAAATTGCAACAGATTGCAAGCCTAAGTTAATTGTAGCAGGAGCAAGTGCTTATGCAAGAAAGATTGACTTTAAAAGATTCCGTGAAGTTGCAGATAAAGTTGGAGCATTTTTGATGGTGGATATGGCACACATTGCAGGACTTGTGGCAGCAGGTCTGCATGAAAGTCCAATTCCTTATGCTCATGTAACAACAACCACAACACATAAGACTCTTCGTGGACCTAGAGGTGGAATGATTTTATCTAGCAAAGAATTTGCAGAAGAATATAAGCTAAATAAATCTGTATTCCCAGGTATCCAGGGTGGACCACTTATGCATGTAATTGCAGCAAAAGCAGTATGTTTCAAAGAAGCATTAGATCCAAGTTTCAAAACTTATGCACAAAATGTTATTGACAATGCACAGGCTTTGGCAAATGGTTTAATGAAACGTGGATTTAACATTGTATCTGGAGGAACAGACAACCATTTGATGCTTGTTGATTTAAGAAGTAAGGGTGTAACTGGTAAAGAAGCAGAGAAGTTACTTGATGCAGCCAATATTACATGTAATAAAAATACCATTCCAAACGATCCTGAAAAGCCATTTGTAACAAGTGGTATCCGTCTTGGAACAGCAGCAGTAACCTCTCGGGGCATGAAAACAGAAGATATGGATGTGATTGCAGAAGCAATTGCATTATTGATTAATGATGTTGATGCCAATAAAGAAAAGGCAATGGCAATGGTAAAAGGATTAACTGACAAATATCCATTATATGAAATTCCTAAATGTTAAGGAGGATTGATTATGGAAAGTGAAACAAGTGTAGAAGTAAAAGTAGATGTCACAAAGATTGTAAAATATGTGTGTATTGCAGGTGCAGTAATTGTAGCTGTAATCTTTGGAAGTAAGTGCGTAGATGAATACTTGAAAGGTTTGTGGAATGAGTAAGGGTTTTATAAAATAGTAAATTCTGTAATGTTTAAGCCCCTTCGCAGAAGGCGGTATAGTCCAAATTAAAAGGACTGTACCGTCTTTTTCTTAGTTATAAGTGCAATGATACATCAGTATATTTCAAAAATACTTATCAAGATAAGTGGATAACGGATGAATTATCAGGTGGAGTAAAAACATTGATTTTAATTCACAAAGATAAATCTAAATTTTTTAATGCATCAACTTGTGGAGATAATTGTGGTAAATGGCTATTAAAGATTGGTGAAATGAGCGATGCAGTAATTAATTTACGACATCTAATGGATTTTGGAAATAGAGAGTTTGAAATTGAAGTATTGAGTACTCACCAGATAGTCCGAAATATGAAGGAACTGATTTTTGAAGTCAGATGCAATAAGAGACAAAGCCATAGAAGTGGTTTTGGATAATCCAAGTGATTTTATACAAAGCAAGGAATACATGAGTTGGGGACGATTTTTTACAGCATTATTAGTTGAAAAACTAAGGATACATATTTAAGGTATTCAAAGAGTATTCTTAATGACGCATACAAAAATAATAAAGTTCAAGAGAGGATATTATCAGTGGACTTACAGGGATGGCTAAAACAGAAGATTCATCATATTGTAAAAATAATTATCAGAAAAGCCACAAAAACATTGGCTTTACAGAGATAAGGAAGTATCAGCAATAATTTATCATTAACGCTGGCAGACAGAGTGCAAAAATAGGCAGGAATCTTCCTTTTCTTCGGAACATATGTCTTTTTATTTTCTTCATAATTAGTGATATAATAATAAAAAACTTTGAAGGAAGGAAATTTCATGACAGTTGTTCCTTTAACGGTTTATCATTGTTGAAGTGCTTCAATATCTCTAAACATAAAGAGAGCCGAAAAACTGTGATTTTCTCACAAGTTTGTTGGCTCTGCGTCTTTGCGTCAATCAAACTTTCCTGCCTGCATTTAGGGCAGTAAAAAGGAAAGTTTTTCAGCTCTATATCTGTAACCTTGTTTTGTTTCGGCAAATAGGACAACGTACCCATTTGTTTTTTTCATTAAAGACCTCATTCCTTGCAATTAGAAAAATGCAAAAAAGATAAAATACTGATAGGACCAAAATATAAACACCAAAATTCTAATATCGCCACACCTATCCATGTTGGACTATCCGCTTTGAATACCCCAAACATAGGAATAATCAAACAGGAGATAAAAAACACTCCGTGTACCATGAGCAGATATTTCAGCCACTTGTCTATTTTCGTTTGTGATTTTACTGTTAATCCAGCAAAGAATGTAGCTAATGACATGACAGCATAACCTAATAAGTCATAGTTAAATAGCAGTCCACATTGCTGAAAATCAAGAAGTACAGTAGCTTGTTGTGTTAAATCATTTAGTCGGACAGTTGTTAGCTGTGCAAAATAGACTAATAAAATGATAGCTGCGTATATGGCGGCAAAAGCCACTGAAACATAGCCTGCTAATTTAACTTTTTTTTCGGAAAAGTAAGCATAACTGCACATCATTGGTACAAAGCTAAACGCAATGAACATAGAAGAAAAGTAACTGCCATAATTAAAGCCAAATAACATAGACAGGGCAAAGAAGATTACTGCAATGAAATTAACAACAGAGCTATACATTCCTATTTTCTTATTCATCCATCTGCACCATCCCTTCAAAAAGAATATCGACCAATTTACCGATATATGCGGCTCTATCCTCGGTTTTCGTAAAATCATAACCAAGTAATTGTTTGACTGTTTCACTTCCTAAAAATGCTACCTGCATTGCGGCAGTAAGAATAAATACAAACATAGATTTATTCTCATTTGATATACCATTCTTCAAAGACAGTGAAAAGCCCTGTTGAGTAAGTACAGAATTACAATTCTCTGTATAATTTTGTAAATCACCCAAAATAGAAACACGCGAAATTGCAGAATGTTTAAATAGAAAATCAAAAACATAAGTGGCGCAAGTTGTTAAGCGTTCTTTATCTGATTTATATTGCCTTGTCATCTGAAATTCTGTAACTATTTTTCCGATAATACGCTGCACACATTCCGTTATTAATTTATCTTTACTTCCAAAGTGATAGTTGATTAA
>JAAVZU010000078.1 GCA_022791815.1 Lachnospiraceae bacterium
GTTAATTTGAATGGGAATAAAACATAAAATTATTAAGAAATACAAAGAATGGAGTTTTAGAGTTGTGTTAATTTGAATGGGAATAAAACATATGTCCACACGCCTACTAAAACACCTGTGTTTTAGAGTTGTGTTAATTTGAATGGGAATAAAACAAAGAAAAATTTATGGATATTCGGTTTATAGTTTTAGAGTTGTGTTAATATGAATGGGAATAAAATTAAAGCACGAGATAAGATGCCAGAATATGAAGAAAATTTAAATCGTTTTCTTACATTTTTGAATAATGAAGATGCTAAAAGATTTTTTGATGATTTTGTGGAAGGTAAAGAAAAAGTATTCAATGAATATTTATCCACAACAAAGGAAGGAGTATATAATTCAGTTGGACAAGTACAGATTTATATACAGAATAAGCAAAAAAGGCAAAGATTTAGTTGGATTTAATGATATGGAAAAAGAAGTTTTATACAATAAAAATAGCATCTTTAAAGTAATATTAAAGAAGAAAGTTGACGGTAGATTCTATATACTATTGGAAGAGGTGTATCGTATGTCATTAACCGCAATAGAATGGATTTTATTACCTGAGGATGAACAGCAAAGACGAAAGGATGAATTATCATCACATGAGTGTTTTTTACTGAGAACAGCCTATGATCATGTTCATTTTTCGGAGGAAGAAAAAAGGAATATGTCAGAGGAAGAAAAAAGGAAATTATTAAATCATAAGGAATACACAAAAGAAGAAAAAGCTGAACAGGCAAAACAAATTGAAATAATATTTAGAGAAATGTTTTAGAATTGTGTTAATTTGAATGGGGATAAAACCGAAAGTATAAGGAAATACAGTGTTTTTAGAGTTGTGTTACATTGAATAATAATAAAATATATTAAAATATGCTGAGTTTTTTGGAACATGTTTAATTGTTTGATGTGAAAATGTTTCAAGAAATAGATCAAGATTACCATGATTATTTATATAGCGGATTACCGCAATTGGTTATAGATTCTTATAACTTAGAAGTATTTTTGAAAACTAGACATCTTGAAAAAGTTGTAGAATCTGTTATAATAAAATCAAACAAAAATATGAAATAGAAAAAAATGATATATAATGTCGTATAGTGAATTATTACTTGCAATATTTGATATGTTAGATAAAAATAGAACTTATTAAAAATGATGTGAGAGACAAAAAACTATTTTTTGAAAATGATGTTTTGTCAAGAGTGCAAAGCATTGAAACTTATTATATATCTGTATATTGTAAATACTAAAGCGATATTGAATAAATGGAAGCATTGAAAGTAGAAATGGAAATTGTTAAAAAAGTGGTAGCAGAGTATTCAGAAAAACTACAAAAAATAAGTTAGGGGCAGTATATATACTGTACAACAAAAAATAGATACGGATTGTGTCTATGCTGAAATTAAAATATATACAAAAGAAATGGAGAAATGAATGAAATGGGATGGTTTATATTATTTATTTTTTTATTATTTGTGAATCCAGGTTTAGCAATATTAATATTATTAATTGGTGTTGCATATAGTGTGTTTGTAAAAAAGAAGTGATGTTGTATATATAATTAGAGTTTTAGAGTTGTGTTGAATGAGAATAAAACTAATGTAGCTATTGAATGCACTATTTTACAATGTTATCTAAGATATCTGAATAATAGAAGTGCTGATTGTATAATTTTACAGCAATCTTTGATTTTATAGTAGTTTTGATATTTTCTATGAAAGTTGCAAAATTCCTGTTGGTTTGTTTATCCGCACGTTTAACACTTATCAGAACTCTTGTGTGCTGATGTCATTAAATTGTGTAAATGTTCCTTCTTTGTAGACTATATTTTCATTGCAAAATAGGAAATGTTATTCAGATTGACCAATGTTTTAATACCCTTTTGGCTAGATACCAAATTACATCATGTGACCAGAATTTTTGGTTAATAATATCTAACATAAATGCTCTGGTGAATAGAGTATAGAAATAGAGACATATATTGTATCCAGTATTTGTTAGTTTCACATCACACAATATGTTATCGTACAATCTGATTTGTGCTTGTAATCAGGGCTAATGCCCTCCTATAGATAGCTAGGTATAAGAAAAGAGCAAAGTCTTAAGTGATAGATTTTGCTCTTTTATACTCTGTTTATATTGAATTCAATAGTAAGAATATCAACAATTTTTTAAAGATTACTACTGATGATAATGTTCCATAAAATCAGCCAAATGATTCATAGCTTCCTCTAAGACCTCTTGTCTTGGAAGATAAACAATTCTAAAATGATCAGGTTCTTTCCAGTTGAATCCCCCACCATGTACAACGAGAACTTTTTTTTCCCTTAGAAAATCCAGTGCAAACTTTTCGTCATTCACAATATTGAACTTTTTAACGTCAATTTTTGGAAAAGCGTAAAAAGCTGCTTTGGGTTTAACCACACTAATTCCAGGGATATCATTTAAAGCATTATAAATAAGTTCCCGCTGCTCATAAATCCTCCCACCAGGTACAATATAATTATTTACACTTTGATAACCACCAAGTGCAGTTTGTACAATGGATTGTGCTGGAACATTGGAACATAAACGCATGTTGGATAGCATATTAAGTCCCGAAATATAATCTTTGGCAATTTTTTTATTTCCACTTAAAATCATCCAGCCAATACGAAAACCTGCAATCATGTGGGATTTGGACAATCCACTGAAGGTTACACAAAATAAATCAGGGGCAAGAGAAGCAATAGAAATATGTTCTTCATCATCCATAACTAAACGGTCATAAATTTCATCAGAAAAAATAATTAATTGATTTTGTCTGGCAATTTCTACAATTTCTTCTAATAACTCTTTTGGATATAAGGCACCAGTTGGATTGTTTGGATTAATTAGTACAATGGCTTTTGTTCGATTTGTAATTTTTTTCCTGATATCATCTAAATCAGGATACCATTCTGCAGATTCATCACAGATGTAGTGTACTGCTTTGCCACCAGCAAGTGTGGCAGTTCCCGTCCACAGAGGATAATCAGGAGAAGGAATTAGAATTTCATCACCTTCATCTAACAATGCCTGCATACATAGATTAATCAATTCACTCACACCGTTGCCAGTATAAATATCATTAATGGTAACATTAGGGATGTTTTTTATTTGTGCATACTGCATAATAGCTTTGCGGGCAGAAAATAGGCCTTTGGAATCGGAATATCCTTCGCAATCTGGTAGCTGCTGGCGCATATCATAAATTACTTCATCAGGAGTCCGAAATCCGAAAGGTGCAGGATTGCCAATGTTTAATTTTAAGATATGAGTGCCTGCTTCTTCCATTCTGTTTGCTTCTTCTAGTACAGGACCACGTACATCATATAAGACATGGTCTAATTTTTTTGATTTGGTAAATGTTCTGGTCTCTGTTATGTTCATATTTTTCCCATCCTTTCTGTTAGCTGGTTGAGTATAAGCTGGTTTTGAACTTTCTGTTGCTGCGTTTTGAACTTTTTTGCCTATAGGTAAACATACTTTGTTGTCTGAATTTCCTGACAGCCATTCTGCATTAACTTCTAGAACAGTTGCTAAAGCATTTAAAACCTCCTTCCGAGGAATAGTTTTTC
Organism: Lachnospiraceae bacterium; assembly: GCA_022791815.1. GTDB lineage: Bacteria > Bacillota > Clostridia > Lachnospirales > Lachnospiraceae > CAG-411. Next base: position 3,630 of record JAAVZU010000078.1, read on the forward strand.
CACTAATATACTGACTTAAATGGCTTTTTCCCAGTTTTACACTTTGTGTACTTTCAAGTCCTTCCACTAAGCGGATAACATCAACTTGTTTATAGCCCTTTTGTTTCATGGATTCTTTTAAACGATTTGAAAATGTGGTCACGAAATCCCATCCTTTCTTTTTTACAAAATGTTAGGTAATTATTCATGGTTCTGAACCATTATTAAAAAAGTATAGTTGTAAGTTTCTTATAGTATAGCATAAAGTTCAATTTAGTTCAATGACTATGTTTAATAAAGTAATATGATGCTAGGGTCAAAAGTAGATAGCAATGTAGCAATCCGTAGCATCAGTTGGGGGCAAAATACCTTTTGACCCCAACATCGTAATATTAAATTAAACGTAACTGTTCATAGTTCTGAACCATTATATTAAACTTTATAAAATGTATCCCAATATTTTTTTCAAGAGAAATAAGTAATTCAATGTGATCAATAAAGAGGTAAACAGTAAAAATTAAGCGTAATGCGTGAAATATTCTTGATGTTACAATTAAACTTAAAACAAAAAAGTTCAATTTATAGGGGTTGTTGAAATTAGGGATAGGATATTGTATAATTATAAAATAATTGATTATTCAGAATGTAAAATAAAGAAAGGAAGTAATATTATGGAACAATATAAAGAAATGGTATTTAGTAAAACAGAATCCAAGAAATTTCATACATTACGTAATCAAGAAAGTGAACTTCGAGATTATACTGAAGAAGATATCCTTGAATTTTTGGAAATTATTACAGAAGATACAGAAGAATTTGTTACACTGACATCAGAAAAGCTGATAGGGGAAATACGCTTTGTGCAGGCAGCGGTCAACAATGGAGAGATAACTTTAGAGATTGGTATGGAAAAAGAAGATGGTACGCATCTATATGAAAAGGTAGTATCTTTTGAAAATTGTAAGGAAATCTTTTTAAATTTGCACAATGGTATATGGAATGAGGATTTGGATGATTTTGAACCCGCTTTATTTTGTTAAAAAGTATAATGAAAATAATGAGGAAACATAGATGAAAGTGTTGTTAGGATTTATAAAAAAGAAATTGTGCTTGCTGTTGCAATATTGTTAGCTGTAGTATCATCTATTTGGAATCCGCCCTCCAAAGCATATTTGGAATATATCGATTTTCGAGTATTAGGAATTTTATTTAGTTTAATGTTGGTAATGGCTGGATTGCAAGAAAATGGAGTGTTTCATAAATTAGGGAGAAAACTGGTAGAAAGATGTACAAATACAAGGAAATTAGGTTTTGTACTGGTATTTCTTTGTTTCTTTAGCAGTATGTTACTTACTAATGATGTGGCATTAATTACATTTGTACCATTTGCTATTTTAACTTTACAAATGACGGGAAAAGAGAAATTATTAATACCTATTGTTACAGCACAAACGATAGGGGCTAATCTTGGCAGTATGTTGACACCTATGGGAAATCCGCAAAATTTATACCTTTATGGATTAAGTAATATGTCGTTTATAGATTTTTTATGTCTTATGCTGCCTTACACTTTGGTTGCGGGATTTGTTCTTTTGCTATTTGTGCTAGTGCAAAAAAAGGAAAATCTGTTGCTGAATGTGGAAATGGATGAAGAGGCAAAGGAACAAGAAACAGGGAACAAAAGACAAGTTATTATTTATTTTATTTTGTTTGGAGTATGTATTAGTAGTGTTTTAAGGATTGTAGAATGGTATGTAGTACTGGGGATTGTAATACTGTTTATTTTGATTCTGGATTGGAGAATTCTTAAAAAAGCAGATTATTGTCTATTATTTACTTTTATAGGCTTTTTTGTCTTTATTGGCAACATTGGTGCGATTTCTAGTATACATGATATGCTGTTGCATGTTCTAAATGGAAAGGAAATCCTGATTGCAATTAATGCAAGCCAGATTATCAGCAATGTTCCTGCTGCAATTTTATTATCTGGCTTTACAAACAATTATGAGGCATTGATAATTGGAACGAATTTAGGAGGTCTTGGAACTTTAATTGCATCCATGGCGAGTTTAATTTCCTATAAACAGTTAGTCAATGTAATTCCAGAACATAAAGGAAAATATTTATTATATTTTACAGCAGCAAATGTTATTTTTTTAGGTATCTTGCTGATGGTGTGATTTTTTGAAATATAGGGATTGTTTAATGAAAGTGAACAGTAATAGTGAAAAAGGAAGAGATTGATGAATATAAGTTCAATTTCAATATATGAACTGTACATTTTGTACATGGTATGATAAAAATGAATTGGATTATATTAAGGGGTTATGCTATAATGGAAGAAATAACTGGTATATATGTGCTTTGAATTGAAACTTGCATAAAGATTAGTTTAAATTTTACCTGTGGAATTATGGTAGTTCAATAATTTCTCATCTCGTGTTTTGCAGGTTGAGAATAAATGGGATAGTATACTAGTGATTTTACAATAGTACAGTTAAACTAGGGATACAAAAAAATAGGAGAAAAAAGATGTTAGATAAAAGGTGGTTTATAGACAAATATAAAGAAGCAGTAAAAGAGGTTTTTCCAAGATTGCAGAATGAAATTTACAAAGATCAGGAAATCTATAGTATTTCTTTTGAGATCTTGAATTTGGCACAACAGTGTTACCGAGAAGAAGATTATTATGGAACTACAATATATTTAAATACGGAAGAAATGTATCAGCAAAACCTAGAAGAAGAGGAAGACAATGACGAGGAAGGAATGGAATGGTACTATCGATTTTGTGTAATGGAATGGGATGTCTTAGAAGGAGATACTGCACTATTTAAAGAAGTAAAGGAATATTTGCAAGCAAACTGCATAAAACTAGGAGACGAAGAAAACGACGAATTGGAAGAAAAAGCAGAACAAGAGAAAGCTAAAATCAAAATATGGCAAGCGGAGGCATTGGGAGAACTTAGAAAGGAAGGATTTTGGGAAGAACAAGGAAATCAAGATATTTATGTAATTCCATTTTCTGAAGAGGGATGTGATGAAGAAGAACATATCATGTTATTTGAAAAAATGGATTTGGGATCTCATGGTTCGGAATATGTAGACCACATAGAGGAGTTTTTATAGACGGGATAGAACAAAAAATTGAGTAGAGTAAAGGCATATGCAAGGCAGCACATGCCTTTTTCTTTTATATATTTAATAATTCTGCAATATCGGAGAAGTCAATAAATAAGTCATCATATATATTTACCTTGATTGTGGAATCAAAGGAATATTGCACATTGACATTGTTACCCTCAAAGTAGTTTACAGTTACGGTCTTTCTGCGAGAGTCTACAATCCAATATTCACGAACTCCAGCATTTTTGTAGTAGTAGAGTTTGCGGATGTAATCATCCATTGCATTGCTTGGTGATACAATCTCAATGATAAAGTCTGGTGCACCATTGCAGCGTTTTCCATCCAGCTTATCTTTGTCACATACAATCATAAGGTCAGGCTGGACAATGATAAGAGGATTGTCATTGAGTTTCACATCAAATGGAGCATGAAACACCCTGCATAATCCTTTCTTGCTTTTGATGTAGGTATTGAGAAGGGTGGTCAATTCTGTGGAAATTGTCTGGTGTATTTCTGACGGGCTTGCCATGTAATAGATTTGTCCATCAAAGACCTCTGCCCTGACATCTTCTGGGAGAGCCTCATATTCTTCCAGAGTGGTGATAGTAGCTTTTGGTTGTATTGCTGGCATAGAATACACTTCCTTTCTTGGTTCTTGCAATTTTGTTACCCATTACCTGTTCACTGATGTCGAACAACTGGGTTAGTTCCCCTGTATTTTTTAATATTGCCAGTATACATTATTGAAGTAACATTTGCAACTAATAAAAAATAAAAAGTAATCAAAAAAGTGTATAAAGAATTTGGGAAGATAGCTTTGACATAGCTATGTTAAAGGCATATAAGGGGAGTATTGTATCAGAAAATATTCTTTACAGCAGTACAGAAAGGGCAGCATTCAAGAATATGCATATTAGGATATAAAAGGAACACCAAAGTAACAAGGTTGTCTGAAATACCTTGAGATAAGGACAAAATATTTTTATCAATTTAAGGATTATTTAATAATTTCCCTGCTATAGTATGTCTATAATAGTCAAATGACTAAACAAATGTATAAGTAATTGCGAAGTTTAATATATGCACTTCATTTTTGTAGAAAAATCACATATTTATATAAGGCAGTTTTATACTGCTTTCAATCATAGTGGTAAACAGTTCAGCCGGGGGCTGTCCTGTTACGGAATTGGGCAAGCTTCGCAAATAAATTGCCCAATTCCTCTCCTGTTTTAGTCCTTTATACGGTCTGCACAGCACAGTGTGCAGACCTACCTGAACTGTTACTCATAGTGGTACATAATAGAATGAGAGTGTCGCAATTACATAAAATTTATCCATTAAGAAAGGGGAAGCAAACGTGTATTGGAATATTCTGAAAAAAGATTTAAAGAGAAAAGTAACTATGAATGTAATATTGTTTATTTTTATTGTTTTAGCGACCATGTTTGTAAGCAGCAGTGTGAATAATATTATAACAGTAAGCAGTGCATTGGAAGATTTTTTTGACAAAGCAAAGTTGCCGGATTATTTAGTGGGGACTACCAGCATGGAAGGAAAACAGTCGTTAGAAGAGGCTTTAAAAGAAGTCCCAGGAATTACCTCAAAGAAGATAGAAAAGCTGGTATATTTTAATGGTAATCAGGTGAAAGTGAGTGGGGAAAAAACAAAGATGCAAGGTCCAGTACTCACTTATCTTGAAAATCGTGGAATTGAATTTTTTGATGAAAACAACCAGCGGATTACAAATTTAAAAAAAGGTGAATTACTGCTTCCAGTAAAGTATATGAATAATAATGGTATTAAAAAAGGAGATAAAGTAGAAATTACCTTTCAAAAAACAAAAGTGACCTTAACAGTAGCAGGTGGAGTAAAAGATGCTGTTATGGGAAGTGCTTTAATGTCTATGGAGCGTTTTTTAGTGAGTAAGGCGGATTTTGATACACTTATGAAAAATCCAGGGGATGTGGTAGAAGGAGAACTTGGGTATTTGAATTGTAAGGATGTTTCTGCGGTGAAAACGGCACTTAGTAAAGTGGATATTAACATTGGGTTTAACGGAACAAAAAATCTGGTTCGTATGACTTATGTTATGGATATGATAATAGCAATTGCACTTTTTATACTTAGTGTTTGCTTGATTCTGATTGCGTTTGTTGTTTTAAGTTTTACGATTCGTGTTACCCTGGAAGAAGAATTTAGAGAAATTGGTGTGATGAAGGCAATCGGGTTGCCACAAAAAAGTATTCGGGGGATGTATTTAGTAAAATACTTTATAATATCATTATTTGGTGCAGGAGTTGGAATGATTGCAGGGATTCCCTTTGGAGAAGCCTTGTTAGAAACCAGTTCCCAAACTATTGTTATGGAAAATGTATATGGATATGGAATTCAAGTAATTTCTGCAATCTTTGTTGTGGCAATTGTAGTGTGGTATTGTTATCACTGTACTGGCAAGTTAAAGAAATTTTCTCCGATTGATGCAATTCGTAATGGTTCTAACGGAGAGAGATATCATAAAAAAGGAATATTTTCTCTATCAAAAAGCGGAGTTTCTCCTGTACCGTTTTTGACAGTCAACGACATTTTTAGTAATCTGAAGCGATACAGTGTAATGATTGTAACCTTTACAATTGGTTTGATAGTAATTCTTGTGATGGTAAACACAACTAATACCATGCAGGGAGATAATATGCTGCATCTGTATGGTATGGCAAAAAGTGATGTGTTTATTCGGGATGAAGAAGATGCATATCAATATATTATAAAAGAAGATGGACAGACCAAAAGCCAGAAACGTATGGAGCAGATAAAAAAGAAAATAGAAAAGAAAGGTATGCCTTGTGAAATAGGTATGGAGGTGTATTTTAAATTTACTTATGAAAAAGGGGATAAAAGTTACAAATCTATGTCTTTTATGGGAGTAAATCAGAAAACAACAGATTATGACTACATAAAGGGTGAGGCACCAATGGCAGCAGATGAGATTGCCATTACATCACTAGTAGCAGAAGAAATAGATGCCAAGATTGGAGATACTATCACAATGATTACCGCAGAAGGAAAACATAAGGTTTTAGTGACAGGAATATTCCAGACTTTCAGTAATATGGGAGAGGGAGTGCGGTTACATCCAGATCTTACATTAAATTTTATGCAGTTAGCGGGATGTGTTGGTTATCAAGTTACTTTTAACGATGCTCCAAGTCGGAGAGAAATTGATGAAAGAGTGGAAATTATTCAAAAGATATATCCAAAAAGTCAGGTATATAACTGTGCCAATTTTATCAATTATTATAATGGCGGAACTACAGAAATGATAGGTGCAGTACAAGTGATTTTTGTGGCAGTCAGCATTGTGATTTGCCTATTGGTTGTGATTTTAATGGAACGTTCTTTTGTTGCAAGAGAAAAGAGTGAAATTGCCCTGTTGAAGGCTTTAGGGTTTAGAAATTCTACATTAATTTGTTGGCATACACTCCGAATTGGAGTGGTCATGATTATTTCTATTATAATAGGAGAAATCCTGGCACTCCCAATTTCCCAGCTAACAGCAGGACAGGCATTTAAAAATATGGGAGTACAAAGCGTAGATTTTGAGATTATTCCTGTGGAAATTTTTGGAATATATCCGGGAATATTATTGCTGGTAACAGTAATGGGAGGATATTTAGTAGCACAATGTATTCGTAAGATCCCAGCAAGTGAAGCTGCAACAATGGAATAAACAATAAAAAGTAAGGAGGATAAGAAAATGGCAAACGTATTGGAAGTAAAAGATTTATGTAAGACATATATCGTGAATAAGAGACAAAATAATATATTAAAAAATGTGAATTTTACTATTGAAGAGGGGGAAATGATAGCAATTATGGGACCTTCAGGTTCGGGAAAATCTACTTTACTTTATTCTGTTTCTGGTATGGATGATATAACAGCAGGCAGTGTAAAATTTGCAGGCAAAAAGATAGAAAAATTGTCCCAGAAGGAGCTGGCATCTTTAAGGCTGGATGAAATGGGATTTATATTTCAACAAATGTATATGTTAAAGAATTTAACTATATTAGACAATATTATTTTACCAGCCTGTCAGTCAAAAGCAAATAAAGCATCCAAAAAAGAAAAAGTAGATTATGGTAAAACTTTAATGAAAAAACTTGGAATTCTTGAGGTGGCAGATAATGATATTACAGAAGTCTCTGGAGGACAATTGCAGCGTGCCTGTATTTGCAGAAGTCTTATTAACCATCCAAAGATAATATTTGCAGACGAACCAACAGGAGCATTGAACCGTACTTCATCTGGAGAAGTTATGGAAGAATTAAGAAAGATTAACGAAGAGGGAACCACGATTATGATGGTTACCCATGATATGAAAGTAGCAGCAAAATGCAGTAAAGTTCTCTATATTGTTGACGGAAATATTAAGGAAGAATATAATTTAGGTAAGTATGAGAAGGAGTCTACATTAAAAGAAAGAGAGAGGATTATAAATAACTGGTTAATAGAAATGGGATGGTAAGAATGGATATTTTGATTATAGAAGATAATGAAGAAATTGCTACACTTCTTCGTGATTTTTTGCAGGCAGAGGATTACTCTGTCTGCCTTGCTAATAATGGGGAACTTGGAATGGAGTACTTTGAAAAGGGGAATCCTAAACTTGTGGTACTGGATATTATGCTGCCAGGAATAGATGGTTTTGGGATATGTAAAAAAATTCGGGAAATGTCCAATACACCAATCTTTATTACAAGTGCAAAGATTGAGAAAGAAGATAAATTGAATGGTTTGATTCTGGGAGCAGATGATTATATAGAAAAGCCTTATGATATAGATATTCTTCTTGCAAAAATTGCTGGCATTTTTAAAAGAAGATATGAGCAAGATAAAATAGTTTGTGGCGATATAAAGTTAGATAAGGTGAAACGAAAGGGATATAAAGGGGCAACAGAGCTTACGCTTACGGGGAAGGAATTTGAACTTTTGCAATTTTTTATGGAAAATCAGGGGAAAACCTTGTCAAAAGATTTGTTATTTCAAAAAATATGGGGATTTGACAGCTTTTCTGAGCCTCAGACATTAACGGTTCATGTAAAGTGGCTGCGTAAAAAAATTGAGGATAATCCCAAAGAACCAAAACATATTGTAACTGTATGGGGGGTAGGCTATCGTTTTGAATAGGGGGTATTAGAATGAAAGAGCTAAAGAAGATGTGGATTGGTGTTGTTTTTTTGCTCCTGCTGTTAATTGCAGGGGCTAATTTCTATGTCTGCAATAGAGAAAATATGGATGGAGATTTTTATAAAGTTGAAATAAAAAGAATGGCAGATGAAATAAAAAAAATAGGAGTAGATGCCGTAGATAAACAGAAATATCCAACTATTAAACAAGTCGAAGTTTTAAGGACAAAAGATGATCTAAATAGGGAAAAGCAAATGGAATATTTTCAAATATTTTTGGAAGAATCCGATCATGTCTATCAGATCCGCCAGATAGATGAAGATTATTATCGTTTTGATATAGATATAAATAAAGAAAATGGTATTAAGACTTTGCAGGTGGTGTTAAACATAACATTGCTTATTATGGCAGCAGGGATTTTAATGATTTTATGGTATATAAAGAGAAAAGTTCTCATACCATTTGAAAAGATCAGGGAAATTCCTTACGAATTGGCAAAAGGTAATCTTACCATGCCTTTAACCTTTGAAAAAAATAAATATTTTGGGAACTTTATATGGGGGCTTAATTTACTAAGAGAACATCTGGAACATCAGAAGGAATTGTGTCTTTCCTTACAAAAAGATAAGAGTATGCTATTGTTATCTTTATCTCATGATATCAAAACTCCTCTATCTGCAATTAAACTGTATGCAAAAGCATTATCCAAAAATTTGTATACGGACAAAGAGAGACAAAAAGAAGTTGCAGAAAATATCAATGAAAAAGCAGATGAAATTGAATCTTTTGTAAATCAGATTATCCAAAATACAAGTGAGGAGTTTATGGAATTTACAGTAGAGGATGGCGAGTTTTATTTATCCGAAGCTATGGACAAAATAGAGACTTATTATGGAGATAAATTATCTTATAGGCATACAAAATTTTTTATTTCAACTTATGGGAATTGCCTTTTAAAAGGAGATAGGGAGCGTTTTATTGAGGTATTGGAAAATATTATGGAAAATGCAATTAAGTATGGGGATGGAAGAGAGATTTGTATAGATTTTTCACAGGAAGAAGATTGTCAGTTAATTTGGATTACAAATAGTGGAAATACCCTTCCAGAACAGGAAATGACACATATTTTTGATAGCTTTTGGAGAGGTTCCAATACAAAAGGTATAGAGGGAAGTGGATTGGGGTTATCAATTTGTAGGAAGTTAATGCAGAAAATGAAGGGGGATATTTTTGCAACAGGAAAAAGAGATTCGGTTACAATAACAGTTGTAATACCCAAAAAATAAAAGTTACAGAATAAGAATAAGTAGTGGTAGAGAAGAGAGGGGGAGTTACATATTAAAATATAGTGTGGTATAATAAGTTCAAATATGATTCATGTCCAACAGAGCCATTAACAACGATTTGAGCAAATGGTTTTAGTAAATGGACTTTTGTTTGGATAAGAGTGTGAATGTTTGAAAAAAGTATTATAGAAAGAAGGGGTTATATGTTTCAGTTTACAGAGGATTGTATTGTAGGAGTAGAACAAATTGACGCAGAGCATCAATATTTGATTACACTTATGAATCAAATGATAGAGGTGCTTTATACAAATGAGGAAACTACGAAAAAGCAAAGTGAGTTAGAAAAATACATAGATAAATTGATTGAATATGGAGAAGTGCATTTTGCCCATGAAGAAGCATATATGGAAAAAATCAATGACCCAGAATTGCATTATCAGAAACTGCAGCATACCATGTTTTTAAATAAAATTCGCACTATAGATGTGCAGGATTTAAACGACACGGAAAAAAAGAAAATTTTAGAGGATATGCTGTTGTATTTAACAAAATGGTTATACCGCCATATTATTGGCAGTGATACGATGATTGGAAAAATACAGCATTTATCTAAAGTAAAAGAAGAAGATAATCCTTGTGCTTTTACACAAAAATATATGACTGGTATTCCTCAGATTGATGAGGAACATAAAAAATTGTTTGATATAATTGGAGATGCCTATAGGTTAGTAGAATCTCATGAGGTAGAAAACAAATATGATGATATTATGAGCTTGTTAGACCGTTTGGAGGAGTATACCCAATATCATTTTGCTCATGAAGAAGAATATATGGAGAAAACCAAGTATCCACAGCTTGATGTACAAAGAAGAGCCCATGCAGCTTTTCTTGAACGGTTAGAGGAAAAAGATTTGGGAGAGGGAGCAGAAGACCAACAACAATATTTAGAAGAACTAATGGACTTTCTATTTGGCTGGTTATCTAACCATATATTGAGAATGGACAAAGGAATTATATAGGAGAAGAAATATGCGTTTTATAATACAAAGAGTTACAAAAGCAAGTGTAACCGTTGAGAACCAAGTTTGTGGTCAGATTGGAAAGGGTTACCTTGTATTGATAGGTATTACTGATACAGATACAAAGGAAATTGCAGAGAAATTAGTAAGAAAGTTAGTTGCACTTCGTATATTTGAAGATGAGAATCATAAGACCAATCTATCTTTGAAGGATGTAGAGGGAAGCTTGTTGCTGGTTTCTCAATTTACCCTATATGCTGATTGTAAAAAAGGTAATCGTCCCTCTTTTACAAAGGCTGGAAAGCCAGAATGGGCAGAAGAATTATATCAATATATTATTGAACAGTGCCGAAAGGAAATTGCTGAAGTACAAACAGGAATTTTTGGTGCAGATATGAAAGTAGAATTGTTAAATGATGGACCATTTACAATTCTGTTTGATTCTGAGAAAATGTAAAAGCAATGTCAGTATTTGTTATAATTGACTAATTATCTCCCAGCCATTCAGTAGAGTGGCTGGATTCTTGGCTATTCTACATCTTGGCACATAGCTTGACAGCAAGTGTCAAGCTTGTGAGTGAACAGTCACAAATATTACAAAAATGTTATATAAAAATGAAAATAGCATCTTGTTTTCTGATTACAATTATGCTAATCTAAGAAAGTCATAGTATCATAACTGCAAACAGTTATAATAATTCAATGACAGATCTAAAATCATACCATTTCGGTAGTTATCCATTAGGAAAAGTAAAAAACAAAGGAACATGATAGCATCTCAAAGGTAAGCGTAAGAATGCAGAATTGTTCAAAAGCTGAAAAACAACAAACTGTAAACAGAAAGGAATTTGCAAATGAAAAAATGGAAAAGAGTGCTTGGAGCTATTTGTATTGTGCTATTATTTACTTCAATGTTAAAAAATTATCAAATAAGTGATCAGAACAGAAATATAACAGTTAGGGCTGCATCAAATGACTATAAGAGTATAGAGGTTGATGGGGTGACTTGGAGATATGCACTTTTTAAAGAGAATATCAATAGAAATCCCCAATATCAAGATTTGAATAAAGAAAATATAGCTACTTGTGTGAAAATAAAATTAGAAAATACAAATGGAAATACAGATATTACCATACCAGATACCATAGAGGGATATCCCGTTTATCAGATAGAACAAGGCAGTGCAGGGGCTGGCAGTGAAGTTGTGATGCTAAAAATACCAGTTACTGTGGAATGGATAGGAGAAAAGGCATTTTTCAATTGGAGTTCTTTAAAAGAAGTAAAATTTTGGGATAGAAAAAGTGAAAAATCTACCATAAGGGAAATACCAGAAGAGAAGATGCATATTTATTATATTGGCGATGAAGCGTTTTCATGTTGTGTAAGTCTTTCTGATATACCTATAAAAGAAACTATTTTTTCAAAAGAAGATGCTAATATAGGAAAAGGAATTTTTACAAATTGTAAAGGTCTTAAGAAGATAAGCATATCGTGTGAAGGAGAAAAAGCATACATTCCTCAAAGTACCTTTGAAAATTGTAACTTGGAGGATGGAATTCAGATTTCTAATAATATTAGGGAATTAACCATTGATAATTATGGATTTCGAGGCTGTAAGATTAAGAATCTGACGATTCCTTGCAACTGTTTCTTGGGAACAGAAGTTTTTGCAGAAAATAAAGAGTTGCAACGTGCCGAGTTTAAGGGAAATGTACAAAACAAGGGCAAGGAGATATTAAAAAAATCCTTCAATACGAATGACAACACAGAACTTATTTTTTCAGGTGAAGATATTGAATTAGGGGCATATGGTTTAGCAGGTTCTAGAATGAAAAGTCTGCTATTTCTAAATCCTAATGGAACAGCTAGTTTAGGATATCGTTGTATTTTTGAATCTGGAATAGGAAATATAGAATTTAAAAACAAAAATGTGATCATTAAAGAAGGAGGGGGTGAGAGTACAAATGAAAAATTATCCCAAATAACTTTTGAAAATTCAGATACCACTTATTTAAGTGATGGAGCATTTTATTCCTATTTATCTCATTGTGAAAATATGTCATACCCAAGTGTAAAAAAATTGGAGTTTCAATGTAGAAAGGTTGTTTATGAAAATATATCAGGACCTTTAACAGAGGTATTAAGAAAAAGTTCGGTCTTTGAGGATAGACGAATTGTATATGGGACAAAGGTGGAGCAGGTCAGTGGAATGCAGGGAATCTTTTTGTCTAAATTTGCAGAGGTTTATATAGAAAATCCTATGACAGAACATGAGGTTACTTTTCTGGGTTCTAATCCAAGAATATATGGATATTCTAAGCATAAAGAGATAAGTCCTGATTTTATGGAGATACAAAAAAGAGGGTTAAGTATTACTTATGAAGATTCTGAGATTATCAATACCAAAGGAATAGACCTTAGTAAATTACATGTATATACAGAATTAAAAACAGGGAACAGAATAGAAATAACAACAGGAAAAATAATGGGGGAAGAGGAAATACCAAAACCAGAAACAGAAGAAGGATACATACTGCAATATGGAGAACAAATTTCTGACTATGAAGGGATTATGCCAGTTAAAATATATTACCAAGATGCATCAGATGATTTGGAGTTACCAGTTGTGCCTAAGAAAGAAAATAAGATACAGGTAGAATGGTCTGAGAGTTATGGAGATAACCTAATTGAAGGACAAAATATAGATTTGGAACAGTTGGTAGAGAAGGTTAAGGTATATTATAATGATGGAAGCTGCATAGAAAAAGATGCAAAAGCATTAGAATTAGTAAATGGGAAGATAACTAAAGGAGAAAATAATATTATAGTTTGTCTTAAAGGGAATATGAAAATTAGAGATTCTTTCCAATGTGTGGGAAAGGAAAATCAAATTCAGCGTGTAGAGGCTTCTTATAATAAAAAAGAAGTATATCTTGGAGACAAGATAGAATTGGATAAAATTAATTTAAGGGCAGTATATACTTTAGAGGATGAAAATAAAAATACAAACCTTCCTTGTAAAAAGATTTCTAAAACTACCTTTGATTTAGAAGGAAAGAACATTATAAGAGTATATTACACAGATGAAATGTATAGTGATATGGAAGTACAAGTAAAAGTTCCAAAACCTGTTAAAGTAGAGGCAGCATATAAAGAAGGTTATCCATGTTATGGAATTAATGAGGAGATAAAGCAGGAAGCTATAGAAATTTTTGTGACTTTAGAAAATCAAAAGGTGTTAACTAATTCTCAGTTAGAAGAACCATTTATAATAAATATCCTTTCTTATTCAGGGAAAGATATTACAGCTACCATTACTTATAAGGGTATAAAATCAAATCAATTCAAGATTCCACTGTTAGAAAATAAAATAATTTCTATTAGTCCAATTCTTAGTAAAGAAAGTGTTTTAGAAGGAAGTTTGATTGGAAGAGAATTGGTTTCCTATTTGAGATTTTCTTATGAAAATGGAACTTCTGAATTGGTAAAACTAGATGATTTGGATCAAACCCAATTACAGATTTCTGAAGGGTATTTAGCTGTAGCCAGACAATGGAATATAATTACGATTACCTACATGGGGATAAAATGCAAAGCAGAAGTCTGGGGAGAAGAAGATAATGCTATTGTTCTTGATGTACAATATTTAGGAAGAGATATTGAGGTAGGAAAATCTATTCATCTTGAAGATTGTAAAGTATATCTAGTGAAAAAAAGTGGAAAAAAGATTCTACTTACTGATGGAATTACGATTATAAATCCAATAATTTCTAAAGCTGGAGAGAATGTAATTTACTTTTGTTATGGTGCATTTCAAGGAAGTGTGAAAGTAAATGGTATAAAAAATAGTGCATTTTCTGAAAAGTCTGAAATTTTCTTTTCCATAAAGTCAAATCATAATAGGATTCAAACAAACAAAAAAATAGTATATAGTGTACAGACTAATAAAGCAGTGAAATTTATATTACAAACACAAAATATCAGCAATATACAATATCAATTTGTCACAAAAGGACAAAAAATCAATACAAAAAAGTGGAAAGATGTCAAAAAAAATTCTTTTACAGTAAAGAATACAGAGAAAAAGTATGGTATACTATATATACGTTATACCTTACCGAATGGAAATATATATACTGTACATACTACAGGCTTTTGTATTGATACCATTTTGCCAAAGACAAATATCAAAAAGAATCAATGTTATAAAAGAGGGAAAAAAGTACAATTTTCTGATAATTTTGGTGTGAAATGGGCAAAGTTAGATGGCAAGAATATAAAAACTGGGACAATAATAAAAAAGGCAGGAAAACATATTCTTGTTGTTATGGATAAAGCAGGCAATAAAATAAGTATTCCTTTTTCTATTTTGTGAAGTATGACATAAAGAAAGAATAAAAGCTTTATCCGCAATTATTCACGACTTATATTGCAGACCGCTGCTATTGCAGCTAGGAATCGCTTGACAGCGTCACCTGTCTGCAATCATCGTCAATTGACCTATTAAGCATGATTAAGTCTTTATTTCTAAGCCTTTGGCTTACATAAGACTTAGTCATGCTTAAGGCCGTGAATAATCTCGGGTTATTGTTTTTGGGAGAAAGAAAAAGGAGGAGAGGGTATGTCTCTTGAAGTAAACCATTTGTTGAAGAAATATGGACAGAAAATAGTTGTGAATGACCTAAGCTTTTCGATGAAAGAACCTGGTGTGTATGCACTTCTTGGAACCAATGGGGCAGGGAAAACTACTACCATCCGTATGATCCTTGGCATGCTTGCAAAAGATAGTGGAGAAGTATTATGGAAGGGAGAAGAGCTTTCATCTATAGAGAATAATGTTGGCTATCTGGCAGAAGAGAGGGGATTATATCCCAAAGTGTCACTTATGGATCAGCTTTTGTATTTTGCTAAGTTAAAAGAAATACCTACAAATATGGCAAAAGAGAGAGTAAAATATCTGGCAGAACGGCTTGAGGTAGAAGAATACTTATATCCAAAGAAAAAAAAGAAATCAGGTCCATATAAAGCAGATCAGCTTTCTAAAGGAAACCAGCAAAAAATTCAGTTTATGGCAGCATTGCTGTCTGAACCAGAACTTTTGATTCTGGATGAACCACTTAGTGGTTTGGATCCTGTTAATACAGATTTGTTTAAAAGTATTATTAAAGAAGAAATAGAAAAGGGAAAATATTTGATTATGTCTAGTCATCAAATGGCTACAATTGAAGAATTTTGTAGTGATATTACTATATTAAACAAAGGGAATGCCGTTTTGCAAGGGAATTTGAGGGAAATAAAGAAATGTTATGGAAGAGTGAATTTATACTTAAAATGTGATGAAGATGTGGATACAGAGATACAAAAATTTTCTCTTCCTATTATAAATCAGACACCAGAAGAATATCATATTCAGGTGGATGGACAAGCTCAAGCTACAGAATTTTTAAACTATCTGCTTTCCCAAAACAAATCTATTGTAAAATATGAGCTTAGGGAACCTTCACTTCATGAGATATTCATTGAGAAAGTAGGTGACACCCATGAGGAAACCTAATACCAAAAAATGGAGGGAAATTATCTCAGTAAGTTCTTTTACCATAAAACAACAAATGAAAACCACAAGTTTTCGATTAACCTTTGGGATTCTTCTGTGTATTGCCCTAATAGGACCGTTTGTAGCGGCATTCCTTCAAGAAGACAAGGATAGTAAAAAACCACAGACTACAACAATAGAAAACTTATTTGTGGCAGAAGACTTGGAGAGTGAATTGGATATTGCCTATAATGAATTGTCGAAACTTCCATTTTATAAGAATTTAAAGATTACCAAAGTGGAAATGGAGAAAGAAAACCAAGTTG
Organism: Lachnospiraceae bacterium; assembly: GCA_022791815.1. Lineage (GTDB taxonomy): Bacteria > Bacillota > Clostridia > Lachnospirales > Lachnospiraceae > CAG-411. The sequence goes on from JAAVZU010000078.1 coordinate 20,081, forward strand.
AAAAAATAAAAGAGAAGTTGGAACAAGAAAAAAAGAATGATATATTAATAGAAATTTGTGAAGAAGAGCAATTCTACATAAAGGTATATAAACCCAAGAATAGTAAGCTATGGAAAGGAGAAGGGGAAGCTTTATTGGAGGAAATGGAAGTTCTCTTTGATGATGCATTAGAGAAGAAAACAAACCTTACCAAAGAGCAGAAAAGAATTTTGGGTACTACGGTAGATACAAACGTTCAGGCTCTTTCACCAGATGGCAGCAGGAAAGATTTAGAGGAACAAAATGGTATTGCTTATGAAGAATATATGTATATTTATGGATTTATTTTTATCCTTCTTATGATTGGTGTATATGCAGGAAGTGTAATTTCTTCTACTATAGTAAGTGAGAAAAATGGAAAAGTACTGGAATATCTTCTTACTGCTCTTTCACCTATTAGCTTGCTACTTGGAAAAATTATAGGTGTGTTTTGGCTGGTAATAGGAGAAATTCTTTGCCTTGGATGTGTTGCAAAGATTTCGGATTGTCTGGCAGCTAATATGAAAGGAATGGGAAAAAGTGTATTGTCAGGGGTGATTCCAGACAATATATTAAATAATCTCAATTTTTTAAATGTGATGCTTGCTTTGTTATTTGTTATTTTGAACTTGGCATTTTTTGGGTTTTTAGCAGCCTATGCAGGAACAAGGGCAAGCAGAGTGGAAGAGTTAAAAGATACAATCATTATATTCTCCATTGGTGAACTGCTTGGCGGGTATCTGGCAATGTTCTCTGCAATTTATATGATGGAGGAAACTACCAGTGGATTTTTGTATTTTGTATACATGTTTCCATTGTCCTCCTCTTTCCTATTGCCAGGATCAATTTTTACAGGGAAAATTGACTGGAGAATTGTAGTAGCTGCAATTATACTTTTGTTCATTTGTGTTAGAGTTTTAATTTCTATTACTGTGAAAAGTTATCAGGAGCATTTATTTGTTTCTGGCGTGAAGAAAAGAAAGAGAAGAGGTGTGAAAAATTGAAGAGTGTAAAAAGAAACAAAGGAAAGTTATATACTTTATTTTCTCAGTTTTTCCATGTTCTTTCCTTTACAATTATGCAGACAGTAAAAGGGAAAAAATATCTAAAACTAACCATAGGAATTATGTTTTTGCTTCTTGCAGTTACTTTTTCTGGAAGTATTATCTTTGTATATAGTCAGCATGAAAACAAAGAGGAAAGAGATACTTCTATAGAGAAAGTCTGGATTTTGGAGGGAACACTAGGAAAGGATTTTTTGAAATCAGATGAAAATATAGCGAAAGCATACCAAGACATAACAGTAAAAACTGTACCAGATATGGAAGAAATGTCCTCAGAACAAATAGGGGAAAAAGGTATTCTTATTGAAATAGAGGAAAAAAAGGAAGCCTATGGCTTAACTGGTGTTATAGCAAAAGACAGTCAGATTTCCAAAGATGAAGCGAAAAACTTTTTAGATGTGGTAAAAGAGAGTTTTTACAATAAATTAGTAAGAGAAAGTGGGATAAGCCAGATAGATTTAGAGCTTTTAAAGAAAGACAGAATAGGAAATGTTTATGAAATTGGTGACAGTGAGTTTGGGATAAAGTGGATTATAACAGTTGCTGTTGTTATGTTTGTAGAAATTGTGATTTATTTATTAATAGCAATGTATGGTCAGTCCATTATGATGGAGGTTTCCAGTGAAAAAACTTCTAAGCTGATGGAAACTATGTTGGTAGATGTATATCCCGAAGCTTTGGTATCAGGGAAGATTCTGGGAACCGCTTTTCTTGGGATTGTACAGGTGTTACTTTGGATTGGTGGGTTGATTTATGGATTTGTAACTGGTGTCCTTCTAGGAAGTGTATTATTCCCAGAAGAAAGCAGTAGTTATGGCGCTGTAATGGAAACCACAAAGAATTATGGAATTGATATCAATCTTACTTCAGGTCTTCTTATGGCATTAGTGATTATTGGGCTTGGAATTTTACTTTATTGTTTTCTGTCAGGAATACCAGGAAGCCTGATAGCAAAACCGGAGCATGCAGGTAATGTTCAGCAATTGATCCAGATACCTCTTATGGTTTGTTTTATGGTAGTTTACTATGCAATATTTTCAGAAGAGAAAGAGTTGCTTGTATTTTTGCGGTATTTCCCATTTACAGCTCCTTTTGTGCTTCCAGGTGAATTGTTAGTTGGTACAAGTAGTGTTGGTACTGGATGGATAGTATCTGGAATATTGTTTGTCTCTGTTGTTTTAATTGGAATTTTGTCAGGAAAGATTTATAAATATAAAGCATTAAATAGCGGAAAGTAATGTGTAGATGAGAAAAACACTATTAGATTTAATAAAAAAATATCTTTTCTTTTTAATAAAAAAGCAAAAAAGTACTTGACAATATATATAATGGTATGTTGCGAAAAATAAAAAAGAAAAGGAGTTAAGATCATGAAACAAAAAATTTTAGTAGTACTTTTAGCCGCAATTATTTAGTTATGGGACAAGATTGTCTGTAGTAAATTTTGATAAAACAGGGTAGAAAGGACCATTCCCAAAAGGATTTTATCAGGTTAAGGATGTTTCGTATTATTACAATTGGGATTGTGATGAATTTGCATGTTATTTAAGTAAAGCTGGAAGGAAATTATCTACAAGCAATACTTCCAAAGTTGCGATTACAGCAGGAGCATCAGCTAAGTTTGCCGGTTTTATTGAAGGTGAATTTTCTTATTCAAATGGTGATGAGTGGACTAAAACATCAGAAGTTACATATGATGCGGATGCAGGTTATATTATGTATTATGGTCTGCTAATGTAGTTGCTAACTAGTTTTATTAATATGATTCAAATAGGAAAAAGTTGTATACAGTAGATTGTCTCGTGGATATAAACAGTGGCTTTTTAGAGAAAGATTATAAAGGCTGAACAACATGCTAGAATTAAGGAGTGCATTTATACTATGTACTCCTTAATTTAATGTTGACTATAATAGCTTAGCATGATAAAACTAAATGAGATAAAAACGTAATAAGGAGGAAATTATGTTAAAATTAACAAATTTGAAAAAAACAGTGTTTATACTAATAGGTATTTTACTATGTGATGGATGTTTGCAGCCGGTGGAAAGTGATATAAAAACTGACAAGCCTGAAAGTAGTACAGCAATTATTACAACAACATCTCCTGATAAAATAGCAATAAAATACAGTGAACAGGATAAATTATCAAAAACAAGAGGATATTTGTTGTACGATGAAACAAAAGAGTGTGCTTCTATAACATTGTATCTAAAGGGAGTTAGCGAGTACAAAGAGTATGACAGTGTAAAATGTTATCTAAATCAGAATATAGTTACTGAGAAAACAGAGATAAAAAAAGATATACAAGATTATGTTTTATCATTTGACATTAAGGAATACATAGAAAAATTTAATCGGATTCAAATAACTTCTGGTGAATATACAGAGACTATAGATATAGGAACTTATGAATTGGAACGAATCTATGAAGATTCCATACCAGATAAAAATAAATTGGAACTAATATCCTTTGAAAATTCGGATATGATAAATGAATTTGATGGTACTTTTCAAATAGATGGAAATTTGAGTAAATATGATATTGAATATTATATCCCTAAACAGATACAAAAGATGAAAATGCTAAATATACAATCAGACAATGAAGAGGGAAATTTTTCCTTTCATTGTGATTGTTCCCGTGATGATTTTAAACAAAATGATTTATATTCTGTTGAATTTGATATGTATGTGATGCAGGTTGATAAAAATACAGGTGATATGCGTATTATATGTAAATGTTTTATTCCGTTAACCGCTTTCTGAATTTGTTCATTGTTTTAAGTTTAATTTTTGGTTAAAAGTTAATTATTGAAGAGATGAATAAAAAAATAGGACTGTTACATGAAAAAGAATTTCTACAAAATATGGTACATCTTGTGAAAAAGAGTGTATTATATTCTGTGTGTTTTCACTTGATGTGACAGCCCTATTTTTATATATGATGTGCAATCTGGAAGAATATGAATGGCATGACAGATAGTATTGGACAGTTAGAATATAGTAGCAGCCATTTTATAAATTACTGGTAATTCAGAAAAAATTTCTATATAATATAGAAAGAAGTATATAATTTGAATTTAATCTTCGATTATTAACAGCTTTAAATAATTTAGGTTAAATGTGAACAAGGAGGCAGGACTATGGCAAGAAAATGCAGTGCCTTAAGAGCAGAACAGATTAGTGGAGGTTTTGCACAGGCAAAGAAAAAACTTGTGTTACAATTCCAAGGAAAAGATTATCTGGAAAAAGATATACTAGAGAAGGTAAAAGAAGAACTCTTGCGCCGTGGCATACAAGAAGAAGACATGGAAAAGATTGATATATATGTGAAACCAGAGGAAAAACAGATCTATTATGTTATGAACCAGAATATTACAGGACATATAGAATTATAGAATACATAGTAACAGTGAGGGTATCTGAATTGTTACAATACATAGAAACAGGAGGAACGAAAGATATGGCAGTTACATTTGTAATAGCAAACCAAAAAGGTGGAATTGGGAAGACAACTACAGCTACTACCTTGGCGGGAATATTGGGAAAGAAAAAGAAAACATTGCTTATTGATGCAGATCCACAAGGAAATAGTACCCATACTTATGAAGCAGTCATAGAAGATACAGCTACTTTATATGATGTTATGGTAGACACTGATAAATTACCACTGGCAGAAGCAATTCAACACATGCCAAATGGAGATATTGTTGCATCAGATCCTCTTCTTACCAAAGCGGAGAAAATGTTAGATGGGGATATTGAAGGCTTATATCGTTTGAAGGATGCCATTGATGCACTAGAGGGGTATGATTATGTGGTAATTGATACTGCACCTTCTATGAATGTCATTTTGTATAATTGCCTAATTGCAGCAGATAAAGTAGTAATTCCAGTAACAGCCGATCAGTATGCACTGCAGGGATTATTACAATTGCATGATACGATAAAGGCAGTACAAAGACGGCAGAATCCTCAAATATCCATTGCAGGGCTTTTGTTAATTAAGTTTTCTGGCAGGTCAAAATTGGAAAAGGAAATGCAGGAATATTTAGAAGATTTGGCAGAACAGATGGAAACAAAGATGTTTGATACAGTTATACGTGAGTGTGTAAAGACAAAAGAAGCACAAGCAAAGAAAAAAATGCTTTTAGATTATGCACCAAAATGTACAACTGCCAAAGATTATGAGATGTTTACCAAAGAATTATTGAAAAGAAAGTAGTTACCCTGAATTGAAATGAAATAAAAGAAAGAAGGACAAAGCATGATTTCAGAGAAAATGATGGCACTTGGAAAAACACGATCTGTAATTCGGGAAATATTTGAATATGGAAATAAAAGAAAACAGGAGATTGGAGAAGATAAGGTATTTGATTTTAGCTTAGGAAATCCCAGTGTTCCAGCTCCAGATTGTGTAAATCAGGCAATTTGTGATATTTTAAAGGAAGAACCATCTACGGTACTTCATGGATATACCTCTGCCCAAGGAGATTTGAAAGTAAGAAAAACTATTGCGGAGTATATCAATAAAACGCAAGGTACAAATGTGTCAGCGGATGATATTTATATGACAGTAGGAGCTGCGGCTTCCTTGACTATAAGTCTTCATGCTATTACTGTTCCTGGAGATGAAATTATTACATTTACACCATTCTTTCCAGAATACCAAGTATTTGTGGAAAAGGCAGGAGCCTCTCTTGTAACAGTTGCTTCCAGAGAAGAAGATTTTCAGGTGGAAGTAGAAGCATTTAAAAAAGCAATTACTCCAAAAACCAAAGCAGTTATATTAAATTCGCCAAATAATCCTTCTGGAGTAGTGCTGCGTGAAGAGATAATTGTAAATATATGTAAAGTAATGAAAGAAAAACAGGAGGAATATGGACATGAAATTTTCTTAATTTCTGATGAACCATATAGGGAATTGGTATATGATGATGTAAAAGTTCCATATTTACTCCATTATTATGAAAATACATTCGTATGTTATTCTTTTAGTAAATCCCTTTCTCTTCCAGGAGAACGAATCGGATATATTGTGGTATCTAATCAAATGAAGCAGGCAAAAGATGTGTATGCAGCAGTTTGTGGTGCAGGAAGAGCATTAGGATATGTTTGTGCACCAAGTTTATTTCAACGGGTAGCTGCCAGATGTATTGGGCAGACTGGGGATATTTCTGTATATAAGAAAAACAGGGATATACTTTTAGCAGGACTTACAGAATGTGGTTTCTCCTGTGCGAAACCAGATGGTGCTTTTTATCTCTTTGTAAAGGCTTTAGAAGAAGATGCTAATGCCTTTTGTGAAAAAGCAAAAAAATACGAATTGTTGTTAGTACCAGGTGATGATTTTGGATGTAAGGGGTATGTTCGCATTTCTTATTGTGTTTCTACAAAACAGATTCAAAATGCCCTTCCAGCTTTTAAAAAGTTAGCAGAAGAATATTGTAAAAATAAATAAAAAATGATATAATTAAGTTTATAAGAATAACGTAAAATAGTGATTTATTGTACAGATATGCAGTGATCTAATATGAGTGAAAAGAGGTGATTTGCATGAACATTATGGTTGGAGATAGCCGCTTAGAAAATGTTGCAGTTCGCTCAAGTGATGTAAAAGTAAGAGAGGCTTATATTGCAGAGAATCAGCAGGTACAAGAGATACTAGACGAACAAGCAAAAGAAATGGCAGGCGATGGAGTAGTACTGGAACTTAATAAATCCGAACAGAATGCAGAACAAATAAAAGCAGAGGCTTTGGATAAAGTGCAAAACAATACAAAAGACCAGGAACAAGCAGAGAAACTTGCTGTGGAGAATGAGAAAAAGAAAATGGCAAATATACAACATGTGCTGGAGAATATTGATATTTATCCAAGATAGCAATAGTCTATAATATAAGTCACGAATAATTGAGGTTTATAAAGTAAGATGTTTTTGAAATATAGTGCGGTATCAAAGTAATGTTATGATACCGCACTTTTATGTATAATGTTATAAATTATATTTTTGTTGTTTGATTTGTAAAATATTTGAATATACAGATGATTATGAGATCTGGCTGTTCGTAGTATAAGTATAATCAAAGATTTTTTAGTCAAAACCAGATTACGATGATTTTAAATCATGAACTTCTATACAAGATAATAGTTCATCAGTTGCGTCGTCTATATTTACCACACGGCTGGCATGATTTGCAACAGCCTGCTCGAAGAAATTTCGTACCTCCCGGGCATTTGCAAAATTATCAGATTTGTTTGTGGTCCATTCTTGAAAGATCTCTTTTGCACGAATTAATGCTTCGTTAGAAAAATGGTATTGCTGTTGTTCACATAGAGTTTTTAAAATATCTAATAGTTCTTCTGCGGTGTAGTCTGCAAAATGTATATATTTTGGGAAACGGGATTTTAGTCCTGGATTAGATGCTAAAAAATTTTCCATAGGTTCGGGATAGCCAGCTACAATAACCATAAAATCATCTCTGGAATCTTCCATTGCTTTAAGCAGAGTATCCACTGCTTCCTGACCAAAATCATTTTCCCCTTTGTTTGCAGTTAAGGTGTAGGCTTCATCAATAAACAGAATACCTCCCATTGCCTGATCAATGACTTCTTGCGTTTTTGTAGCGGTTTGTCCAATATAACCACTTACCAGATTGGAACGGTCTACTTCTACAAGCTGCCCAGAAGACAGCACACCAAGACTTTGATAAATTTTTCCTAGCATTCTTGCAACTGTAGTTTTACCAGTGCCAGGGTTGCCAGAAAAAACAAGATGTTTAGAAGAAGTGCCATTTTTTAATCCTCTATCTTTACGGAGTTTCTGGACACGAAGCAGATTTACCATACGGTTTACCTCTTCTTTTACTTCAAAAAGACCAATAAGACCATTCAAATCTTCTAATATTTTTTCTACATTTTCTGCATTATCCATGTCTACTTTTGAGACTGTATAAGGTGATGCTGTTCCAAAAAGTTTGTCTTTAGAAGTGCGAAACAAACCATATTCTTTCAAAAAGTCTTCTAATGTTTTTAAAAAGCTAGTATAGGAAGCAATGGAAGCAGCATCCGCCTGTTCCTTCTGATGACAGGATAAGATAGCCTGTCCAAATAATTTGTAAGTATCGGTAAGGATTTGTGCCTTCTGATGATGAAACGGGTCTTTGGAAACGGTTTTTTTGGCATCCGCTACAACAAAATGTTTTAGAGTTGTAGGAACAACTTTTGCAAAACTATCAGTAATTCCTTCATTCTTTTTAAACTGCTTCATTGCAGAAGCATTCATTTGAAAACCTAAAGAATCTTTAATACAATTTAATTCCTCATCATCAATTCCATTTGTAGTATCAGCTAAAAAAACAGCAAATTTTAAAAATTCTACCCGAAGCATATCTTTTAAGGAAAGATTTGCTGTTAAACCAGTGTTAGTCTTTTGAACCAGTTCGCAGCATTGGTAACAGTTTGCAAGCATTTCTTCAAGATTTTGTTCTTTCATGTGTTTTATTTATCCTTTCTAGCATAAAATCCGTAACAGTTCAGCCGAAGCTGATTGGTTGTTTAAATCCAGCCACCGTCAAGACCAATTACCTGTCCTGTCAAATATTGATTCTTATGAGTAAGAGCATATACAAAATCAGCCACTTCCTCAGCCGTACCAAGCCGGCCGGCTGGAATATCTTCTACCAAGTCTACTAATTCTTCGTCTGTAAGAAAATGATTCATTTCTGTATCAATTGCACCACAAGCAATCGCATTAACTTGTATGTTACTTGGTGCCAATTCTTTAGAAAGTGCTTTTGTAAAGGCGTTAATGCCGCCTTTTGTGGTGGAATAAGCAACTTCACAGGAAGCACCTACATTACCCCATACAGAAGAAATATTTATAATTTTTCCGTTTTGTTGATGAACCATTTCAGGAACAGCTAGTTTGCAGCAATTAAATACAGATGTCAGATTATTGTTGATAATAGTATTCCATGCTTCTGGAGTCACATCTGTAAGAAGTCCTACATGAGATATACCAGCATTATTCACCAGAATATCTAATTTTCCATACATTTTTTTGATTTCGTCAAATAAATGGCAGGTAGTTGCATAATCTCCCATGTCACCTGTAAATGCCATACAGGAAACCTGATATCCTTCAATTTCTTTTTTTACATTTTCAAGAAGTTCTTTGTTATTCTTGCAATTAATTACCACATTGTAGCCTTTTTTAGCATACTTTATAGCAATCGCTTTTCCAATACCTCTGGAAGATCCTGTGACTAGAATTGTTTTTCTGTTCATAAATAGGTCCCCTTTCTGTCTTTTAGTTTTTAAATCTTGGTTACTTACGACTTTTATTGCAGACCACTGCTGTTATAGTTAGAGCGGTTTACTAGTATCACCTGCTCAATTGTTATTAGTTGATATATATAATAAATAAGCATGGCTAAGATTTTATTGTGAAAATTTGGCTTATTTATATAGACGTAGTTCCTGCTTAAGTTTGTGAATAATCTCAGTTAAATTATATATAGTATACCACATTTTATGAAAGAAAGCGACAGTTCCCAATGATATATTCTGGTAAAATATTCAAGTATGCCATTAAACATATACCTTTATATATCTGAATTATTACAAGAAATGAAAAAAAATTTGGATAAACATAGGAAAACGGAAAGAATTGTGGTAAAATAAAAAAGTATGGGTATTTTTAGCAGTATGGTTTTTAGTGGAACTATACATGCCACCTTTTGTGGCTTCACCGTGAAAGAAAGTTGATTGCTGCATGCTTTGCACTCCTGCAATCAATAACAACAAAAAAATAATAGGAGTAGTGATTTATGGAAGAGAATAATAAGAATGCAAATCGTTTTCAAAAGACTGAACAAGAAGAAGTAAAAAGCACTGGACGTTTTAGCAGCAGTGCCAATAACAGTTCTAAGAAAAAAGGGAGTTATCAAAGTGGATATGCAGGGAATGGGAAGGAAAATTATTTCCTTTTTGTGGTAGGGTTTGTTGTTGCAATTTTGCCCTTAATTGTACGAGGAATTAAATATGATCCAAAACTTTCCCAATTTGATTGGTATGCTGCTATATCTGAATTTTTAGATGTATTTTTGTTGTGGAAACAGTGGTTTTTTGTTGGTATTACTTTAATAATGGTACTTTGTTTTGCAGGAACATTCTTTAATGGCAAAAGAAAATTCCGTTTTGAACCCATTTTTATACCTTTATTTATATATGGAGGATTTAGTTTATTATCAACTATTTTATCAAAATATTCCAGTTATGGCTGGAGCGGCATTTATGAACAATTTGAAAATGTTTTTTGTCTCATAGGATATGTTTTATTAGTATATTTTGTATATTTGTACATTAATAGTGAAAAAGATATTCATACATTAATCAATATTTTGGCAGTAGGAGCGTTAATTATTGGTTTAATAGGAACTTTTCAAGGATTAAAGCTAGATTTGTTCCGTTCAGATTTTGGAAGAAATTTAATGGCATCAAAAGATTTGCCTGCTAAAAATATTGACTTCAATTTTGCTTTAGGGCGTGCTTATGTAACCCTTTATAATCCAAACTACCTTGGTGTTTATAGTATATTAGTGGCTCCGTTGTTTGCGGCATTATTGTTTCTTTCTCCAGCAAATAGGACATGTAAAAGCAAAGAGGGTTTTTGGGCAAATCTTCAGAGCGATTTAAAGAAATTGGAAACACAGAAAAAGAAAAATATTGGATATTATTTTAAAAAGTGTGTATTTTTATTAGGAGTGAATCCACAGAAAATCCTTTATGCAGCAGTTGTGTTGACAATGCTGATTAGTATGTTTGCGGCACAATTTAAGGCAGGTATTGTTTCTTTGGCATTTGTAGGACTTATCGTGCTTATATTATTTAGAAAGGCTGTACTTAAGAAATGGTTTATTACACTGCCTGTAGTGGTTGGTGCAGTGGCAATGTTTTTCATTGTTGATACAGTTAATGGACATAATTATTCAACCAGTATTGCAAATGCATTCCGCATTCAAAAATCAGAAGAAAAAACCTTGAGCAGAATAGATACCATGAAAGATAATATTGAATTGGTATATAATAAACAAAAGTACTTTATAACTGTAGATGCACCGCTGGATGAAGCAGGAAATATTGTATATAACAATCTTGCTATTACAAAAGAGGATGGAACGGCATTAGAAGTAAAGTTAGCAGAGGACAATTCTTGCTGGCTGGTAAATGATGAAGCATTACAAAACATTAGTTTCTCTGTTGTGTCAACAGCAGTATTAGATGAAAACGCAAATCAAACACCAGTGAATGCACTTTCCGCAAATATAGAAGGCAAATCCTGGTACTTTATCAGAAGAGGCGATGGTTATAAATATATCAACAATTACGGAAGAGAAACCGTAATTGAAACTGCGGATACTGCTATATTTGATGGGTATGAAGAGTTTGCAAGTAAACGTGGATTTATTTGGGCAAGAACCATTCCTTTGTTAAAAAAATATTTGATTTTAGGTTCAGGAGCAGATACATTTTCTATTGTATTTCCACAGCATGATTATGTAAATGCATATAATAATGGTTACGAAAACCAGCTTATTTCAAAACCCCATTGCTGGTATTTACAAATTGGAGTACAGTCAGGAGTAATATCTTTGCTGGCAGTATTGGTGTTTTATGGAATATATTTTATACAAAGTATTAGTTTATATAGTAAGCAAAAGTTTGAAAGTTATGCCGCACAAGTTGGTGCAGGTGTATTTGTTGGAAGTATTGGATATATGATTGCTGGTTTAACAAATGATTCTAGTATTACTGTTGCACCAGTATTCTGGGTGCTTATGGGAATTGGGGTTACGGTTAATGCTATAGTAAAAAAAGAAGAGACCGCATAAAGATTCTAAAAAGATAAGGTTGTGTAGCAGATGAATACGTCAATGGAAAATAACTTTTTGTTTCAAATTATGGATATATTGAAAACTAACGAACAAGATAAAGAGCATCTTGCTATGGAAAGGATGGGAGAGCAATTCTCCTGTCGCTCCATTGCGTTCTTTGACTATCAGGTATATCAGGGGGTATATCAAAAGATATATGAGTGGTATGGAAAAGATTATGAGGATGAATGTTTTAATAAGAGATTGAAATGTGAATTGCATATGCAAGAAAAAGAAGAACCAGAAGGAACCTTTTTGATTGATTTGACAGAAAAAAAGGAACAGATTCTCTCGAATCCTAATATACAAGGATACATCTATTGTTATCTTATGAATCAGAGAGGGAAACGGATTGGAGGAGTTTTTGTAGTATGTACAAAGGAACTGGAAAATGAGAATCGGAATTTACTGGAATTGTTTTTGTACATGGCTATGGAAGGATATGTTGCAGATAAACATATTACAGATTTGCAGACACAAAACAGTTATTTGCAGACGCTATACAGTAAGATACAGACTGGTTTGATACAATGTGTCTTAGTAGAGAATACACTTCGTATGATTCTTGCTAATGATGCAGTGTTTCAGATATATGGCTGTTCCAGAGAAGAATATATGGAAGTCTATGGATATAGTATGGAGCGTTTTATATATGTGGAAGATTGGCCAGGTGTATTAGAATATTTGAAGGCATTACTTGCTGGTGAAGATATATGTGAATACGAGCATCGGTATATTAATTATTTTGGACAGATGCGTTGGCTTCACGTTAGTGCACTTCGTATTATAAATCAAGATCAAAAAGAAGTGATACAAATGATTATTTCGGATATTACCCGTGCAAAGCAGCTAGAGAATGAACTAGAGCATGAAAAAGAACGCTATCGTATTGCTTTGGATAGTTCATCAGATGTGATTTTTGAATATGACTTGTTGAATGATACTTATATTTCTTATGGTTCTTTTGGAAAATATGCACATCCAAAGACAACACCAATTCTTACTAAGGGATTTTTGAATCAGCTACAGAATGGGAAAATATGTCATAGAGATTTTGTAGAACGTTATATGAAATTTATTACAGGGGAAAATACAGAGCCAATTGAAGTGCGGGAAAAATTTGAGGAAGAGGGGAAAGTAGAGTATATTTGGGTTGCAATGGAAGGAACTTCTATCTATGACAATGGAATTTTAGTAAAAATTATTGGTAAGAAAATCAATATAAATGAAAAGAAGGAAAAAGAAAAGGCAGCTTTAGAAGTTGTACAACGTGACCGTCTTACAAAATTATATACTAGGAATGTAGGAGAAAATCTTATCCGTCAATATTTACGGGAAAAGAGTGACCAAGAAGAAGGTACATTGATTTTGCTAGATATAGATAATTTTCAAATGATTAATGATACTTATGGATATATGTTTGGAGATGCTATTTTAGAGGAAGTAGCAGAAGTAATCAAAGCAGCTACCAGACAACATGATATTTCAGTACGATATGGTGGAGACGAATTTCTAATTGTCATGAAAAATACTGAGCCGGGGAAAACAGCAACTTATGGAAGAAGGATTTATGAAAAAATTGGTAATTTGTATGTTGGGGAGAAGGAAAATATTTCCATTTCTTGTAGTGTAGGTATGGTTTCTACAAAAATGGCAAAGGATTATCTTACTTTATTTCAATATGCGGATGGTATGCTTGCTTATGTAAAAACTCATGGAAAGAATAATGTATTGTGTTATTCGCCTACAAGTAAAGTAGTTCTGGAAATGCAAGGAGAACCTTATATAGAAGGGAATACAGATACGGAAATCGATGAGGTGTTTTCTGATAATGGTAATGATGATCTTGTATCTTTTGCGTTTTCTATATTGGAGCAGACAAAGGATATGCGAAGTGCAATTAACCTTTTACTTGGGAAAGTGGGAAGAAAGCTGAAGTTAAATAAAATCAGTATTATAGAGTCGGACGCTAATTTTCTTAGCAATATTATTACTTTTGAGTGGGTTGCGAAAAAAGAATTTCACGATTCCATTTGCAAGTATGAAATATCCCAGGATGAGAGGAAACTGTGGATTAGCCGTTTTGATTTGGAAGGTCTCTTTGTTATGAAAGATGAATGGAGAACTGACTTTACAGATGGTGTGAAATTGGAAGGAAATGCACCAAGAGTGCGGAATCAGCTGCATAGTGCAATCTATGAGGAGGGGGAATTTAAAGGAGCTGTTGTCTTTGAACATTCTGATGATAAGTATAAATGGCCCAAAGATATCCGAACCAAGTTAAAGGAGATTTCTAAAATAATCTCTACCCACATTACGAAGGCAAACGCAGATATTGCCAGTAAGGCGAAAACGGAGTTTTTATCCCGGATGTCCCATGAGATCCGAACACCAATGAATGCAATTATGGGAATGACCACCATTGCACAAAGTGTTATTGGAGATGATAAAAAAGTAGCAGAATGTTTAGGGAAGATTAGTACATCTACAAAATATTTGGTTTCTCTAATAAATGATATATTGGATATGTCAAGAATCGAAAGCGGAAGTATGACGGTTTGTCTTGAACCTTTTGATTTAGATGCATTAGTGGATGAGATAGTGGTACTTATGTCTGCACAGGCAGAAAATAAATCTATTACATTGGAAGTGAAAAGGGCATATCAGGATAAACTATTGATAGGTGATGAACTTCGCCTAAATCAAGTATTAATCAATATTGTGGGAAATGCACTAAAATTTACTCCAGAACACGGAACTATTTCAATTTCTGTGGAGCAGGTAATGCAGGAAGAAGGAATGGCGACTATCCGTTTCAGTGTAGAAGATACAGGGATTGGTATCAATGAAAATAATCTGACTCGTATTTTTAATGCTTTTGAGCAGGCAGAAAATAATACTGCTAGAAGATTTGGGGGTACAGGGCTTGGTCTTGCCATTAGTAGTAATTTGGTAAAGCTGATGGGAGGAAGACTGAATGTCCGCAGTGAAGAAGGAAAGGGTTCTGAGTTTTTCTTTTCTATAGTCTTTGATGTGGCAAAGGATACGCCAGTACACAATGTGGTTGAAGAGAAAGAGGAGGAAACTTATACTTTAGAAGGTAACCGCCTGCTGGTTGTAGAGGATAATCCAATTAATGCAGAAATTGCACAGACAGTTCTTGGAATGGCAGGTATTGAGACAGAACTTGCGGATAATGGAGAAGAAGCAATACGAAAGTTTGAAGACAGAGAAGAAGGATATTATGATGCTATTCTTATGGATATCCGTATGCCGGTTATGGACGGATTGGAAGCAACAAAAAGAATCCGTACTTTAGGAAAATCAGATTCACGTAGTATTCCAATTATTGCCATGACGGCGAATGCTTTTGATGAGGATATGAAGAAGTCTATTGAAAGTGGTATGGATGGACATTTAACAAAACCCATAGATATTGAAAAATTGTATAAAGTATTGCAAGAGACGATTGGAAAGGTTTGATGAATGGAATGACGGAATTGTTATAATGTTGTAACAGATTAGCCCATAGGCTAGACTGTTACAGAATGTTTTGTATTTGGGCATTAACATATATTGACAAAAGTATAAGTGGTTGCTACAATAGGGAAGTGTGCAAAGTAGATTATAGAAGTTCTAAGTAATATAGTTGAAAAGATTTGTAACTATTCAGGAGAAACACATATTTACATGCGTGTTTCGTAAGAAAGAAGTATATTTTGCAATGTTTAAACCCATTCGATTGCGACGAATTATTATGGGTTTAAATGTAACTGTTCATGTTGTTGCACAGTTACAAAGATTTAATATTATGATAGGAGAATGTCGTTATGAGTGAAGAAATGGACAAGAGCTTTTTAAATAAGCGCGTATTGCTTGTAGAAGACAATGAGATTAACGCAGAGGTTATGACATCGATGCTTGAGATGAAAAATATTAAGGTAGAAGTTGTTTATGATGGAGAAGAGGCAGTAGATAAGTTTGAAAAATCTCCTGCAGGCTATTACAATGCTATTCTTATGGATATAGAGATGCCTGTAATGACGGGGGTAGAAGCCTCTAAAGTAATCCGCACTCTTCATAAACAGGATGCGATGACAATACCAATTATTTCTGTCACAGCAAATTCTATGTATGAGAATGTATTTTTTTCCAGAAAATATGGTATGGATGATTATGTTGGAAAGCCAATTGAGCCAGATAATTTATACTCCGTTTTAAAAAAGTGGTTTGATAAATACGCAAAATAAAAAAAGCTTGACAAATGAAAGTAAAACGTGTATCCTATATAAGTAATGTGAATGAAGTTGTTGCATTTCATTACATATAGGGGTATAGTTCAGTTGGTAGAATAACGGTCTCCAAAACCGCAGGTCGTGGGTTCAAGTCCTACTGCCCCTGTTGATTGTGTGAAGAACCAAGTCGTTTGACTTGGTTCTTTTTCGTTATAACAGTTTAGTCTTCTTGGCTGAATTGTTACTTTTTGTTGCTTACTTTATTATGAAAAATCGGACAAATAACTGTATTTTGTGTAAGTTAGAAAGGATTAGGAATTTTGAATTCTGCACAAAGATTCAAAGAGTAAATTAGGTTTTGCAATCAATTACAAAGAATTAAGGAGAGGAAGAGAGTGGAAAAAGTAATTTTATTTAAAAAAGGGATTGAGACGCTAGAATTTTTTTCCCAAGAAATGGGAAAAGCTCTCAAAGAAATGGGGCTGCAGGTTTTTTATTATGATTTAGATGAGGGTGAAAAAAGCTTTTTGGAATTGCAAAGTTTTGTGGAAAAGGGGAAGAGTTTTGTTATTTCATTTAATTTTAATGGTTTGCGAGGAGAAGAAGAGTTTTATAATAAAGAGGGAAGATTATTTTGGAAAATAAAGGGGATTCCTTGTGTTAATATCATGGTGGATCACCCTTTTTATTATGCACAGTCTTTGGAAAAAGTTCATAGAGAACTTGGATGGGATTTATATTATCAAATTTCGATTGATATGGATCATAAAAAATATATGGAGCGTTTCTATCCGCAGATATATAAAATATGTTTTATGCCTCTTGCAGGTACAGGACTAGGATATCCTTTCAACAAAGGACGGGAATATGATGTAGTGTTCACGGGAAATTACACACCACCAGAACATTTTCACAAATATATAGAAAGAATTGATGAAGAATATACATTGTTTTATAGAAAAATTATTGAATATTTGATTAGTAATCCAGAAATAACTATGGAATGTGCATTTGAAAAATTCTTGTTAAGGGAAATGCCTGAAATAACAAATGAGGAATTAGTGCAATGTATGGAAAATATGATTTTTATTGACCTGTATGTACGGTTTTATTATAGAGGGGAAGTGGTAAAAAAACTTGTAGAGAATGGAATAAATGTGCATGTTTTTGGAAGTGATTGGAGATTGCTGGAGATAAAAGATACGAACTTCCTGCATATTGAGGGAATGGCAGACTCTAAAGAATGTCTTGTAGCAATGAGTAAGGCGAAGATTGCGTTGAATGTGATGCCTTGGTTTAAAAAAGGGGCACATGACCGTGTATTTAATGGTATGTTAAATGGTGCAGTGGTAGTAACTGATAAAAGTGAATATCTTTGTAAGGAATTAACAAAGAATGAGGTATCTTTTTATTCTTTAGAACATTTGGACGAACTGCCTTGGAAGATCAAAGATTTATTGGAAAATGAAGAAAAAAGAAATTGCATGACAGAATGTGCATATAGTTTTGCCAAAAAGAGCCATACTTGGGAGAATCGGGCAAAATTTATATATGAATGGATAACAAATACATTGTCTAATCTATAAGTAGAAAAATGTGCAACATCATTAAAATAATCTATAATATAGTATTGTGGTGACAAAAATACAAAAATAATACTATAATTAAAGAAAATGTAACAGAAAATTAAGAGAAATATAATAAAGAATTGGGAAAACAAATTGCTTTTTGAATAAGCTGAGTTGTATAATATATAACGTATTCTTAGTGAAAGATTGGATAATATTTCTAAAGATAAAAAAAGGTTACAAAATCAGTTGTTGAAACTTGATAAAAAATAGATTCATGTAACCTATAGAGATGTTAAAGCGGATACCTAAATTAGTACAGAGGAGTGGTTATATGAGATTTGACAGGAAAAAGGACAAGAAGTTTGCCGCAGTTTTAGTAATATGTTTTATTGTGATAAGTGGATGTGTTTTGGGGAGAAAATTGATTTCTGATGCTGGAAACATGGAAATAAAAATTGGAGGATTAACAGTTGTTGTTCCTGATAATATGTTGTGTGCAGATGTGAAATCTTTCTTAAATGTAAGAATTAATCCAAGTGTAGATTCTGCTGTAATAGCAAAGCTGTATCCAGGTGATGCTGTAGAGTATATAGGAGAAAAAGGAAGTTGGACTATGGTGAATCTGGATGGACAGACAGGTTATGTTTCTACTCAGTATACAGTAAGGGGAATGGATTTAAAAAAATACATTAAGAAGCATATGAATAAATTTACAATTGAAGGAACGGTAGTGGAGAGTTCATTTACACCAGTATATAAAAAAGAAGAGCAGGTTGGAAGTGAAAAACCAGCTTATACAATGAAGGGAGAAGTAAATAAGAAGACTACAGTTTATGCAACAAAGAGTACAAAAAGTAAAGTTGCAAATGAAACAGAAAATGTAGAGAAATATATGGTTATGGTGAATGGGTTACGTTTTCGGGAGAAATCATCAACAGATGCCAAAATATTCTGTAATTTTAATAAAGGGACTTATGTAGAAGCAGTATCTGATAAAAATGCAGGTTGGATGAAGGTAAAATACAATGGTAAAATTGGTTTTGTAGCAAAGAAGTATGTAAAAATGGTTACTGTGAAACAGAAAAAGAGTAATTTGTTAGGAAGTTTACAAAAAAATGAACAGGTAGTGGTAAATAACCTTTGGAAGAATTGGGCAGAAATTTCCTATCATAATAAATTATCTTACATAAAACGGGAAGCAGTAGAAGTGACAGCAAAACTAGATAATTCAAATAAAAATATAATTAAACTTGTAGCAAATAATACACAATGTGATGTGTTGGATGTACATAAGAATGTTGCATTTGTAAAATTTGCAGACAATAAAAAGGGATATTTAGATGCAAGATGTGTTCAGGCAAAAATTGATTTTAGTAATATTAAACTAGATGAATCAGCAATAAAAACTGCTAACCAGAAAGTGGTAAAAACAAACCTTGGAAAAGCAAGTAAAATTAGAAAAGAACTTGTGAAATTTGCATTACAATATGTTGGCAACAAATATGTATGGGGAGGGAATAGTCTGACAGAAGGTGTGGACTGTTCTGGATTTACACAGCAAGTTTATTTGCATTTTGGAATACAAATTAATCGTTGTTCGTATGAACAGGTAAGGAACGGAAAGGAAATAACCTTTGACCAGTTACAACCAGGAGATTTAATTTTCTATTATAATAAAGAATTGAAGCGAATTGGTCATGTTGCTTTGTATATAGGGGATGGACAGATTGTACATGCCAAGTCTAGTAAAACAGGAATTGTAATAAACAATTGGGATTATCAGACACCATATAAAGCGGTGACAATTTTAGAAAATAAGTAACTGTTCATGGTTCTGAACAGTTACGAAAATAAATAAGATATAAACTAGTAAAAAGCAGCAAATTAAAATTTGCTGCTTTTTACATAGCATGTATAGAATGTTTCGCAAAGAAAAAAGGATTAGCATTTTACAACATTAGCTGCTTGTGGACCTTTTTCGCCTTCTACTACGTCAAATTCTACAGATTCTCCATCTTCTAATACTTTAAAACCTTCCATATTCAATGCGGAAAAATGTACAAATACATCATTTCCTTCCTCATCTGAAATAAATCCAAAACCTTTCTTTGCGTTGAACCATTTTACTGTTCCCTTCATACTAAAAAGCCTCCTAAAAAATAAATGTAGTTATGTGTTAACTGTGCTTATGTATTTATTATGAATAAATGGTAATAAAAATGTAGCACATAAGAATAATTTATCATATTTTCATAGAAATGTCAAATTTTTGTAAAAAAAAGTGGAAAAATGTTAAAAATAATTTTCAGAAAAACAAAAAAAATGGTTATAATTAACAGAGAGTAAAAATAGTGATTTTTTTACAAGTATAGATAAGATATATTTCTAATAGAACTAAAAAAGGAGATTGCTTATCATAAAGAGATGAATTAGATAAGCAATTTTGCATGACATAGGAGGAAATTTGTGGTAGAATAAATGAAATGATTTTGTATCAGTCAATACCTGAACAGATACATGATTTTTTGAAAGGAAGGTTAGGGATTTTTGTATGGCAAAGACAATAAAGAGTAAATCAGAGATAAAGAATTTGGCAGCCTATGAATTAATTCGGGAAGAACAGCTTACAGATTTAAATAGTGTTGGGCTGGTATTTCAACATAAAAAGACAAAAGCGAGAATTGTGGTAATTAGTAATGATGATGATAATAAAGTATTTTCCATTGGTTTTCGTACACCGCCAGCGGACTCAACTGGAGTTGCACATATTGTGGAACATACCGTTTTATGTGGTTCAAGAGAGTTTCCTGCGAAAGACCCTTTTGTAGAGCTGGTAAAGGGGTCTCTAAATACTTTTTTAAATGCAATGACTTATCCTGATAAGACAATTTATCCAATTGCAAGCTGCAATGACAAAGATTTTCAAAATTTGATGCATGTATATTTAGATGCAGTATTTTATCCTAAAATATATGAAAAGGAAGAAATTTTTAAACAAGAAGGCTGGCATTATGAGTTAGAGGAAGAAGATGGAGAACTTGTATATAATGGTGTTGTATATAATGAAATGAAAGGTGCTTTTTCTTCACCAGATCAACAGCTATCCAGATTAATTCAGCAGTCTCTTTTCCCTGATACTGCTTATGGAGTGGAATCTGGAGGGGATCCAAAGTATATAACAGATTTAACTTATGAGAATTATTTAGATTTTCATAGAAGATATTATCATCCAAGCAATAGTTATATATATTTGTATGGTGATATGGATATTGAGGAAAAATTGGAATGGATAGATGAGCATTATTTGAAAAACTTTTCCTATGCACCAGTAGATTCAGAAATCCAGTTTCAGCAGCCTTTTAAGGAAATGAAAGAAGTAGAAGACTATTATTCTGTTTCAAAAGAGGATGGGACAAAAGACCAGACATACCTAAGTTATAATATGGTAATTGATACTTCTTTAAACAGGGAACTGTATGTGGCTTTCCAGATATTGGAATATGTACTTCTTGACAATCCAGGGGCACCGTTGAAGCAGGCATTACTTGATGCTGGAATTGGAAAAGATGTGTTAAGTTCTTATGATAATGGAATTATGCAGCCTGTATTTTCTATTATTGCAAAGGATGCAAATCCTGAACAAAAAGAAAAATTTTTGCAGGTGATTCATGATACTTTATGTGAGATCGCAGAAAATGGAGTGGACAAGCAGGCACTTCGTGGAGCCATAAATAATTTTGAATTTAAATACAGGGAAGCAGATTTTGGTTCCTATCCAAAGGGGCTTATGTATGGCTTGCAAATGTTAGACAGTTGGCTTTATGATGATGAGAAGATTTTCTGTCATATTATGGCAAATGATACTTTTAGATTTTTAAAGGAAAAGATTGATACAAATTACTATGAAGAATTGATACGCACTTATATGATTTCTAATTCCCACAGTGCTATGGTTATGATAAAACCAAAGGTGGATTTAACAAGGGAAGTGGAAGAAGAAACTAAGAAAAAATTGGCAGCATATAAAGCAAGTCTGTCTAAAAAGGAAATCGCTCAGCTTGTGGAAGACACAAAGACACTTTGGGCATATCAGGAGGAGCCTTCTACGGAAGAAGAACTAGAGTGTATTCCTATGCTTACAAGAGCTGATATGGAAAAGAAAATACGCCCTTTGTATAATGAAGAAAAGGAAATATCGGGCATAAAAGTGATTCATCATGATATATATACAAACGGAATTGCATATATTAAAATTGTATTTGATATGGATAAGATACGAGATTTGGGACCATATCTTTCCTTACTTACCACAGTGCTGGGGTATATAGATACAAAAAAACATTCTTATCTTGAATTTGCCAATGAGACTAACATATATACAGGAGGAATCATTGCAGACTGCAACACTTATTTACAGCATGGGAAAGTGGATAGTTTTTCGGCAACTTTTGAACTTAGAACAAAAGTTTTGTATGAAAATATAAATAAGGCACTTGAACTAATCCGAGAAATGATTTTTGAAACAGATTTTTCTGATGAAAAGCGTTTGAAGGAGATTATTGCAGAAACCAGATCCCGTATGCAAATGAAGATGAACCGTAATGGTCATACTATGGCCCTTGGAAGAGCTATGTCCTATTTTTCAGATATCGGAAAATATAGTGACAATGTGGAGGGTGTAGGCTGCTATCGTTTCCTTTGTGACTTGGAGGAACATTTTGAAGAGAGAAGGGAAGATTTAATAAAGACTTTCCAAGAAATTTTAGATTATGTCCTAACAAAAGAAAATATGATAATCAGTTTTGTGGGAAATAAAGACGGTTATACTCAATTTTCACAGCAAATGGAAAAATTCTTAGCAGATATTCCTGACAAAAGAAAGGGAGAAAAACCAGTTGCAGATATATCTGTATTAGAACATGGAATTAACGAAGGATTGAAAAACGCAGGACAGGTACAATATGTGGCACGTGCTGGTAACTTTATGAAAAAAGGGTTATCTTATCATGGAGCACTTCATATTTTGAAGGTTATCTTAGGATATGATTACCTGTGGAATAATGTGAGGGTAAAAGGCGGTGCTTATGGCTGTATGTGCGGATTTTTACAAAGTGGAAATGCATATCTTGTGTCCTACCGTGATCCAAATTTGAAAGAAACCAATGATATTTATGAACATGCCTATGAATATGTCCAGATCTTTGATGCAAGTGAAAGAGACATGACAAAATATATGATTGGTGCAATTAGCAATATGGACACACCGCTTACTCCATCTGCCAAAGGAAGCCGTTCTTTTAATGCTTATATGAGTGGTATTAATGAAGAATACTTGCAAAATATTCGGAATCAGGTATTAGAAGTAACACAAGAAGATATTCGTTCCCTTGCACCAGTTATTCAGGCGTTGCTTGAAGAGGAAAGTATCTGTGTAATTGGAAATGATAAAAAGATAGAGGAAAACAAAGAATTATTTGACAATATAAGTGTTTTATAATTATTTAAATTTTCAAATAGTTATCGTATTTTTAAACCTATATAAAACAATGGAGGAAAAAGTGGAAAATACATTTAAATCAGGATTTGTAACATTAATTGGCCGCCCTAATGTGGGGAAATCCACATTGATGAATCATATTATTGGGCAAAAAATTGCAATTACTTCAAATAAGCCACAGACTACGAGGAATCGTATACAGACTGTGCATACATGCAAGCAGGGGCAGATTATTTTTGTGGATACTCCAGGTATTCATAAAGCAAAGAATAAACTTGGGGAATATATGGTAAGTGTTGCAGAACGTACATTAAATGAGGTAGATGTAGTGCTTTGGCTGGTAGAGCCGACTACATTTATCGGAGCTGGTGAACGGCATATTGCAGAGGAGCTTAAAAAAGTGCATACACCAGTAATTCTTGTTATCAATAAGATAGATACTGTAAAAAAAGAAGAACTACTGGTTGTAATAGATAACTACCGCAAAATTCACGAGTTTGCGGAAATTGTACCAGTTTCTGCATTGAAAGGAGAAAATGCAGAGCATTTAGTAGATACTATATTTTCATACCTTCAGGAAGGACCACAATTCTTTGATGAAGATACGATTACAGACCAGCCCGAACGGCAGATTGTGGCAGAGTTAGTAAGAGAAAAGGCACTCCGTCTTCTTAGTGATGAGATTCCTCATGGAATTGTAGTATCTATTGAAAGAATGAAAGAAAGAAGACATGGACATATCATTGATATTGATGCGACCATTGTTTGTGAAAGAGATTCGCATAAAGGAATTATTATTGGAAAACAAGGTGCTATGCTGAAAAAAATAGGAACAAATGCAAGACGGGAAATAGAAGCTCTTCTTGACAGTAAGGTAAACTTGAAATTATGGGTAAAAGTGAAGAAAGATTGGCGGGAAAGTGATTTCTTATTGAAAAACTTTGGTTATGACAAAAAAGAACTCTAATAAAAATGGAAAATAATCACTAATTAGTTATTTGCATAGACCTATATAGAACGGAGAAAATAGTTAGTAGGAAATTTCACCATATAGGAAAGTTGAGTTAGATAATCAAAGAAAAAGGAGAGATAAGAAAATGCAGAATGAATATTGGAAGCGTTTTGAAAAAACTGGATTTGTAAGTGATTATCTGGATTATGTGCGGATAAGAAGTGATTGGCAAGGGAAGATAGATAAAGAAGGTGCAGTACAAAATGAATCTCGAAACTGTGACAGGAATGGTGTTATCCGCAATGCCGATTGGGGAATATGATAAGCGCCTGGTTATATTAACAAAGGAATTTGGAAGAATATCTGCGTTTGCAAAGGGGGCAAGGAAACCCAATAGTGCTTTGTTGGCTCCAAGCCAGCCCTTTGCATTTGGGGTATTTACTTTGTATCAGGGAAGAAGTTCTTATACAGTAAATAGTGCAGATATACAGAATTATTTTGAAGAGCTTAGAACGGATTTAGAGAAGATTGCTTATGGTATGTATTTTTGTGAGGTAGCAGCACATCTTACTTATGAAAATGTAGAAGCTGTAGGAATATTAAAGTTGCTTTATCAGTCACTTAAGGCATTAAATAAAGAAAAACTACCTAAAGATATGGTAAAGTCAATTTTTGAAATGAAAGCATTGGATTTTAATGGTGAAACACCAAGAGTTTTTGAATGTGTAAAATGCCAGAGAAAGCCAACTGCAGAGAGTAAAGATTTCTTTGCAGGATTTTCCAGCAGGGCAGGAGGCATGGTTTGCTCTTGCTGTAGAGAGGGAATCAAGGATATATTAATGATATCAGATACTACCATATATACACTGCAATTCATTGTCTCAAGCCGGGTTGAAAAACTTTTTACTTTTTTATTAAAGGAGCCTTATGAAGAGGAGTTAAAAAAGGTAGCAGCACAATATATGAAATGTTATGTTGATGGAGAGTTTCAATCATTGACAATGTTAAAAGACTTTCTGTAATATAGCATTTATTTTAGGTAATGTTTATACTAGAGTAATTGAATTTAGGTTGATAAAAACTGGGGTGAGAGAGTTCTTGTTGAAAAATGTAAAAGCAGGATTTTAGGTTTTTATTGAAAAAATAGAAAAGTAATAGTACAATAAAACATAGCGATTTTTTGTAAAGATGTAATGATAAAAAAAGTTTAAATATTAGTAGCAGCTTGTTAGATTACGTAACGAGGGCAGCCTTTAGGCTGAACTGTTACAAATATTACATAAAGTTTTGGAACTATTTGGGTAGAAACATGCAATTGGTATGTGGATTCGTAAGAAAAAGTAAATAGAGAGGATAGGAATATAAATGTGTAAGAGAAAGATAATGAGTAGTTGTCTTGCTGCATGTATGTTATTTTTAGCTGCATGTAGTGAAGATACACATATTTCTTTGGCAGAGACAGAAACAGATACTTTATATGTAAGTGCAGAAGGAACACTTGAACTGGCGAATGTAGAAGAATTTGCATCCGATCAGTACAAGGAGGATGAGTTGAAATCCTTTATCGAAGAAACTATTCAGATGTATGAAGAGTCTGAAACAGATAAAAAAGGCACCATAACAATGAAAGATTTTGAAGTAAAGAATAAAATGGCAAAGGTGCTGTTAGCTATGGACAATGCAGAGACATATACTGCATTTCAGGGAGAGGAGTTACAATATCTTACATCAGAAAATATTGCAGATAATTTAGTTCTTCCTGAAAGTTTTAAAAAAGCTAGTGATGGTAAAACAATAGAAAAACAAGATGTTTTGAAAGAAAAAGGGTTAAAATATCTAATTATAGAAGAAAATTTGTGTGTAAAAGTAGAAGGCACCATAAAATATTATTCAGATGCTATGCTTACTGGTGACAGCGAGATTCAGACAACTGGAGAAAAAGTTGCAGTAATCATTTATGAATAATCGGAAATTAAAGTTAAAGATAAAAGAGAATAAAGGTAACAGGTCAGCCTTTGGCTGAATTGTTACAAATAAAGAGATAGAAAGGTTGGAATGAGAATCATGGAAAAAACAATGGATAAAATTGAGGCATTAGCGAAGGCGAGAGGTTTTGTATATCCAGGATCGGAAATTTACGGCGGACTTGCCAATACTTGGGATTATGGAAATCTTGGTGTAGAATTAAAAAATAATGTAAAAAAAGCATGGTGGAAGAAGTTTATTCAGGAGAATCCGTATAATGTTGGTGTAGATTGTGCTATTTTAATGAATTCCCAGACATGGGAAGCATCTGGACATTTGGGAGGTTTTTCTGACCCGCTTATGGATTGTAAGGAATGTCATGAGAGATTTCGAGCAGATAAAATGATTGAAGAATATATGGAAGAAAACAATATTGCTATAGAGGGCAGCGTAGATGCATGGTCAAAAGAAGAGATGGAAAGTTATATTACAGAAAAGAATATTTGTTGTCCATCCTGCGGAAAACATAATTTTACAGAGATTCGCCAGTTTAACTTGATGTTTAAAACTTTCCAAGGTGTTACAGAAGAAGCAAAGAATACCGTATATTTAAGACCAGAGACTGCACAGGGAATATTTGTAAATTTTAAGAATGTGCAGAGAACTTCAAGAAAGAAGATTCCATTTGGTATTGGACAAATTGGTAAAGCCTTTCGTAATGAGATTACACCAGGTAAGTTTACTTTCCGTACTAGAGAATTTGAACAAATGGAATTGGAATTTTTCTGTGAACCAGGAACGGATTTAGAATGGTTTGCATATTGGAAAGAATTTTGTTTGAACTGGTTAAAGAATCTTGGAATTAAAGAAGAGGAAATGCGTGCCAGAGACCATGCACCAGAAGAACTTTGTTTTTATAGTAAAGCAACTACAGATATTGAGTTTATGTTCCCATTTGGATGGGGAGAATTATGGGGTGTGGCTGACCGTACTGACTATGATTTGACACAGCATCAGGAAACATCTGGTGAGCCGATGGATTATTTTGATGATGAAAAGAAAGAAAAATATATACCTTATGTTATTGAGCCATCTCTTGGTGCAGATCGTGTTACATTGGCATTCCTTTGCAGCGCTTATGATGAAGAGGAGTTAGAGGGTGGAGATATGCGTACTGTATTACATTTCCATCCAGCATTGGCCCCTATTAAGATTGGGGTTCTGCCATTATCAAAAAAACTGGCTAAGGGTGCAGAAGATATCTATAGTGAACTTAGCAAATATTATAACTGTGAGTATGATGATAGAGGTAATATTGGTAAAAGATACCGTCGTCAGGATGAAATTGGAACACCATTTTGTATTACTTATGATTTTGAGTCGGAAGAAGATGGCGCAGTAACAGTTCGTGACAGAGATACTATGGAACAGGAACGTGTGAAAATTTCTGAACTGAAAACATATTTTGAAGATAAATTTGCATTCTAGTATATGATTTCACTTATTTCCAGCTATGCCAAAGTATATTAGTGGGAGTGGTAATCTCTTGTCTGATATGCTTTCGGCGGAATGACAGGCATAGTTAGAATTGTGATGGATAAGGAAGTTAAGGGGACAAGGTATGGAATATCAAGATGCATTGGATTATATTACAGATGCAGGTAAATATGCAGGAACTTTTGGACTGGATAATATTAGAAATTTACTTGAGGAACTTGGTAATCCACAATCAAAATTACGGTTTATACATGTAGGAGGAACAAATGGAAAAGGCTCGGTTTCTGCCTATATTAGTACGATTCTTGCGGTGAGCGGGTATCGGGTAGGGAGGTATATCTCTCCAACAATTCTTTCTTATCAAGAAAGAATACAGACTTTGGAGATGAAAAAGGGAAAACTTTACGAAGAGGAAATAGAGAAAACTAAAATATGCAAGTGGGTGGATCGAATCAAAAAGGCTTGTTCCGTTTTGAGGAAAAAAGGACTTTCTCATCCTACACCTTTTGAAATAGAGACAGCAATGGGATTTTTGGAATTCTTTGATAGAAATTGTGATATCGTTGTTTTAGAAGTAGGATTAGGTGGAAGAACAGATGCAACAAATATTGTGGATACCGTAATCTGTGAAGTAATGACTTCGATTAGCAAAGATCATGTCCAATTTCTAGGAAATAGTCTTGAAAAGATTACGATGGAAAAAGCGGGAATTTTAAAGAGAAAAGTACCAATTGCTGCTTATGATTACAAAACCCAGTATCAAATACAAAAGAAAACAGATGTGATTTCTCCTATTTTAAAGCAAAAAGCTTTAGAACAGGAAGCAGAACTTAATTTTGCAGACTTTGGGGAAATTAAAGTACTAAAAGAAAGCTTGGAAGGGACGGATTTTAACTACAAAGATATTTTAGGAATACATTGTTCCTTGCTTGGAAGATTTCAAGTAAGGAATGCGGCACTTGCCATAGAAGTGGCAAAAATTTTAGATAAAATAGGTTGGAAGATTGGTATACAAGAAATAAAAGAGGGAATACAGAAGACGAAATGGAGAGGCAGATTTGAAATTTTGCATAAGAATCCTTATTATATTGTAGATGGAGCGCATAATGAGGATGGAGCCAAGGTGCTGGCAGAGTCTATAGATATATATTTGAAAAATAAAAAACTCCTATTTATTGTGGGAGTTTTAGCCGATAAAGATTGTAAGTCTATATTGTCATACACTGGTAAGTATGCAGAAATGATTTATACAGTTACACCAGATAATGAGAGAGCATTACCAGCAACAAAACTTGCAGAGGAAGCAAAGCTGCATTGCCATCGTGTAGAAGTAGTTGATTCTGTTGAACTTGCAATGAAGAAGGCAGAAGAAATAGAAAATGATTATGATGCTGTAGTGATATTTGGCTCTTTGTATTATTTGCACAAAGTATATGATTATATGGACAATAAAAAAGAAGAGAGGGATAGAATATGTTAAATACAAAAGGAAAATGGAAGAGAATACAAAAAACAATGGGAGGTATTTGTCTGATAGGTGTTCTTGCCATAAATGGTATGCAGATGGCTCCTGTTTCAGCAGCAGCAAAACCATCTTTATCTACAAAGAAAGTTACTATTTCGATAGGAAAACAAGTAAAGAGTAATTTTACAATCAAAAATAAAGTAAAAGGGGCAAAATACACTTTTACTACAAGTAATAAAAAGGTATTAAAAGTATCCAGCAAAGGCATATTGACTGGTGTGAAGGCTGGAACTGCTAAAGTTACAGTAAAACAAAAATATAAAAAGAAAGTAACAAAAGTTGGAGTTGTTAGAGTTACTGTAAAAAAGGCTAGTGCAGTAAGTAAGACAACAAAGACTTATACTTATGAAAGAGGAAAAATAGCTGTAAAATTATCAGATTATGTTAATAATCCAAGCCCAGATGCAAAATATCAGTTGGTTTCTGATAATAAGAACATTGCTGCCAATGTAACTTTGCAGGCAAAGAAAGATTATGTGGGAGAGATTAGTTTAAAAGAGGCAGGAACAGTTACATATTCAGTTAATGAAACTTATAAGAAAAAGACCAGAACAATTTGTAAATTTAAAATTACAGTAAAGGGTGCATCTTTTAATAAAAAAGCATTTGAAGCACAATATAAAACAGTAGACACTGATGTAGTGATACATCCAATGGATTATATGCAATATATGACAAAAGAAGATTCAATTACTTTTGAAAGCAGCAATGAGGATGTACTTGTTGTAGAAGGCGAGAATGTAACAACTGTAGAGGATGGAGAAGCAATTCTTACAGTTTATAATGGAAAGAAAATTCTGGCTACCATAAGTATTAAAGTTGCTTATGTTAAAGTTACTGGCGTAAAAACATCAAAAACCAAAATAAATATTTACACAGGAGAAACAGATGAAGAATGCATACAGACATTTACTATTGAGACAGTGCCATCTGGAGCAAAACTTACTAATGTACAAGTTAGTGTTTTGAATGAAGATATATGTAGTGTGAATTTTTATCCAGAAGATGAGAATGTCGTAGAAGTTATAGGAGAGGCAGAGGGTACTACTAATTTAATTGTAAGTAATGTAGAAGGAGATACTCTTAAAACTATTCCTATTACTGTTATTAACGCAATGGATACTCCTATTACTGGTGTAAAGACATCTACAGATAAACTCCTAGTAAACATGGATGAAGAAGAAACAGTTTTCTATTTTGAGGTATTACCAAATTATGGCTATGCTAATAATTGCAGCATAGAAGTAGAAGATAATACAATTTGTGATGCAACAATGGAAAGAGATGAAGAGAATTTTGGCAAGGGCTGGGTATATGTTTCAGGTTTTAACTTTGGAACAACTAATATTTTTATTAAAAATGAAAACGACGATGTAAAAGCAACAGTTCCAGTTGTTGTTGCAGACACAGGATACAAGGCACCTACTTCTGTTACCATCAGCCCTAAGAATACTGGAAATACAGATGATGAGGACGGATATTCTTTGAAAAATAGTGGTGGAAAGTATATTTTAACCATTCAGGAAGGATACTCTGCAGAAGTCATTTATAAAGTTACAACAGGAAAAGCAGAATATACTATGGTTGTCAATGGAAATGAAGAAGTCTGTGATGTACAATTTTCAGGAGATGAAAAAGAAGGAACCATTGAAGTTATACCGTATGATTTGGGAACTTCAATTATTGAAATTAAAAACTTTGATGGAACAGTGTTAAAGACAATAACCGTGAATGTTATTGAACAAAAAGAAGAAGAGTAATAAAGTGGATGTTTAGATAATAAAAGACCGAAGAAAAACTTCGGTCTTTTGTTATTTAAGTTGAAATTCTTTTGCTTGTTCATTAGAAGAATGAGATGCTATATATGTGGTATCAGAATCCAGTTCTTGGAAAAATACATATTCACTTGTAACATTAATGCTATTGAAATTACCAAGTTTTAG
The DNA here is from genome assembly GCA_022791815.1 of Lachnospiraceae bacterium. Taxonomy (GTDB): domain Bacteria; phylum Bacillota; class Clostridia; order Lachnospirales; family Lachnospiraceae; genus CAG-411. The sequence continues at coordinate 51,285 of JAAVZU010000078.1, forward strand.
ACAAACATTTTTTTTCGTATTAAGGTTCATACGATAAATTCCATTCTCTGTGCCATTATCTAATTCATAATATAGATAAGCACCATTCGCTGTTACATTATATGTGCTAACTGGTTCTGTAAGAAGAGTAGTTACTTTATTATCTTGAAGATCCATACAACAAAGAGCATGACCATTTTCTAAGTCTAAAAAAAACAGTTGGCCAGCAGCAATGGTTACAAAAGCAAAATTACCTTCTTTTATTACATCTTTATCTTTTGATTGAAGATTAAGACGGTTAATATAATGATTCTTATTTACACTGCTATAGTATAAATAACCATTTTCAATAGCATAAGGAAAAATTGGTTCATCTATAAGTATATCTTCGTTTGATTTATCAATTTTGATTTGATAAACACTAAAACCTGATGGTGTATTTTTTTGATAATATACAGTGTTTCCTGCTAAGTTGACAGTGTCTACTACTGTATCAAATAAGGTTTTCATATTTTTGCCATTTTTCTGAATACGGTACATGCCAGTTTTACTTTGTGAAAAAATATTATCACTAGATTGTATCTGTTTCTCGTTATGTCTGCCATATATTATGTATTTACCAGCAACATTAATATCTGTTGCAGTGTCATTAGACAAACGCTTAGAATGGGTTAAATCATCATTCATTACATAAAGTCTGCCTTCATCTGCTGGATTACTAAAATATATTTTCTTGTCATATTCGCAAAATAGTCCGCCATTTAGTAAATTTCCACTGGTATTTCCTAAAACATTATCATCGTTGTACACGGTTTGTTTGCTATAATAGGTGACACCGAACAATATAAGAATTACTAAGACAAAAATAATCGGTATAATTTTTGATTTCATGTGTTCGCCTCCGTTATAATTATTTAACCGAATGATTCTACATTATATTATAAAGGTTGTTGTTCTTTTATGCAAGGATAATAGTATCAGAGTGGGAAATGAATAATCTTGGATAATTACTTTTTTTTTAGGTAAAAATATGTTATGATAAAAAAAGTGTGTTTTTTGGGGATTTAAATATGGATTTACCTATGAACTCAGACGCCGCATCTGGCGGTTTCACCATGAATGAAATTTTAAAAGGAGTCGGTTATATGGATTTACAAGAGATACGGAAAGATATTGATAAAATAGATAATGAAATAACCCGTTTATTTGAGGAACGTATGAAACTTACCTATCAGGTGGCAGCTTATAAGATAGAAAACGGAAAGAAAGTTTTTGATAAACAACGTGAAGATGAAAAATTACAAACTCTTTCTAAACTTGGAAAAGATGATTTTCAAAAACAGGCAATTCGAGAATTGTTTTTACAAATTATGTCTATTAGTAGAAAAAAACAATATACTTTAGTGAAGGAAGAAAAAGAAGGATTGTTTACCACTTGGAGGGAATTACCTAAAGGAACCAAGAAAGTGGCATGTTTTGGAGATATAGGAAGCTATACAGAGCAGGCAATGGAAGAATTTTTTGGAAAGGAAGACATAGAAGAAATCCATAAAAAGACTTTTGATGGAGTAATTAAAGCCCTTGAAATTGGTGAGGCAGATTATGGTGTGCTTCCAATTGAAAACTCGTCTACAGGAGGAATCAGTGATATATATGATTTATTGGTAAAAAGTGATGCTTATATTATTGGAGAACATGAGATAAAAGTAAATCAGGCATTAATTGGTATACCAGGAACTAAGGTGGAAAAGATAAGAAAAGTGTACTCTCATGAGCAGGGAATTATGCAGAGCAAGGCATTTCTGGCGAAATACCCTGACATGGAAGTGGAAGTATATGAAAGCACGTCAGGAAGTGTGCGAAGAGTAAAAGAAGAAGGGGATGCTGCCCATGCAGCAATTGGAAGTGAACGGGCAGCAAAATACTATGGATTAGAGATTTTGCAGTCTGATATTAACCAAGAATCCAATAACAGTACTCGTTTTATAATTATTACAAGACAAAAGGTATGTATGGAATCAGGAAAAAAAATTAGTATATGTTTTGAAATTGCACACGAAAGTGGCACATTATATAATATGTTAGCACACTTTATCTTTAACAATTTGAATTTGACAAAGATAGAATCAAGACCAATTGAAGGGAAAAAATGGGAATACCGTTTCTTTGTGGAATTTGAAGGAAACCTAAAGGATGCAGGAGTGCAAAATGCATTGCAGGGATTGAAAGAAGAAGCAAATGCCTTTTATTTATTTGGCAACTTTTAATTTATATTATTACAGTAATGGCTAGGCTGAATTTTTATTTGCTGTATTGCTGTCAATACATAATGTTATCTGTTTTTTAATTGAGACTTTTTCACAAAGTCCTCATTATTTAAACACAATTTCTTCAAAGGTGGTTCACAGAACAAACATAAATACCAGATACAATAAAGACATAAAATCAAACAGAAACATTGATTAGGAAATATAGTTTTATTATTAAGAAAAGAGGTAATGGTTATGTATAATAATTTTGAAAGAGACAACATACAACAAGAAAAGATTATTGAGGTAATTGAGGATAAGAAGGACAAGAAAAAAGGAAAAAGAAAAACCATAAAACTTTTAACTGGTGCATTAGTGGTAGGAATGTTGGCTGGTGTTGGGTTTGAAGGTGTACATTATGCAACAGACAGGATTTGGCAATCCCAAGTAGAAAAGGAGACAGAAAAAGAAAATGGTATGGTAGCTTCTTCCACTTCTAGTATAAATACAGAAGGGGATGTATCAACCCTGGTTGAGAATGTAATGCCTGCAATTGTGTCAATTGAAACAACAGTACAGCAAACGGTAAATAATTTCTGGGGAGGAACTTATTCGGGGGAAAGCTCTGGAAGTGGATCTGGTATCATTATTGGAGAGAATGACACAGAATTACTAGTTGTAACTAACAATCATGTAATTACAGGCGAGAACGCAATAGTTAAGGTGATATTTCATGATGAGAGTACAGTAGATGCTACCGTAAAAGGAGCAGATGCTTCTAGTGATTTAGCTGTATTAGCAATAGACAAGGACAGCTTGACGAACGAAACGAAAAATAACATTAAGATTGCTACACTTGGAGATTCTACCAAGACAAAAGTTGGTGAGGTAGCAGTTGCTATTGGAAATGCTTTAGGTAGTGGACAATCTGTTACGGTAGGATATATTAGTGCAAAGGATAGAAAAGTTGCATTGGAAGATTATTCTATGGCATTATTACAGACAGATGCAGCAATTAACCCTGGTAATAGTGGAGGAGCTTTACTAAATGCTGCAGGGGAAGTAATAGGAATTAATTCAGTAAAATATTCTTCAGAAGAAGTAGAAGGTATGGGATATGCGATTCCGATTTCGGATGCAATTCCGATTATCAATGAATTGATGAATAGAGAGCAGTTAGATATATCAGAGCAAGGATATCTTGGAATTCGTGGACAAGATGTAACAGAATCTACAGGTGGATTTAATATGCCAGAAGGTATTTATGTGGGAGAGGTGACAGAAGGCTCTCCAGCGGAAAAGGGAGGTATTGTGGCTGGCAATATCATTTGTAAAATTAATGATAAAAAAGTTACTACAATGGAAAGTTTACAAGATACTTTAACTTATACCAAAGCAGGTACTACCGTTAATATTACGGTAAAAGAGCTGGAAAATGGTGAATATGTAGAAAAGACCCTAGAAGTCACTTTAGGAAGTAAATCAGAAATCAGTGATAGTACAACAACCGAAAGTGAGCAACAAATAGAAGATAATCAACAGAGTAAGCAATTTAGAAACCCTTTTGGCAGATAAGAGATAAAAATTTAAAAGTTTATATGCTGTCTTTGGCAGCACCACCATAAATGAAAGTTGATTGCTCTGTGCTTCGCACTTCCGCAATCACCAACTGTATTCGTATTCTGGACTTTCATAGTAAATTAGGATTGTCACAAGATTGTCATAGATATTATGTATAATATGGCAAATGGGGCAATCCTTTTTGCTTATGCAAATTAGGAAAATTTATCTAATCCTAATAAGGAAAATTCTCTGCTAATATGTGAAAAAAAGCCATGTCATCCCTTTTATATATTCTGGCGGATATGTAACATGATTAGGTTTATATAGAATAATTTCATGTATATTGTTATGTTATTTAACAACAATATGGGAAATTAGACAAGTAACAACACTAATTATAGCAGGCGTGGTAATATTTACATAATATGTATGGAAAAGTAAGAAAAAAAGGAGGTGGACCATACAAATTAACCAAAAAAATAACAAAAGGGTAAAATGGTGAAAAAAAACTAGGGAAAAGCAACAAAAGGGTCGATAAAATAAGTACATAGGCAGAGAAATAAAGAAAACAATAAAAAGGAGGAAAAACAATGAAGAAGAGTAAAATCCAAAAATGGTTACTGGCTATGTCAGCATTTGCAGTTATGCTAATTTGTGCAGGTACAGTGTATTCAATTGTTCATGCAGAGAGTATAGCTGTAACAGAGATTGATTATGAAAAATTAACTTTGACAGTAACGGCAAATGCCGGGGATAGTAGAATTTTCTTGGCAACATCAAAAAATGCAGCAACATGGGATGAAATCCCAGAAGAACTAGATGAAAACCATAAGGTTACTATGGACATTTCCTGGGCAAGTAATACAAAAAATTATACTTTGTATTTAAAAGGGGATAAGTCAACAGAACCAGTTAAGGTAATATTACCAAAGCAGAATACAAAATTTAAAGCTAGTTTGAATACCTTAGAGAATAAATTATCTTTTTCTAATGTGGGAACATCTGGAAAGATTTACTGGAGAAAATCAACATCAACAGAATGGAATGAATTTAATCCAGATGATCAAACAGAGATGAAGAATTTACTAGAAAGTTTTAGCCTGAAAGGAATTTCACTTGTATTTAGAACAGGACAGGTGAAAGGAACTTCTGTAGAAAATCCAGGTGAAAGACCAAGTAAGATTTCTACAGTTAAGGTTACTAAAAGGGCAGCAGCACCAAATGTAACTTTAAACTATAATACAATGACTTTTGGTGTAAAGAAGACTATGCAGTACAAATTGTCTGAAGAAGATACATGGAAGGATATCAGCACAACCAGCTTGAATCTGGGAGAAGCTATGTCTTGTGTTTTATATGATCAGAATGGACAGAATATGAAAGAAGATGAGACAGTAGGTATTGATTTCCGTGTGAAGGCTACTGCAAGTAAAGTGGCATCTCAGACAAAGACATTAGAGGTTCCTGGACAGGAGAATACTCCTATTGAAAATATTACAGTTGTATACACTGGGCCTACACAGCTTAAACTATTAATTGATAAGAAGGAAATTGTAGAAGATGGAAAAGATATTACATTAGAAGAGGCTTCATCAACCAATCCTTATGAATACACAGTTGTAAAATCTGGGGATGAATTGAATATTTATACTGCAAAATGGACAGGAATTACCACAAATAGTACAAAAATATCTTCTACAGCAGCTCCAGAAGGAAGTGCTATTTATGTTAGAAAAAAAGCAGGCACAACAAAGCTTCCTGGAAAGGAACAAAAAATTGTAGAGAATGTTCATTATGTAGATGCTTCATCTTTGCAGGGACAGGAATATAAACTTGAGAAGATTCAGGGTGTAAAGAAAGAGATGCAGTTTGTTATCAGTGTAAGCAGTAAAGAAGCAGAAGTTTCCAGCATTACCTTCAATGGTACAAAGGCAGGATTCAAGGCATCAAAACCAGAAGCATCAGGAGATAAATTCCTAATTACTGTTACTATTAATGATACTTCTGCGATTGAAAATGTTTCAGAGAATCTTGGAACAGTAATGACTGCAGAAATTACATTAAGTAATACCGAGGTAATTAAAAAAGGAGTTACTTTATATATTCAAAAAGCAGCAACTTTAGAAGCTAAGAGTTATACCACTTATGCAGATTATGGATTTATAGGTGGAAATGCAAGTAATGGAGATTTGACTTTTGATATTGCTCTCAATAAAGAGGAAGCAGCAGAATTGGAAGCAGCCAAAATAGATAACATTGCTTACAATGGAAAAGTAATTGATAGTACGAAGTATACTGTAACAGAGCCAGATGAAGATAAGAACATAACTGTTACTATTCCAAAAGAGAGCGTAAGCGAACTTGGAAAAACGGGTGCAGGATATGTGGCAGCTAATAAATATGGAATCGCCTATAGTCTTTTGGTAACTCTAAAGAATGGAGAAACACTAGAAAATATAAAATTAACGATTGAATATCCAGTAAAAGTAAGTAGCAGTAATAGTTCATTTGGTATATCTGTATCATCTTATGAGGCTTTCTTGAAAGAATTGGAGAATGCAAATAAAGTAAATAGTGACAGTGATCCAGACAATGATGTAGCAGTTCCAACAACTTATAGTAATCCAGAGGTAACATATACTATTCAAAAGGATATTTATGATTTGGATTCTTCCTATGCATTAACCAGTTTAACATGGAAAGGAAAAAATGTATTGGCTAGTGTATCAGGTGCTTCAGGTGAATATAAAGTTAAAGTAGACTTGAAAAAACTTACTACACCAGCAACAGGAAGTAATACAGTCGAAACAGGAAGTGCAAGTCTTGTTATGACATTAACAAATAGTGCTGGTGAAACATTAGTGGTAAATTATGGATATCAGATAACCTTAACTGAGTAAAGGAGGTAGGTAAAATGAATGAGGCAAAGCAGTTTTGGAAGGATTATTTGATTCGGATTACATTTATCTTTGCTATGCTGGGATTTTGTCTTTTAGGTAAGGGGGCTTATGTACAGGCAGAGACAACAGATGGTTCTACAGATAAAGCAACTGCTGTACAAGTGGTATGTATTGACTATGAAAAGGGTATGATACAAATACAGACTAACAAGAATACAAAGGTTTACTATTCGGATGCCTCCCAAAAAACCTGGAATGTGATTGAAGGTGCAAAGATTAATGATATTTTAACCATGGATATTTCATGGATTTCAGTTGCAAAAGACTACGAATTAAATCTGAAAGGAAGCGATGATGAGACCATTGTGTCTATTGAACTTCCAAAGTATAATTCCGCTTTAAAGGCAAAGTTTGATAAAGTGGATGGAACAATTGAGTTTACAAATGAAGAAGGTGCTACAGAGTTTGAATGGAGAAAAGCAGCTGCTATTGACAGTTGGAGTAAGGCACCAATTGATTCGAGTAAACCAGAAGCACAAGAGTTTTTAAAAGAAATTGAAAAGCTGCGTGTAAAAGGTGGAAAGATTCAAATAAGAATTCCACAAAAAATAGGAACTTCAGAAGCAAATGTTGGAAGCAGACCTAGTAAAATTATAACAGTTTCTGTTACAAAGCGTGGAAATGCTCCATCTGTAAAAGTGGTAAGTAATTCTATGCAGGTAAATACCACAGATAAAATGGAATATAAGGTAATATCTGTTGGCACAAATCAGCAGGCAGATGCAAAATGGACAGAGTGTGATAAAAAGATGTTCTTATCTGATATGGTACCACAAGTTATTACAGTTAGTGGTAGTTCAGTTGGTCAGGATGTAGTTGTAGCAATCCGAAAATCAGAAACAGAAAAAACACCATATACAAAGAATAGATATCTAAATATTCCAGCACAGCCTGGAGCACCAGATGCTTCTACTTTTAGCACTTCAAAGACTAGCAGTAAGTTTAGTCTGATAATTGGGGATGCTAGTAAGTATAACCCATATCAATATGCAGTTGTAGCAAAGGGTGATACAAAGTCAGACCGTGATTTAAAGTGGAAGAATGTTTCAAGTAGTAAGGCGATTAGCTTTAGTATTAAGAAATATCCAGAAGGAAGTACTATTTATGTACGGACAAAAGGAGAGAACTTAAGCAAGAAAACGGAGTTGAAATTGCCAAGTGCTTATACAACAATTTCCACTTCTTATCTGGCAGAAACAAAAGAGTAATCATTTTTATACGAAACATTGTAAGCGGAGTTAGAATATTTACAGTGGGATAAAGGATTGTGCAAAGGTAAGAAAAGCACAAAGAATAAGAGAAGAAGTTTGTTACATGGAATAGATGTAGCAGACTTCTTTTCTGATTTTTGGGTATAATGGTTTTAATAACTAGGTGAAATAGAAAACTAGAATAGGAGATGTATATATGAGTAGTATAGCAATTATTACAGATAGCAATAGTGGAATTACACAAAATGAAGCGAAAGAATTGGGAATTTATGTGGTACCAATGCCCTTTCTTATAGATGAAGAAACTTTTTATGAAGATATCAACCTTACACAAACAGAGTTTTATAAAAAAATGGGTGAGAAAGTGAATGTGTCAACATCACAGCCTTCACCAGAAGAAATGATGAAAGTGTGGGATGAGGCATTGAAGGAACATGAAACTGCTCTGTATATTCCTATGTCTAGTGGGCTTAGTGGAACTTGTGCTACAGCAATTATGCTTGCGGAAGATTATGAAGGAAAAGTTCTTGTCGTGGATAATCAAAGAATTTCAGTAACACAAAAAAATTCTGTTATAGATGCTCTAAATCTAGTAAAAGAAGGATATGATATAGAAAGCATTTATAATGTATTGATGGAAACTAAATTAGATGCAAGTATTTATATTATGGTAGATACTTTAAAATATTTACGAAAAGGTGGAAGACTTACACCTGCAGTGGCAGCTCTTGGAACGATACTGCGTATAAAGCCAGTATTGCAGATTCAGGGAGAAAAACTGGATACATTTGCAAAAGCAAGAACGGTAAAACAGGGAATGTCCATTATGGTAAAAGCATTACAAGATGATATGGAAAATCGTTTTCAGAATGATTTGAATGAAATGTATATAAATATTGCACATACACAGAATGAAAAAGGTGCTCAAGAGTTAAAAGAAGAAATAGGGAAAATATATCCTGGCATAGAAATTATGATAAATCCATTATCTCTCAGTGTATCCTGCCATATTGGTCCAGGAGCATTAGCTGTAGCAATGGCAAAGAAAGCAAAGATTTCGTAATTGTTGGAAGTTATGAACAATTTTGTATAGAACTTTATTTGAATTACACAGTAAACCTGTATGCTGCCTTTGTCAGCTCAGCACCACCATGAATGAAAGTTGATTGTTATATGTTGTGTACTTTCGCAATCACCAACTGTATTCGTATTTCGGGCTATCGTCCTATATACTCATACAGTTAGCTAGCCAAATGGTTACATTTCTTTGCAAGTAAACTTGCACGAAATGCAACCGTTTGTCAGGACTATCATAGTAAGTTGTGTAGCTCTGTTTTAATAGTTAAAAACTCTTTCTATGTAAAAATGTTTGATGATTACATTCTTGTTTAGGTAAGTATAGTAATATGTACAATACAAACAAAAGAGGAAGGAGTATCTTGGTGAAACTGTAAAAAATGCCCACCAGGTTTTAAAAGAATATTGATTTTGTTACAAAACTGTTATAGAATATTAATTAGATATAAAGGAGGTAGTGGCGTGTTTCATAAAAAGTTAAGACAAGTAGTAATAACCGGCATGTTATCAGCCGCAATGATAACCGTAGCTATGCCTGTGAATAATATAAGTAAAGTGTTCGCAGCAGAGAATGATATCTCCACAGATTTGCAGATTGATGAGATAGCTTTTGATAAGACGTATCCACAGAGAGCAGGAACAAGAGTGATTTTATCTGCAAATTGTGTAGGGGGAACTGAAGAATATACCTATACATATACAGTAAAGCTGCCAGATGGTTCTTATCAAATTATTGCAGAAAACACAGATTGTGATTATGTAAGTTATACGTTAGATCAGGTAGGAATATATAATTTCGAGGTAAAGGTAAAAGATGGATATGATATTGTAACAGATGTTAGGGAATTTATTGCAGCACCTAGTAAAGTAGCTATTGATAGTGTAAAATTTAATAAAAGTACTTACTCTGTGAATGATACTGTTAAAATTACCGTAAATGCCACACCTTCTATAGGGAAATTACAAACAAAGATTGTGGTTCAGACACCAAGTGGTAAAAAGGTAAAAGTGAAAGACTATTCTTCAAAAAAGACTGCTAATTACAAGGTTAAGAAAAAGGGAACTTATAAAGTAACCATATATGCAAAAGATGGGGAAACTAGTACAAAAGTTTCTAAGAACTTTAAAGTAAAGAAGTAATAGCACTCTTGGATAAAAATTCTCATGGAATATCTAACTTATAATAGGAGTTAAAAGTATGAAGGCATAAGACAATTGGAATAAAAACCAAGGAAGGGAAAGAAGGAGGAAAATATGTTAAAAAGAAAACATAATAGGTTTGTATGCAGATTATTGGCAGTAACCATTGCGGCTACTAGTATATTTGCTACAAGTCCAGTAACACAGGCAGAAACAGTAGAAGTAAAAACAGAGGCATCACAAGTTGCAGCGGAAGATCAAATTATTCTGCATGCAAAAGGTACAGGTCTAAATATTTACGCATGGAAGGACCAAGAAGAAGCATTTGGTGCTTGGCCTGGAAAAGCAATGGATGCAGATCCTGTCATGGGAAATGGATGGGTTACTGTTACATTTGATGCAGGTTTTAAATTTATCATTAACGGAAATGGTGGACAATCTGATGACTTGAGTAAAGCAGCAGGAGAGTATTGGTATGTAGATGGAAAGCTTTATGATAGCGATCCAGAAGGACCAGCAACTCCAACACCAGTACCAACACCAGGTCCATTAAATATTGTGAAGGTAACACCTGAAGACGGAACAGCCTTAAAGGCAGGAGAAGTACAAGCAATTACTGTAGATGCTTCAAGTACGATTAATGATGGTGTGGTATATTACAAATATGAAGTAAAGTGCGAAGGAGAATATGTAGGAGATCATTATTATTCAAAGAATAATACATATTCATTCACTCCAGAGGATGGAAAGGAATATACTGTTAAGATTTCTGTACAGGCACATGATGAAGCAAATACAACAGTAACAAAGGAATTAAAGTACAAAGGTTCTGCAAATGGAACCATAGTAACTGCTGGTCCAGAGGAAAGTGAAACACCAGAGACTATAGCACCACAAACAAAAGAACCAGATGTACCAGAAACAGAAACACCAGCGAGTGGTGTTCCAACAATAACAACTCAGCCATCAGAGACAAATATACCAGGAACAATAACAACAAAACCAGATGATCCAGATGTTCCAACAGCAAAACCAGATGATCCAGATGTTCCAACAGCAAAACCAGGTAATACAAATGCTCCAACAGCAAAACCAGGTAATACAGATGTTCCAACAGCAAAACCAGGTAATACAAATGCTCCAACAGCAAAACCAGGTAATACAAATGCTCCAACAGCAA
>JAAVZU010000004.1 GCA_022791815.1 Lachnospiraceae bacterium
ACATTGGTTATCTTTTCTGGTTCTCCTGTCCTGCAACGGACTATATCTCCCACATGGATATACTCTGCTTTTTTCCAGCCCTTCCCTTCCAGCCATATTGCGTGGTCTTCTGTGGTATGTATCTCTTGATTTCCTATATATAGATGATACAGAATATCATTTGTTTTTTCAATTCTTTTTAATACTTTTTTCAGTTTCTGTTCTCCTGTTCTTTCTTCTTCACACCAAACCTCCTCTCCTTCTTCGATTTCTTCTATGGCTTTTTTTCCTGTTTTGGTTTCTACCAGTGTGCCTGCCGGAAAACAGCTTCTGTCCGGGCTGCATTTATTCATTCGTTCTGTTAACTTTGCCACATCATCGGTCATCCGGGCATTACTTTTTTCTATGGCGGCATTTCTTTTTGCTGCTGCTCCCAATGCTGCCGTGGCAACTCCCCAGCTTGCTTCTGTTGTCAGGATTCCCATTATGTTCTGGTTCCCTTTTTCAACTTCTTCTTTCATCTGCCCGAATGCCTTTGGTGTATTAATTAGTTCTTCCATAAATACATCTGGGTCTTCCAGCATAAAGGGTATTTCCACAATTCCTTCCAGAAAGTTCAGGCTTCCCCTTACAAAACTGCCTGCCAGGCTATCCTGGGAATACCTGGTCTGTCTCTGCCCCGTAAACCCCATCCAAAAGTCTGCTTTTCCATTCCCCATGCCTGTCTGGCTGAATGGATCTTTTTTCTCTGCCTCTTCGATTGCCTCCTGTGCTTTCTTATCCAGCCATGCATCAAACTTTCGGAATATGTCTTTTCTTATGCTGAATTTTTTCTCCCATAAATGGTTCTCTATGTCCTTTATCTGCTGTTCTTCTACTGTCAGTCCATTGGGCAGAACCTCATCCTTTGAAATATATTTTTCAAATTCTGTATAGCTGGTTTTCTCTTTTTCTGCCTGCATTTTTATTTTTTCCTCAACCGAAGGATAAGTGCCAGACTTGGTTTCTTCTTTTTTCTCTGCCTTATGTTCCTCACCTATTCTATTATACATATCTCGTTTTCCACCTGCTCATTCAGTTCAATTCCTGCAAGCTGTTTTCGCTTTATCCTGCATTGTTTTGTACTGGTACAAATTAAGTTTCACTATTTCAACAAAATGTTACACCTGTTTTTGATGCTTACCTAATATTTCCTCAAAATGCAGACAAAATCTTCTCAGTATCCTTTGTTTGTCCAAGAAAACCATATTTATCAGAAAAAAGCATAATGCCAAATTCCAGCTCCTCCCCTACCCGATGTGCTACTTGTTCATGAATCCTCTTACAAATACGATCTAACACCTTCTCTTTGAGACCCTCTTTTTCTAAAACCGCTAGCATTTCATCTGTATTCTTACATTCCATAATCTGTTCCAAGGACTCTTTTGTGCCTCCACAAAGTCCTGTATAAGCAGCAAATACTTCATATCTGGCATCTGCCACTTTGGAATGTGTATTCATAACTCCTGCTGCAAGTTTTACAAGTTTCCCAATATTACCTACTAATAATAATTGTTTTATTCCATAAGCAACTGCTAAATCCAATGTTTCTCCTATATAATTACTACATTTTATACTACTTTCCATATCGAGTCCTAAATACTTTGCCACATAACCTTTCCCATAATTTCCAGGAGTCACTAGAATTCGTTCTTTTCCCATAGCTTTTTGTTGTCGGATTTCTATTTCAATGGTATCTACAATTGCCTTTTCACTCATAGGCTCTAAAATTCCGCTAGTTCCCAGAATAGAAATACCTCCCTCAATTCCAAGCCTTGGATTAAAAGTCTTTTTTGCCAGTTGGCTCCCTTCTGGTACATGAATCTGAATAAGAAGCTGTTCCTTATACTCACCAATTTGACAAACCTCTCTTACTGTATCAAAAATCATTTTTCTTGGAACCGTATTGATTGCTGCATATCCAATCTTCTGTTCTAAGCCTTTCTGGGTAACTCTCCCAACCCCTTCTCCACCATCCAGAAATAACTGTTTGAATTCGTCTTCAAATATATTTTGTACTTTTCCCTCTGTATTTCTTTTTTCCACAGAAACATAGATTTTGGCACCATTTGTCACATCTGGGTCATCTCCACTATCCTTCACCACAAAATATTCTGCCTTATTCTCTGATGAAGTAACCAGCTCTACTGGCACAACTACTGGTATTCCTTTCGGTGTATAGATTGTAACTTCCTTACTCTCAATCCCAAAAATCAAATGTTTTGCTGCTGCCTGTGCTGCTGCTGCTGCACAAGTTCCAGTTGTAATCCCACAGCGAAGCTGCTTTTTATTCTTATTCACATACTGATCCATAACTTCTCCCAAGCCTTTCCATACAGCTTTTATCATTATTTCAAATATAAACAATTACAACCGCTTTTCTTTTTCCTTTGCCAGAATTGTTGTAAAGTATCCTTTCTCTCCCTGTTGCCGTAAACTGCGTATATTAGGATAAACAATCTCTCCTTCCATTCCACAATTTTCCACAGCAAAGACCTCAAGTTTTCCTTCTTTTTCCAATTCTTCTAACTTCTTAGTCACATAATCAAACTGTCTGGCAGACTTCATTAGTATTTTCGTTCCATTATATTTTTCAATTTCTTCAATTCCATAGCAAGCAGGTAATATGTGAATGCTTTCCTCACCAGTAGCAATATCCATTCCAAGCCTTGCTGCAACTGCACAAAAAGAAGGCACACCACTAACCAGCTCTGCCCTATAGCCTTTTTCTATTATTTTTTTGTGAATCTTCATATATGTTCCATATATAGTAGGATCTCCAAGATTTAAAAAAGCTACATTCTCTCCTGCTGTTAGTTCTGTTTCTATCTTCTGACATATCTGCTGGTATGCTTCTTCTAGTTTGTTTTCATCTCTTGTCATTGGAATTACACCACTTATAATTTTCTTTTCCTGAATCTTTGGTACTGCCTGTTTTGCAATACCAAATGCAGTACAAATATTTGTATTCTCTGCTGGTATTCCAATCACAGAACATTCCTCTAAAATTCTTACCGCCTTTAAAGTCAATAATTCTGGATCTCCTGGTCCAATTCCAACTCCATATAAAATTCCTGCCATAGTTTTCTCCATTCTGTTTTTCTCTTTATTTTAAAGATATTCTATAAACGTACTATTAAATTTTATTTTTATATTATTATCCTTAATTATAAATATCCTATATTGCAGACTACTACTATTACAACTAGGATCCACTTAACAGTGTCGCCTGTCTGCAATCATCGTCAATTGACCTATTAAGCATGAATAATCTCAATTTATTATTATAAGATGTTGGGTCAAAAGGTATTTTGCCTCCCAACTGAAATTATAAATTGCAATAATGCTATGCAACTTTTAAAATTCTATACATTATAAGCATTTATTACGTTTCCATTTCATTACACACTTACCTATTATACCCGAAAAAAAGAACTAAGAAAAGAGAGAGTTTCCATTCCTTATAAAACTCTCTCTAAATACTTTTATCTTGTTCTTATTTTTTTACCAAATATTTTATTCTATCACACAAATATTTGTCTACAGTCCATATCCCAACAGTTTCATTGCCATAATTTCATCCCACAAACCTGATAGCTATCAAGAAATATATTTTTCTATTCAAATATTTGCTTAATACTGTCATAATGAAGGAAAATCCCTTCTTTTGCAAAAGCTTTTATTTGATCTAAATCTGCAATCATAAAACCAAGGGTTTCTTTTTCTTGTGGTCTCACATCACTTTCCTCAAAATCCATTTCAAAACGGTACACATCAGCAAAATAATTATCTCCTTCTCCTGGATTTTCTCTTTGATAGGTAAAACAATAACCACCTTTTGCATCATGTACATCCAACCCAGTCTCTTCTTTGATTTCCCGAATGATTGCATCTAGAGAATTTTCTCCTGCTTGTGCCGCACCTCCAGATACTTCCCACCAGCCTGGAGCCCAAGATTTATTCATAGTCCTTTGGGTAATTAAAAACTTTCCATCTGTTCTTTTAACCACACCAAGTACGGTAAGATGATACTCTCCATCTTTTAAACACCAATCATTTCTCTTCATGGTACGTCCAGTTCTCTGTTTATTCTTGTCATATATATCCCATAATTCCATAATTTATCTCTAACCTTTCTTTTATTTTTACATATCTCCATCATATCACTTTATAAAAACAATCTTATAAATATATTATTTGTTATTTTTCTTTTCGTTACAGGCAATTTTAAAAGTTTCCAGACTATATGTATAACAAGTGTTATGAAAACTAAAACTGCTAAATGCATTAGCAACATCTCACCAATTAAAACATTTCCAAATCCTATATTTACATTTCTTCTCAAATACCCTCTGTAGCCTAACAGTAAAAAAGCAATACTACCAATTACTATTCCTATATTTTTCCCTAGCTTTGCTGGCAATTTCACGATTACACGAATCTGTTCCAAACCAAATATAATAATAAAAAGAACAATAACATTCTATCACCTTTTCTTTTTCGCCTATACAGCCATTTATAATGTTATGATTCCAATACCATAACAAATAATATCCCTCACATCAAAAGTCGAATCTATCAAAACACTAAAAATTATTAACAGACAATCCTAGTCGTTCTACAATATGAAAAAACAGACAAACTTCAACTCCAACCGCAAAGGCAAATATAGGAATTGGAAGAGATTTATATTTTTTTGGAATAAAAACTCTAACAAAGAAATATATCACAACAACGACTAGTACATCTCCAATATACAGACGTACAAATCTATCATGTACAAACAATGCAATCAAAACTTCTACTGTCAGGAAAAAATAAAAATCCAAATAAATATGGCAATCTTTTAGAACTTCTATTATTCATCAAAAATACTAACAATTTCTCCATCCAATATACGATTCATATTTTTCACCGCACAAAAATTTCCGCACATACTACAAGTATCTTCTTTTTCTGGTTTCGCCTCTGCCCGGTATCTTCTTGCCTTTTCTGGGTCAATGGAAAGATGAAACATTTCTTCCCAATCTAATTTCTTTCTTGCTGTACTCATAGCATAATCCCAATCTGTGGCCCCCTTTATACCTTTTGCAATATCTGCTGCATGAGCCGCAATCTTTGCTGCAATAATTCCCTCTTTTACATCTCCTACATCTGGAAGACGAAGATGTTCCGCTGGTGTCACATAACACAAAAAGGATGCTCCATAAGTCGCTGCTATGGCTCCACCAATTGCGGAAGTAATATGGTCATATCCTGGTGCAATATCTGTTACAAGAGGTCCTAACACATAAAACGGGGCTCCATGGCAAAGGGTTTTCTGAATCGTCATATTGGCTTCAATCTGATTCAGTGGCATGTGCCCTGGTCCTTCAACCATAACCTGCACATCCTTCTCCCATGCTCTTTTCGTAAGTTCCCCAAGCACTACCAATTCTTCAATCTGTGCTGTATCTGTTGCATCTGCAATACATCCTGGTCTACAGGCATCGCCAAGGCTCATAGTAATATCATATTCTCGAAAAATCTCTAATATTTCATCATAATACTCATAAAATGGATTCTCCTCCCCTGTCATTTCCATCCAGGCAAACATAATTGATCCACCTCGGGAAACAATATTCATAAGACGCTTGTTCTTTTTAAAACGCTTTGCCGTTTCTCTATTTAATCCACAATGAATTGTCATGAAATCTACGCCATCCTCTGCATGCATACGGACAATATCAATCCACTCTCTGGCAGTAATCTCTTTTAGAGCCTTATGATAATAAACAACTGCATCATAAATTGGTACAGTTCCTAACATTGCACTACATTCTTTTGCTATTTTTCTGCGAAATGTTCTGGTATCTCCATAAGAGCTTAAATCCATAATCGCTTCTGCTCCCATATCTACCGCACTCTGTACCTTCTCCATTTCCATATCCATATCCACACAATCTCTGGAAATGCCAAGGTTTACATTAATCTTCGTCTTTAACATAGAACCAATTCCATTGGGAGAAATAGAACTGTGATTCTTATTGCAGGGAATAATCACCTGCCCTTTTGCTATGTATTCCCGAAGTTCCTCCACATCTATCTGTTCTTTCTTTGCAACTGTTTTCATCTCATTGGTAATAATCCCTTTTCTGGCTGCATCCATTTGTGTTGTGTATTCTCTCATATTTTGAACCTTGCCTTTCCATATATACTTAACCTTATGTGGTTATTGTATCAATCGGAAAAACCTTTGTCAAATTAAAATGAGGTTGGGGGAAAGAGGGGTAATTAAAAGGTTATTTTATGTTGGATAACTTTTAATTATCCATCACCTTTTAATAGTTCCTTTATAAATATCGGACTTTTTTATCAACTTTTACATTTCTAGAAAATTCAAAGACACTATATTTATTGATATATCATTTTATCTAAATACATCTAGTTACATTTTTGTTTCTTTTATGTATTGTGTATTAAAAATCCTTTGACACTTTCAATCCGTTAACTCCACACCACAGATTACCTGTCACCTTAGCACCTTTTTTCATGGCTTTTCATCTACATTATAACTACCTTTACAAAATATTAAATTTACTATTGATTTGTTAACACATACTATCTCTAATCCAGATTTATTATAGCACAAATAGATTATCTTATGTAATATTTTGTGTATTTTGTCACTTTTTTTGCGTAGTTTACTAGTATCACCCCATAAATAGACTTAAATAGATTCGTTTTACCACTACCATTTTTTATGACAATACCAACTATTTTCCTTGTTTCTACTTCTATATTTACATAATTTACAACCATTTGCATTCCATATTTCTTACAAACATTTTCTATTTCTTTACTCCAATTCTTTATTCAACAACATAACATGAGTAGCTACTTCATTGTTTTTATGTACCATATCAAAATCGCCATTGTATTTCTCAACTATGTTCTTTATATTTTCCATCCCAATTCCATGCCACATTTTGTTGCTTTTAGTAGTCTGCATATTTCTAGGTAATTCTCCTGTAAAAGAGTTTATTACTCTTATAATCAAAAAATTCTTTTCTTCTTTTATTGATATATCAATATATGGACTACTTTCCATAGCACAAGCCTCTAATGCATTGTCTATTAGATTTCCAAGTATACTCACTATATCAAATGGCTTTATAATGCATTCTTCCAAAATAACAGCATTTACATAAAAAACAATATTTTGCTGGTCTGCTAGATTCTTTTTTGCATTTATAATTGCATCGACAGCAGAATTTCCTGTTTTTATGTAAAAAACCTTCTGGTCTAAAAGCTTATTTTGCTGTTTTAAATAGTCTCTTATTTCCTCTAATTTCCCATCCTGGCTTAATTGCGATAATACTATAACATGATTTTTATAATCATGAATACTCGCCCTCCATGACTGTAAAGCATGTTCTGTATTATCTAAAGATTTTTGCAGCATTTCATTCCTCAGCTTTACTACTTCCATCTGTTGCTGCTGTCCACAATTTTCTGATAATTTACTTCCACAATAAATAATAAAGAATTCTATTATTAGTATGGTGAAAAATATTATCCCCTTCATCTCTCCATTTGACAAATCTTCCTGCATTATAATTAAATTACATACAAAAGCAAAAACAGAACAAATACTCATAAAAGTCATATATTTTTGTGAAAAGGTATACTTTTTCACTCTACTTGCCTTACATATTGTAGTTATAACTAATACTAAAATTATTTTGCTTAAAAAAAGCACTTTAACTCTAAAAATACTTTGAACATTTAAAAGATACAACGAATCAATATGCATTTTTAATGAAAATATAGAAACAGAAAAAAAGTTTATAGCATTCAACATAGATGCGTAAATCAGGGTAAACATCAATGATAAAAGCAAAGTTTTTTTATATATCATCCATTGAAAATATACCATTAATAAAGTTACTGCCATGATATTCAAATAGGAATATACCCGAATATTATTAAATAAACATATAATAAATGAACTAAACAAAGATAATAACACTATTAACCCTTTTTTTTCTGATATTTTTTCTTTCCACAAAAAAGTTCCACAAAAAATACAGCACATAATCATATCAATACAAGTTACTATATATTCCATTCCCAAATAAAAGACTATCATATTTTCTCTCCCCAATAATATAATATTGCAGACTTAACTTCCTTTATTCTTGTTCTGCTCACAGCTAAATGTTTTCCATTATCAAGTATAACATCATATATAGAAAACTGTTCAATATACTTTGCATTAACCACACAGCCACTATGTATTCTAATAAAATTTTTATCACACAATTCCTGATAGAATCCTTTAATAGTCTTCCATACTAAAAAACTATTACCAGTATTCATATATAACCGGATTTTTCTTCCTTCTGTTTCATAATACATGATGTCTGTTTTTTTTATCCGTAATTCTTTCTTTTCTGTTTTAACAATAATAAACATATCCTTATTCTGCTCTACATATAAATATGCTGCTTTCAATGCTAATGGTAACTCCTGTTCCATTCTTTCTTTTCTTATATATCTAAATGGATTATATTCTATTGAATGAAACACATATTGTTCGTATGCAGAGATAAATATTAAAATGATATCTGAGTTTTTTTCTCTAATTCGCTTTGCAGCCTCCATTCCTGAAAATCCAGGCATACTAATATCTAAAAATAATATATTGAAAAATTCTTTTTTATTACATACTATATCCACTACTTGTTTACCATTATTATAAGTTAAAATTTCTGGACACACCTTTAGTCTTTTTGATGTATCAATTATCATATTTTTAATACTTTCTAATGACGTTGGTTCATCATCACAAACTGCTATATTAATCTGCATGTTGATTCTCCCTATTATTTATAAATTTGTGAATTTTAGGTGTGTATACATTTCCTTACACAATCAATAAGAATCCTTTGATTAATTTTGTTACCATAAGAACTCATCATAAATCTCCAACATTCCATAATTTTCAGTAAATTTAACGAGTTTCCAAATACACGATTTTTTATTACGGTTGAAAAAAGAATAAAGCTTTGTAATACATTCATTTGTGCTTTGGCATAATTCAGATTATAATCTGAAAAATCATCTTGTTTTATTTGATGTGGAATGCAAATGTTACCATTCAAATAGAACATTTAGATAAGTCCTCATGGTTAAATTACTAGTTACAATACTATTATGTACGTTGCATTTTTACTGGTCTTTTCAATTAACGAAAAACTGCCGCACATTCTCTCTTTTGTTCACTTTTTCACCTCCTGCCTTATAAGTTTTGCATAACTTAGGAGCATAATGATCAGAATAATAAATATTAATAAACTTGATATCTATATATCATTTTATATACCATACATGTCACGTCTCCTATTTTGTAGTATACATTTTTTTTATACACAATGCAATAGTTAGGACAGTTTTTATATTTCACCTGAAACAAAGTGCAGATTGCTTCCCTATAACATAAAAAGGCTACAGTCTTTCAACTGCAGCCTCCTATTTATAATATAAAAACTGATTTTGGTATCTTTAGTCTCTGTCCAGGAAATATTAAATCTGGGCTTAGAATATGATTTTCTTCAATTAAAACAGAAACTGGGATATTATATTTTTTTGCAATTCCATAAAGAGTATCCCCATTCTTAACTTTTATATATCTATTTCTTGCTTCATCTCTTTGTTTATCCCTAATAACAATTTTTAATTTTTCTCCTGTATATATCTTGTTTGGATTTGCAATATCATTCTCTTTTGCAATTGCAGAGACTGTTGTTCGGTATAATCTTGCAATAGAAGATAAAGTATCTCCTTTTTTAATTGTATAAACAATTCTTGTATTATGATGTGCATAAAGATTTTTCTTTGGTCTTCTATGTTTACCTCTTTTTTTGAGGAATGTATCTTTTCGGAATTGATCCAAATCTACACGGGCAGAAATCCCTGGCACTCTTCCTTCATCACTATATTGCCAGGCTGTATAAGTTCTCCATCCATTTATTGGTTCTGGAACTCTTCTATTGTAATAAGCCAACCAAAGAGGATAATCTGTAACTGGTCTTTTCCATATTGTAGTATTAGAATAATCGCTATACACCATAGGTTTTGTTTTAGTTAAATCTTCTACACTTCTTAAAAACGCAGTAGCTATCTCTCTTATTTCTTTTTGGCTTAATCCAGCCAAATCTTCAAAATCCATTGCCAACCTGCATTCATATTCCTTCTTTGCTGTAATATCCACAAAGTGATGTGCCTGATGTCTTGCCTGACTAGCACTTCTCGCAGTCACATAATAATAAAATCCTACCTTCATGCCTGCTCTTCTTGCTTTTCTATAATTTTCTTCAAAAAAAGGGTCAACCGTATTACTGCCTTCTCCAGCTTTGATATATACTACCAAATATCCTGCATCTTTTACTTTTTGAAAATTAATATGTCCCTGCCATTGACTGACATCCAATCCCTTTTCTGCCATAGCATGTTCCCCCAGTGCTATATCAAATACATCTTATTGTATTTAACTCTTTTTATATTTTATGCACAAAAAGTGGAACATGCTACACTTATACTTCCTTTTATTCTCCTACCAAAGAAGTATATAAAGAACGATACTGAGATGCAGAATTCTTCCATGAATAGTCCGTTTCCATAGCTCTTTTTATCATCTGATTCCAAGAATCCCGTCTGGTAAAATAAATGGTCTTTGCATAATTGATAACATTTAATAAAATATCTGCATTATATTCGGTAAAGGAAAATCCATTTCCACTTTCCTCATATTCATTATAAGGAATTACGGTATCTTTTAATCCTCCTGTAGCTCTTACAATTGGAATAGCTCCATAGCGAAGTGCCATCATCTGGGTAAGCCCACATGGTTCAAATCTGGATGGAACTAAAATAGCATCTGCCCCAGCAAATAATTTATGTGAACGGTCTTCGGCATACAAGATATTGGAACAAACTTGTCCTTTATGCCTCTGTTCATAGTGACGGAACATATTTTCATAACGTCCTTCTCCTGTTCCAATTAACACAAACTCTGTATGGTTGTCCAATAATCTTTCCATTATATTATTTACTAAATCAAGTCCCTTTTGATCTGTCAGACGTGAAACTAATCCAATAACAAATTTATTTTCATCTTGCCAAAGTCCCCATTCTTTCTGCATCTCCAATTTATTCTTCTTTTTTCCCTCTATCGCATCTTTTATTCCGTAAGTTTTATAAATCTGTGTATCTGTATTAGGATTATAAATATCATAGTCAATACCATTTAAAATACCACAAAGCTTCATGTGATGATAATTAATGACTCCATCCAGATATTCTCCATATTCTCTTGATTTTATCTCTCCACTGTAAGTATTACTAACTGTAGTAATTTTATCTGCAAATACCAATCCGCCTTTTAGCATATTTACATCCTTACCAAATTTAATCTTCTCTTCTGTGTATACATAGTCTGGAAAAGCTGTAATATATTTTACTGTATCAATATTTGCCACACCTTGGAATTTTAAATTATGAATAGTCATAATACATTTAGAATTATGTGACAATGGTGTATCATAAAACAAAGTTCTAAGAAATACTGGTACAAAACCAGCCTGCCAGTCATGACAATGAATAATATCTGGCATAAATCCAATGACAGGAAGTGCAGATAATACTGCTTTGTCGAAAAAAATGTACTTTATAATATCCTTTGACATATCTTCATAAGGATTTCCGCTGCCAAAATAGTCATCGCAATCAATAAAATAATAAGTTACACCATCTAATTCCAAAGTCATAATTCCTACATATTTATGATTTGGATCATGTCCCAAATCCATATAGAAATGTGTGATGTATTTCATCTTGCTTCGGTATTCCCATGGAATACAACGATAATTGGGTATGATTACCCTTACATCATATCCCTCTTTTAGAAGTGCCTTGGGAAGAGCATACATTACATCTCCCAAGCCGCCTGTTTTCACAAATGGATAACATTCCGAACCAACAAATAATACCTTCTTCATACTATCAACCCCTAATCTTTTACTAATGATTTGACACGTCATAAACTATAATAATTCTGTCAATTCATTGTTTGCATATAGTATAACACTTTTTACTATAAAAAGTATACAGAAATTTGGAATTGCTCCTTACTTTTCCAGATTTTTTTTCAACCAATCCTCCTCTTGCTCTAACCGTTCCTCCTCTTCCTCTTGTTTGCTTCTTTTCAAGATAAAATCTTCCTGGCTAAGTCTTTGTTCTATATAATCCTGCTTGGTTTTTTTCATCTTTTTTGCTAAATCTTCTATCTCCTCTTTTACTTCCAATAACCGTTTTTTCATAGCTTTTTTATCACTATCTTGTATATGAACTGGAGCATATAAATTTTCTTGATATCCAAGAGCTTCCCGTTCCAGTTGATATTGATTTTCTTCCTGTTTTAGTTGTTGCTTTTGCATTCGGTATTCATCCTTGCTAACCTTACCTTCTTGATAAGATTTTTCTAATATGCTCAATTTTAAATCCACCATTTCCTCGCATGCTTCCAGATAAAAATACTGGGAAATTTTTTTCTCGGAATTTTCCTGAATATTTTCTTTCTCTACTTTTTCTATTTCTCTGTCTTCTTTTTCTATTCCTTTTTCTGCTGCATCCGTTATTGGTATATCCTGCTCTGTTTTCTTTCCACATCCAATTAAAAAAAGACTTAAAAAAATTGCAATTGTCCCAATTTTCATGATAAGATTTCCTCCTTAACTATAAACTGGTGTAATATTTTATATCATTTCCAATTAGGTCAGCATTATGTATATGTTTATAGAGTTTTAAAACAATTAAGCAGGAGTAAATTTTCATCTATAATAAAAATTTACGCCTACTTAATCTAATAACTTTATTGTAACTGTTCAGAAAGATGAACAGTTACGTTTAAGCCCATAATAATTTGCCTTTGGCGAAGGGGCTTAAACATTACAGAATTTACTTTTTATTTTCAATTATTTCCTCTAATAATTCTTTCATTTACACTGGCTATAAATTCCCGAATTTCCATCTCATTTGGCTGTTCTGGCAAATTAGTATGATCTTTTGCACATTCAAGCCTTTTCTCATACTCATCCACCATTTCATAAAATTCTGGAATTGGCTGCTGTCTTTCATCTAAATATTTACCATTCCGAATATCCATTAATAAGTCATGTTCTTCTTCACGGTAAGTAATAACTTTTTCCTTCTCCAAAATATCCAGACACATCATATAAAGCCGTATTAAGTGCATCATGTGTTTGCCTAATTTATGGTGTCCAATGGCTTTCTCATTCCGCTTTCCAACTTTTCCATAAGCTTTTACAATTCCCTGCATTTGTGATAACATTCCTGCATAATCCCGAAGTGGATAATGGGACAACTTTACATCCATAAAAATCTCTGTATCATAATCCTCCTGAACTGCCTTATCTACATAGAGAGAGATAGCATCTTCGGGCATAGTAAAAAATTTCTCCCGAAAATCATAGGATGCATGTTCAATAGTTTTCAATATGTGCTGTTCTTTCTCTGACTGGGAAACCAAACGGCTTGATTTATTCTCTAATCTTCTAAGCTGTTGGTTTGCATATCCTCCAAAAGAATGAATGGCTCTTTTTGATAAAAACATAGAAGTATGTTCCAACAATTCCTTTCCTATGGTTGAAAGATACAGATAATGTTCTGGCTTATTCCCAAGAAGTTCTATAGTATTGGGATTACAGCGGGCCAGCAATCCTACTAATTTTACAAAAGAATATATGGTTGTGTCTGTTTTTGTTTCTGTCACTTGTTCAAAGTCTTCTCTTGTTAATATTTCCATTTTGTTATTTATCGCACAGCCACGGATGTCTAAGTCGCTCTCTGGTGTAGCGGTTCCATAAGCATGACTTCCTCCCAATGTTAAGAGGATAATGTTCTTTCCTAAATGCTTATTCTCCCTTAAAAAATTATACTCTTTTGTTTGCAGACAACTCTTGATTTGTTCTAAATTCACTTATAATTCCCCTTTCGTTTTCATATTTTTTCAGACCTGTAACTATTCAGAACCATGAACAGTTACCCAAATCTTTTAAAATAAGCACTATATATCATGGCACTCATGTTAAAGGTTAAAAAATATCAGCATAATTTTATTAAATATTAATAACACTTTTATTCTTTTTTATAATTGGAAACTTCATTATAATACTAAATTCCTGTTCTTCCAATTGTGCCACTATCGTTCCATTCATCCGAAGCACAAACTCCTTTGCAATAGAAAGTCCAAGTCCTGTAGAATTTTTATTACGGGATGCATCTGCCTTATAAAACCGTTCAAATACCTGATCTATCTCTATTTCTTCTGTTTTAGATATTTCATTGCAAATTTGAACACAGACTACATTTTGAGAAGAACTTAAAAATATTCCTATTTTTTGTTCTCCATGATCTATGGCATTTTTCATAACATTTTGAAATACTCGGAAAAGTGCCTGTTCATTACCTTCCATATAAATAGGGATTTCTTCAATATCAAATTCTGGTTGTATACCAAGTTTTGTCCAATCCTCATAATAAGAAAAAACAGTCTGACGCAAAATTCGGTTAATACAGCACTCCGTAAGTTCTAAATGATAAGTCTCATTTTTTAACTTACTAAAAGTAAAGAGTTCCTCCAATATTTCTTTTAAACTGTGAATACGCTCCCTGACAATCCACAGATAGCGTTTCTGTTCCTCCTTGTTTTCACATTCTTCTAATAGTTGTATATAACCATCTAAGGAAGTCAAGGGAGTTCGGATATCATGCGAAAGATTGGTATATACATCAGAAAGATAAACTTCTTTATCCATATACTTCTTTTTATTTTCTCTTCTTTCTTTTACAATCATATTTAAAATATCTACTAATTTCCCTACACCTCCACAACTTATCTGGCTGGTTATCCTTATATTACTATCTTGTTTTGTAAAAAACAACAATTGGCGGCAGATATCCTGTATCTGCCGCACAAAAATTAACAATATCAGAATTAACAAGAGTATTACTCCGCTTAATATCCCTATTGTAATATACATACATTCCTCCTGCTTGTCTTGCTTATACATGTTACTGTTCACACCTACGGTGCAAACAGTAACGGAATCCAGCCTATTTAGGATTCGCCTTCGGCGAAAGGCTGGATTCTTGGCTATTCTACATCTTGGCACATAGCTTGACAGCAAGTGTCAAGCTTGTGAGTGAACAGTCACTTATACATCTCTTTTATGAAATACATAACTGCTAATTCCAACAAATACCAAAACAAACATAGCCACGACAATAGCACATTTTGCTGTGTCACTTTCTGTAGGATTCATTGGCAATCTTGCGATTCTTCCGGAAATTGTATATTTAATGGTTTCAAAGTCTTTGATACCTATCTTTGCTAGTGCCTTATCCATAAAAGCATATAATATATTTGCCATGCCAAAACAAATACATATCGAAAGTGTCATACTGCAAAGATTATTCCGAAAAACAATGGCAAATCCCATACATACACATACAAATCCATAGTGCAAAAGCGTTTGTATCCCTAAATAAGAAAGAAAATTTGATAAATTTCCAATTTCTAAATATCCAAAGCTAATTGGCATGCTAACTACCTGCATCAAAACATATAGTAATATAGTTAGAACGGTAAAGAAAAGCAATACTATAGCTTTTGATAATACTAATTTCCATCTGTTTTTTACTTGACCCGCAAAATTCTTTATATATCCACTACTCATATCAGCAGTTGCAAAAAGCACTGTAAAAATCGCCATAAATATTGCTATAACTTTTGCTTGCAAATTTGCAAATACAAAATCATAAACTGTTACCTTCGCTCCTTCCTCTGTAGGTGGTTTAACCGATATTCCTATATTTGTTCCTTGTTCTGCTTCTGTTTCTACAGACTCTGGCACATCTGCATCAATCTCTACCATTCCATCTGCTAATCCGTCCATAAATGATTGTGACTCATTACCTTCTGTTGTCATAGATGCTTGTGTATTATTGTAATCTGGTTCGAATGCCCCCATAAGCATAGTTGTCAATACTATTATTACAAACATAACAATATAAATTACATATAAACTTTTTGTCTTAAACATCCGAAAAACATCCATTTGTATCATATTAAGCATGATTTGCACCTCCTGTCAGATGAATAAAATAATTTTCTAACTCTTCACTGGCTACATGAATTTCTTTTACCAAAATCCCTGCTTTTACCAACGAACCATTTAATTCTCCACTTTCTTCAATCCGCTCATAGACTGCAACATGCGAATCATCCAACACTTGGTAATTTTTATATCCGAGATCATCTAAGACTGGCAAAATCATCTTTGGTTCATCAACCCGAATGAGAATCCGTTCTCTACAGCGTTCCATAAGTTCTTCTTTGGTCACTTCCTCTAATAGAATTCCTTGGTGAATCATGCCATAGTCTGTTGCTATCTTTGATAATTCTTCTAAAATATGGCTGGATATTAAAATAGTCATATTATGCTCTTTATTCAATTTTTGAATAGTTTCTCTTACTTCCACGATTCCTTGGGGATCAAGTCCATTAATTGGCTCATCTAATATAAGTAAATCTGGATCACCCACCAAAGCAAGTCCAATGCCCAATCTCTGCTTCATTCCAAGAGAAAAATGCTTTGTTTTCTTTTTTCCTACATCTGCCAGTCCAACTGTTTCTAGAATTTCCTTGATATATCTCTCTTCCCGAATTCCAAATAACTTACACTTTACTTTTAGATTATCATAAGCAGACATATTTCCATATAATCCAGGTGTTTCAATCAAAGAACCAATACGTCCTCTTACCTTTGACAAATCTTTCCCTTTATATCCAAATAATTCGATTTCTCCACTAGTCTGGGTAGATAAACCAGCAATCATTTTTAGGAAAGTTGTCTTTCCTGCTCCATTTCTTCCTATAAAACCATAAATTGCACCCTTACGAATATGTAAATCCACATGGTTTACTGCATGATACTTTTTGAAGGTTTTCGTAAGTCCTTTTGTTCTTAATAACAATTCTGTCATAAACTTCTCCTTTCCTACAAGCAACTCCTTATGCAATTACTGCCTTTCACTTTTACTAGTATAAACGGTAATTCCTAAAGAAAAGCTAAGGAAAAGTAAAAAAAGAGTAAAGTTTCCTAATCGCTGTTTAATTATGCAAACGGTAACCAATTCCCCATATAGTTTCAATATATTCCTCTTGGGTAATTGCTTTTATTTTCTTACGAATATTACTAATATGTACATCCAATGTTTTTGTTTCTCCCATATATATTTCTTTCCATGCATATTCAAAGATTTCTTCTTTACTGAATGCCTGTTTGGGATGTTTTAAAAGTAATTCCAAAATAAAAAATTCCTGTTTTGTAATCTTAGGCAGTACCTCTTCGCCAATTTTCACTTCAAAATTTCTTCTGTCCAACTGCATTTCTTTATGAGAAAGAATATCTCTTTCCTCATTTTCGTTCATTCGGCGAAGCTGTACTTGCACTCTTACCACTACTTCTTTTATCTCAAAGGGCTTAGTAATATAATCATCTGCCCCTTTACTTAATAGTCCAACCTTATCTTCCAATTCACCTTTTGCTGTAAGGACAATTACAGGTGTATTTCCTTTTTTACGGATCTGGAATAATACCTCTTCTCCGCTTTTTCCTGGAAGCATTAAATCCAATAAGATTACTCCACAGTTATCTAATTGTCCATTCTCCATTAATAATATTGCTTCTGTTCCAGAAAATACTTGCCGGCAGGTATATCCTGCTTTTGACAGTGCTTCTAATAACAGTACATTAATATTGACATCATCTTCCACAATCCATATTTCCTGCATTTTAAGAAATCCCCTTTAATACCCTCTACATTAATGCATTTTCTTAGTCATTTCAATATATTCCCGGTTATTTTTTGTCTTTAAAAATAAGTCAATGTATTTCTCCAGCATTTCCTCGGAACGCATACCGCCTAAAGCTTTTCTCATAGAATGATTTGCCTCCAGTTCTTCTTTTGATAACAGTAAATCATCTCTACGGGTGCTTGATTTAAACAAATCAATAGCTGGAAAAATACGTTTTTCAGATAAGGTACGGTCAAGTACTAATTCCATATTACCAGTTCCCTTAAATTCTTCAAATACCACATCATCCATACGGCTCCCAGTTTCTACCAATGCAGTCGCAAGTATAGTCAGACTTCCTCCCTCCCGCATATTTCTCGCTGCCCCAAAGAATTTCTTAGGCATGTGAAGTGCTGCTGGGTCAAGACCACCAGACAAAGTACGGCCGCTTGCCTGTACAGTTAGGTTGTAAGCTCTTGCCAATCTTGTAATACTATCTAATAAAATAATAACATCCTGCTTATGTTCTACCAGACGCCTTCCCCGCTCAATTACCATTTCAGAAACCCGCTTGTGATTTTCTGGTAACTCATCAAAAGTAGAATAAATTACTTCTACATTCTTTCCTTCTATGGATTCTTTGATATCTGTTACTTCCTCTGGACGTTCATCAATCAGCAAGATAATCATATGCATATCAGGATGGTTCTTAGTAATTGCCTTTGCTACCTGTTTTAATAAAGTTGTTTTACCTGCCTTTGGAGGAGAGACAATCATTCCACGCTGTCCCTTTCCTATTGGTGCAACTAAATCCATCATTCGCATTCCAATGCTGGCATTTTGTGTTTCAAGGTGAATACGTTCATTTGGAAAAATTGGAGTTAAATCCTCAAATTTCTTTCTCTTTAATAAAGCAGATGGATGATATCCATTTACTGTTTTCATATAAAGCAAGGCGCTAAACTTCTCATTCTGGCTGGTACGGATCTTAGTATTTCCTACAATATAATCTCCTGTTTTTAAATTAAAACGACGAATCTGTGCTGGAGATACATACACATCATTCTCACCAGGTAAAAAATTGTCACATCGAATAAATCCATAACCATCTGATAATACCTCAAGAATCCCTCTTTTTGTCTCTCCACTATCTAAATGTGCAATTTCTGGCGAATAAAGCCCTTCGCTATCCCCTTTTACTGTCTTCGTCCGTTCCGTTTTTTCTTGGCTATGTTCTGTTTTTTTCATTGTTTTTTCTGTATGGAACCCTTTTTCACTTTTTGATGTTTTCTCTTCTACTGTTTCTTTTTGCTTTTCTTTTTGTGTACTTGCAAGCTTTTCTTCCACTTTATTTAGTAGATCTACTAATTCATTTTTTTTCAATGTAGATATATTCTTTAATCCATAACTTTTTGCTTCTTCTCTTAATTCTGCAACTGTTTTTTTATCATAATTTTTTTTAGTTTCTTTCATAATTTAAATACACTCCTTCTGGGGTATTCCTTAAGACTCCAGAACAATAACAAATTCTATGATTCATTTTCATAATCAAATACCTTTTTATCTTACCATTATAATTTGTTATGTCTCCTATAGAAAATCATTCTATAAATGATTTAGATGATTAAATAAAAAAATAGAGGTTCCAGTTTAAAACATTAAAATAATTTTTTCTCATAATTGGCATTAAGCAAATGACATTATACACTATTATCAAGAAAAAGAAAAGTTATTTTTTATTATTATATTACATTTTTGTTAATTTTACTTCTTTTTTATTAAATTTTTGTTGCATTTTTTTGTTTTATTTCGTATTATATATTTAAGAATAAATTTTAAACTTAAGTAGACATTTTGTAGACAATTTGACAGATATATATTCAGGTTTTTTATTAAGAAAGTGTGAACTACACATAAAAATTTAAAACATAAATGAAATTTCGCAATTGTTTTTTCAAAATGTTTACACAAAAAAGGAGGAATTTTCCGTGATTAAATTCACAAAAAAAGCCCTTAGCTTGGCTGTTGCATCTTTTGTAACAATGACTTCTATATTTGGAAGCAGTAATTTCGCTAAGGCAGAAACTACTACAAACGCAGCTGAAGTTGCTCCTATCGCAGCAGACAATTCCAGCATCCAGACACATTTGTCAGCAACTTTTACTGCTCCAAATAGCTGGACTAATGTATACGCTTATGCTTATTACACTGATTCTGCGTGGAATCTTAAGGAACCTCTTGGCTGCTGGCCTGGTACAAAATTAGAAAAAGGTGCTGATAATAAATATTCAGTAGAATTTGAATCTTCTATTGGTTCTGCTAGAATTATCTATGTAGATTGTGACATTACGGGACCAAAACAGATTGGCGATAATGGCAACTACTGCTATGAAACAGCAGAAAGAGATAGATTACCAGCAGAAGATGGAGATGAATATACAGAAGATGGGTATATTGTTAATGGTGATGTTGACTTTAAGCTAATTACTACCCATTTCTCAGCTCCTGTATCATGGGATAACGTATATGCGTATGCATATTATACTGATTCTGCGAATAAAATTCAGGAGCCTCTTGGTTACTGGCCTGGTACAAAATTAGAAAAAGGTACTGATGATAAATATGATGTAAGTATTCTTTCTACTAGTGGCGAAGCAAAATTCATTTTTACCAATGTTGATGAATCCACAATGCCTAATGGTGTTATGCCAAAACCAGAAGCAAATGACATTAATGGTTACTACTATCCTGTAAAAGCAAAAGAGCAGTTACCAGCATATGATGAAAATAAAGATACAGAAGATGGATATAAAGCAGAAGAAGGAGATAACTCTTTTACATCAGAAATTGTTCCAACTCCTGGTCCAATATCTACACTAAGACCAACTATCACATCTACCATTATACCAACTGTAACTCCTGTTGTTATAGCTACAGTTACACCTAGTGCGGTTCCTACTGTTACTCCTAGTGCTATTCCTATTGTTACTCCTAGTGCGGTTCCTACTGTTACTCCTAGTGCAGTTCCTACTGTTACTCCTAGTGCGGTTCCTACTGTTACTCCTAGTGCTATTCCTACTGTTACTCCTGTTATTACTCCTACAGTAGAACCTAGTATTATTCCTACAGTTGTTCCTAGCGTAGAACCTAGTATTATTCCTACGGTGACACCTACTGCTATTCCTACGGTAACACCTAGTATTATTCCTACGGTGACACCTACTGCTATTCCTACGGTAACACCAGGTGTAATTATAGATAATCCTATTCCAAATGATCCAGTTAAAGTATCCACATCTACTACCTTAAAAGGAAGTATCAGCTTTGACAAAACAAACAAAACAGTTGGAGAAACCATTAAAATCAAAGTTTCTGCCAAAAATGGTAAGCCAGCATATAAATATACATATACTGTGAAAAAAGGAAACAAAAAAGTTTTTTCAGTAACTAATACAAAGTCAAAATCTGTAAACTGGATACCTACGAAGGCTGGTACTTATACAGTTTCTGTAAAGATTACAGATGCAAAGAAAAAATCTGTAACTGTCAATAAAAAATACAAGGTAAAGAGTGCCGTTATTAAAATTAAGAGTTTCAAAACTAATAAATCTTCTAGCCAGAAGGTGAAAACTAAGATTGTACTCAGTGCAAATGCTACTACGAAGAAAGGAAAAGCTTCTTACAAATTTGCAGTAAAACTTGGCAACGGCAAAATTAAAACAATAAAAGGCTTTTCTTCAAAGAAAAAAATAACATGGAAGCCTGCCAAAAAAGGTACTTATACTCTTTATGTATATGTAAAAAATGGTAAGGGAATTACGGTTTCAAAAACAATGACTTTCAAAATTAAGAAATAACATAACTGTTCGTAGTTCCAAACAATTACGAAATAACTTAAAACCCCCTGCAGTAAGCAAATACTTATTGCAGGGGGTTTTTTAGAATTGAAATAGCATATCAAAATTTCTAAGTGTTTTAAAATCTCCTTTTGCTGTCACTTCTCCAGACATAAATGCCCTTTGCAGAGTCATTTCTCCTTCAATAATCTCTGACATAATATCCTTAGACATCTTTACAAAAACATCAGCTTCTCCCTTTTCGTCATAATAACATTCTACTTTATCTCCACTCACCTTAATAAAAAGGTTCTTATCTTCATCAGCAAAATAAAAATGATAGGTTGCAAATATTCCATCCTGTCCCTTAAAGTGCTCTATTAACTCTCCAATAAATTCTTCTTTTACTGAAGATGTATCTGGTTCTTCGCCATCTCCCAACATTCCCTTAAATAATTGAGCCAACTCTTGTATATCTTCCTTTTGCTTCTTCACATAAGAATCATCTGATACATAAATAGATAATTGTTCACTCTCTTGAGGTGTAAGCTCCATAGAATTTCTCTTTAAAACTGTCTGATTTACTATATGTGCACTTGTTGGAAAGTTTTTCAGTCTATGGCTAACCTGCCTGTAAATCATTTCTGCTTTCTTCTCAATTAAAAATGCATACCCTGGATCAGTCTCAAATTCTATATGATTCTCTACATAAGCGCAAATTCCCTCACAAGGTACACCACCTAATAATTCCCACGACTTAGATAAAGTAAATATTGCATCTCTCTCTCCATAAGTAACAGAGATAACAACTGGAAGCATACAAAGTCTTTGTATTTTCTCTTTGTCTCCATAAAGCCAGCAGGCATCCAAAAACTGCTGCATCAAGCCACCAATTCCAAACCATTCTACTGTAGTAGCAAGAATAATACCATCTGCCTCTTTTAAGGTATTGGGCAGCATATTAATTCCTTTTAGATCTTCATATAAGTTATATCGGATTACCTCTACCCTCAGTTCCTCTAATACTTCTGTTAATTTGTTTAGTACATAAATCGTAGAATCTTCAATCAATCCACGTCCACCATAATATATATTGATTCTCATGAATCTATTTCCTCCTTACCAGTCAAACGACATAGTATTCCAGTTAGTATAAATCCTCCTATTAGACCTCCCACATGTGCATAATTCACATTTGAACTAATCATAACATTGCATACGCCAAAAATTGTAAGTAAAATAATATTTCGGAATGGTAAATCTGCCAGTCTCCCATGATTACGAATTACCAAGTAAAGTAATGCACCTACAATTCCATAAACAGCTCCTGACGCTCCTGCTGCCACTACAACCTGCCCTTGATTCTGTAACATATCAAATATCTCAGCCAGATTTCCCATAAGCCCTGCGCCAAAATAAATAGTCAAGTAAAACAGCTTTCCAACTCTTTTTTCCACATATTGCCCCAAGGCTAAAAGCATAAACATATTCCCTGCCAAATGCTCCATTCCAAAATGCAGAAACATGCTGGTCACTAATTGATAATACCAAAAACCGTTACCTATACTTTGTGTACATAATGCCCCAGAATCTGCAATATGCTCCACATCCTGAGAAGAACCAGTAAATTCCACCCATAAAAATACCAGAATATTCAATAATACTAATAAAATCGTACAAATATTATCTTTAATATAAGCTCTCCTTGCCTTAATTCGTTCCTCTTCCAACATTTCCTCTCTAAGAAATGCCTGTTCAATAATCTCTCTGGCATTAGAAAATTCTGCAATTTGGTCTTCATAAATTAAGAGCCGTTCTTCCTCTAAGTCCACTATCCAGTGTTCTCCAAAAACCGATAAGTATTCCTTTTCCTGTTCTGGCTGATTTGTACACAACACTTGCAGCATTTGTATTTGTTGAAAATCATAATTATATATAGATTTCCGAATAGCACGCACAATATTCTCATATTTTTCTACTGTCAAATCTCTCAAATGTATGCAGTCAATCAGTACTACCACATGGGTACATTGTGGCTGAATCTGTAATAAAACATCTACAAAAGCCCCATTAACAATAGCTCTTTTATATCCTGCTGCCTGAAACTGTCTAACTAAATTCTCTGTTCTCATTAATTCCCACCTCACTTTTCATAAGAAACTACATAACTTTCATTATAACAAGATTCTACACAATTCAGCTATACACAAAATGCACAAAATATCTTTTGAATTATACAATAATACTAGATATTTTGTGCATTACTCTTTTAGGAAGCCTTCCATTCTCTTGTAAAATAATATGGAATATCTGCAAAAGAAACTTTATCTCCTTCTGCAAGAACAATTTGTTGATTTTTTTCTATACGTTTTTCATTTACAAAAGTCCCATTTGTGGAATTCAAATCTGTAATAAAGAACTGTTCCCCCATTTTTTCAATCTTGCTATGCATGCGGCTTATATTTTTCTTTTGCTCTAAACTAGCTGTATCTTTTTGAAATCTGCCTATAAAAAATGGAAACTCCCCAAGAGATATTAATTCCTGCCCTTGTTCTTCTGGAACAAGGTAACATTGTTTTTTGCTGCATAAATTCTCATTAGCCTGAACTATAGTTTTATCATAATCTATTTTTATTGTCTCATCCCCCATATTACAGTTTTCTAACGGTAATGCTATCTCTCTTTGTTTTTCAATATGAGTTACAGAAGATTTTCTCTCAAAATCTGACATCTTATGTTGAAATAATTCCTCCATTTTTGTTTGTTTCACAGACTCCCTTTCTTCTTTTATTTCCAAAAAAGGCTTCTTCTCCATATTTTTCTTATTGAATAAAGACAAAGTTTTCTCTTTTGAAATTTCTTCTTGTTCTAATTTGTTTTCTATCTGAATTTTCTTTTTTTGCTTTAAAAACTTTTTATTTTTCTCATATTCTTTATATTCTTCCTTATTTTCTATATCTTCCTCCTCTATGGCAAATACTTTACTCAAAATAAACATATCCAATGCCCCTAATATAAATAACCCCATTACAGATTTCGTTACAGAAATTCCCTTTTCATCACAAAAAATATCTGACTTTGCTGCTACTGCTAATAACAATAAAAGAGCAATCTGCAAAATAATAGTTAATACTATGTTTTCTTTCAGATTCCTTTTATTGCTTTTATTTTTGTTTTTTGTTTTATATCTTCTCAATTTTTTTTCTATAATATGCTTATTTTCTCCATTACTTTTCTTATCTATTTTTTCCTCTATATTATTTCTGTCAATTTTTCTATTACTTCCACTAGAAATAAGTGATTTTTTATTTTTCTGTACTTGTGGTTTACTTTCTTTCTCTATGCTTAGGGGATCTATTTTTTTAATTTCTGGTTTCCTAGTTTCCAATGCTACAATCTTCTGCAAATCATTTAAAGTACAATGAACTTCCCGGCTTTTCTCATAAAGTTTATATACAATTTGTACAGCATCTTTATCTTGATAATCCACTATATTCATAAAATATGAAAATAACTGGCTAAGCTGTTCATTAATTTTCTGATTATAATCATGTACATAACAAAGTGATACTGTCCTGCTTTGTATATCTATATAAATATATGCTGGATCCAATACTAAATTATCTGGATTTAAAAGATATTCTCTACATTTTCCAATTTCTGTAAGTATCTGTGAAATACACTTTTTTAATGGAAATTCCCTCCATTTTTCCTGATTACCTTTTTGTTGTAAGTTTTCTTTTCCTGTAATATCATAATAATACTCTTTTTCATTATTTATTTCCCGTATTTCTAAAGGAAGAAAACCATGTACATGTTTTCCTGCCAACATGTGCAGCATGTAATTTCCTTCTTTTCTTCCTTGTACCACTAAATAGTTTTTTTGAATATCATGTCTGTATTCTGCCTGTAACATATCATTACTCCTTTACATTTTTTATCTCATCAATTTTTTCCTTGATTTTCTTAAAACCTTTAGCACTCTCCATTGTATCTTGTAATGCTGTATATGCTCTTGTAAACTCTGTTGGATTATGTATTGGTACTGATGTATTTAATTGATATCGGTAAGGTGTTCCTCCTAGATACTCATGTACCTTTGGTATTCCTGTGGAAATAGCCATATTTAACTGAATTTCTACTTTTGTGTGACTAAGGGAGGCTGTTACACTCTCTACTTTCCCAAATAACGTTTCCTTCTCTGCCATATTTTTTATGGTAGAAACCAGTGTATTTTTTTCTAATGATAAATTATTGAGAAAATATGTGACTCCACGTTCCCTTCTCTTTTTATAATTAGCCTCTGTAAATAGACTTTCTTTATCTTTTATACATATTACCTGTTCTTCTGTTATGTTTGCCACAAGACCTTGTAGCCTGACATAATCGCATAGATAAAAAGTTAAATAACAAAGTGTCATAACCAGAAAGAATACAACTGGAAATATGAACATCATCTCTAAGGTTATCATTCCACTCTGATTATCTTTCTTTTTTTTCATGTTACCCTCCTAACCCTGACATCTTTGGCAAGCTCCCACGCTATTTAGCTCAGAAAGTTTTACCTTTCGCACATCCCTTGTCAAACCACTGCATTCCAAATTTATATGATACCGGTCTCCTGTAATAGAAATATATACATTGGTCTGGTCAGATACATTTGCGGATTTTGTACATTTATGACAGCTTTTATATTTCCCTCCATTGCGGTTTCTCATTGCCAAAGCATTTTTATAACTAACACATTCAATTCCAAGATTAATATGTGTACAATAGAGAGATGTATGGTAAACTGTTCCTGTTTTTGTCATATATACATAAATGTCTTCCTCTTCCATTTCCTTTTTACTTAACCCAATCTTATCTGTTCCAATAAACCCTCTGTTTTTTACTTGCTGGGTAAACTTTAGAGTAGGTAAAATATTGGTCATTACAGGAAACTTTACTTGATATAAAGCGGCAAGGGAAATGTCTCCATCTTTTTCCAAAATAGAACTTTTATACAAAATTCCTGCCTTACCACCTTCTATACAACTATTATCCAAAATATCCTCTGGCAGATATTGTGACATGCGGATTCCCGTAAGAGCTCCAGACACCCACTTTTTTGCAGTTTGGCTGCTATTACCTTCTTGTTTTTTTCCTCCAACTCCTTTATATATACAGGCATAGCGTGAGGCTTCCTTAGCAGTTTCCCACAAGCTCTGGCTAATTTTTTCCTGTATTAGCATAATCTGAAAAAAGTACAAAAGCGTTATAACACAAAATAAGAAAATAGGTAATACCAATGTGGTTTCTAAAGTTACAGAACCTTGATTTCTTTTTCTCATCCTTATCCTTTCCTGAACCAGATAAAGATGCCCTTCCGACTTTGAGGATAATATACTTTCATGCACTGCCTTTTATTTGCAATAATTGTAACTTGAAAGGACATCTTTATCTGGTTCATATTTTATTTTTGATATAACTTTTTATAATTTTCTTTAATAAGAATATTCCTGACTAGCCTGAAAACTCCAACTATCCTCTTTGATCTTCCATGATTTCATAAAATCCCAAGTGAGGAATTTAGCAGGCAATGTATAGTTACAATCTACTTTTATAGCATAAATACAATCTTCCATAGAAAATTTTTTACTATGACGTAACTTCATATTTTCTTCAATTAAATCCATTGTCCGATAATTTTTCTGGGTTTGATTTTCTAAGAATAAAAAAATATCAATAAATTGCTCATATGAAATTCCCCCTATTCCCAATTTCTTTTTCCCCAACTCCCTCGCTCTGCTTTGTATTTTTTTCTTACTGATGGTAAACATATCACTATATTTCAACATAAAATTACTTTTTGTTTTTATAAGAGGTATCTTACTTCCATGTAACAGTGCAGCAACATCCACCAGGCTTTCCTCATAAGACCATACTAATAAAATTCCCATCTGGGTTACCCGTATTAAGGGGGCTACTCCAGTAAACCCTACTAATGCGGCAGCCGTGGCATAAGCCTTTTCCTTTCCTTCTGTATTTGTAAGCAGATAAGAAAAGTTTGTTATAGTTCGCATCAATAAAATCCGTTCGACAATACTTTCTAAATTGTTTTCATCTGATGCATTTCCACATAAAATATATTCTTGTTCATATTTCAAGGGAGTCTTCTTAAATTTAGATTCCCTGCTGACATAACTTTGAAAATATTGATTGATATATGCCTGATATACCAAAGTATTCGTGAGAGATGTCTGGTTATTTCTCTCTTCATTTTGTTGAAATATATCAGATGCATCTGAAAAAATATCTTTTGCATTATCTCCTTTCACAACGGATCCAGTATCTATATTTTTTAGTCCCTCACTCTTTCTTTTATAAGTTTTATAATAGTAATCTGGATTGGATATTGACTTTTTTGATAATTTATTACTATCTTCCATAACAATGGAAAGAACAGAACTTCCTAAACTCTTTAATGCGGAACTGGGATTGCTGGCACTTTGATTTTTAATATTTTTATAAGAAAATTGAAGGGAAGATATATCATAAGATTTCAATATACGGATTTGTGCCTGAATTTCTGTTAATTTTTCAGCATAAGAAACCTCTTCCTTTTTTATTTTTTTCTTTAATTCTGATTCCAGAGACTTCAATACTTTTAAATTTATTGATAATTTATCCTGCATTTCTACTGCCTTCTTTAAGCTGCTCAAATCATTTTTCAACTCTTTCTTTTGTTCCTTCATCCCCTTATATTCTTCTGAAGAAAGTTTTTCCTTTTGTTCATTTAAAGTTTCCTCATACTTACCCATTTTATCATTTGCTTTTTCCAACTTCTTCTCTATTTTTCTTATTGTATCAATTGCCTCTTCCATCTTCTTCTTAGAATTGGAAACTATTGTCTTTAACTCTGATTGTTTCGTATTTACTATTTTTATTGTATTAGAAAAAGCATAAGGTGGTTCTGATGTCGCTGTTGGTTTTGGCGTTATAGTTGGTTCTATAGATGCTGTAGGCAAAGGTGTACTTTTGTTCTTTTGTTCTTCTTTTCTTTTGGCTTTCTCTGTCTCTCTTGCTTCTTCCTCTTTTCTCGTTTCTTCTTTCTTTTTTGTTTCTTCTTTTACATGTTCTCTTTGTAACTCTTTAAGCAAATCTTCTATTTCTTCTAGTTTTTTTGTACCATTAATATATTTACTTTGTAGGGATTGATATACAATCTGTTGCTCTATTCCAACATTTCCTTTTGTTATAGATTTTCCACATAGTTGCTTTGCAAAACTTCCTACAGCAGCAAGTTTATTCGCATTTTCAAAAACCAATCCTTTCTC
Source organism: Lachnospiraceae bacterium (assembly GCA_022791815.1). Lineage (GTDB taxonomy): Bacteria > Bacillota > Clostridia > Lachnospirales > Lachnospiraceae > CAG-411. The sequence goes on from JAAVZU010000004.1 coordinate 29,094, forward strand.
TTTGCACTTCAATCCTTCTACTTGTTCTATCAATTTAAGCAATAATTTGCTGGCATCTTCCAAGGCTTCTTCTACCTTAGTTTCTTCTTTCATAATTGTTGACACTGATTCACTTTTATCCAATAATCCACAACAATCCAACATCTTTTGTAACATTTCTCCTGTCACTTGATACTTCATAAACTGTACCACTTCATCTTCTACAAGACCACCCTCAAAATCTACTGCCCGAATAGCAGAATTCACTTGCAATGATTGTATTTTGATCTGATAGAGATCTGTTCCCTGACTTTCCAGTGCAATACCAAAAACATTTGATGTTGTCTTAGCGGATAGACTATTTTCCATATAATCCTTAATTTCCTTTGAAATTACTCGAAATTCCAAGCTGTCAGCATCAATTCCTTTATCCATTAAAAATAACCCATAATCCTCATATAATGGTCTGTAATAATTTGTAAGTTCTGCATCCATAGCTCCTCTTAATGCTCTCTTTACTTCATATCCTGCTACTCTTACTCTTGCATTTTCCAAAAATGTTGCGATTAAAGCCAACATTACTACAATAATAAATGTTAAATATACTGTAATACTTCCTCTGGATTTTCCCTTTCTTATTTTTTCCAAGTTTTTATCCTTTCTGTAACAATTTAGATATCATCACTGTTACAGGCATCTATCTATTGTAAATTGCTTTGCAATGAAGACAGATGCTTGTAACTATTTTTTATATAGTCTGTGCAGCAAATGCAAGACCTACCTGAACTGTTCCTATTATCTCATAATTATGTAATTGCAAAACTTTCTATAAAATATATTTTACAATTGACTATATTTCATAAAAACGAGAAGTTACTTATTTCCCCTTTACATTCAAATCCCCACCTTTCGTTTTAATACTCTTTATAGCACTTTGTATAATTGGCTCAATCGTATCTTTAAATAGAACTACCAGACCAATGAGAATAACCACAATTAAGATTACCTCTACACTTCCCATTCCCTCCTCTTCCTTCCAGAAGTTTTTAAGTGTTTTTACTATTTTGTTTTTCATTGTTCTTTCTCCTTTGTTTGCAATTTCGTTGTTTGTAAATTTCTTACTCATCTTGTTTTTCTCCTTTTTATAATGTGGTAACTATTCACCCCCATAGTTACAAGTTTTTCTTATAATGCCATCATAGCAGGTACCATAATAATTACCATTACCAATCCAAGCATTATCATCATAGGAGCAAGTAATTTTGTACTTGCCTCCTCTGCAAGGCGTTTTGTCATTTGCTTTCTGTCTTCAAACGCATCTAACGCCTCATATTCTAAAAGCTCTAATAAGCCCTTGGAACCTTTTTTTAAGTTTTGAGATAACAGCGATCCAAACTTTAAATATGGTAATAATTGGATTCTTTTTCCAAAATGCTCCAATGCAGTTACCTCTGTTATTCCATTTTGCATTTCATACCAAGTCAGGCACCACTCTTCGTATGCATATCTTGTGTTTACTTTTCCCTTTTTCTTCTTTTGCAGATATTCTTTAGCAATTTTTTCCCATGCACCGCCAGCAGTCATACCTGCCCCTAGAAGCAAGGTAAATTTATTTACTAAATCTGGATAATCCATTAACATCTGTTCGTCATGTTTTTTTCTTTTGTCATTCAAATTTTTATCATAGAAAACCCAGATTACAATAGCAACTACAATTCCTATTCCCAGAAACGTCATCGCATTACTTTCTATATTTTCTTTATAAGATACCTTTTTGTCCAAAATTTGCTTTGGCAATGTATACTTTTCTTCACTGGAATTTTCCTCTCCTGCCTCCTCAATTGCTGTAATAACAGCTTCTCTCCATTCTTGTTCTGTAAATTCGCATTTAGAATGGATATGTACCCTAAATGCCACCTCTCTTTCTTGTTCCTCATAAGATAAAGTTGCCATAAGATTCACAATCTCTCCGTCTTTTGGTATAGCTGTATATTCAATTTCCCCATTATAGGCTAAACAACTACCGTCTATTATCTGCCAAGAAATCGTAATTAGACTATTAGGAATGCTTTCCATGAGATTTAAATTTTTTATTACCATTTCATTACTTTCATTTTCCCCCAAGTAATGAGCTTTTACATATTTTTCTGCTTCTTTTAATGCTATTTTTGCCTCTTCCTGCGTATATGTTCTTTCTGGTATGATAACAGAAATAATCTCTTTCTCTTGTTCACTTGCAGATACTTCTATATCCACATACTCTTCTCCCTCCCCTTTTTCCTGACGGAGAAAGTATCCATTTTCTTTTAAGAGGTTTGTCCCGCTTTTCCCAATCTCTGTTACAAAAGAAATTCCAGTAAACAAACTAATCACCAGTAAACATAGAGATAGTTTTTTACACCAATAGAGAATCTGTATTAGTTCTTTATCCTCTGATACATAAAGCAAAGATAAAATTTCCTGCTGTTTTTCCTTTTTTTCCATATATTTTCGCAGAGGAGTTTCTAAAAGCAGAAACAAACTTAAGGGATAAAACCATTTTAATCCATGTTTTTTTTTATCCAGCCCTGCAACAAATTCTTTTTCATAGTTTCTTGTGTATACCATTCCAGCAGTCAGTAAAGCTGCAAGAACAAAACAAAGTAAAATACACCACATAGATTCCTCCTATAATTTAATATCTGTGATCTTTTGTCCCACAAGATAGGCTCCGATATAGACAAATAATATAACTGTCATAATTACACAGCCTAAAAAGTTGTGATAAAGGCAATCTAAAAATCCTGGAGAACTAAACCACATATATCCAATGATCCCAAGGGGAACTACACTCATGATATTAGTTTCCAGCTTTTTGGCTGAAATTAAAGTTTCTAATTCTCTTTGTACCTCTATTTTCTCTCCAATATTTTTTTCTGTTTGTTTAATTACTTTAATCAAATCACCACCAGTCCTTTTAGCTGTTTGCACAATTTCTGCAAAACTTTCCACATCTTCTACCTGGGTTCTTTCTGCCAATTCCATTAAAATATCTTCTATATTTTTATTCAATGCCAACTGCTGGTTCATCCATTGAAATTCTCTTATAATATCTGCCTCTTTTCCATACATAAGTAACAAATCGTGGCTTGCCTCTAAAAATGCATTTTCAATAGAATAACCTGCATTCAAGGCAGATGATAAGCATAAAATTCCCTGACGAAACTGTTGGTTAAACATCCATTTTCTTTTTTGGCATAAAATTTTTCTTTGATACTCTACAAATACAAATCCAAAAGGAAATAAAAGAATGACCGCCCAGACACTTTTATAAAATAAAAATCCTACCATACTAGATAATCCAATTCCTATAAGAAAATATTTTGTCCATTCTCCCTTTGTATAAATATAGTTATCATACTCATATTTACTCTTTTTCTTCTTATTTAAAATCACGCATCTTCCTCTTCCATTTGTATTCCTGCTCTCTGCATTTTCTCTACCTGTGTTAAGGTATATTTCGTTCTTTGCAAACTCCCTATTATTTTTCCTTCTTTGGTTTCTCCTTCTTCCACAAATTCATATAAGGGGACTGTTTGAATTTCTCCATTTTCACAAGACAAGACTTCCACAATACTTAACACCCGTCTTGATTTATCCCTTAATCTTCCTAAATGAACAATGATCTCCAATGCAGAAGCAATTTGCCTCCGTACTGCCATAAGAGGAATTTCCATTCCCATAAGCACCAATGTTTCTAATCTGGATAACATATCTTCTGATGAATTGGCATGTCCTGTGCTAAGAGAACCATCATGACCAGTATTTAAAGCTGATAACATATCAATGGCTGCAGCATCCCGGACTTCGCCAACGATTATACGATCAGGCCTCATCCGCAAAGCTGATTTTATTAAATCACGAATACTAATTTCATTTTTTCCTTCCACATTAGCATTTCTAGTTTCCAGTTTTACTAAATTAGGAATATTATTTATTTGTAATTCTGCTGAATCTTCTATCGTAATAATTCTTTCATCTTGTGGGATATAATTAGATAATACATTGAGAAATGTGGTTTTTCCGGAACCGGTTCCACCACTGATAAAAATATTATATTTTGCTGTTACTAGTTTTTGCAAGAAACTTGCTGTTTCTTCTGTAATAGACCCATAAGCTAATAAGTCTTCTATTTCCATTGTTTTTTCTGGGAACTTACGAATGGTTACAATAGGTCCATTCAAGGCAACTGGCGGCAGAACTACATTTACACGGCTTCCATCCGCTAACCTGGTATCTACAATAGGATTCGCTTCATTTACAATCCGGTTAGCCTTTGACACAATCTGCTGTACCACATCTGCAAGCTTTTCTGTACTCTCAAAAGTTTTATGCCATTTCCGAATCCATCCATCTTCTTCAATAAAGATATCCTGATACCCATTTATCATAATTTCAGTAACCTTTTTATTTTCTACCAATTCCTGTAAAACATCTAGTCTTCGTATACCATTGAAAATATCTTTCTGCATAGAAAGTTTTTCTTTTACTGAAAAGTATTGTATTTCTTCCTCTTTGGACATTTCTATATCAATTTGTTCTAAAATTATTTGATCTGTAGTATCCTTTCCTAAATCCAATGACTTTATCACCCGTTCTTTGATTTTTTGTGTCAATTCCATCACTCTTTTGTCCTCATTTCATAAATTGTGCCTTCCTCTGGAAATATTTTCCTCAATTCTTCCCCATACGCCCCATGTGCTAAATAATATATGTCAGCCAACTCGTCCATATATTCCATTTTAGGTAAAAGAACCATTTTTACTTTTTGTTCTAACAACTTCTGTTCTCTTTTTGAAAAGGTCTGATACCATTGGGTATTATTCTGGCTTTCCTTGAAAAATGGAACAATTATATTGGTACATTCCTCAAATAACACTGAAATTCCTTTACTTAGAAAAGTGACATCAAAGATAATCACATCATAACTAGTATATTCCTCTAAACCATGCAAAAATTGATACATATCTCCTTCCTGCATTTCTTGCAAATCCCATAAATTTGACACACCACTTAAATAATCTATATGTCCAATTGGAATAACCATTGACTTTATTTTCATTTCTAGATCGCAATGACTTTGTCCCATATAATAAAATAACTCAGATATTCCGTGAGCCTGCTCTTCCCTGCAGCTCTTCTCCCAAAAATATGATTTGGGAAACATTTCAAGGTTTACAACTAAAACACTGTTATTTTCTGATAAGATAGAGCCTAGAGTAATAGCTGCTGTAGTTTTTCCTGTTCCACCATAAGGCGAAAATACTACATATTTTTTGCAAAAATGTCTTTCTTTAGGAAGATACCGAAATTCACTATCTCCATGATGGGCAAGATAAATGTCAAACACTTCCCTAAGTATATGCTCTGCAGATTGAAACTTATAAATAACAGGATGACTATCTTCCCCTACATACTGTTCTTCTGTAAGCAGAATAGTAAAAGGAACTTTCTTGGCTGCCTCCTTATAATCACTTGTTTTTGCTGCCAAAAGGACATCCACATGATTCTCTTTCAAATAAGAATAAAGTGCATCTAATTTTGTAAAGACTCGGGTTTCAAAAAGAAAATCCTTTTTTTCTTTAATAAAATTTAAAAGTAAACCTGCATATTCTTCTTCTGGCTCTAAAATTGCCAATATTCTTTTTTCCAAATTTTCCCTCCTTGTACTTATTTCTTATACTAGTTTTGTTACTACTGCAAAAAAAGCAATTGCCATTGGGATTGCAAAGTGTATCACAGTTTTTTCATCTATTTCTTTTGTATCTATATATTTCATTATTTTTCTTCTGGCAATAACCATAAACGTGTAATTAGCAAGATACTGCAAACGATAAAACAGATTACGATGCCAAAGCATCTTTCCTAAAGAAATCACTGCACCTATGATAAATGCAATGCATAGAATCTTAATAGTAATTGTATGTCCCCAAAAACCTCCAATTACCATAGCTAGCTTTACATCACCAGCACCAATCATGCGAACCAGTGAAAATGGAAACAGAATAAAAAAACTAATTCCGATTCCTAAAAGCCATGTTTCTAACCCTTCTCCTTTATAATAAAAGTATTGGTATAGAAAACTTACTCCCAAACCGACCAAAATTAGCTGGTTAGGAATCCGGTAACACTTCCAATCATACCACATTGCAGTAAGAAGAAGTATTCCGTTAAAAAATATTACTCCAATAGATAACCTCCTTTCATCATACAAACTTCTTTATTTTTTTGGTTGCAGAGCCTGCTTACTGGCACGCTCTGACTTCACGAACAAGGATATTACAAAAAATTGGGAAGGTCAACCCTTTTTTTTATTTTTATTTTTTTTTAATATTTACTTTTTTTCCCAAAAAAAGCCATACTTCTTATATATACTCTTTCTCTACAAGTGTGACATTTTTCTTTTTTAAAATTTTATATAAAAATGTATGTGTATGACTGAACTTGTTACAAAAAAAAGGAAATAGCATACATTGCTGCAACTCCTGGCAGTCCCAGTAAACTCATAATCAATAAAGTCCATCCATTAATTCCAATAGAATATGGCAGACCAAAATACAAAAGTCCTGTATTGATTCCATAAGTAACTACTGCTGCTACACATAATCTGGTAAGTATCCGAAGTAATATCCCGTTTTTTCCTATTCCTAAAATACATAAAATAATCCCCGTCACTCCTAAAATATATGGTAATCCCATTGTCTGTAACATATTTTATTCCTCCTACTTAAACAACTTTATAACTATTCTTAATCATGAAAAATTATGCTACTTTTTAAAAATCCATTGCAGTTCTTTTCATAATATATTACAATTTTATTAACAACATTTTTTTTTAGAACAAATTTAAGGAGGATTTTTATGAAAAAAATTATCAGCGGATTTTTATCTGTTTCTCTTATTACCTCAGCATTAGGTACTCTGCCAGCAACCTTTGAAGCAAAGGCAATAACTGTTTCCAGCGACTCCGCTGCATCAGTTACAGACCTGAACAAATATGAAAACAATGATATTATTATTACATATAAAAAAGATTCCAATGCTACCAAAAAGAAAACCTTAAATATTTGCGGTTTATCAAGCACTGCCATTTCTAACGCTGAAGTGGCAAAACTTACTGATAACTCTGTTGTCTTAAAACTGGATTCTAATGACGATTTAGAAACTGCAATTGAAACATTAAGCCAGGATAACCGTGTAGAATACATACAGCCAAATTATATTTATAAGCTATATGATACTGATGTTAATTCTATATATAGTTCTTTTTCTGAAAATACAGATTTTACAAAACAATGGGGGCTATACAATGATGGAACAACTACATATTCTGAAAGTTCTTCCACATCTTTTTGGGGACGTCCAACACAAACTACAATTCAAGCAACAAAGGGTATAGATATTGACCTTATGAATGCTTGGAGTATTTGTGCTGCTCCTAAACGAGAAACTGTAGTAGCCATTGTTGATACAGGTGTTATGTATGATCATGAAGATTTGATAGAACATATCTGGACAAACACAGAGGAAATTCCTGGAGATGGCATTGACAATGATGGTAATGGCTATATAGATGATATCCATGGCTGGAACTTTTATGATGAAAGTGTTTATGATCTCGACTATATATGGGGAAATAATACTACACATGTAGAAGGAAATAATACTTATTATAATAAAAACAGCAATATCGAAGACTCTCATGGTACTCATGGTGCTGGAACTATTGCTGCATCTAATAACAAAATAGGTACTGTTGGTATTGCTTCTAACGCAGATGTAAAAATTATGTCTGTAAAAGCACTTGGCGGTGACGAAGGCTATGGCACTACAGAAAGTGTAGTGCAGGGCATCCAATATGCAGAAGAGAATGGTGCACATATTTGTAATCTAAGCCTTGGCGGAGATGAGGATGATACTGCTTTACGATCTATTATAGAAAATTCTCCTATGCTCTTTACCATAGCTGCAGGAAATGGTGACTATTATACTGGCCGTGCCATAGATATAGATAGAACCCCAACTTATCCTGCCTCCTATGATTTTGATAACATTATTACTGTAGCAAATCTTCAATGTAATGGTAACCTACATACTACTTCTAATTATGGAGCAACCTCTGTAGATCTTGCGGCACCTGGATCTTATATTTACAGTACCAGTACAGGGGACGGAACTACCAATTCAAATTCTTCCATTCCTGCTTCTTCTAGTTATGAGTATATGAGTGGTACATCTATGGCAGCCCCAATGGTAGCTGGTGTAGCTGCTATGCTATACTCCTGTTATGACAATTTATCCCTGCAGGATGTAAAAAACTTAATTATGGATTCTGTAACTCCATTAGAGAACTTATCTGGAAAATGCTTATCAAAAGGTACCCTAAATGCTTATGCTGCCATACAGCTTGCAAAAAATGGTTCTATTTTACAGACAAGTACTCCAATACCAACTACATCTATTGAACCAACCATGCCAATAATGACTACTACTATAACACCAACTACCCCTGTTATTCCTACACCATCACAAACAACAGTAGCTCCTGTTGTTACAAAAACACCTGTATATGACTTTTTAACAATTGATAAATTAACCATATCTGGTGGTAATACATATTATATTGGTCACAGCTATACTTTTACTCCAAAAGTTTCTGGTGGAAATGGAAATTACCAATACCGATATCAAATTAGCAAAAATGGTAAAAAATATGTAAATACAACATATTCTAAAAAAACTTCTATAAAATGGACACCAACTGCATCTGGTAATTATCAGGTAAAAATAAGTGTAAAAGACAGTAATGGATATGATGATTATTATTCCTTACAGGTTCAAGTTACAAAGCTGAAAATAAAAAGTCTAAAGACAAATAAAGCTTTAAAGAAAGGAACTACCACTAAATTTACGGCGAAAGCAAACTCTGGTTTTGGCACTCTTACCTATAAATTTACCATAAAAAAAGTAAATAGTTCCTATTCCCGTAAACAAAGTTCAAAGAAAAATGTTTTTGCTTGGAAAATACCTTCTAAAGGTACTTATAAGCTCACTCTACAAATTACTGATTCTAAAAAAAATCAGATAAAGAAAACCTACACTTTAAAAGTCAAAAAATAATTTATGCAGATTGCCATCTTTAAACTTTATGGCAATCTGTTTTTTTACAAACTTATATGTCATTATCTATAACTCCACTATAAAAAGTTCTTATTTTGTGAAATTTCTCATATACTTTTTTCAAATCACTATTTCGCAAAAAGAGGTTTTTTATGCTTCCATTACTCCAATCATTGAATCATTTTCTTTGGAATGGTCCCATGTTATTTTTACTAATGGGAACTCATTTTTTCTTTACTTTTCGTCTTGGATTTATACAAAAAAAAGTATTTCGGGGAATTCATTACTCTTTTACTCCTGAAAATGGAGCATCAAAAGATTTCTCTGCTTTTTCGGCATTAAGTACAACCCTCGCTGCCACTTTGGGAACTGGCAACATTGTAGGTATTTCTACTGCCATTGCCTTAGGAGGTCCTGGTGCAGTATTCTGGTGCTGGCTTACTGGTATTCTTGGTATGGCTACCTCTTATGCAGAATGTTATCTCAGTGTTCTTTACCGGCAGAAAGATCAAAAAGGAAAATATTTTGGAGGTCCTATGTATGTTTTAGAACATGGCTTAGGTTCTAGAACACTTGGCATTTTCTATGCTATTTGTACTGTACTTGCCTCTTTTGGTGTAGGCTGCATCACTCAGTCCAATGCCATTACAGAAACCACTTATCATCTTTGGCATCTTTCCCCATCTCTTGTCAGTGTAATTGTTGCTGTTCTTATTGGAATGGTTTTAATTGGTGGTACAATCATGATCCAAAAAGTATGTCAGGGATTAGTTCCTTGCGTATCTATATTTTATATTGGAAGCTGTATTCTTCTGCTAATTAAAAACTATAACTACATAATTGCTGCCTTTTCCTGGATTTTAACTAATGCTTTTTCTACACAATCTTTTGTTGGTGGTATATCAGGAGGCGGACTTATGCTTGCCACACGTTATGGAATAGCCAGAGGACTTTTCACCAACGAAGCAGGTATTGGTTCCGCTGGTATAGCAGCTGCTACCTCCTCCAATAAAAATCCCCTACGCCAGGCTTTGGTATCTATGACTGCTACTTTTTGGGATACTGTTGTTATGTGTTTAATTACGGCATTAGTGATTTTAACTCACCTGTTGCGTTATCCTGATTCTGCTGCAAATACCTCCGTTACTGGACTTACCACTCTTGCCTTTTCTGTTCTGCCCTATGGAGAAATATTACTCGGCATATCCCTGATTGCTTTTGCCCTGGCAACTTTAATTGGCTGGTCTTACTTTGGAAAAACTGCTATATCTTACATCTTTCCTAATAACTCTAACAAGGTATACGAAACTATTTATTTAGTTATGATATTCCTTGGGGGCATTGCTTCTTTACAATATGTGTGGGAAATGGCAGATTTACTAAATGCTTTTATGGTAATTCCTAATCTAATTGCTCTATTTTGCTTAAAAAATAAAATTATAAAAAATGAATAATTTTCATGGCTGTTCTAAACCTCAAAATAAAAAAGAGGCTATCGCACTAAGTATTGAACATACAAGATATAATAAATTTTAATTAAATTCTATTATATCTTATATATTTTTTCTTAATGCAACCGCCTCCATTTACTATACAAACAAAGTGAAAAACAGATTGTGAATACATATCCCTCAATTATTAAAATACTAAGCAGGCATATCTATCAATTTATTTTAAAAATAACAAAGGATTAACACTTTTTCCATCCTCTTTTACTTGAAAATACAAATTACAGCCCTCTTCTGTATAATATCTGCTTGGTTTATCAAGTTTACCAAGAGTGCTTCCCTCTTTTACGACATCTCCTTTTTTTACTGTTACATCTTTTAACTGTCCATAAATAAATTTATAACCATTTGCCTCTGCAACTAAAGTAAGTCCTGTTTCTGTTCTTTCTGATATTTTAGTTACTTTACAATCACATGCACTTACTACTTTATCTCCTTCTTTTCCCTGAATTAAAATTGCAGGATTAACTTTGTATTGACCCAAAGTAGCAAAATAAACACTCTTATCCATACTATAGTTCATAAGTATTTCTCCCTCAACCGGCCAAGTAAGTCCTTGCTCTTTTTCACCTGGATTTAAAACAGAAACACTTTCCTCTTCTTTTGCCTTTGCCTGTTTCTTTTCTGTAATGGAAGTATCCGATTTTGGTGCACTAGTTACAACTGGCTGTTTAACTGGTGCTTCCGTAATTATTGGGCTGTCCGTTGCCTTTGCTACTGCATTTTCCCCAGAGTTACCTTGATTTTTTGATACTGTTTCATTTTCCATTGCTGGATTCTGTCCTTGCATTTCCTGATTATTCTGGCTCTCTACTCCTTCTTCTATGGTATGTTCACCCAATTCTGCAACCAGATTCTGTTTACTCTCTTCCTGATTTAAAACCTGATCCCTCACTGCTACTACACATAAAATAGCAAATAACCCTAGAAAGCAAGAAATATAAAAACCTTTTGCCTGATAAAAATGTTTCTTTTCTTCGTATTGCATTTTTTCATTCCTCCTATTACAACTTTAATGGATATTTCTATTTTTACCAGTTATTTTTATTTTATACCATTAAGTACTTGTTTATTATAAATAGGAGAACATTAATTTTTCAGAAAGCAAAATCCCCCACAACAAACTGTGAGGGACTCAGCTTAATAAATATGTTTTTAAAAACTAATACAAAAGTTTATTTTTACAGGATTTACTTTTTCTCAAGCCACACGCAAAGTAAATGCGTGTTTCTACCTAAATAGTTACATTAAATTATATATTATACATTAAAAATACTTCCTCCTACAAATTCTCTTACAATAGAATTTTTCGGAATATCTTCTGTACCTACTCCAATGAAATAATCTAAAAACTTGAGAATCCTTTTTGCTTCAATATATTCTGGACAATCTTTTGGTATACCGAATAAAATGGGTTCTGCAAATTGCTTTAAAACTGCCAATTCATAAATAGATGCAGAGTTATACATAACATCTGCTTCCTCCTGAAATGGAAAAATATAAGATTCTTCTCCTCTTCTTACTGAGGACCACATAGCAATTGTATCTTTAGCACTGGTTCCTCTTGTTCTTGCATCCCGGACCATGCGGCGGATCAACCTTCCATCTGTAGTTGGAATACGGTTATGCTCATCAATATTTAACTGGGTAAGTGCACTAATGTAAATTTTAAACTTACTCTCTTTTGGTAATGTATAGGATAATTGGTCATTCAAACCATGTATTCCTTCAATTACCAAAATATCATCTTTTCCCAATGTTTTATAATTACCCTTATATTCCCTATGTCCAATCTTAAAATTAAAAGTAGGAAGTTCAACTTTTTTTCCTTGAAGCAAGTCTGTCATATCTTTATTAAACTGTTCTACATCAATGGCCTCTAAACATTCAAAATTATACTTTCCATCTTCGTCTCTTGGTGTTACCTCACGATTTACAAAATAATCATCTAAAGCAATAGGGTGAGGTTTTAAACCATGTGTACGCAGCTGGACCGATAAACGATGGGAAAATGTGGTTTTTCCAGAGGAAGAAGGTCCTGCAATCATAACAAATTTCTTATCCTTAGAATCTGCAATCTGCTGGGCAATTTCTGCAATCTTTTTCTCTTGAAATGCCTCTTGAACCAAAATCAAATCCTGAATGCCTCCAGATGAAATCACATCATTTAATGCTCCTACAGTATCTACTTCCATTGTCTTTCCCCATTGCTTTGATTCCAAAAGAGTCTGGAACAGCTTTGGCCGGTTCGTCCATGGTTTTACCACATTTGGTTCTATTCTATTTGGCATTTGGATAATAAAACCACCCTCACATAACTGCAAAGAAAAATATTTTAACATTCCTGTACTTGGTGGCATATATCCATAGAAGTAATCCTTAAAGCCATCTAAATCATATACATTAGCTTTAGACACCCTTCGATATTCAAATAGGCGTTTCTTATCAAGCATATGATAATATTCAAAAATATTTTTTGCTTCTTCTGTACTTATATTATACTTGCGAATGGTAATATCTTCATCGACAATTTCCTGCATCCTTGCAATTATCTTATCCAATAGTTCCTGATTAAGTTCTACATCCCCTTCTAACTGACAGTAATTGCCATCTCCAATGGAGTACTGTATACTAACTTTGTTTAAGATATCCTGTCCAATCACCCCATAAATAGCCTTTAACATCACAAAAATCATACCTCTGCAATAAGTACGATGTCCAGAAGAATCTTGTGTGGTAAGAAACTCAATTTCACAATCTTCCTCTACTTTTTTATTCAACTCTTGAAGTTTATTGTTTACACAGGCAAGAATAATCTCAAATGGATACTTTTCCTGATAGTCTCTGCTTATCTCCAAAAAAGTTATACTTTTCGGATAAACAGCATTCATTGTGTTTCCTCCACACTTAATTGTCACCTGAATCTTATTATCCATAATATCCCCTCTCTTTGCTTAAACTATAATGTAATAAATGGTTCTGTTTCTTTTGCTTGTATAATTTGTACTTTATCGCCCAATTCTTTTTTTAAATATGTACATACATATTCAGACATAAAATGTTCTGTCCCATAGTGACCTGCATCTATTACCTGCATGCCCTGATCCAACATATCAATTATAGTGTGATGATCCATATCCCCAGAAATAAATACCTCTGCACCTTTTTTTAATGCATGTGCAGCTATACTTTTTCCAGCTCCTGTAGAGATGGCAACTCTTTGTACTTTTCTCTCTAAATTCCCGCTTACTTTAACATGAGGTATTTCAAATGTATTTTTGACTAATTGTGCCAATTGCTCTACGGTCATCAACTCTTTCAAATTCCCTGCAATTCCAATTCCTGCTACTTCTCCTGTTTCTCTATTTGTACATACTTCTTCTAATACTACATCTTTTATAATTCCAATCTTTTCTGCTACTATATCATTCATCATACATACATCAAAATTGGTATGCATAGCGTAATAGGACATATCATTTTGAATTAATTTTATAATACGTCTTCCAATAAAATCGTCTTCTATTATCTGTTTCATAGCAGAAAATATCATAGGATGGTGGGTTACAAGCATGTCTGTCTGCTGCTTTACTGCCTGGGCAATAACTGCATCTGTAGCATCTAATGCTGTCATGATACGATGAACCTTTTTATCCCTGTTTCCTACTAAAAGTCCCACATTATCCCAGCTTTCTGCATAAGATAAAGGAGCAAGTTTTTCAATACAAGCTATAACTTCTCTACATGTTACCATAATATGCTAATCCCTCCCTGCAATATTCCATATCTTCTTGCACCACTTTCTTTCGTTTTTCGTTTTCCAATGAAGGATGCTCTCCCAATTTCTGGCAAATTTGTTTTAGGGTATCATATTCCCTATTCAAATATTTTTCAAGAATTACATGCTTGTTTGTTAAAAGATATTCCCCATATCTATAGTAAACTTCTTTCTCTATTTTAGGAAAATTATCTTCTCTCCTTGCCTTTAATATTACATAATATTTCCCAGCATCTATTACCATATCTTCTTTCATAATACGAAAACCTATTTCCTCTAAAAAAAACCGCATCTCTCTAATCTCCGATTGTGGCTGCAAAACTAATTCTTTTACCTGTTCCAATACTTCTTTTTTCCCTGTTAAAATTCTTTGCATCAGGGCTCCCCCCATCCCAGCAATTAAAAGAGTATCTACTTCTCCAGGCTCTAACGCCATCAAACCATCAGACAATCTGGTTTCAATCTGATTTTCAAAATGATATTGCTTAATATTCTCTTTTGCTCTTTCCAGCGGACCCTTGTTTACATCCATTGCAATTACCTTTGATGCAAGTTTTTCTTCTACCATATAAATTGATAAATATGCATGGTCACAACCAATATCTGCAACCTTTGCGCCTTTTGTGATTAAATTCACTACTGCCTGTAATCTCTCTGATAATTGCACGTTATCTTCCTTCCATATTTTAAAAATCTATCTATTTTTCTACTGTATTCTCAAGATATTGTCAACTCCAAACTGATATCAGTTTTCCAAATAATCTTTTAATTTTCTGCTGCGACTTGGATGTCTTAATTTTCTAAGTGCTTTTGCTTCAATTTGACGAATACGTTCTCTGGTTACATTAAATTCTTTTCCCACTTCCTCTAAGGTACGAGATCTTCCATCATCTAGTCCAAAACGCAAACGTAATACTTTCTGTTCTCTGTCAGTAAGAGAACCCAAAACCTCTAAAATCTGTTCCCTCAGTAAAGTATATGCCGCTGCATCCATAGGAATTGGCATATTATCATCTGGAATAAAATCTCCCAAATGGCTGTCATCCTCTTCACCAATTGGTGTTTCAAGAGAAACGGGTTCCATAGCTATCTTTTGCACAGCTCTTACCTTTTCTACAGGTATCTTCATATATTCTGATAATTCCTCTTGAGTTGGTTCTCTGCCAAGGTCTTGTATTAATTGTCTTTGGGCACGAATCAGACGGTTAATTGTCTCTACCATATGCACAGGAATACGTATGGTTCTTGCCTGATCTGCTATAGATCTGGTAATTGCCTGCCGTATCCACCATGTAGCATAAGTACTAAACTTATAGCCTTTCTTATAATCAAATTTCTCTACTGCCTTTATTAATCCCAAATTACCTTCTTGAATCAAATCCAAGAAATGCATTCCTCTTCCCACATATCTCTTTGCAATACTTACTACAAGACGGAGATTCGCCTCAGAAAGCTGCTTTCTTGCCTCTTCGTCTCCTTCATCCATGCGTTTTGCTAATTCAATTTCTTCTTCCAGGGTAAGAAGTGGTACTTTTCCAATTTCTTTTAAATACATACGAACAGGGTCATCAACACCAATATTATCAGGCACAGATAAGTCAATATTTTCCAGATTCTCTTCCTCATTCTCCAATTCTTCTTCGTCTGGTTCCAATAAAAACTCATCTAATTCTTTATCTTCTGTAAAACGTAATACATCCACACCCTGTTTTTCCAAATAGTCATATATTTTTTCTAATTTCTTATTGTCTAAATTAATATCTTTAAAAAAGTCAATAATTTCCTGACTTTCCAGAACATATTTCTTTTCCTTTGCCATACTAAGTAATTGTGCCAGATGTTCCTGAAATTTCATTCTTGTCTCGTCCATAGTATGTCACATCCTTTCCCTCATGGTAATGCCTGCATAGCAGACATATCTGTTTATTATCTTATACGACAATACCTTTTGTTATCTTGCACCATCTTGTAAGGAAATATGCAATTTTTGCAACATTGCCTGTTCTTTTATAATTCTTTGCAATTCTAAAATATCGGTAGCATGACGGTTTTGATAATCCAAACTTTCTTTTTTAATCCGAATCACAGTCTCATTCCAAGCCTTTTCCTTTTCTTTTGGTGACATATTTTCCTTAAGATTACTATGAAATAAAGATGCTGCTTCATTTTGTTCCTCTTTATCTGAAAAAGAATTAATAATCTTAGCTGGTTTTACTTCTCCTTCTTCTTTATATTGTGTAAATAACATTTGTGCTACCTTATGATATGGTTCCTCCCTAAAATCTTCTGGTGATAAAATTCCTTGAATTTTATCAAATAATGACACCTCCTCTATCAACCAGGTAAGCAAAAGCTTCTGAGATTCTTGTATACCATCTTCTTTCTTTTTTGTTTTTTGTCTTCTTTCTATTATACTAGATGCTTGTGTTACTGGCATCGTAATTCCGTACTTGTGTACAAGTTTACGTAAATTTTCATAAGTAATACTATATTTTCTTGCCATTGCTTCAATATAATTATTTCTTTCTATATCCTCTGTAAACACAAGCAATTTCTTTGCCATCTCATTAAAAAATCTGGTTTTTTGTTCAGGATCATTAAAATCATAATCCTTCTCTAAAACTTCAATTTCAAAATAAAAACTATTCATTGCCTCATCTAATCTTTTTTGAAATTCATCTTTTCCCATTGCTTTTATAAATTCATCTGGATCTTTATAAGGTGCAAGTTTTACAACTTTAGTGATTAACCCTGCATCTTTTAATATTGGTATCGCCCGAAGTACAGCCTTAATTCCAGCCTCATCGCTATCATATAATAACAAAGCCTCATCTGCATACCGTTTCAAAAGATTGGCTTGTAAACCAGTAAATGCTGTGCCAAGAGAAGCTACCGCATTAGAAAATCCTGCCTGATGCATAGCAATTACATCCATATACCCTTCACATAATATCATAGTTCTTCCTCTTGCTGTTCTGGCAAGATGCAGTCCATACAAATTACGGCTCTTATCAAACACTTTCGTCTCTGGTGAGTTTAGATATTTAGGCTTTCCATCTCCCATTACTCTTCCACCAAAACCAATCACCTTACTGTTTGCATCCATAATTGGATACATAACTCTATTCCAGAATTTATCATAAGCACCTTGTTTTTCATCCTGACTAATTAGACCAGATTGCATTAAAACAGAGTCTTTGTAACCTTTATTTCGCAAATATTGATATAAGTCATTACTATATTTATTAGAATATCCTAATCCAAATTTTACTATAGTCTCTTTTGTTAATTCTCTTCCCTGTAAATATTCTAATGCTCCCTTTCCTTGAGGAGACATAAGCTGAACATAAAAATATTTGGCAGCCTCTTTATTAATCTCAAGCAATTGATTTCTAAAGTCTGCCTGTTCTTTTGCCTCACTTGAGTATTCTGTTTCTGGCAAAGTAATTCCTGCTTTCTCAGCTAAATATTTCACAGCTTCTGGAAAGGTAAAATTCTCATACTCCATAACAAATGTATATACATTCCCACTGACTCCACAACCAAAACAATGATACATTTGTTTATTTCCACTTACAGAAAAAGAAGGGGATTTCTCACTATGAAAAGGACAAAGTCCCATATAGTTCGCCCCTGTTTTTTTTAATTTTACATACGTGGAGATTACATTAACAATATCATTTCTCTGTCTCACTTCTTCAATTACTTCTTCTGGGTAAAACATGCCCATCCATCTCCTTATTTCCAAACCTTTGGAACAAACCACTCCATATATTTATTAATTGCATAATTGTCAGTCATCCCTGCTACATAATCACACGCTGCCTGTTTCACAGATTCCATACCTTTATCAATCATTAGTCCATACTCTTCTGATAGTTCTTTGGGATGTTCCAGGCAATATTGATATAACCGTTTTACCATTTCAATTGCTTTCATCTCCTGCCCTTTTGCCAAAGGATTTGTATATACCAGCTGAAATAAATATCCTCTCAATCCGTACATCGCATCTTGTACTTCCCTAGACATCCTGATTTCTGGAATATTCTGGCTATTACGAATTACATCATGAATTAATGTGTCCAATCTCTCTCCCTTTGAAATACCAAGCACATCCCTATATTTTTGCGGAATATCCTGCTCTATCATAATGCCTGCACGAACAGCGTCTTCAATATCATGATTGATATAAGCAATTTTATCTGCTAACCGCACAATCTGCCCTTCCATTGTAGCAGGCTTACCAACGGTCTGATGATTCAAAATTCCATCTCTAACCTCCCATGTCAGATTAAGACCTAAACCATGATTCTCTAATATTTCTACCACTCGTAGACTCTGCTGATGATGTGCAAAACCATGTGGACAAATTTCGTGTAATGCCTTCTCCCCTGCATGCCCAAAAGGTGTATGTCCTAAATCATGACCTAAAGCAATAGCTTCTGTTAAATCCTCATTTAAAAACAATGCTTTTGCTATTGTTCTTGCAATCTGTGATACTTCTAGTGTGTGGGTCAGTCTGGTTCGATAATGGTCACCCTCCGGTGCCAGAAACACTTGTGTTTTATGTTTCATTCTCCGAAAAGCTTTACAATGTAAAATTCTATCTCTATCTCTTTGATATTCTGTTCTTACATCACATTTTATTTCCTCCCGCTCTCTTCCTTTACTCTTGTCACTATATGATGCAAAAGGACTTAAACAATTATGTTCCCTCTTCTCTAGTTCTTCCCGAATCATTCTATTATATTCCAATTATATCACCTTCTGTTTTAATTCCCGAACGACCCATTATAGAATATATATCGACATTTTTCAAAAAAAATATTAGTATTTTCATATACAATATATTATGATTCCGTCATACAGAAAGTATATATCTTCTTTACAAAACAAAACGGCAATGTCAAAATTGACATTACCGTCTTGCGTAAATAAACTACATATTATTTTAC
>JAAVZU010000005.1 GCA_022791815.1 Lachnospiraceae bacterium
GTGTAGAATATTTTAATCTAAACCACATAGTACAACTTCCTGAAAATTCTTCCTTCTCTATAAATGGAGAAGAAAAAAATACGATTTCCAACGAGTTTACCTTAAACAATGCATTGCATCTTACCTTGCATGCACCAACCCAGTTACCAATTCATGTCGCTTATGAAAGTAATGTTCCAAAGATTATGACTGAGATTAACGATATTGCAGATACCTACAACCAGCTCATTTATCTATCTTATAACCAAGGGAATCCTCCAAAACTGGCTGCACTTATGCTTCATGATCTAAAAGGTATTTTTTCAAAATCTAAAGCTGATTTTAAAGATTGTGGTATAAGTTTCAACGAAGAAGGTTATATGGAGATTGATAAGACAACTGCCAGTGATGCTGCTACCGCAGGTAAGTTCCAAAATCTTTTTGGTTCTCAGGATACTTTAGGAGCTAAGGCTATGCATCAATTCAAGAATATAGCAATTAATCCTATGAAATATATTGAAGATAAGGTAATTGTTACTTACCCAAATCCTAAGAGAGAAAATTTTGCTAATCCATATATGACTTCCATGTATTCTGGTATGTTATTTAGTTCTTATTGTTAAGTAATATGTAACAATGAGGTATCTGAACTATTACAATTTACTTTGAAAGTCCTAGCCAAACGGTATGAGTATGTAAGGCTATGTTCCTGTTCATTCACAAGCTTGACACTTGCTGTCAAGCTATGGTGCCAAAAACGGCATGTAAGTTTTATAGCTAAATAAATCAAACCGGAAGACTACCGATTGGCAGACTTCCGGTTTTTCTTTAAAATCTTATTTCCTGTTGCATATTCGCTTGGTGTTACTCCTACCATCTTCTTAAAAATTCTGCTGAAATAATTAGGATCCTTATAGCCAACTAAAAAACATATTTCTTTAATTGTTCTATCTCCTACATTCATATATTGCATAGCTTTTTCAATACGAAGATGTGTAATCCAATCCACATAATTTGTGCCTGTCTGGTTTTTAAAAATCTTACTAAAATGTTGTGGACTAACACCCACATGTTTTGCAACATCCTCCAAAGAAATTTCTGAAGTATAATGGGATTCTATATATTTCATTGCAGAATGAATGGTCACTGGCACCCCTGCACTATGACTTTCACTAATAAGTTTAAATAAATATTCAAATTTCTGATAGGCCCAAACTTCCACTTCTGTTATACCCTCCAGTTCTTTCAAAAATTCTTTACAATTTAAAAATTGTAATTCATTTTCTCCTTTCAAGGGTGCAACATGACAGCAAAGTACCATAATCTGCAAAATTTTATTTATTTTTGCATTGTACTCCAGCTCTTTTAGGCAAAGTAAAATTTGCGAAAACATGTCTAAGGCTTCACTCTTCCCAAATTTCACTGCTTCCAGCAAACTGTTTAACATATCTATGTATTCACGGTGGCTTAAAAAACTCTCATCTCTATGAAAAAGCATAACATTTTCTTTGTTTTTAAAATATATAGAATTCACTGCTTCCTGATAGGATAAATAAATATCTTTAATAGGATAAACATTACCAATACCGATTCTAACAGAAATGCCAATCTCATCCATAATTCCTTTTTTCAAATCATGTCCTATTCTAGAAAGATACTCCTTCTTTTGTTGTTCTGACATATCCCCTTTACCCCAGCTGCTATAGATAATAAAACGCTCAAACATTTTAGGGCTTACCATACTTCGCTCATATCTCCCCATTATTTCTTTTATTTTCGTTTGTAATTTTTCCACTACTTCTTCCTTATCTTGTATTCCTTTTAAGGGATAAACGCTAATCATAAAGCCTTGATACATCATTCCAAGAGCATCACAATAAGCATGAAGATATTTTTCATTCATTTGTCCAAATAAAATAGTATACAAAAACCCATATTCCAATATATTTTTTGTTTGTTGTAAATAATTTTCCCGTCCCTTTTGATTTATCCATTGCATTTTCTCTTCTTCCAATTCTGTTATAATCTTAGCAGTTGCCTGGTTTACTTGTACCTTTTTTATAGGTACAGTTAAATATGCGTCCACACCACACATTACTACTTCTGTAACCATATCTGCTGCAAAAAAAGAAGAAAAAACACACACATGAATATTTTTATTTTTCTCTCGAAGGCTTTGTAAAGCTTTTAAACCTGAAAATTTTTCTAGGGAAAGAGATAGAAAGACCATATCAGCCTTTCCCTCTTCCACAATTTCTAATAACTCTTCTTGCTTTTTTATAGTGAAAAATTTCCAAGTTTCAGAGAAACTTTTTTGTAAAATCTGTTGTAGGTTCTCCTGTTCCGTTTCTTCCATAGCTACTGCAACACGGTACATGTTTCTCCTCCTATTTCTCTGCCTTCAAAATAATTTTAGAAGGACATTTTTCTGCACAGGCACCACAATTTACACATTTTGTATAATCAATACTTGCGAGATTATTTTCTACATGAACAGCATCTGATGAACATTGTTTTTCACATAACTTACATCCGATACATCCAGTATCGCAGGCTGCTTTTACATCTTTTCCTTTTTCTGTTGAATTACATGCAACTTTATATTGTGCATCGTAAGGTACTAATTCTATCAAATGTCTCGGACAAGCGGCAATACACTTTTTACACGCTTTACATTTTTCTCGGTCTACCAATGCTACACCATTTACAATATGAATAGCATCAAATGGACAAACAGCCACGCATGAACCATATCCCATACAGCCATGAGAACAGGCTTTATCACCGCTTCCTGGTACTATAGCAACCTCCCTGCAGTCATGTATGCCATAATATTCATATTTTACAGATGCTTTATCACATGTACCATTACATTTTACAAATGCCACTTCTCTTATGGTATCTTTTGTATCTGCTCCCATTACTTTTGCAATTTGCTCAGAAATCTCTGCACTTGCTACAGGACATCCATTTGCAGGTGCTTCGCCATTTGCAATCGCTTGTGCCATGGCATCACAGCCCGCATAGCCGCATCCTCCACAATTATTTCCTGGCAACAAGGCCCTTACCTCTATTTCCTTTTCATCTACTTCCACTGCAAATTTCTTCCCTGCTATTCCAAGAAGCAAACCAATCAATAATCCTGTAATTCCAATTACAGCTGCTGCTAATATAATTGCTGTGATATTCATTGTTTTTGCCCCCTTTCTATATCAGTCCAGCAAATCCGCAAAATGCAATTGCCATAAGACCTGCAGTTACTAATACAATTGGTGTTCCTTTGAAAGATTCTGGAATATCATTATCCTCCATGCGTTCCCGTACACCAGCCAAAATAACAATAGCTATGGTAAATCCAACTGCTGTTCCAAATCCATTTACAATACTTGTTAATATATTATATTCTTTTTGAACATTTATAATAGCAATTCCAAGTACTGCACAGTTTGTAGTAATTAAAGGCAAATATACCCCAAGGGCATTATAAAGACTCTTCATTGTCTTTTTTAGTACCATTTCCACAAACTGTACCAAAGCTGCAATTACCAAAATAAATACTATAGTGTTTAAATAGTCCAAATTATACGGTTTTAGCAAAAATTGATAAATACAACTAGTAATACCAGATGCCAATGTTATAACAAAAACTACTGCCATTCCCATTCCTGCTGCTGTGTTAATCTTTTTGGAAACCCCAAGGAAAGGACAGATACCTAAAAACTGGCTTAATACTACATTATTTACTAATGCAGAAGCCACTAAAATAAGTGCTAACTGTTGCATAATAATCATTTCTCCTTCCCTGTTTTGCTATCATTTCCCACACTCTCACTTACTTCCATCTTTACTTTCTCTTTCTGCATGGCTGCTGCTTTTACTGCTGCTGCCTTTTGGGCTTTTTGAGCCGCCTTCTCAGCTTCAATCAATCCATGATTTGCAGCACAGGCACTCCCGCTACAACTACTACAATTCCCTCCACAAACAATATTGTCACTATTCACTTTATTAGTAGCAGACGGCATTTTCAGTTTATTTTGCAGGGCAGTCAGGCAGGCAAGCACGAAAAAGGCTCCTGGTGCCAATACAAAAATTGTGATTGGTTCAAAAGAATCTGGTGTAATAGATGTATCAAAAATAGTTCCTGCTCCCAGTAATTCCCGGAATATACCAATCAATGTCAGACCAATCGCAAATCCCAATCCCATTCCAACTCCATCACAAGCAGATAACAAAATTGTATTCTTAGACGCATAGGCTTCTGCTCTTCCAAGAATAATACAGTTTACCACAATAAGTGGAATATATATACCAAGTGAGTCATATAGGCTTGGTACATAAGCATGTAACAACTGCTGGACAATCGTTACTAGAGATGCTACAACAACGATAAAAGCTGGTATTCTTACTTTATCTGGAATTACTTTTCGTAATAGGGAAATCATTATATTAGATGCAGTTAATACTACAGTTGTAGTAAGTCCCATTCCCATTCCGTTTATTGCAGAAGATGTAACTGCAAGAGTAGGACACATACCAAGCATCAGCACAAATGTTGGATTTTCTTTAAAGATACCATTATACAAACGTTCTGCATATTTATTCATCTATTTCCCCCCTTATGATAATTCTGCAAAGCATCCATTCTCCTGTAAAAAAGAAAGCCCTACATTCACTGCAATAGTTAATGCTTTTGAAGTAATGGTTGCTCCACTAATTGCATCAAATTCATTTTTATTGTTTTTTCCTGTTTTAGAATATTGAATCTCTGGACCTGCCAGACCAGCAAACTGCATCTGAAATTCTTCTTTTGTACAATTTGCACCTAAACCGGCGGTTTCACTATGTGATAAAACACTAAGCCCTGTCATAATTCCATCTGTTTTCACTCCTATAGCAAAAGAAATATCTCCACCATATCCTTCTTTTGCTACCAAGCTCATAACATAACCAAGGGTATTGCCTTCATCATCCTTAGCAGCCAGAACTTCTGAAATTTCTGCTCCTTGGAAACTTACTGTTTCTAATTTCTTTGTTAATGCTTCCTCTTCCTCAAAGTTTTTTCCCTCTGAAAAAACTTTCTGGTAGGCTGCATTTTTTGCTGCAAGTTCTGATGCAGCAATAGGCTCTTTAGTAACCTGATTAACCAATCCTAATAATAGACCTGCAATCAACGTAATCACAAATAAAGCTATTGAATCTTTTATAATTGTTGATTTTTTAGGCACTTTCTTCTGCTCTTCCATGTATACCTCCTTTTGCATGACCTACATGCCTCGAATGAACCACTTAGTTTTTGTAGCAGTTCAGACAAAGTCTGACCTGTTACACAGACTAATCTTTTACATATCCAAAAGGTTTTGGAATTGTAACTTTTTCAATTAATGGTACTAATAAATTACAAAAGATAATTGCATAAGATACTCCTTCTGCCGAACCTCCATAGATTCGGAAAATTCCAGTAAGAAGTCCCAGACAAATTCCATATATAATTTTACCATTTGGTGTAATTGGACAAGTTACATAATCCGTTGCCATAAAAAATGCACCAAGAAGTAATCCTCCTCCACATATTTCAGCAGCAAAATAATTCATATCCAATCCATGGCCACTAAAAAGCATAATAAATACCAAAAAAGCTCCAATGTAAAATATTGGTATTCTCCAATTGATAATTCTCTTAGCCAAAAGATAAACTGCCCCCAGTAAAATGGCTAATGCTGAAGTCTCACCTATGGTTCCGCCTATGGTTCCAATAAACATATCAAATAGACTGCTTCCATTTGCTGCCAGAGTATCGGTTATGGCTGCTCCTGGCTCTGCATTTTTAATCCATGCAAGAGGAGTTGCGGAAGTTATGCCATCCACGGTAAAAGTTGTCATTCTTCCAGTAAAGGAAATCATAAGAAAGCATCTTGCCCCCAATGCTGGATTCATAAAATTCTGACCGAGACCGCCAAAAAGCTGTTTCACTACCAAAATGGCAAATACGCTGCCAATCATAGCAATCCACAATGGAATACTTGGCGGGAGATTCATACCTAAAAGTAATCCAGTGACCAATGCACTATAATCCCCAGTTGTTATTGGCTTCTTCATGAAACGCTCATATATATATTCTGTCAACAAACAGGTTGCAGATGTAGTTAATAAAACTAACAATGCATCCATTTTAAATACCCATATACCAGCAAGCACAGCTGGTAATAACGCAATTACCACATCCCTCATAATTGTTTTTGTGGAATCCTTTGATCTTACATGAGGAGATGCAGAAACATGAAACATTTTACTCAAAATAATTCCTCCCTTGTTTTCTAACTTTCATTCATGGCAGTAACTCACTTGCAAGACACCTAGATTTACTACCATATTTATTTCTTAGATGCTGCTCTTCTTGCATCCAAAATACTGCGGCGTGTCTGCTTAAATGCCTGTGTCAATCTGCGTTTTGCAGGGCACACATAAGTACAAGAACCACACTCATAACATTCCATACCATGTATTTTTTCAAAACCTTCCTCATCAAATCTCTCTGCATATTCCAACATTTTTTGAGGTATCAGCTTACTTGGACAGGCTTCTACACATCTTCCACAACGAATACATGCTGTTGGCTCATGTTCTGCTACCTCATCCTTTGTCATACAAAGCAGTGCTGAAGAAGTTTTCATAACTGGCACCTGAATGTCAAAAAGTGCCATTCCCATCATCGGTCCGCCAGACACAATCTTAACAGTGTCTTCACTGCATCCTCCAGCCTGCTCTAACACCTCTTGATAACTCATGCCTGTTGGAACTTCAAAATTTTGCGGATGGTTTGCTCCTTCTCCAGTAACTGTTACAATACGTCGTATTAAAGGAATATTTTTACATACTGCATTATAAACTGAAATAACAGTGTCAATGTTATTTACTATACACCCTGCATCTGCGGGAAGCATGGTAGAGTTAATCTTTCTTTTTGTAGCTGCATAAATAAGCTGTCTCTCTGCCCCTTGAGGGTATTTGGTCTTTAACACCTTAACTTCTATTCTGTCTTTGCCTTCTACAGCCTCTTTTAAGATACGAATTGCTTCTGGTTTATTATCTTCAATACAAATATACCCCTTTGCATTTGGAAATAAAGATAAAATTACCTGAAGTCCTCCCACAATATCATTTGGACATTCCAACATCATCCGGTAATCCGAAGTCAAATATGGCTCGCATTCTGCACCATTTACCAAAATATAATCAATTGCATTTTCATCTTTTGGTGTTAATTTCACATGGGTTGGAAATCCGGCTCCTCCCATTCCGACAATACCTGCTTCTTTTATAATCTTTCTAATTTCTTCTTTAGAAAGTGATTGATAATCTCTTTTTGTTGCGAATCCCTCTATTGTCGTATATTGGTTATCATTCTCCACAATAATGGAATTCACTTTTGCACCAGATACGGTTAGTCTTGGCTCAATATTCTTTACAGTTCCAGACACAGAACTGCAAATATCTGTTGACACAAAGCTTCCCGCCTCTGCTATAGTCTGCCCCACCAAAACGGTATCCCCTTTTTGTACAACTGGAGCCGCTGGTGCACCGATATGCTGAGATAACGGAAATACAAGCTCCTTACCAGGCAGCAATTTTTTTACTGATAAATCCTTAGACATATCCTTCCCTTCAAAAGGATGTGTACCACCTTTAAATGTCGCGCCTCTCATAATAAACTCCTTCCCTGTTCACAATATTTTCTCACAAAACCATTTTACTCCTTTTCTTCGACAAAATAAATAATTTTTTTATTTGATACAAAAATATCCTTTGTAATTTATTCCATTTTTTACCAATTTCTACTTTTTTTCTCCATAATATAGAATAAAATAGATTTATTACCTCATTTTATGGTA
>JAAVZU010000006.1 GCA_022791815.1 Lachnospiraceae bacterium
GATATTCGAGAGCTTTCATCGTGGAAATAATGCGGATAGGGTGCAGGGCAACGGGCTTGGACTTTTCATATGCCGCAGGCTGATGGGGCTTATGAACGGAGAGGTATATGCTGATATCCGTGATGAATGCTTCTATATAACGCTTGTTGTTAAAATGGCGTAAGGTTCCGTATATGTTATATGGAATAAGCTTATGTCTCATAGCTATTCTCCTTAGAATTTAATGACAACATTAAATTCTGTATCGCTTTGTGCTGCCGTTTCGATTGCCTCTGAAACATCGTCAAGTGAAAACTCATGTGTGATAATTGATTCAATATCCCATGTTCCACTTTCCATAATTTTCAAAACATCTGCAACATCTTCTGGCATATATCCACCAGAACCGATAATGCTTTTTTGTGCATAGGTCATATGAAGCAGGTCCAAACTCCGAACCGCATTATTGACTGCCACAGAAATAAAGCGGCTTCCAATCTTGCCATACTGCATAAAGGTATCTAAAATATTTTCAGCACCTGCCGCATCAATAAAAATATCTATATCACAGGTTGTTCCCAATAATCCGTCTGCCTTCCCAAAATAGGAAATCGCCGTATCACAAAAATCCTGTGCTGCTGTATTACAGATTGCAAATCCCATATCCTTTGCCATATTTAATCGGAAACTGGAAACATCTGCAAGCATTACTTTCTGAATCCCAAAGTATTTGAGTGCAATCGCAGCAGCGATACCAATTGTTCCACATCCAAATATAACAGCATTTTCATTTTTTGCAGGGTTGGAACGTCTTGCTGCTCTGCATCCAACGGTAAATGGCTCGATCAGACAGGCAGTTTTATCACTTATGGTATTTGGAACAAAATATAGGGAGTGGTTTAATTTCGCTTCTGGTATCAGTATATATTCCGAAAAACCACCAATGGTTCCTGCCCGCCTTGTGTCATTTTTTGCATATCTTGGGTAAGGATACACTCGTTGTCCAATCTTAAATTCGGTTATATTTTTACCTACTGCATATACTCTGGATATTGTTTCATGTCCAAATTCCATGCCCACTGTTATCTTGTGGCCTGTTTTGGTGCCTTTTGTGTAGACAGCAACATCCGTTCCGCATATACTTGAATATATATTTTGGATTAGGACATCATTTTCTCCAACCTTTGGCATATCAAGTTCCTTGACTTCTATATTTTTCTTACCTAAATAAATTCCTGCTCTCATTTCGTTTTCTCCATGTTCTTAAATTTGGCGGCATAACACACTTTATAATAATATCTGTAATCTGTTCTATGGTATCACAGCAGTCACTTTTTACCCATTCCATGATAATTGCAATAATTCCGTTTATATAAAAAGCCATCACATAATTTCTCTCAGAAACGGGGAAATCAAATCTTTCCATAATCGGATTAAACACTCGCTGGAACATTCTCTGGTAGGTTTCTTCCAAATTCATAGATGTTGGCTTTGAAATTACTGTCTGGAACAATTTTTTATGTTCTTTTATATAAGTCAGATAGGGCATTAAATATTTGGGTTCTACCAGTATCAGTTCTTCAATAGGACAAATTTTTAGTTTTGTGATAATCTCCACACTTTCTGCCTGAAAATAGGATAAAAACTGCTCATTCATATAGCGGATGCTTTCCGACAACAAATCACTTGTATTATCGTAGTGGAGATAGAAGGTGGAACGGTTTACACCTGCCTTTTCGCAGATTTCTTTGATGGATATATATTCAAAATCCTTCTTCTCCAGCAGTTGTAAAAATGCTTTGTCCATCTTGATTGCAGTATTAAAATATTTGCTTTCAGATTTATTCAAAGTTTCCGTTCCTCCTTGCCTGTGTTTCAATGATTAGTTTTCGCTAATTTCTTTTGCTAATTCTACAATTTCATACGCATATTTTTGTTTTCCTTTTTCCAGCATTTTTCTGTAAAGCGGATAATTGATTCCCATTCCTGCAAATCCAATGATTCCGATTACAATGCCCAATGCTGTCAATACTGCCCCTCCTGCACCAGTCACTGCCATAGACAGGCACATTCCAACACCCATAACCAATGCTGCTATTATGCCAAATGTGTATGTGAAGATGGTTGCTGGTAATTTTGCCCTTCTGTCCAATTTTTTTAATGCCACCACCTTTGCGGTATCTTTTGGTGCATACTCATTTGCAAGTGATTCTGCATATATTTTGTCTGTGTTCATAGCTTTGTAGCCTCCTTTATATTTGTTGAGTTGTAACTGTTCAGAACCATGAACAGTTATGTTGAGTTCATTATAAGGCAGCTGACTGTCAAACGGAACAACACAAATACCGTTTTGTGTTGAATTAAAGGAATCTTATGTATAGTATAACACAAAATATTCAAAAAAGGGGTAACGCGTCATTAGTAACAGAATGGTTGTTTTTGGGATATGAAAGGTTAGGGAAAGCTTGTAAAATGGGGGAAGTTGAATGTATAATTAGTTACAAGCTGTTAAAAAGAAAAAGGCAAGAGGAAAGTTTGATTTTACATCCTTTGAAAGTGATTTTGATAAAATGTATAAGATGAAGTATATGGAAGGTGAGTTACCATGATTTACGGGGCTATTTTAGAGAAAAGGCTGGAAGGATTTACATATTTTAAAGAGATATTTTGTTCACTAGACAATTTTCAAAAAGATTATAATTGGTTAATTACAGATGTGGAAGCAGTACCATTTAAAGAGAGTCATTATGAACGAATTACCCAATCTGGCACATACGCATGGATAAGTGGAGAAGAACTAACAGGGATTATAATGAAGGATAATTTTCAATGGATATGGGGTGTGCTTTCTGGATTCGAGAAATGCTATGCAAAGGAAGAAATATTAAAATATGATTTGCCTTATGCAGATAGTCAGGGAGGATTTTGGAAAACAGAACTGTCGGTTCAGCATCTATTAGCATCTGTAGAGCTTGTTGCTGAAAAGGTTGCAAGAAAGGAAGAGTTAGGAAAGGAGAATTTTATGGATATCAGAAAGTACCAAGATTTATATGAAAAAGCGAATTATGGATTTTTTTGAATTACTTTTTGAGGATTATAAAGACGACCATATGCCTGATTGGTCAGAGGCTTATATGCAGCTTTATTCGTGGCAGTTTCAATGTTTCCATGAGGGGATACAAACATATTATGAAAATACAGGCAAAGAGAATACGCTAAAAGCTGTGGCATATTTGCAGGAAATGGGATTTAAAGAGTTGGCGTATGTAATGAATATCTTGCAAACAGTTTTATTTATTAATTATTGTCTTTTAGTATTGTATAAAATATAGTATAATACATAAAAAGAAGAGGAGATGATTATATGGCATTATTAAAAGAAGAGTACAGGAAGCAAGAAAAAATGAATGGTGTTGTTTATGATATGTCACCAGCACCAGGATACCAACATGGAATTATTAATGGTAATATCCATGCAAAGATTAAAAATAAACTAAAAGATACAATATGTCTTGTGTTTATGGAGAATCTGGATTTCAGATATCAGCCTGATGTAAATGATGATTATGTGTGTCCTGATATCATGATAGTTTGTGACCGAAAGTATTTGAAAGGAAGTTTTTATAGCGGTGTGCCAAAGTTTATTGTAGAAACATTAAGTCCATCAACATCAAAAAGAGACAGATCTGTTAAAAAAGACGCTTATGAAAAAGCAGGCGTAGAGGAATACTGGATTGTTTCACCACAGGGCAAGTCTGTAGAAATATACTATCTTAATGATGGCGAATATATTTTGGAGCAGAGTTATATTATGCAAGATGATAAAGAAGAAGAAGATTATAATGCAGAAACAGAAATAGTTTTAAGAGGATTTCCACATATAAAAATGAAGTTGGAGGAAATATTTGAAGGATTAGAAATTTGATAAGTAGGATAAGAGTATACTTATATCGAAAGATAAGGTTGATGAAAAAATGAATTTTATTAGAGAAATAGTAAAAAAGAATCAAATAAAAAAGCTGGCAAAAAAGAATTAAAAGATATATAACTATTCAGAACTATAAACAGTTAAGTTTAACTTTGTTTCTTAGTAAGTAGGAGATTGTTATATTCCAAAAACTATATCAGATAGGGGGAATCGCTATAATTGACCTATTAAGCAGAATTAAGCCTTATATGTAAGCCATTTGCTTACATATAAGGCTTAGTTTATGCGTAGTTATGTTGAAGTGTGTTATTCTTCTGAGAAGATGTGTTTACTAAATATGTTTTTTCCAAGTTTGCCACCTGCACTTAGGTCACAAAAGCAATTGATGTTTTCTGTGTCTGATCCCTCCATAATAGAATCCTGATATTTTCTTGCGTTTAGTTCTAAATCACAAGAGTAAAGCAGGGAACTGTTGTTACAATCAAATACTTTTATCTTATTTGTACATCCATTCGTTTGTGTGTTTATGTAATCTGCCATACAGAACCGTTTATCATTTTTTCTTATAATATCTGCTCCAAAAGAAAGAAATTTTTCCTCACCTATTTTGTTGTCTAATGTAAAAGATATTACATCAAGATATTACATCAGCTTGTTTCAAAGTACCTTTTTCCGGGGCAGTTACAAGACTTAAAAGTGAAAGTTCGGTTTGGTTTTTATTATCTTTCTTTGGCTTGGCGTTTAGCAAAAATACCATATTAAGAAAGTCATTTTCTTGGTTGTAGGAAACCAGTTGTATATTATTTTGAGAGGATGGAAAAGGTATTTTTTGGGTATCCAATTTCGTTTTATCTGTTTTGTAAAGTGAAATAACTGTTTGCTTGTTTGTAGATTCTATTGTAATATATTTTTTCTGTTTTGGTGAGTTGGTAGAACTGATTTCATAAGAGAGCATATTCTCTTTCTCTTTTATGGAAAACTCATTTTGGCAAAGTCCTAATTCTTCTTTTACTTCATCAATAGAATCAGCCTCTTTTATAGAGAGAACCTTTTCTTTGTTTTTTCCCTTTCCTAGAAATATGTTTTGCTTGATAAATTCTACAATTTGTAAATAAACTGGCTCGCCATTTTGAAATTTCAGTTCATCAAAATCAATATGTTTTCATTTGTATGTTTTTTAATCTGTATTACATAATATAATACAGATTGTGTCAATTTAATTTTTCTACTAATTAACTGGAATAGTAGCAGTAGGCAATATAATTTGCGGATAATTAAGGTTTTGGTAAAGAAAAAGTAAACTAACCTAATAAAATATGAGTTAAAAATGACAGATAGATAATAGAAGCTGTTAGATATATTTTGGAAAATAGAGTTCATAATTATGAAAAAGGTAATTGCAAATAAATATTACAATTACCTTCTTTCTTGTTGCCTGTTTATTGTGATTTACAGACACATTAATCATGAATTTTCCAGCCATTAAGCATTTTTGATGTCTCAGCAGTACTATGATCAATAATTTCACTATGTCCCAAATCTAATTTACTGATGATATTCATATCCTCATCACTTAATTTAAAATCCCAGATATTTAGATTTTCCTCCATGCGTTCCTTATGGATAGATTTAGGAATAATTACAACCCCTCTCTGTGTATTCCAGCGTAGGGCGACCTGAGCGGCAGTTTTACCATATTTTGCACCAATTTCTGTTAGAACTGGATGGGTAAAAATACCATGTTTTCCTTCTGCCATTGGTCCCCATGCTTCAGGTATTACACCAAATTCTTTCATGGTGGAAATAGCTTCTGTCTGTGCAAAAAAGGGATGAAGTTCTACTTGGTTGACAGCGGGAATTATCTTTGCATTCACACATAGATCCGCAAGTCTGTCTGGATAAAAGTTACATACACCGATAGCACGTATTTTACCTTCTTCATATAATTCTTCCATTGCACGCCATGAACCATAATAATCATTCATTGGTTGGTGAATGAGATATAAGTCAAGATAGTTAAGTCCCAGTTTATCCATAGAAACTTGAAAGGCTTTTTTGGCATTTTCATATCCTGCGTCTTGAACCCACAATTTTGTAGTAATAAATAAATCTTCACGGGCAACACCACTTTTTTTAATTGCTGCACCAACAGCTTCCTCATTAAAATAAGCGGAAGCAGTATCAATTAGGCGATATCCAGTTTGCAGTGCATCACGGACTGCCTGTTCACAAACTGACGCTTCTGGTACTTGAAAAACACCAAAGCCTTCCATAGGCATTTTTACACCATTATTTAAAGTTATATATTCCATATTTATTCCTCCTGTTCTTTTTGAAAATATTTAAAAGTTTCCATTGTAACAGTTGGACTGAACTGTTACTTTCTGTTTTTGCATAGATAGTAAACGCTCAAGCAGCTTACTGCACCACCTAAGTTTCATGGTAAGGATTACAATAAGTAAATTTTTATGCTACAATAGAAGCAGAGTAGTGAAACCTTCTTACAGCTACATTATAGCAAGAGGAGGTTGTGATGTACAACGTACTATTTCTATGGAGCATAATCAAAAGATTATGCTAATAGGGGATAAGGAGAGTTTTATGGATATAATACAACTGCAATATTTTAAAATAATAGCCGAAACAGGCTCGCTAACAAAGGCGGCTAAAATATTACATGTATCTCAGCCTGCCATGAGTGCTATGCTCAAAAAATTAGAAGAAGAACTGAATGTAGAATTATTTGATAGAAGTCCAAATCGGATATATTTAAACCGTATAGGAGAAATTGCCTTAATTCATGTGAATAATATTTTACGGGATATAGAACAAATGAAGAATGATTTGATAAGTGTAGCACAACAGAAGTTGTCTCTTTCTATTGCATTTTGTGATCCAGGAGTACAGTGGTTTTGTGTTCCGCGTTTTTCTGTTGCATATCCTGAAATTGATATAAAGGATGAATTATATGAGGGAGAGGAGGTAGAAAAACTTCTAAAAGAGAGAGTTTTTGATATTATTATCACACCAAAGAAAATACAGTCATCTAATATGCAAAGTGTGTCCTTTTTGTCAGATCAGGTTTTCCTTTCTGTTCCTTCTGACAGCCAGTTAAGGGAATATAAAAGTGTATCCTTGAAAGATATACCGAAACAACCGTTATTATATCCCCAGATTGGAGGATATTTTCTTGCACAGATTGAAAAAGTTATTTTGGAAAATAAATTGCCAATTCTGTTAGTAAAAAATGATTTAAATATTACACAGCATCTAATCCGTACTACGAATTTTTTAACCACCATATCAACATTGTCAGTTGATTTAAGAAATGATGGTACTCATAGGACACTTATTCCTATGAGTGACCCAGAGCTAAATGTTACGTATTTTGCATCTTTCTTAAGAAGCAACAAAGAAAAGGTGAAGAAATTTCTTTCATGGACACAACAGTTAAAGAAGGAATTTATAAGATAATCTCAAATAATTGTGTAGAATGATGAACATTTGTAGTATGTGAAGAAAATTTTCTTTTGGTAAAAAAGACAATAAGTTAAAAAACAATATATATATGCAATCTATTGTTTTCATATTTTGCAGATATCGTTCCATTCATTTGTTCTACAAGAGTTCTGGCAATTGCTAAGCCCAGACCAGTTGATTTTCTGGCAGTTTCGACTGTGTAAAAGCGGTCAAACAATTTTCCAACTTGTATTTCATTTAATTTTGAGGCTGTATTGGTAAATATAATCTCGCCAGTTTCTAATAAAGAAATGTCCAAATCACCATCACTATACTTCATTGCATTATTAAGTAGATTGGCGAACACGCGGGATAGTGCAGAATAGTCAAGATTTTTTATTATTTTACGTTCGGTTATATAGATATTTGGGGTAATATTGTGTTCATGTATAGAAGCATAAAATGCTGCAATACTATCTTCCAACACATTATTGATAATAATGGGGTTGCAGATAATATCGTCTTTTGTTGTAAGAATAACAGAATATTGAAAAAGCTCACTAGTTAAATGCTTTAACATTTCTGTCCGGTTTTGTATGATTTCAATATATCGCTTGGCTGCCTCTGATTTTTCTTCTTGTTCAAGCAAATCTAAGTATCCACAGATGGCAGTTAATGGTGTACGTAAATCATGGGAGATATTTGTTATAGCATCCTTGAGTTCCTTATCTCCCTGTTGAAAATGGTGGCGTTCCATACAAAGTTTATGAAGTTGTATATTTATGGAAGCTGCTAAGCTGCACATATACTTGTCTCTTGTAGAAATATCGATCAAAGTATTTGTATCGGTTATGAGTCTGTCAGCAAGGGCATCTTCAATCTCTTTTGCAGCTTTTTGTAGTAGGTGAATTTTTATAAGTAAAGCAACGACAAATACAACCAAAATGCTGATGATGACCCATAACCATATATCCATAATAAACTCCTTTTAAACCAGTTTTTATTTTAGATTCTTTTTTTGGAAAATAACTATCCCAGTACCAGTTGTAACAATTATTATTATGCAGTTATAAATTACTATCAAAACAAAATTGTCTGAAAAATGCATAGCAATCTGATATATCTGGGCAACAGGAAGAAAATTATTTAGAAATTCATAGATTTTACGTTTCGTTCCTGTTAGGTAACTGGGGTTTTTCTGTTTCTCTATAGTTATCGGTTTATTCGTTTCTGCATCAATAACGATGGAGTCATCATAATATTCTGGTGCAGCAAGGCGTTGACCGATTCCAAGAGCAACAAAAAACAGAATAAGTGTTGTAAGCAATAAAACAACTGCTCCTATTGCTTTGTTTTGATTAGAGAGGGAGAGTAGTACCAGCAACGCTGTCAGTGCAAGTATTGCCGTAATGCCAGTCATAGTAAAAGATATAATTTCTATTATGGTCATAGTGGTACCATTAATTAGAAAATTTCCTAATACCAGAACAACAACGATGTATAAAAGGTACACTAAAATATTCGCTGTGGCACAGACAATAAATTTGGAAAGGTAAATATTTCTTCGTGTATGCCCTATGGTAAGTTTATTACGTATTGTCCCATCAGAATATTCTGTTCCTACAAAAATGCTAATAAATACAGAGATAACAAAGATAAGGTAAAGTCCTCCTGCAAAAATCAAGTTGTCAGCATTGCTGTATGTTATATCTAGTTTTGCATATAAAGCAGAATTACATTTTACATCCCACCACAACATCAAAACACAAAAAATGCCCAAAAAAGCAGAAAATACCAGACAAAACTTAAATAAGAAGCTTTTACATAGTCTTGCAAATTCGGCAGATAGTAGTTTACTCATTTGTTCTACCTCCTATTAGACTGATGTAGTAGCTTTCCAGACTTTCGTCATGTTTCAACATGGAAATTACTTCACAATCCTCTTTTGCAAGAGCTAGAGTGAGTTCAGAAACATTTATTTTCGCATACACGTCGGCTTGGGTATCAGAAAAGATTGTGTAATTAATGTGCTTTTTGTCAAGGATGCGGGCAAGTGTTTTTGTATCACTTACTTCCATGCGGATACATTTTCTGCAGGCAGACTTTAATTCTTCTGCACTCATTTCCTTTACCATATATCCACAGTCAATAAATCCATAATGGGTTGCAAGCTTGGAAAGTTCATCAAGGATATGGCTGGAAATCAGAACGGTAATCTGATGTTCTTGGTTGAGTTTTAGAATTAATTCCCGTATATCAATAATACCTTGAGGGTCAAGTCCATTTACTGGTTCATCAAGCACCAGAAAGTCAGGGTTTCCTGCGAGGGCTATGGCAATGCCTAGCCTTTGCCGCATACCAAGAGAAAAATGTTTTGCCCTCTTTTTACCAGTACCAGAAAGTCCTACTAACTCTAAGGTTTCCTGCAATCCATCAAAGGTTGGCAGACCGAGAATGCGGTATTGCTGTTTCATATTTTCTTCTGCGGTCATGCCTAGATAAATAGATGGAGTTTCCACGATTGCTCCCATTCTTCTGCGTGATTTTGCAATTTCCTTGTCAGTATTCTTTTTGCCATACAGTGTATAATCACCGGATGACGGCTCTTGAAGTCCACAAATCAGTCGGATAAGGGTTGTTTTGCCAGCACCATTTTTTCCAACAAAGCCATAAATGGATCCTTTTGGAACATTCATAGATAGTCCTTGTAGTGCTTTGAAATTTTTGTAATTTTTGCACAAAGCACTTGTTTTGAGAATATAATCCATAAAAAATACCTCCTTTGTTTGATACTGGCATTCTATCATACAATGGTAAAGAAAATAGTAAAGAAAACAGTAAAGAAATCGTAAAGTTTATTCTGTTCTCATTTTGAAGCCGATTCCCCAAATGGATTCTATATAATCCTTGTCATGAAATTCACGAAGTTTCTTCCGAAGGTT
The DNA here is from genome assembly GCA_022791815.1 of Lachnospiraceae bacterium. Classification (GTDB taxonomy): domain Bacteria; phylum Bacillota; class Clostridia; order Lachnospirales; family Lachnospiraceae; genus CAG-411. Next base: position 10,309 of record JAAVZU010000006.1, read on the forward strand.
ACTTATATGCATTTTGAGAGAAGTTTCTGTACAGTCTGGAGTATCTTCACTAATATGATCCAATAGGGATGATTTGGTTATTACTTGTGTAGGATTTTGCATAAGTATTTTTAGGATAGCATATTCCGTTCTGGTTAATTTTATCTCGTGATTGCCAATTGTTACAATATGTGTATTGATATCAAGAGTTAAATCGTCAAAGGTTAAAGTGGAAACTGTCTTAGAAGAAGCTGCATTGCGAAGCTGTATGGCGATCCGTGCTAAAAGTTCTTTTGTATGAAAAGGTTTTGTCACATAGTCAGTAGCACCACTTAGCAATAAATCCACTTTATTATCTATATCAATTTTTGCACTTACTATGATAACTGGTATTTCTTTTATTTGAGGAAGTATTTCTTCTCCATTTAATCCTGGCAACATTAAATCAAGGAGTACAAGATCTGGTCTTATCTCTGAAAGCACATAGATAGCTTCTGTTCCAGAATAGGCACGGGAAACAGAATAGCCTTCTTTTATAAGGGTTTCTTCCAGCATATTTCCAATGTGTATATCATCATCAATTATTAATATATTCTTCATAACAATTTATTGTTCTCCTGTTTTTGTTCTATTATATCTGCTTAGAAAACAGAGTGCAAGGGAGATAGCTGGTGTCAAGTCTAAATTCGTTTCAAATCCAAACTTCCTAGCTTTTTTAAATTCTGGGCATGATATACTAAATCCCCCGGAGTTATAAACATAGCTTCTACAGGCAGATCACACTTAACTAATTCTAAGAAGTATTTTAGTTTTGAAATAAACTTTTCTGCGATAGAAACTGTAGGAGAGAGTGTTAGTGTAGCAGATTCCTTACTTATGCCCTGTGTTTTTGGTGATTGTATTTCCGCTTGGCATAAGGCAGAGTATAATTTTTCTGCAAGATTTTCGGTTTCTTCTTGTGTAGGAAAAGAGGAGGTATAGTCCTCTTTTGACAAGGATATATCATCCATGTAATAATCGGCAGTTATGTTCTCTGTGGATAAATAATCATACAATCTTATAGAACCAACCGTATCCTCTGTTCCCTGATTCTTCCATATACAGCCATCTACAATTTGAATCTGATATTCTCCGCCACAGTCATAAAAAATACGATATACAAGTTCTGAACATACCATTGCCTGATCTGTGTGGTGTAAAAGTGCATGTTGTATCAATTCATCCAGCATAAACGTACATGTAGTAAGAATTTTATTGCTGATATGTAATACATCTGTAGTTGGAGCAATGTGACAATAAATGATTGCACCTGCAAGAAGAAAGAGTCCAGGGAAATCATATCTTACTTTAGCATCTAAATAGGCATCAGCAGAAGTAATTAAAGGAGCTGGATCTGGTTCAGAGATAAGCCTCATTACATAAACATTATCTCCATCAGCAATTTCTACTTTGTGTACACCGATTCCAGATGCACCGACTTCTACAATAGAATCTTCAGAATATGCCATAGCAGCGTGACTGACATCTGATTGAGTAAGTTTTGCAATAACCTTGCTCAACCAATCATTTTCGGCTTTAAAAACAATAATATCTCCTTTAGTAAGTGTTTGTTTCATAATAATCCTCCTTTTGGTGATAGGTGCAGCATTACAGAGGCATGAAACTGATTGTTTTCATAGTCGAATTTCAATATCCCATTGTATTTGCTGACAATTTTTTTGATAGAAGTTGTGCCGATACCTTTTTGCCCATTTTTAGAAGAAATAAATTCTTCACCCTCTTTATGTATACAACCTGAATAGGAATTATCCAAAGTAATAATAAGCATTCCTTGAAGCTTTTGAATATGTAAGCAGATAAATTTCATTTCTGTCATTTGGTGTATACAGGCTTCCACGGCATTTTCCAAAAGGTTTCCAAGTAGAACTACCGCATCGGCATCAGAAAATATAATATCTGAGGGATAGTATATGTGTGCCTCAAATGGGATTTTGTGTTTTTGGGCTAAATCAGCATAATAGACGATTAGAGCATTTATGGCTGCATTTTCGCAGTAAAGTAATGGTGTATCCGTAGGAACAGCATCCATATAGTTGTTCAAATATTTTAAAAGTCCCGTTTGATCATTATTTTGTACAAAGCTTTGTATTACTGCAAGGTTTTGTCTTAAATCATGTTTAGCCCTGCGGGCATCTTCTATTCGTTCCTTTAAGTTTTCATATTGCAGAAACTGCATAGAAAGTTGATAGTTTTCAGCCTTTAATTCTGAATTTGCATTAATTTTCTGTAAAAAGTTTAAAATTAAATAAGTAGTAAATAATGCCCCGAAATTAAAAAATATGGCAAATAATACATTGTTTATATTTGCAGAAAATAGAATAATTCCACCATTTGCATATAAATTGTAATAGTAAGACAAACAAAAAGTAGCAGGAATCATCCAGAGAAATTTCCAATACCTGTTATTTTCGGGAAATGTAATTAATATCTGCATTTTCTGCATCATTTTGTAAATAACAGGATAACTTATCATATACATAAATGCCAAAGTTGCAGAGGAAGTTAAAGAATATGGATGATTGGCAATAGAGGAAAATCTATAATGGGCAAAGTGGCTAAAAATAATAACAATAAAACTGGTATAGTTTAAAATATTAAGTAAAACAAAAAGAAGCTTGGAGATCTGTGATTTTATGGTAATAATATAAAAGCCCAGATACAATATAATCCATAAAACAGTTAATGTTGCAGCAACAGGCGGATAATTTACTGCAAGAATGCGGCTAAGTGTAAGAAGAATATAAAGTATCGCAATACATAAAATAAGTTTCTTTTTTGAAAAACGAAAGAAAGCCTTAAATGGAAGGAGTGCAAGAATAAGGTTAGGGATAATATCTACCAATTCGTATACACATATATCTAAAATATGTAGTCTATTCATAATTGTAGTTCCTTACTTTATCAAATAAGAATTCAGAATATGCCTTTAAAATTTCATTTTGTTGGTTTTTAGGCAGAGGTATACGTTCTTTATTATTCATAATAAAAGTTAAATCATCTGTATGGTCAATATTATTCATATTGATAATGCATCCTCTATAACATAGGAGAAATTCTGGATAAGGTGATAGCATATTGGTTAGAGTTTGAAAGGTCATACGGGAACGAGGAATCCCTAGATTTGTAGTATGTATTTGTACATAATGTCCAGAGATATCACAATATATAATATCATTTAAGGGGATTTTTATAAGTTCGTAGCCGCTTTTAATTTGAATAAAGTGCTGTTCTCTTATTTTTTTTAGATCAATTAAAGATAGAGTTTCTGAAAAATCTTCATAGGTAATTGGCTTTACCAGATAACCAGAGGCTCTTATTTTATAGCTGTCAACAGCATAGTCTCTACTTGCTGTAGTAAAAATTATACTAACTAAGGGATCTAGTTTGCGGATAGCAAAAGTAGTATCGAGTCCTGACATACCATTCATATAATAATCAATAAATATAAAATCAAAAGCATCCCGTTTGAAATCGTACAATAATTCTTCTCCACTCTGAAAAGTATAAATAGAAATAGGCATATTCATACAATGTTTAGAAAAGTAAGTGTTTAAATAATTTGAAATAATTTCTATATCTTTGTTTAAGTCATCTACAATGGCTATTTTCATTAGTAAAAACCCCTTTTTCCTATTTATGTTTGAGTACATTATATATGATAAAAATTGCTTTTTCAAGTTTGTAATATGAAAAATATGAATAATTTATTAAAGTATATTTTTTGTTTTTTTATTTTGATTACAATTAATTTATATATGATATCTTTAAGGACATTTTATAAAAAAGAAGCCAAACATGTACTATTGGAAGCCAAACTCTGGATATTTAAATAAATTGTGATATCATACAATTATCCGGAATTAGTCATGCATAATAGGTCAATTGACAATTATGGTTATATTTAATTAATAAAAAACGAAAAATAGTAAAAAACAAGGTGGTTGAAAGGAGAAAATAACATGGATAAAGAATATGTAGTGTTAGAAGGTAAAATATTTACAGTGGAGCTTTTATCAAATTTTGGTTCTACTAATTATGGATGGTGTATTTCCTCTCTTCCAGAAGGCATAATTATGATGGGAGCAGAGAATATCCATATAGGAGGAAGTCGTAGTGTAACAAAACTGCAAAGATTTTATTTTGGAGTAGTATCTTCAAAAGAACTGCAGGTTGATATCAACTTTACCATGAACAACTGGTCAGATTTAACAAAGGTTGCTGAGTATTTTACAGCAAAGGTACGTATTGTGCCAAGTAATTCATCTGACTTTGTTTCTTATAGTGAAAATGTGGCAAATACAGCAATTCCTTATGGACTTGTATATGCAAATGAAAATGTGGCAAATACGGCAATTCCTTATGGACTTGTATATACAAGTGACAATATGCAGGATATTAATGTAAAGTATGGCTATCCATGTGGAATGCAGGATGCGAATTTAAAATATGGCTATCCATGTGGAGTGCAGGAGGCAAATTTAAAATACGGCTATCCATGTGGAGTACAGGATGCTAATTTAAAGTACGGCTATCCATGTGGAGTACAAGATGCTAATTTAAAATATGGTTATCCATGCAGTATGCAGGATACCAATGTAAAATATGGATATGCATGCGGAGTACAGGATGCTAATTTAAAATATGGTTATCCATGCAGTATGCAGGATACCAATGTAAAATATGGATATGCATGCGGAGTACAGGATGCTAATCTAAAATATGGCTACCCATGTCTGGAATATACAAAAGATGCACGACCTTATGGTTATCCATACTAGATAGAAGGAGGAGTTTTATGAAATATCAGCCAATTACCTGTGTATGGGAAGTAACTATGGGATGTAACATGAGATGTGGTCATTGTGGTTCCTCTTGTGCAGAACCCTTAGAGGGTGAACTTACAACTTCAGAAGCTTTAGATTTATGTGACCAGATTGCCCAAATAGGTCTGAAATGGGTTACACTTTCAGGAGGAGAGCCTCTTACAAGGAAAGATATTTCAATGTTAATAGAACGGCTTTCTAAAAAAGGAGTCTCTGTTAATATTATTACAAATGGATGGCTTCTTGACAAAAATATGGCAAAAAAACTAAAAGAAAGTGGTATTGCAACTGTTGCAATCAGCATTGACGGAACAAGGGAAATCCATGATAAAATTCGTAAGAAAGATGCTTTTAGCCATGCAGAGCAAAGTTTTCAGATTATGAAAGAACTTGGTATTAAAACAGGTGCTGTAACAACTATAACAAATCAAAACATACATATACTTCGGGAGTTAAAAGAAGAACTGATACGTATGGGAGTTAAAACATGGCAGGTACAATTAGGACTTCCTATGGGAAATTTAAAACAGAAACCTGACTGGCTTTTAGACCCCCAAAAGGTTCAGGATATTATAGACTTTTGTTATGAAACTGCGAAAGAAGGGCGGATCAAAATCTATCCAGCAGACTGTATTGGGTACTATACAAAAAAAGAAATGGAAATCAAAAAAATATCTTATGAGACAAATATGGTTTCTATATGGGATGGCTGTAATGCTGGTATCAGAGGTTTTGGAATTCTTCACAATGGAGATATTCTTGGATGTACTTCGATTCGTGATAAAAGCTATATAGAGGGAAATATTAGAGAACGTTCCCTTCAGGATATCTGGGAGGATGAAAACAGTTTTTCATGGCGTAGGAAAATTAAAAAGGAACAACTGGAGGGTGAGTGTAAAACCTGCATATATGGCAGTAAATGTCTGGGTGGGTGTCCAAATACCAGACTCACCATGAATGGAAGCATATATTCTGAAAACCAATATTGTGCCTACAATCTGAAATTAAAAGATATGAAGGAAAAGCAGAAAACAAAAACAAAAGCAGAGGAACTATTTGAAACAGCGGATATTATGATAAAACAGGAAGTATATCAGGAAGCTGCCATTGTATTATCACGATTGTTAGAGATAGATCCAAAACACAAAAGAGCATGGATTGCCAAGGCTTATGCAGAATATATGTGTGGTAATTATGAAACATGTAAAAGTGACAATGAAAAAGCAATCAAGTTGGATGCTAACGATGCGGATGCACTGAGTGGATATGCCATTGCACTTTTTCGGATGGGAGATGTGCAGAATGGTATTGATAATATGAAAAGGGCAGTATCTCTCTCAGGATGCAGGCAGGATATGTTAGAGGATTTATCCAGAATGCAGGCTATGGCAGAAAAGGCTTAAGAACAGAAAATAGTTTCTATAAAAGGAAAAAAGGAATGAAGAAATAAAAAGTAGAAAGCAGGGCTGCTACACGTTAGTGTAGTGGCTCTGCTTTTTTCATATCACTAGGAAAGTGCTTTGCAATTGTGTTTGACATGTATAGATGTAGAAAATTTAGTATTGACAAAACCGAGTATATACTGTATATATAATTATATACAGTATATGAACGGAGGAACTGCCATGTTAAAATTAGATCATGCATCAAAGGTTTTATCTGTTTTTCAGCTTCATGATGTAAGTTTTCATCTGCCGAAAGGATATATAATGGGGTTGGTAGGAGAAAATGGTGCAGGAAAAACGACTTTGTTAAATAATATTTTGGGATTGTATCAGCTTGATGCTGGAACTATAGAAATCAATGGAATGCATTATAAAGAACAAGAAAAGGAAATTAAAAATCTATTAGGATATGTTTTAACAGATGAAGTATTTTGCGGGGAACTAACACTCATTCAAAATGCAGATATGTATGGAAAATATTATGATAACTATGAGCAGAAGATTTTCTTAGAATATTGTGAGCGTTTTCATCTAAAGAAAAAGCAAAAGTTTAAAGAACTTTCCAAAGGGGAAAAATTAAAATTCCAATTTGCATTTGCTTTGTCTCATCAGCCGAAACTTTTAATTTTAGACGAACCTACTGCCAATTTTGATCCAGATTTTCGGAAAGAATTTCTAAAGATTTTATCAGACTTTGTTGCAGATAGTGAAAAAAGTGTACTTTTGGCAACACATATTACAGAGGATTTGGAGCGTATTGCTGATTATATTACATTTTTACATAAAGGGAAGGTAAAATTTTCTATGGACAGAGAAACTTTAGAAAACAGCTATATGTTAATTAGTGGATTGGATTATAAAGTGAATCTGATTAACAGAGAACAGATTATATATAAAGAAAAAGGAAAATATGCCACAAAAGCATTAGTAAAATATAGAAAACGGTATTTTGAGGAAGAGGGATTAACGGTAGAAGTGCCAAGCATTGAAGATATTATGTATTATATGTTGAAGGGGGAAGAAAAAATATGGTAAAAATGGTACTGCGTGACTGTATAAAAGGACGTAGAGAGGCATGGAAAAGAGTGTGGAGTAGTGGTAATAACTTTCTTATTCCAGAAATTGTTTTTTTAGGAGGAATAGCAGGTGGATATCATGGAACTATACAATACAATTTATTGTATTGGCTTGAAATTCTTTTACTAATGTTTCAGATTTTAATTTCTGTTATGTATCCGAATAGATTGTCTAAGCCTATGTTTCTGGTGCCTTTGGAGAATAAGGATAAGAAGAAATACCTATTGGCCATGTTTAGTTTAAAGTTAGGGATTTTTTCTGTGATGCATATTATAGTAACAGGAATTAGAGTATGGACAGAATGCATCACTATGGAAAATGGGATTATATTTTTTTGGGTAGTAACTTTACTAAATATTATAATGGGATTACAAAATATAGGATTAGATGAAACTAGTTTAAATTATAAGGTAACCTTTTGTGTATGTCTGTTTAATTGCTTTTTCTTTATGGGAATAGAAGAGAATTGGCAATGGTGGGAGTGTATTCTTGCTGCTATATGTTATATTACACAAATTATTTTATGTGTATTTTTCATAAAGAATGAGTGGACAATTTCAATGAAAAAAGCTATGAATTATGAACTGGTATATGTAATCAATGAACAAAAGTAAGAGGAGAACTATATGAAAATAGTAATAAAGACCCAAGGAACTTTGGCAATTTATGAACAAATCGTAAATCAACTGAAAAATGCTATTGTGACAGGAGAGTTAAAAACAGGAGAGGCTTTGCCATCTATCCGAATGCTTGCAAATGACCTGCAGGTCAGCGTGATTACAACCAAAAGAGCCTATGAAGAACTAGAAAAAGAGGGATTGATACGATCTGTTGCCGGGAAGGGATTTTATGTGTGTGAGTATAATCAAGACTATTTAAAAGAAAAACAACTAATGATGTTGGAGAAAAGACTTTCTGAGGTATTAAATGAATGCAGGGCGGCAGGATTGTCTAATGAAGAGATTGTGGAGATGGTAGAAACGCTATTATAGTTATGTTTAGGAAGTTAAAGTATTTAAGAAAAGAGTGATATAATGCTGGAATTTAGAAATGTTACAGTAAAAAGAGGTAAGTTTACCCTTTCCAATATTAATTTCCAATTGGAAGACGGATATCTTTTAGGTATTTTAGGGAAAAATGGTGCAGGAAAAACAACATTGTTAAACTCTATGATGGAAAGACATTCTAATTATACAGGAAACATATTTTATCAAGGAATAGATATACAGAAAGAACCTGAATGGTTTTTAGAGAAATGTGCTTACATTGCAGATGATAACAGATTTTTTTATAAGAAAACGGCAATGGAAAATATGGAGTTGTTAGGTGGATTTTATGAGAAAATGGACAAGGAAAAGTTTAAAACTTATATGGATGAAATGAAGTTAAGCTGTGGACAACAGATAAGTGCCATGTCCAGAGGACAATTTATCCGTTTTCAGATTGCTTTTGCAAGGGCACATTGTGCCAGATTGTATTTGTTAGATGAAGCAACAGCAGGAATGGATCCAGTATTCCGAAGAGATTTCTATAATATACTACGACAGATCTTAGCAGAAGAAGCAACCATATTGATGACTACACATATACAATCTGACATAGATAGAAACATGGATTATATTTGCAGGTTAGAGCAGGGAAAGATGGTTTCCTTTGGGGAGAATTTTGGTGAAGAAGGTTATCACGAATAGGAAAAACAAGGAGCAGAGTAATGGAGATAAAAGATAATATAGAAGATAAGCAGAGAACGGGAATGGATAGAGTGAGAGAATTTGATGAAAAATTGCTTAGTATGAACAGTGATAAAGTTTTAATTAGAAGAATAGTTGCATATTTTTTTGAATTTTTAATATGTATCATGTTTGTAGCATTTTGTGACGAAAGCAGTTGGCAAACTATGCATTGGGTGATAGCAATTTATTATTCGTTTGCAATAAAAATACATCTAGATGTTTACATGACAATATATGAAAATGATTTAGTGATAGGTGAGGAAAGGCATTCCATATCTATTTATCAGTTGTTAAAAAAGTTTCCTGTAAATCCAAGAGATATTTTTAAAGTAAGGTTATTTTATTTGTGGAAAATGTTATATAAAAGACTGATTATTCTTTATATTTTACAGTTACCTTTTATTGTATATCACAATAAACTGAAAGTTGTTAATATAGTGTATCCTGTATTTGTTATTGTAATGGCAGCAATCGTTTGTATGTTTTTGATTAGACCTAAAAAGTAATGGCAATGATAAATATACAATTCATCGTAACTGTTCAGAACAATGAACAGTTACTCTCAGGTCACACGCAAAGTAAATGCGTGTTTCTACCTTAATAGTTACAATTTATCTATATTGCAAATCAATATTTTGTGCATTATTGATTGAAATATAAAGTATGATATATAAAATTAGAAAATGATAAAATTTCTCAATAAGGTGATGATTATTGAAAACAGTATGATAAAAATAATAGATAGGAGGTATGTGGTATGAGAAATCACAAGTTTTGGGCATGGGCTACAGTGTTCTGTTTCTCCATGACGATTTATACTGGATATCAACACAAGTAGAGAGAAAAGGAGGAGATATTATGTTTAATTTTGTAGAAAAAATGGATACAAAGAAAATGGGAATATTTGCCGCAGGTGTTTTGTTTGGCACAGCAGGTATTAAAATTTTATTAAGTAAGGATGCAAAGAAGGTGTATACAAACTCACAGCAGCAGTTTTTCGTGCAAAGACTGTGTTATGAAAACCGCAACAACGATGCAGAAAAATGCAGAGGATATTTATGCAGAAGCACAGCAAATTAATCAAGACAGAGCCATGAAAGAAACAAAGGTTGTTAATAAAGATGAAAGGAAGGATAGAGGGAACGAGTCTGAACAGTATTGCACTACTGGACATTCTTTCGTCACAAAAGTAGCAGTGCAGAGCCAGACACAGGATATGATAATCTGTTATAAGGGGGATAGGGAAAGTATATTGGTACTGTTGCGTGATTTCCAATATGAAAAAGCAGAGGTTTTAGAATTTATTCTCGAAAATTTTTTGCTGTTGGGTTTATGGTAATGTTGGCACTGGATGTGTCATTGGGATGATTTAATAATATGTAAAATGAATAAAATTGCTTTTTATTATGCTTTTGGTTATAATTACTATAAAAGTTCTGACAAAGGACTAGGCTTCTGAAGCTGCTGTAGCTTGGAAAGATAATATAAAAATAAAATGGATTGTAAAGAAAAGGGGTTTTAAAATGAAAAAGAAAACAGGTTTTGTAGCAATTGTATGTATGATGTTATTAGCAGCACAAGGGTGTGGATTTGAAGAACAAATGGAAATATTTTCAGATGGAAGCAGCCAGGTAACAGTTCATACATATTCGACAGAGGAAGAAGAGAATGAGTTAGTCAAGGAAGCTGGTTACCCAGGTGTCAGTTTTTCTGCAATGATGACAATATCTGGATTCACCTATGAAGGAGAAGAAACCATAAACGATAAGGTGCATCATAAATATACTTATACACAGAAGATGAGTGCAGAAGATACGAATTCCCAATTTGTAGTAAAAAATGGAGATAAGGCAGTTATGAATTATGCTGGCTTAGATTCTCTTACAGAAATAGAAGAAGCAGGTGGAAAACTGGATTCTTGTGATTTTAACAGGGCAAGCATTAAATTTCCAAAGAATATTGTGAAGTCAAATGTAGAAGTAGATGCTGATACCATTAAGATGGATTTAAACAGTAAGTTTAGTCAGGATAGAATATATGTTACATTTAAGGAAGGTGTAGCAGAAAAGAAGGATTTAACAGTGGCTGGTGTAAGTAATAATAAATATTACAAGAAGAATGTTACGGTAAAAGCGAAATCCAATGGTGTAATTACAAGATTTAGAGTAAATAATAATCCACAGGAAAAAGACTCATATACAGCAACCAGTGATGGAGTATATAAAGTAAATATCCAGTTGGCATCTGGAGTAACCAAAACAGTAAAATTTACAGTGGATAAGACAAAACCGACCACTAACATAAAAGCAAAAACCTATAAGAAAAGTGTGAAAATCACATTCAAAGATAAAGGTTCTGGTATGAAGACAGCTACTCTTAATAAAAAGAAGATTAAGAGTGGAAAAACAGTAAGAAAAGCAGGGGCTTATACTCTTGTATTAAAAGATAAAGCAGGGAATTCAAAAACCATAAAGTTCAAGATAACAAAATAAGGAGAATATACATTATGATTCTTGATTTGGTATGCGAAGCAGTAGAAATCAAAATACACTTTGAGAATTTTACTGGAGTAATACAGTCTAATTTTGAATTGGGATACGCTCTAGGAAAAATGAAGAAGAAACTTGGTATGGAACTAGAAAAGGAAGAAGAACTTGCTTTACTAAAAGAAAAAGTGGAGAAGCAAATGGAATCCTATACACCAGAAGATTTTATCGAAGAGAATCTAATGAAACTGATTCGGGAATATCGGATGCAGGATAGATTTGGTTCAGAGATTTCAGAATTAATTCAAAGAGGATATGATTCAGAATAGTGTTTCGGAACAAAAGGTTGTCCATTAAAAAGAAACACACAATATATAGTAATTGGAGAAACAATAATAAGCTATATATTATGTTATTTTTCTTTTGTGTGGCAGCCTTTTTATAGCATAGGAAAGTGCTTTGCAATTGTGGTTAATACATAAAGTGTATTTAGATATCTAAAATATTTGTGTAATAAATTAATTTTTTATAAGTGGAACGAAAAAGTAAAAACGAAGGATAAAAGTTTATAATGCTGAGTTGGCTTTAATTAGCTGTTTTGCTTGATAATAATAGGGAATAATAGGTTATTTTGTTTGAAATGTATGAAAAATAGATTGTAAAAAAGTAAGAGTTTTGTTATAATTGTATACATGATAGGGCAACGTGTAAGAGAATTGCAATAAGTACACTAAAGGGGATTGTATTTTATTTTAAGGAGGGATTCTTATGAAGGGTTTACGGTATGGGGTGGCTGCAGCTCTTACAGTTATCTTGCTAAGTGGTTGTGGTAACAGCAAGGACGAAGGTTCTGTGTATTACCTAAATTTTAAGCCGGAAGCCTCAGGTACATGGCAGAAAATTGCTCAGGAATATACAAAAGAAACAGGGGTGAAAGTGAAAGTTTTGACTTCTGCAAGTGGTAACTATGAGCAAACATTGAAGGCAGAGACTGCAAAGAGAGATATGCCGACTTTGTTTCAGATTAATGGACCTGTAGGGTATAGCAATTGGAAGAATTTTTGTGCAGATTTGAAAGACACAGAACTTTATAACTGGCTGCTTGATAAGGATATGGCAGTTCAGGATGAGAAAGGGGTATATGGTATTCCTTATGTGGTAGAAGGATACGGAATTATTTACAACAATGCTATTATGAAAAAATATTTTTCATTGCCAAATAAGGCGGTATCCTATTCTAAAATGGAAGAAGTAAATAATTTTGATAAGTTAAAAGAAGTTGTAGAAGATATGACAGCACATGCAGAAGAACTTGGTATAGAAGGGGTTTTTGCTTCTACTTCTTTTAGTTCTGGAGAGGATTGGCGTTGGCAGACACATCTTGCTAACCTTCCAGTTTATTATGAGTTTAAAGATAAAGGGATATCAGATAGTGATACATTGGACTTTACTTATGCAAATAATTTTCGTAATATTTTTGACTTGTATATAGATAATTCTTGCACATCAAAGGCAGATCTTGCGAAAAAAACTGTAAACGATTCTATGGAAGAGTTTGCACTTGGAAAAGTTGCTATGGTACAGAATGGAAACTGGGCATGGGGACAGGTAAAAGACGTAGAAGGAAACAAAGTAACAGAAGAGGATATCAAGTTCCTGCCGATTTATACAGGGGTATCTGGAGAGGAAACACAAGGATTGTGTACAGGAACAGAGAATTATATTTGTGTTAATTCTATGGCATCTGAGGCAGACCAAAAGGCATCCATAGATTTTATGGAATGGGTATTTAGTTCTGATGTGGGAAAACAATATGTTACCAATGATTTGGGATTTATCTCTCCATTTAATACATTTACAGAAGAAGAGAGTCCAAGTGATCCATTGGCAAAACAGGTATTGGAATATATGAGTAATAAAGATTTGTATTCTGTAAACTGGAATTTTACTGCATTCCCAAGCCAGAAGTTTAAAGATGATTTTGGTGCAGATCTTTTGAATTATACCAAGGGAAAACGTGAATGGGAACAAGTGATGGAAGACGTAAAGAGTAAATGGGCTTCCGAAAAAGCAGGAGAGTAGGGGGTGTGGAATATGAGAAAAGCTGAAAAGACGAAAAAAATAGAAAAGCAAAACCAGTCATTGAAAAAGGCAATGACAATTCGTTCAAAAGTAGCAGTACTTATGGCATCCACATCTATTCTTTTAATTGCTGGGCTTTTAATTGTTTCTTATGTGGTCAATAAGAAAAATATTGTGGAATTGTGTGAAAGTTATCTGTATGATACATGTATTTCTGCCTCAGATACCTTGTATGAAAGTTTTTATGGAGATACAGAGCGAAATGATATGGGAGTCCGTTTGGAATATATTCTTTATAGTGTTGGAATTGATACAATGGATTCCAGTAAGGGTTATCTGGTAGATAAGGATGGAAAATATCTTTACCATGAAGATAAAAATAAAGTAGGACAGGAGATAGAAGATAATCCAGTAATTGATAATGTATTGAAACGATTGCAGGAAGGTTATATTAGCACAGCAGATGTGCAGACTTGTACGATAGATGGGAAAAAAGTTTATGTTGCATTTATGTGTACAGTAAATGATTGGGTTATTTTTGTGCAGGCAGATGAGGCAGATGTATTAAAACCTGTATATACTATTAGAAACTATTGTATTATTGTAGGACTAATATTGTTAGCAGTAATTCTTGCTATTGGATATTTTATTACTTTTGTAATTACAAAACCAATAGGCAGTTTAACTAAAGTTATTAACAATATTTCTGAATTAGATTTGGAGAGTGAAGTAAAACTTCTTAAGACCAATGACGAAATTGGTGTTATGGGAACAGCAGTTGCACAGATGAAAGGAAGGCTGACAGAGATTGTTTCAAAGCTAAACCAGATTTCTGAGCGTTTAGTGGAAGATTCCAATTCCCTATCTGATATTTCAGAGAAAGTGAATGTAGCTTCTGCAAATAACTCTAAAACAAGTGAACATCTTTCTGAAGGTATGGAGGCAACATCAAACTCTACAGTTGTAGTAAATGACAGCATTAAGAGTATGAATGACAATGTAACGAATGTAGCAGATAAAATTGCAGAAGGAAGTAAGCTGACAACCAGTGTTATGAATAAGAGTTATGAGATTCGGAAGAAGACTAAAGAAGCCAGCCAGGAAACTTTAAAAGTGTATGAAAGTATTCGGAAGACTTCAGATGTGGCAATTGAGAAGGCAAAGGAAGCAGAGAAAATCAATGGACTTGCAACTTCTATACAAAATATTGCAGAACAGACAACATTACTTTCACTAAATGCTTCTATTGAAGCAGCAAGAGCAGGAGAACAAGGAAAGGGATTTGCTGTTGTGGCAAGTGAAATTGCAAAACTTGCTTCAGAATCTACAGATACCAGTATTAGTATTTTAAATATTGTGGATGAAGTAAATGCTTCTGTAAAAACTTTGATTACATGTTTAGTGGATGCATTGAATTTCCTAGAAGGAAAAGTTATGCAGGATTATTCGGATTTTTCAGAGTCTAGTGATGAATATAGTGATGCAGCTCGTTCTATTGAGCAATTTATGAAACTTGCAAATGAAGAAATTAGCCAATTAGAAGAAGGAATCTCTCATATTAGTGATGCAATGGAAAATATTAGCTCTACGATCAATACTTCTGCTGAGGGTGTTGCAGATATTGCAGAGAAAACAACAGACGTGGTAGGATTAACATCAGAAACATTTGAGCGTACCATGAATTGTAAGGATTTAGCAGAGAAATTAAGAGAGATTACAGTACAATTTAAACTGTAGAACCTAATGTGTAGAGCCGCTAGAGCGACAGCTTGGATTGTGAATACATAGCAGGCGGTTATAAGAATATGCGGTGTGTAGTAACTGACACTTTTATTCATGATGGTGCTGACAAAGGCAGCATGTAGGTTTAAATATTTTTATAAAAGAAAGACAAAGAAAAGACTCACATAGGAATTGTGAGTCTTTTTTGTGAGTGTGGGAAACTTCTGCTTACACCTATAAAACATATTATTTCCGTGCTTTCAGATTTTTTTGATTCTGTTAGTTAAGGATAATATAAACTTGCCTTCCTCTGTATCTTGCCCAGTTTGTCCTTCTCAATTTTAGGAAAATATAGAAATCGACGAAACAGTATTTGGGTAAATTTTTAATAAATCCCATATTTCCTATTGACATACTAGGTTATATAATGTATGATTATAACATGTTAAAATTCACCAGATGAATATGGCTGTTATCTGATATAGCTTTTAGTAAATAGCAGATGTGTGGAACAAATACAAATGTAGATAGGAGATTGATATTATGAGTAAAAAAGTATATAAAGATAGAAATTTTAAATTTGAAACGTTACAATTACATGTGGGACAAGAAAGTCCGGATCCAGTTACTGATGCAAGGGCAGTACCAATTTATCAGACATCTTCTTTTGTATTTCATAATACCCAGCATGCAGCAGATCGTTTTGCGTTAAAAGATGCAGGAAATATTTATGGAAGACTAACCAATCCTACTGAGGATGTATTTGAACAAAGAATTGCAGCTTTAGAAGGTGGTGTAGCAGCACTTGCCGTAGCATCAGGAGCAGCTGCTGTTACATATACCATTCAAAATCTTGCACTAAGTGGTGACCATATTGTTGCGGCAAAGAATATTTATGGTGGGACATATAACTTATTGGCACACACTTTGGTAGATTATGGGATTGAAACTACATTTGTAGATCCATTGGATATAAGTAATTTTGAAAAAGCTCTCAAAGAGAATACCAAGGCAATTTATATAGAAACCCTTGGAAATCCTCATTCTGATGTAGTGGATATTGAAGCAATTGCAAAAATTGCCCATGCCCATAATGTTCCATTAGTGGTTGATAGTACATTTGCAACTCCATATCTGGTTCGTCCAATTGAGTATGGTGCAGATATCGTGATTCATTCTGCTACAAAATTCATTGGTGGACATGGTACAACGATTGGAGGAGTTATTATTGATAGTGGAAAATTTGACTGGAAAGCATCTGGTAAATTCCCACAGCTTACAGAACCAAATCCAAGTTATCATGGAATCAGTTTTGCGGATGCAGCAGGTCCTGCAGCATTTGTTACAAGAATTCGTGCAATTCTTCTTAGAGATACTGGGGCAACCCTTTCTCCATTCCACGCATTTATTTTCTTACAAGGATTAGAAACCCTTTCTCTTCGTGTGGAAAGACATGTGGAAAATGCTTTGAAAGTAGTAGAATACCTAAATAAACATCCATTAGTGGAAAAGGTAAATCATCCATCTGTTACTACAGATGAGAAACAGAAGAAACTTTATAAAAAATATTTTCCGAATGGTGGAGGTTCAATTTTTACTTTTGAATTGAAAGGAGACCAGAAGAAGACACAAGAATTTATTGATAACTTAGAATTATTCTCACTGCTTGCAAATGTAGCAGATGCAAAATCATTGGTAATACATCCATACACTACAACACATGCAGAATTGAATGCCAAAGAGGCGGCAGAGCAAGGAATTAAACCAAATACCGTTAGATTGTCAATTGGAATAGAAAATATTGATGATATTATTGAAGACTTAGACGAAGCATTTAGGGCAATTTCATAGTTTATACAAAAAAGTGTATTCTTACTTTTACTTATTTGTGCTTGAGAAACAGGCATGTAAGTCTATAGTAGGAATGCACTTTTTGTATATTTTTTGGTAATTACTTAGGCAGAAACACGCATTTACAGCGTGTTTTGTAAAAAAAGATTTGCAATGCTCAATTCCATAATAATTTATTATAATGTCAGCTTATGGCTTTCTAAAATAATACGAATCGTACGATAAAGATAAGGCTTGTACTCTACAATAGAAACTGGTTCGTTGGACAAAATACAGCTATAGGCAGAAGAACCTACCAGTTCAATAATAGTAAAGAGCATAATTTCTGGTTCTTCATATTCATATTCATCTTCTTCTAATAAATTAAGATACATATCATAAAATTTTAAATCTTCTGTAACAATGCGGTTCTCTAAGGCCGACTTAAAGACTCCCCAACCAAGATTTTTAGAAATAAAAGTAAGAAGGGCCTTATTTCTAGTTAATTCATCTATAATATGGTCAATGATAAAAATAAATCTATCTTGAAAGTGTTCAATATCAGTTTTTGTAACAGCATTTACAGCATTGGTAAACAAAGAACTTGTCTTTTTAGCTACCAGTTTATTTGAAATATCGTATTTATCTGCAAAGTACAAATAAAAAGTACCTTTTGCAACCCCTGCTTTTTGGACGATATCGGAAATGGTTGTTTTATGGATTCCTTTTGTTGTGAAAAGTTCAAAGGCTGTATTATAAAGGGCTTCTTTCTTTTTTTGTTTATTGCTTTCTGCTTTTGCCATAGCAGATTCACATCCTTTCGTAATTGGTAGGATTAAATTATTTTCTATAAAACATAAATGACCTTTAGTCATATTTTATTATAGTTAGTGTGAAAAGGTATTGTCAAGGGGGATTTTCCTAGGAAGCATTTGTAATGATACATTTAAAGACTTTTTCCTGCTATTCTTGTTGTATCTGTTAAGTGTGAGCAGTAACTAAAATGGTGCAACAAAAAAATATTGACCAATAGTCAATTTAGGTATTGACTATTGGTCAGTTTTGGTGTATAACAATATCAGAAAGAAAAAATGACCAATCGTCATAAAAGTGTTTTGAAAAGAAATAACACTTAATTGAAAGAAAAAGAGGAGGAAAGAAAATGGTTAAAGTAGGAAGATGGATTGCAAAACACAAAAAACTGATTGTATTATTTTTTGTACTATTATTGATACCATCCGCACTAGGATATTTAAAAACACGGGTAAATTATGATGTACTTAGTTACCTTCCAGACACATTAGAGACAGTATCTGGACAGGATATTATGGTGGATGAGTTTGGTATGGGTGCATTTTCCATGGTAATTGTAGAAGATATGGAAATGAAAGATGTTAGTGAATTAAAGACACGTCTGGAAGAGGTAGAACATGTAAAGGAAGTCCTTTGGTATGACAGTGCTATGGACATTAGTGTACCAATAGAGCTGCTGCCATCTGATTTAAAGGATGCATTATTTAAAGGGAATGCCACTATGATGATTGCATTATTTGATGATACCACTTCCTCTGATGCATCCATGAGTGCTATTACAGATATGAGAAAACTTGTAAATAAACAATGTTATATCAGTGGAATGGCAGGAATTGTTACAGATATCAAAGATTTATTTCTTGCAGAAATGCCAATCTATGTAACCATTGCAGCAGTTATGTGTTTCCTTGTACTATGTATTGCAATGAACTCCTTTGTAGTTCCAGTACTTTTCCTTATGAGTATAGGAATGGGAATTGTCTATAACTTAGGAAGTAATATTTTCCTTGGAGAGATTTCCTATATTACACAAGCACTTACAGCTATTTTGCAGTTGGGTGTAACAATGGATTATTCGATTTTCTTACTAAACAGTTATGAAGACAACAAAAAACGGTTTGACAATGATAAAGAAAGAGCTATGGCACATGCCATTTCCAACACCTTTAAATCAGTGGTAGGAAGCTCTGTGACAACAATAGCAGGTTTTGCAGCATTATGTTTTATGACCTTTGCCCTAGGAAAAGATTTGGGAATTGTTATGGCAAAAGGTGTTGTGGTAGGAGTGATTTGCTGTGTTACCTTACTTCCAGCAATGATTCTTCTTTGCGACAATTTAATTGAAAAGACAGAGCATAAACCATTTGTACCAGATTTGACATGGTTGTCTGATTTTATAACAAAACATTACAAATTGTGGCTGGTGATTTTTATTATTATGTTAGTACCAGCTGTTTATGGGAATAATCATGTAAGTGTTTACTATAACATTGATAAGTCCCTTCCTAAAGATTTAGATAGTTCT
The DNA here is from genome assembly GCA_022791815.1 of Lachnospiraceae bacterium. Lineage (GTDB taxonomy): Bacteria > Bacillota > Clostridia > Lachnospirales > Lachnospiraceae > CAG-411. Next base: position 29,884 of record JAAVZU010000006.1, read on the forward strand.
GCTTCAAACAAAAAGTTAGAAGAAGTTTTTGAAATGAATAATGTACACATGGTGTTGCTAAAGAATGGATTGGACAGCAAAGAGAAACGTGCCATGCTGGATGAAATTAAAAACGTAGATGGAGTAAAATGGACATTAGGAATTGATTCTATTGTAGGAGCGAATATACCAGAAGATTTAATACCAGAAGATATGACAAAAAGTCTTAAGAGTGATAATTACGAAGTGCAGTTTATATGTTCGGATTATAAGACAGGAACTGATGAAGTGAATGATCAGATTGCATCTATCAATGATATTATCAAAGGATATAGCAAATCCTCTATGGTAATTGGGGAAGCACCATTAACAAAAGACTTGGCGGATGTAACAGACATTGATTTAAAAAATGTAAATATAGTTTCTATAGGAGCAATCTTTATTATTATTATGCTTGTGTTCCGTTCTATTTCACTTCCAGTATTATTAGTTGCGGTTATTGAATTTGCAATATGTGTGAATATGGCAGTTCCATATTATATGGGTACAGAGTTGGTGTTTGTAGCAAGTATTGTGATTGGTACCATTCAGCTTGGAGCTACTGTGGATTATGCGATTCTTATGACAAGCAGGTATCAGAAAGAACGGGGAAAAGGTAAGAGCAAGACAGAGGCAATAAAGATTGCCCATGAAACTTCCATGAAATCTATATTAGTAAGTGGATTTAGCTTTTTTGCGGCAACTTTTGGTGTAGGTATGTATTCAAAAATAGATATGATTGGTTCAATTTGTACTTTATTAGCAAGAGGGTCAATTATCAGTATGGTTGTAGTAATTTGTGTATTACCTGCCATGTTTATGGTATTTGATAAAGTTATATGTAAAACATCTATAGGTTTTTTGCCGAAAGAAGAGAAAATAGATGTATCAAACAATGAGATCACAAGCATCTAAATGATGATTAAGATTTTTGACAGGAGGTTTTTATTATGAATCAGAATAGAAGATATAAAAAAGCAGGAGTAGCAGGGGTATCTGCAGCATTGGTAATGGCACTTAGTGTGGGAGGCGTTATGTCATACGCAAATGAAGCAAAAAATGCACTTGTAAACGAAACCATTATGAACGATAACAATAGTATAGTAAAAGAAGAAAAGAAAAAAGCAAAGAAAAAAACAGAGAATACAAACCAGGTATTTAAAGATGAAGTAGTGTACGCTTATACAGATGCCAATGGAAAAGTAAATAAAGTAACAGTTAGTGAATGGTTAAAAAATTCTGCTGGGAAGAATACTTTAAAGGATAAAACAACATTACAGGATATAAAAAATGTAAAAGGAGAGGAAACTTTTACACAAGGAAGTAATGATGCCATTTCTTGGAATACAGCTGATAGTGATATTTATTATCAAGGAACTGCCAGCGAGGAATTGCCAGTAGCCATGGAAGTAACTTATTATCTGGATGGGAAAAAAGTTACACCACAGGAATTAGTTGGAAAAAGTGGTAAGTTTAAAATGCATGTAACTTACAAAAATAATTCCAAGCAAACAGTACTTGTTGATAAAGAAGAGGTGGAAGTAAATACTCCATTTGCCATGGTTACTGCAATGATTTTACCAGAAGAAAAATTCGCAAATGTAAATATTGACCACGGAAAAGTATTGTCTGATGGAAACCGTACCATTGCAATTGGTCTTGGTATGCCAGGAATGCAGGAAAGTTTAAATATTGGTGAAGATATGGATGTGGAAATTCCAGAATCCTTTGTTATGACAGCAGATGTTACTGACTTTGAGATGTCTTCCACATTTACTGTTGCAACTTCGGATCTGTTTGAAGATTTTAATATGGATAGTGACACAATAGATGACTTAAAAGACTCCTTAAATGAGCTTACTGACGCTTCTTTAGAATTGGTAGATGGTTCTAGTGATTTGTCAACGGGAATTAAAACCTTAAAAGACAGTACAGGAGAATTTACAGAAGGAATTAAAACCCTTTCCCAAGGTGTTGGTAAATTATCAGAGGGTGCAAATGATTTACAGAGTGGTACAAAGGAATATACAGACGGAGTGGAAACTTTAGCCGGAGGCGTGAAACAGTATGTAGATGGAACAACGACCTTGGCAGATGGTGTGACTTCTTATACAAATGGTGCAAAGAAATTACAACAGGGAATACAAAGTCTAAGTGATGGAACAAAGGACCTGCCAAACAGTCTGGACACTTTATCAAAGGGGATTGAAACTTATGGAACAGGAGTAAATAAACTGGTAAGTGAAGAAAATATGAATTCTCTGACAACTGGAACTAGTTCACTGGCAGCAGGAATTGAAAAAGTAAATCAAGGTTTGGATGCAGTATCTGCAGGTGTAGAAACGATTCATCAGAATCTTGCAAATTTAGAAGCAAGCTATAGTAATAATGAACAGTTGATTGCTGGTTTAAAATCTGTTATGGAAACAATGGAAGAGGGACAGCAAAAGGCACAGATACAGGCAATGGTAACAAATTTAGAAACTATTACCACAACACAAAAGGCAGGAATTGCAGCATTAAAGGAATCCACCTCAAAAAATAGCCAGCTTGGTACGGGATTAAATAGCTTAATCGGAAGTACAGATGAAAATGGTGCATTATTACAAGGAGCAAAGTCATTATCAAATGCAGCCCAGACTATGTCATCTGCTGGGGCACAGCTTAGAGAAGCATATCCTAGCTTGAGTCAGGGAGCAGCTAAGTTAGCAGAAGCAGGAAAAAGTCTTCCTGCTGCAATGAAACAATTAACAACTGGAGCAAAAGAATTAGTTTCTAATAACAAAGATTTACAAACAGGGGCAAAGCAATTAAAAACATCTGGAAAGACTTTGAATAGTGGAGCAAAAAACCTGAAAGGAAATAGCAGTGCTTTACTTAATGGAGTAAAGACATTAAATAATGGTATAAGTACATTATTAACTGGTACTGGTAAGTTAGAAAGTGGCACTGGCAGGCTGACAGAAGGGGTGGATAAGTTGTTTAATGGCTCTGTTGATTTAAAGGAGGGCATGGATAAGTTTAATAAAGAAGGTATTGAAAAATTAACAGGAACTGTAGAAGATGATTTAGAGATTTTAGTGAAACATATTGAGGCAATTGCTGAGGCAGGTAAGGGTTATAAATCTTATGCAGGTATCCATAAAGACATGGATGGCAGTGTAAAATTTATTATTAAATCAGATGAGGTAAAATAAACATTTACAGTTATGCTGTACATTTAATTAGAAATTTTATGTAGATTAGTTAAGAGTCATTTTTATTAACTAGGAAAACTCTGGATAAGTAAACTAAACAGAAAACACAAGAAAGAGCTATGTATCTTACAAACATGGCTCTTTCTTGCGTAAAATATATAAAAAAGAATGAAAAAAATTGTAAAAGAATACTATATATGATGAAAAATTTCATTAAAAAAATGAGTTCATAATTTTTCTTTTAGAGTTTGATTTTTGAAATGTGAGATTTAAAATAATAGGCAGTCAACTATTTAATAAGTAATTGCGATACTCTTCTCAATATTTTAAATTATTTTGTGCAGATTTACATATGAAAGCTGGTGCTTTTGAAATTAGGTGTGCTGTATTTTAGCACCTAGTTAATATAGTATAGAAGGTATATGATGGTGTTACAAAAAATGGGATGTAAGTTTATGGTAACAGTTTAGTCTATGGGCGGAATTGTTGCCCGTTTACTATGTGGGAAATAGCACCAAGTCTTGACAACCTGTTTGTATAAAGAGTATACTGAGAAGAAAAGAAAACATTGCTATTCGGAGAATACATTAGTAAGAAAGAATTGTCTGGGATAAGAGTATTTGAATGGAGAATAACAATGAAAAATGATACATAGAAAGAGGAGATTGTACATGAATTATAAAGTGGCAGTGATTAAAGGGGACGGGATAGGTCCTGAAATTGTAACAGAAGCACAAAAAGTACTGGATAAGGCAGGAGAGAAGTTTGGATTTTCTTTGGATTATAAAGAGGTATTAATGGGTGGAGCATCTATAGATGTACACGGAATACCTTTAACCGACGAGGCAATTGCTGATTGTAAAGCAAGTGATGCGGTTCTTATGGGATCAATTGGCGGAAATACTAGTACATCTCCGTGGTACAAATTAGAACCTTCCAAGAGACCAGAAGCAGGTTTGCTTGCCCTTAGAAAAGCACTAAATTTATTTGCTAATCTTAGACCAGCATATCTTTATGAGGAATTAAAAGGAGCTTGTCCATTAAAAGAGGAAATCACTGAAGGTGGTTTTGATATGATGATTATGCGTGAACTTACTGGAGGATTATATTTCGGTGAGAGAAAAACCATAGAAGAGGATGGAGTACGAAAAGCGTATGATTCCCTTACTTATGATGAAAATGAGATTCGCAGAATAGCAAAGCGTGGATTTGATATAGCCATGAAACGGAATAAGAAGGTTACTAGTGTGGATAAGGCAAATGTACTGGATTCTTCCCGCCTTTGGAGAAAGGTAGTAGAAGAAGTAGCGAAAGATTATCCAGAAGTATCTTATGAACACATGTTAGTAGATAACTGTGCGATGCAGTTAGTCCGCGATCCAAAGCAATTTGACGTGATTTTAACAGAGAATATGTTTGGAGATATATTATCAGATGAAGCAAGTATGGTAACAGGCTCAATAGGTATGTTATCTTCTGCAAGTTTGAATGAGACAAAGTTTGGATTATACGAACCAAGTCATGGTTCTGCACCAGATATTGCGGGACAGAATATAGCAAATCCAATTGCAACCATTTTATCTGCAGCAATGATGCTTCGTTTCTCTTTTGATTTAGATGAAGCAGCAGACGCTATTGAGGCAGCAGTAAAGAAAGTATTAGAGGATGGATACCGTACCGTTGATATTATGTCAGATAATATGACAAAAGTAGGAACTAAGGAAATGGGAGATTTAATCTGCGAAAGATTATAGTTACTGTTTTTATCTTATGTGTGAACAGCAACAGATTGTAGCCAGATTAGAATATCATGAGATATACAAAGAAAGGAAGAGAATCATGAAGAGTGATGCAGTAAAAAAAGGGATGCAGACAGCACCTCAGAGATCATTATTTAACGCATTAGGATTAACAGAGGAAGAATTACAAAAACCATTAGTAGGTATTGTAAGTTCCTATAATGAAATTGTGCCAGGACACATGAACATTGATAAAATTGTAGAAGCAGTAAAAATGGGAGTTGCCATGGCAGGCGGTACACCAATTGTATTTCCAGCAATTGCTGTTTGTGATGGTATTGCTATGGGACATCAGGGAATGAAATATTCTTTAGTAACTAGAGATTTGATTGCAGATTCTACAGAATGTATGGCAATGGCACATGCATTTGATGCATTGGTTATGGTGCCAAACTGTGATAAAAATGTACCAGGACTTTTGATGGCAGCAGCTAGAGTAAATGTTCCTACTGTATTTGTCAGTGGTGGACCAATGCTTGCAGGGCATGTACAGGGACATAAGACCAGTCTTTCCAGCATGTTTGAAGCGGTAGGTGCTCATGCAGCTGGCAAATTAGACGAAGAAGGTGTTAATGAATATGTAAATAAAGCATGTCCTACCTGTGGTTCTTGCTCTGGTATGTATACAGCAAATAGTATGAACTGTTTAACAGAAGTTCTTGGAATGGGACTACCAGGAAATGGAACAATTCCAGCTGTATATTCAGAAAGATTAAAACTTGCAAAACATGCAGGTATGAAAGTTATGGAGATGTTAGAAAAAAACATCCGTCCAAGAGATATTATGTCCAAGGATGCCATAATTAATGCATTAACTGTGGATATGGCACTTGGATGTTCCACAAACAGTATGTTGCATTTGCCTGCAATTGCCCATGAAATTGGATTTGATTTTGATATAGCTTATGCAAATGAAATTAGTGAAAAAACACCAAATCTTTGTCACTTAGCACCAGCAGGTCCTACATATATGGAAGACCTCAATGAGGCAGGCGGAGTTTATGCAGTAATGAATGAACTAGATAAGAAGGGCTTGCTAAATAAAGATTGTATTACTGTTACAGGCAAGACCGTTGGAGAAAATATTGCTGGATGTGAAATCCGTAATCCAGAAGTAATCCGCCCAATTGATAATCCATATAGTGTAACAGGAGGTCTTGCTGTATTAAAAGGTAATCTTGCTCCTGATGGAAGTGTGGTAAAACGTTCGGCAGTAGTAGCAGAGATGATGGTACATGAAGGACCTGCAAGAGTCTTTGAATCGGAGGAAGATGCTATTGCCGCAATCAAAGGTGGAAAAATTGTAGAAGGAGATGTTGTGGTTATTCGTTATGAAGGACCAAAAGGCGGACCTGGTATGAGAGAAATGTTAAATCCTACCTCTGCAATTGCAGGTATGGGTCTTGGATCTTCTGTAGCATTGATTACAGATGGACGTTTTTCAGGAGCATCAAGAGGTGCTTCTATTGGACACGTTTCCCCAGAGGCAGCAGTAGGAGGTCCGATTGCATTAATTGAAGAGGGAGATATTATTCAGATTGACATTTCAGGATTAAGCCTGAATGTAAAACTTTCTGATGAGGAATTAGCAAAGAGAAAAGAAAAATGGCAGCCAAAAGAGCCAAAAGTAACCACAGGATATTTGGCAAGATATGCAAATATGGTTACTTCTGGAAACCGTGGTGCGATATTAGAGAAATAAGATAACAGTAGTAAACTATATGCTGCCTTCGGCAGCACCACTATAAATGAAAGTGTCGGTTACTTCGCACTACATGCTCTTGTAACCGCCTAATGTGTATTCGCAATCCAGGCTATCGCCTTACATGCTCATACACATTAGGTTCTACGATAGATATATCAATTGGTTCTTATGCAAGCACAAACCAATTGATTATCTATCGATAACACTTTCAGAGTAAATAAGGAGAGGGTAGAATGCAGTTAAATGGTTCACAGATTGTAGTGGAATGTTTAAAAGAACAGGGTGTGGATACTGTATTTGGGTATCCAGGCGGAGCAATTTTAAATATTTATGATGAATTATATAAACATCAAAATGAGATTACTCATATTTTAACATCACATGAACAGGGGGCTTCTCATGCCGCAGATGGATATGCAAGAGCAACCGGAAAAGTAGGTGTCTGTATGGCTACCAGTGGTCCTGGAGCAACTAACCTAGTAACAGGAATTGCAACTGCATATATGGACTCAGTGCCAATGGTGGCAATTACTGCCAATGTTACCAACCAGCTTCTTGGAAAAGACAGCTTTCAGGAAGTAGATATCGCAGGTGTGACAATGCCAATTACAAAGCATAGTTTTATTGTAAAGGATATAAAAAAATTAGCTGGAACTATCCGCCGTGCTTTTGCCATTGCAGCAACTGGCAGACCAGGACCAGTTCTTGTAGATATCACAAAAGATGTTACAGCAGCGAAAACAGAGTATAAAAAAGTTGTACCAAAGCTGATTAACCGTGTTACAGAGACTATTCGTGAAGAAGATATAGAGAAAGCAGTTTCCATGATTAAGGCATCAAAGAAACCTATGGTGTTTGTAGGTGGAGGAGCTGTAATTTCTGGGGCTTCTAGAGAATTAGCAGAGTTTGTAGAGAAAGTAGATGCACCTGTTACAGATACCTTAATGGGAAAGGGTGCGTTTAATGGAGAACATAAATATTATGTAGGTATGCTTGGCATGCATGGAACCAAAGCAGCAAATTTAAGTGTAACCGACTGTGATTTGCTGGTTACCATCGGTGCAAGATTTTCTGACAGAGTTACAGGAAATGCAAAGAAATTTGCCAACAAGGCAAAAATTTTACATATCGATGTAGATCCTGCAGAAGTAAATAAAAATATTCATGTAAATGCCAGCATTATTGGAGATTGTAAAGCGGTATTAGAAATCTTAAACAGCAAATTGGAACAGCAAAACCATAGTGCATGGGTTAATGAAGTGATGGAGAAAAAAGAGAAATTTCCGCTTACTTACCCAGAAGACCGTCTGACAGGACCTTATGTAATTGAAAAGATTCATGAAATTACTGGCGGAGATGCGATTATTACAACAGATGTAGGACAGCATCAAATGTGGGCAGCACAATATTTCAAATATCAGAAACCAAGAACTTTCCTATCATCTGGTGGTCTTGGAACAATGGGATACGGTTTAGGCGCATCCATAGGAGCACAGGTTGGAATGCCCGAAAAGAGAGTATTTAATATTGCAGGAGATGGATGTTTCCGTATGAATATGAATGAAATTGCAACAGCAACTCGTTATAATATTCCAATTATCCAAGTAATATTAAATAACCATGTACTTGGTATGGTTCGCCAGTGGCAGACTTTGTTCTATGAGAAACGTTACTCACAAACTATTTTAGAGGATAAAGTAGATTTTGTAAAAGTGGCAGAAGCTATGGGAGCAAAAGCATATCGTATTACAAAGAGAGAAGAAGTAGAACCTGTTTTGCGTGAAGTTCTTTCTTTGAAGGAACCTGTTTTGATTGATTGTGTTATCGATCCTGACGAAAAGGTATGGCCAATGGTTGCTCCAGGAGCAGCAATTGGAGAAGTATTTACAGAGGAAGATTTGAAGAAGAAAGAATCAGGAAAATAAAATTGGGAAATTGAATTATTTAAGTATGACTAAGTCTTATGTAAGCTTTTGGTTTGCATAAGACTTAGTTTATTCCCTAAGACTATAATTTTGAATAAATAATAGGGGGATAATAGAATATGAAAAAATAACATGGAAAAAATATGAAACTGATTTTATTGATATTATGAAAGGAAATGATGGAGGATATCCAGATATTTGTACATTTAAATTGTTAGATGATGAGAGTTGTATTAACAATTTATTATCTTTTGACGAATCAAATAAACAATCTATTGTGTTTGCATATAGTGTCTTGTGCAGACATGGAATAAAAAATCTAATTCCCATTGCAAGAGATCCTTTTGGAAATTATATATGCTATAAAAAAATGGAGTTAAATAAAAGCAAAATTGTATTTTGGGCTCATGAGGTACCAGATGAGATTATAGACTTATGTGATAGTTTTTCCGAGTTTTTAAATATGTTATACAGCTAAAAATTGAGCTAATATATGGTACTAACAGTAACAAGTTCGTTACAGTTTGCAACATAGGTGTGGACTGTAACACAAGTTCATTGACTTGCAGATAGAAAAAGAAAATAGAAAACTACTACAAGATATGCTATACTAAACAAAACAAAGAACCTTATGAGGAAAATAGGAGGGGAAATTATGGCAAGAACAGTTTCCATAGGAAATCAGGACTTTGAAAGTATACAGAAGAATAATTATTTTTATGTTGACAAAACAAATATAATAAAAGAATGGTGGGAGAGTGGAGATGCAGTCACTTTGATTACACGTCCAAGACGTTTTGGAAAGACACTGACCATCAGCATGTTGGAGCAGTTCTTTTCCAATCGTTATGTAGACAGGAGCGATTTGTTTGAGGGTCTGTCTATCTGGGAATATCCGAAGTATCAGGAGTTGCAGGGGACTTATCCAGTCATCAGCCTATCTTTTGCCAGAGTAAAAGAGAAGGATTATATTACAACCAGAGAGAAAATTTGTGAGATAATTACCAATCTGTATATTAAATACTATTTTTTGAGAAATAGTGAAGTTTTAACAGAGAAAGACAGGGAATATTTTGACAGAGTGTCAACAGATATGCGTGACAGTGATGCTACATCTGCATTATACCAGTTGTCTGATTATCTGTGCCGTTACTATGGAAAAAAAGTCATTATCTTATTAGATGAGTATGACACCCCTATGCAGGAAGCTTATGTACACGGCTATTGGGAGGAACTTGTGGTATTTACCAGAAGTCTGTTTAATGCAACTTTCAAAACAAACCCCTATCTGGAACGTGCCATTATGACAGGGATTACAAGAGTAAGCAAGGAGTCAATTTTTTCCGATTTGAATAATCTTGAGGTAGTTACTACGACTTCTGAAAAGTATGCAGACTGTTTTGGGTTTACAGAACAAGAGATATTTGAATCACTTGATGAGTTTGGGCTGTCCGATAAAAAAGAAGAGATAAAGCATTGGTATGATGGTTTTACTTTTGGCAACCTGAGCGATATTTATAATCCATGGTCGATCATAAATTATCTAGACAAGAAACAGTTCAGACCCTATTGGGCAAATACCAGTCCCAACAGTTTGGTGGGGAAACTGATAAAAGAAGGAAGTCCGGAAATTAAGAAAGCTATGGAAGATCTCATAGAGGGGAAATCTTTGACAGCAGAGATTGATGAACAGATTGTTTTTAACCAGCTTGGACAAAGGGAATCTGCCATCTGGAGCCTGCTTCTTGCCAGCGGTTATTTAAAAGTAAAAAATTATGTTTTTGATGATGCAAGAGATGGATTTTTTTATAAAATGGTATTAACAAACAGGGAAGTAATGTTTATGTTCCGAAATATGATTAAGGACTGGTTTTCTCAGTATACATCGGACTATAATGAATTTATTAAGGCTCTGCTTCTGGGAAATGTAAAAGCTATGAACACTTATATGAACCGGGTGGCACTGCAGACCTTCAGCTTTTTTGATACAGGAAAACATCCATCAGAATATACAGAGCCAGAGCGGTTTTACCATGGTTTTGTGTTAGGTTTGATGGTAGACCTGCAGAACCGCTATCGCATTTTATCCAATAGGGAAAGTGGTTTTGGCAGATATGATGTGGTGTTGGAACCAAAGAACAGAGAAGATGACGGAATTATTTTGGAATTTAAGGTTCAGGATGAGGAAGATGAAAAAACTCTTTCTGATACAGTATCAGCGGCACTGAAACAGATTGAGGAGAAACAGTATGCAGCAGATTTGGTATCAAAGGGAATACCAGAAGAGAAAATCAAAAAGTATGGATTTGCTTTTCAGGGAAAGAAAGTACAGATTGGATAGTAAAATTATTTGTAAATATTCAGATAGAAACAAACATTTACTGCATGTTTCGTAAAAAAGGTATATCAATATTATTTTAAAAGTTCAGGTGGGGCAGTCACTTTGTTGTGTAAATCTAATAATATAAAGGTGAGTAAAGGATTTGAAAAATAACCATTTCATATTTGGTATAGAAGTTAGATTTTTTAAGGTTGACGAAAAAAAGACAAAGTTTTATAATAAAAGCTAGGTCTATTATAAAGACAACATAGAATTAAGATTTTATAGTCAATTAAGATTTTTGTTATATTTTTTTTTGATTATATAATCTTTAGGGAATATTATATTAAACATACACAGAGAGTGAAATCAAAGGAGGATTTACAAATGGGAAGAGTTTATAACTTTTCAGCAGGTCCGGCAGTATTACCGGAAGAAGTATTAAAAGAAGCCGCAGAGGAGATGTTAGATTATAAAGGAACAGGAATGTCCGTAATGGAGATGAGTCACAGATCGAAAGCTTTTGATACTATTATCAAAGAAGCAGAGCAGGATTTGAGAGACTTAATGAACATTCCAGAGAATTATAAAGTATTGTTCTTACAAGGGGGAGCTTCCCAACAATTTGCAGCAATTCCAATGAACCTTATGAAGAATAAAGTTGCAGATTATATTATCACAGGACAGTGGGCAAAAAAGGCATATCAGGAAGCACAGAAATATGGAAAAGTGAATGCAATTGCATCTTCTGAAGATGAGACATATTCTTATATTCCAGATTGTTCTGATTTACCAATCAGTGAAGATGCAGATTATGTATATATCTGTGAAAATAATACCATTTATGGTACAAAATATAAAACTTTACCAAACACAAAAGGTAAGACTTTAGTAGCGGATGTATCTTCCTGCTTTTTATCTGAACCAGTAGATGTAACAAAATATGGCATTATCTATGGCGGTGTACAAAAGAACGTTGGACCTGCAGGTGTAGTGATTGCAATTATTCGTGAAGATTTGATTTCTGATGATGTGTTAGAAGGAACTCCTACTATGTTAAAATACAAAACCCAGGCAGATAATGATTCCTTGTATAATACACCACCTTGCTATGGTATCTATATTTGTGGAAAAGTATTTAAGTGGTTAAAGAACATGGGTGGTCTTGAAGTTATGAAACAGAAGAATGAAGAGAAAGCCAAAATTCTTTATGATTTCTTAGACCAGAGTAAGATGTTTAAGGGAACTGTACGTAAAGAAGACCGTTCTCTTATGAATGTACCATTTGTAACTGGTGACAAAGACTTAGATGCGAAATTTGTTGCAGAGGCAAAAGAAGCGGGATTTGAAAATTTAAAAGGACACAGAACCGTTGGTGGTATGAGAGCAAGTATTTACAATGCTATGCCTAAAGAAGGAGTAGAAAAGTTAGTTGCTTTCATGAAGGAATTTGAAGAGAAGAACGCATAGAAAGGTGAAGAATGATGATTAAAGTAAATTGCTTGAATCCAATTGCAGCCTGTGGTTTGGATTTATTGACAGATAATTATGAGAAAACGGATAACTTTGCAGATGCTAATGCAGTATTAGTAAGAAGTGTTGCAATGCATGATTTGGAATTATCCGATAATTTACAGGCAGTAGCAAGAGCTGGTGCAGGTGTAAATAACATACCTTTGGATAAATGTGCAGATAAGGGAATTGTAGTATTTAATACACCTGGAGCAAATGCAAATGGTGTAAAAGAATTAGTGATTGCAGGTCTTATGCTTGCTTGCCGTGATATCAAAGGCGGAATGAACTGGGTAGATGAGAACAAAGATAATGACAATATTGGAAAAGACATGGAGAAGGCAAAAAAAGCTTTTGCTGGAAAAGAAATCCAGGGCAAGAAACTTGGAGTAATTGGTCTTGGAGCAATTGGAGTTTTAGTTGCCAATGCAGCAACACACTTAGGCATGGACGTAATCGGATGTGACCCATATTTATCTGTACAGCATGCATTGAATCTATCCAGAAGTGTAAAGATTGTAAAATCTAATGAGGAAATATTTAAAGAGTGTGATTTTATCACTGTACATGTTCCCGCACTTGATAGTACAAAAGGTATGATTAACAAAGCCGCAATGGATATGATGAAAGATGGAGCAATTGTTCTAAATTTTGCGAGAGATATATTAGTAAATGATGATGATATGATTGCAGCTTTGGAAAGTGGGAAAATAGCAAAATATGTAACAGATATTCCAACTGCTAAAACAGCTAAAGCAAAGAATGTTATTGCATTCCCTCATTTAGGTGCATCAACAGCAGAATCAGAAGATAACTGTGCTGTTATGGCAGTAAATGAATTAATGGATTTCTTTGAGAATGGAAATATTAAAAATTCTGTAAATTATCCAGCATGTGATGCAGGAGTTTGTGATTCAGCGGGCCGTATTTCTATTTGTCACAAGAATGTGCCAAATATGTTGACACAATTTACAGCAGTATTTTCTGATGCAGGTATTAACATTGATAATATGATTGACAAGACAAGAGGAGATTATGCATATTCTATTATTGATATAGCAACAACAGCATCAGATGAGATTGTAGGCAAGATTTCTGCGATTGATGGAGTTTTAAAAGTTAGAGTAATTAAGTAAATAATAAAGTAGGAATACGGACTTCCATTTGATAATAGTTTGTTTTATATCAATGGAAGTCCATTTTTATACCATAGGTATAAAAGAAATAAATATTGTTTCGTGATTTTGTTTGGTATGTGAAGAGTCTAATACCCTTCAAATTGATGGAGAAGGAGAGTTAATTTGAACTTGTTCACTGTGTTTACATAATATCATAAAGAATAAAATTGCTGTCTTTTACAGTTTTATAAAAATATAAAGTTGCAATTGTGAAAGAACCTTCTTTCTGTTTGGCAGAGGGGAGTTTTTTATATAATATCATTAAAATGCCAAAAAAGAAATTTTGCTGTTTCAAAATAGTACTATAATAGCCCGCAGTTATGGTATAATATAATAAAATTCAGATAATTTTTTAGATAGAAACATGCATTTAACGCGTGTTTCGAAAGAAAACTTAAATTGTATAGTGTTTAAACCCTTTCGCCGAAGGCAGATTATTATGGGCTTAAACGTAGCTGTTCATGGTTCTGAACAGTTAAAAATTCAGAAACTATATGGAGATGGTGGAAGATAATGGGAAAAAGAAAAAAGATGTTATTTTTGTTTAATCCCTGTTCTGGGAAAGAACAAATAAAAAATAAATTAGCAGATATTCTGGATATTTTTGCAAAAGCTGATATGGAGATTGTAGTACGGCCAACCCAACATGCAAAAGATGCCTACGAAACAATTGCGAAAACAGGGCATGAATATCATATGATAGTGTCTGCTGGTGGGGATGGAACCCTAAATGAAAGTTTTAATGGGCTGATGGAGGTAGCCAAAGAACAAAGACCATATTTTGGATATATTCCTACAGGGACCACTAATGATTTTGCAAATACATTAAAAATTTCTAAGAATCCACTAGAAGCAGCACAAGGGATTTTAGAGGGTGAAAAATTCTGGTGCGATGTTGGAAAAGCAAACACAGGATATTTTGCCTATGTAGCAGCTTTTGGTGTGTTTACAAATGTAGCATACGATACACCCCAAGGCACAAAGAATATGCTAGGACATCTGGCATATATTCTTGAGGGAATCAAAGGAATTGTAAATATAGAAAGTTATGATATGAAAGTGGAATATCAGGACAAATCTGGAAATAAGCAGGAGTATGAAGATAGTTTTATCTTTGGCATGGTATCTAATACCCGTTCTGTTGGAGGAATGAATCTAAAAAATACGGAAACTATAGATTTGCAGGATGGGTATTTTGAAGTAATATTAGTGAAAAAACCGAATAATCCTATTGAATTACAGCTTACTATCAATGCGTTATTAACTAGGGATTTGCAATCAGAACGATTATATTTTTTCCATACAGATGCTGTTCGGTTTAATTGTGAGAAAGAAGTTTCTTGGACTTTAGATGGGGAATATGGTGGAACACAGAAAAAAATGAATGTGATTAATCTGCCCAAAGAAATACTTATGAAGGTAAAACCAGTAAAAAAGGGATTAATGAATGCACTATTATCAGTAATTGAAGGTTCTAATAAGCAAGATGAAGATTCATGATTGTTCAGAATAATTTTTTATATGTATAGAGACTGATATATATTTGAGTATATTATGAACTAAAAAACGGTTATTGTATAGGATTAAATACAATATTTACATGGGGGATGATTCCTATGGAAATCAGGGTTCTTCGGTATTTTCTTACTGTAGTAAGAGAAGAAAGCATAACAAAAGCGGCAGAGGTACTTCACATTACACAACCCACGCTAAGTCGTCAGTTGGCACAATTAGAAGAAGATATAGGAGTTAAATTATTTTATAGAGGTAATCGTAAAATTAGTCTGATAAATGAGGGAATATTGCTACGGAGGCGGGCTGAGGAGATTTTGCAACTTGTAGACAAAACAGAAAGAGAATTGGTGGAACAGGAAGAACAGATTGAGGGAAAGATTACAATTGGTTGTGGAGAAATTGCTGCTGTTCAACTGTTGCCAGAATTATTTGAGTCTTTTAGTAGAAAATATTCCCATGTCAGTTATGATATTTATACAGCAACCGCTGATTTGGTAAAAGAACATATGGATCAGGGCTTGATTGATGTAGGACTGTTGTTGGAACCAATTGACATTGAAAAGTATGATTTTATTCGACTTGACAAAAAAGAAAAATGGGTTGCTTTGATGAGACTAGATGATAAACTGGCAAAACACGATTATGTTACACCTTGTGAATTGGCAGAATATCCAGTTATTTTACCACGCTGTCTAAAAGTACAGAGTGAGCTTGCCAGTTGGTTTGGAGATTATTATGAAAATCTGCATGTATTGTTTACAAGTAACTTAAGTTCCAATTCTGCCGTAATGGTAGAGAAAGGATTAGCACGTTCCTTGGTAATTGAAGGGTTTACTCCTTTCTGGGATCAGACAAAGATAACATACAGACCGCTGTACCCAGAGTTGACAGCAACTTGTGTGTTTGCGTGGAAAAGGCAGCAACCTTTTAGTCTGGCAGCAACAAAATTTATTGAACATGCTAAATGCTTTTTGAGCATGGGTAAACCATAAAAACTAAGTATTTGATATACTATTGAAATATAGTTAAAATGTAAGTGTACACAGAATAGAAATTTTATTCTGGATACACTTATTTTTTTCTTTTCCTTCACTATATATGAAGTGAAATGATTTGTATTTAATACTATGTTGAATAAGGAAATAGGGATGTATGGGTTGGGTTTTGAATATGTGTTGTATAATATCAGATTGTTGATTTTAGAAATAGATGATTGTTATGGTTGAGAGCAATGCAAGTATAGCTTGAGGTGATATGTGAATTTTGGTACTATGTCAAGTTTTAGTACAAATTAAATCGGGAAGATTTTTAATAATCCATTATCCGAAAACGGTTTATCCACTCACTTTTTAATATAGCATGGAAATATTCTATACACGCATTGTCCCATGGATACGCTTTTTTGGAATAACTTAACTTCCATCCTTCCGCTGCTTCCCTGTATGCATCACATGTATACTGGATTCCACGGTTACTGTGCATGACTTTGGGCTTATCCATATGTCTCTCTTTTTTCACTTTTTCAATTGCTTCCACAACCCATTGTGCTTTCAATGTATCCCTTAATTCCCTCTTCAGTCTGGCTATTTCCTTTGCCTCATCACTGGAATAATTACCTGAACCTCTTACTGGCACTTCACCATGATTCTCTTTGGCAGCTTTTGCCCATGTGCCTAAAGCTGTTTTGCTGATACCAAGATTCCCAGCACATTTTAATAACCCAAGTTCTTTGTGTTCTAAATAATATTTTATCGTATCTTCTTTAAATTGTTTATCATAATGTTTACTCATGAAAAATCTCCATCCTTTCTGTTTTTTATTGTAACTTATTTTAGGAATTTTTCCACTTTTAACTTGTACCATTTTTATTCTAACACTAGATAGACAAGGCATATTATATCTGTCAAACATATAACCGTTTAGGCAAAAATGCCTGCACAAGCCATAAAATCGAGGCGAGGGATTTATACAATCTTGTGCTTTCGGACATACAGGAAGTCGGGGCTATGGCACTGAAGGACAAAGAAACGTTTTATGGCAGACTAAACCAAAAGATAGAAAAACAGTACCTTGCGGATACGGACAGTCTGAAAAAGGAATACGAGAACCTTGCACAGCGTAATCAGGAGATTGATGATACCTTTATCAGCCTGTATGCGGACAAGGCAAAAGGAATACTTACGGAAAAGCGTTTTCTGAAGCTGACAGATGCAATGGAAAAGGAGCAGGAAAGCAACCAGAAACGTATGCAGGAGATAGCATCACTTATCAGTGAGGAGGAACAGTCAGAGGGAGATGTGCAGATGTTTATGGGGGAAATCAGGCGATATGCTGCCATTACAGAACTTGATGAAACAGTGTTGAACCGACTGATTAACCGCATATTGATAGGAGAGCCTAAGAAAGTGGACGGGGTAAAGACACAGGAAGTACGGATTGTATATAATTTTGTCGGGGAATTGTAAAATAGTAGGGTATTGTGCTATGTAACTGAAAATAATAACCAAGAGAGCAGGGATTTGAGAGAGTCCTTGCTAAGAGTGTTTCCGACACTCCTAAAAGGTGTGTCGGTATCTGTTAAAATTGTTTCGGATTAAGTAAGCATAGATAGTATAATATTATTGGAATTTATTTAATGAAATTGATTAAATATAATATCCTTAATAAAATATCCTTAATAAGTTTTTAAGATACTGAAAAATGCATTATAACAGGGTGTAATTGAAGATTCTGAATTGAATTGTTAATAAAAAATGAGGAATTAGTAAAAATATACAAAGATTTACTTTGTATTTCTGTTTGATAATAAATTTTTTATATTATAAAATTAAAATATATTATTTATGCTAGTAAGGTTCAACAAGAATAAAATTAAAATTTTTAAGAGCAGGGAGGGGATAATACAGGAAAAGGAAAGGAAGGAAAAGCTAATGTTATGTGAGACGATTTTCTTACATGATAATTACTAAGGATAAAAATACTCAACTGAATATGGGTAATAGAAATACATATAAAATTAAGCTATTAAGTGAAATTTGTTGAAAAATATAGGGACTGATATAGCAGGTTGGTTTCTTTATTATTAAAAATGAAACAATAGAAGCATTGGCTTTAATGGATAAAAGTACATAAAAATACAACGATTATTGTCTGGCAGTGCTATCTGGTTTTGAAAAATGGAAGTGCTGTATAAAATGGCAAAGAGAGAAAAATTAAGGGACTATGGATAAAGCATTTTCTAACAATCAGGTAGAAAGAAAATGAGAAATGAATCTACGAAACCTTAAAGAAAATAGTCATAATTATTAGGAGATAAAAGTGGCTATGATGTGATTGGAGGTATTTTTATGCGTAATTATTCAATAAATAAACAAGTGAAAAGAATATTAGCAGGTATTTTGACCATAATTATGGTTTTTGTGAGCATTGACCTGAGCCAATTTGTATCTGTTCAGGCGGCAACCGAGTATGATACATTATATTTGATTGATAATACTGCTGAAAAGTGGGTAAAAAATGACAATGCTAAAATCAAAGCAATTGATAACAGCAATGGACATACGGCATATTGGATGACAAAAAAGAACGAAACTACATGGAGTGTTAAAGTTCCTAAAAGTGCATATAACATTACTTTTAATCGTTATGCCGAGGATAAAACGACACAATGGAATTCGTGGAGTGCCGGAGGAAGAGATAAAAACAATGCATATTATGTGGACGGAAGTGAATATGGTCATTGGGGTATTAGCGATGAAGAAGAAGAATATTTCCATGCAGGAGATATTATATATCTTGATGTATCAGAGTTTACACAATGGGAAAATGATGATGCAGTGATGTATGCTAATTTTACCAATGCATCTAAGGAAGAAAATAGTGGAAAAGATGTATTGATATCTGGTGCAAATAAAGAGATTTACAATCCTAATAAAGTCAAAAATAAGGTAGAAAAAGGTATATATCAGTATATTGTTACACAAGAAGATGAAGAGGCAACTATGTTGAGGTTCTGGAGGGGGAATGATACAACTTTATGGAATTGTTCGGTGGTTCTCTCTTATGATGACTATTTAAAAGGGTTAAATTGTGTAAAAATTACAAAATGGGAAAATACTGGGGATATTTACCATTATAAATATAATATTGATAAAGAAAAAGATACCGATAATGACAATGTTCCTGATTATATTGAAAATCTTTTAGGAACAGATATAACTTCAGATGATACAGATGGGGATGGACTTTCTGATTATATTGAGATATATATAACAGGAACAGACCCAATCTATGTTGATACAGACGAAAATGGTGTAAATGATGGCGATGAAGATGCTGATGCTGATGGACTTACAAACTTAGAAGAAATTACATATGGAACAAATGCAGCATTAAAAGATACAGACGGAGATTCTTTAACAGATTATGATGAAATCAACATTTATGGAACAGATCCGCTTTCTGCAGATACGGATAAAGATGGAGCCAATGATGGTATTGAAGTTTCTATGGGAACAGATCCACTTGTGGCTGAATCAAGCTTTAAGGTTCATGCAACATCAAGTGATATAGATACAGTAAAAGCATCTGTTGACATAGAACTTTCAGCAAAACAGCTTACAACATTATCGGTCGAGCGATATGAAGATGAATTCATGTTTCCTAAGGAAATCCCAGGATATATTGGTGGATGTTATGAATTTAGTGTTGATGGAAGCTTTGATGAAGCAACAATCAATTTTGAATTTGATGAGACACTTTTAGAGGATAGTGATTTTAATCCTGTAATATATT
The DNA here is from genome assembly GCA_022791815.1 of Lachnospiraceae bacterium. Taxonomy (GTDB): domain Bacteria; phylum Bacillota; class Clostridia; order Lachnospirales; family Lachnospiraceae; genus CAG-411. Next base: position 49,847 of record JAAVZU010000006.1, read on the forward strand.
ATTTTAACGAAAGTGAGCAGGAGCTTGAGGCACTTGATACAACAGTAAAAGGAAATGTGGCAAGTGCAACAACATGTCATTTTTCTAAATATATCCTTTTAAACAGAATTGTTTATGAGGAGTCCTTCACATGGCAGGATGTGTGGACAAGCAATAACTATACAGATGTTGAAATTGTATTAGTGATTGATGATTCAGGAAGTATGACTCAAAATGATAAGACAAATCAAAGACTTTTAGTAGCCCAGACTTTGATTGATCATTTACCAAGAAATAGTAAGGTAGGTGTTCTTAAGTTTACAAACTCAACTACTCGTCTTACATCAAAGATTACTTCTGACAAGGATGCAGCAAAATCTTATCTCACAACATCATATTTTAAGTCATCTGGCGGTACTTATATGTATAGTGCTGTAAATTCGGCTCTTGGGCTGTTTGAGTCACCTGCTGATACAACTCTAAGAATGATGGTAGTATTAAGCGATGGTGAAACATCTGACAAATCAAGTCATTCGACAACAGTGACAGCAGCAAATAATAGTGGTGTGAAGATTTATTCTATAGGTCTTGGATCAGGGAGTTCCTCATATTTTACAAATTACATGAAACCGCTTGCAGTAAATACAGGTGGAATGTTTTATCTTGCTTCAAATGCAACACAGCTTTCTGATATCTATAAGGATATTACAGAAAAAATTGATATTGAAACAGATAGTGATAGTGATGGGATTCCAGATTACTATGAAGATAATATGATCATGTTCAACGGAATGAGGTTGACTCTGGATAAGAACAATCCGGATACAGATAATGATGGCTTAAAGGACGGCGAAGAAGTTTGTGAGCTTAAGTATGAGTACAATTCGGATAAGACTAAGGTCAAGGTTACAGGAAAAATCATAGCTGATCCAACAGTGAAGGATACAGATTACGATGGAATCAATGATGATATAGATGAAAATCCATTGTTAGGCAAATTTACAGGAAAAATGATTAGTTACTATGATGCATCTGATGCAAGCTATACTTTTGATTATCGTCAGTTCTTTGAGAATAGCACAACGTTTAATAAGGCTATAAGCACATCTTCAATTATATTTGCTAATACAATATACGATAACTGGGGATTCTCATATGAAACAGGAAATAGTGGAGAAATCAAAGACATTAAAACTCTTATGGAACTTCATGGTTTTGAAAACGTAGAGAATTATGATCTAAAAATTAACTATGATGATGACGATGTATCTGAAATTGGAATTGGATTTCATAATGTGACCTATAAGGATGAGACATTAACTGTTTTAGCAGTAATTGTTAGAGGCACAAATGGTACTATCAAGGAGTGGAGTAGTAATGTAAATTTGGGAGATCCAGATAGCTGGTCGTCTGATTGTCATAAGGGATTTTATACTGCAGAGCAGAGAATTATGAAGTATCTTAAGGAATATCTTGATGCAAATGAGGAACTGTTTGAATCAAATATTGTATATTGGGTAACAGGTCATTCAAGAGGAGCTGCTATTGCCAATCTCTTATCAGCAGAGTTAATTGACAATGGAAAGAATGTATATGGATATACGTATGCTTCACCAGGAACTACTATTAGCTCAGAGAAAACTGCAGCTAAGTATAATTCTATATTTAATTTAAAAAACAGTAGTGATGTTATAACATATGTGCCACTTCCGCAGTGGGATTTTGGAACATTTGGAGTAACAATCCATACAGATATTACAGCATTGAAACTTGATTATGTGTGGTGTAAACAGACAGGTCGGTCACAATATAACGCATTCAGTAGTAGTGTGTTGAATGTTGCAACAAATCGTCTTTACAAAAGCTGTGCATCTTCATGGGCTGAGGCTTATGATTATGCTGGGGTTCAAAATATTTCGGATGACCAATATGCAATGATTTCAGAACGTGCAAAGAGATACTGTAAGATTGAAGAGAGAAAGACTTTATTTGGAAATCATAAAGGATATAAACTTTATCCTTCAACTATATTTATGTTCCAGATTTGTATGGAGATTTATGCTGGTTCTAAGACAGAACAGGCTAATTCATTAGAATTATTGAAAGAATTTATTAACAGTAAATTTGCAGGAGCTTTGATTCTTTTAATAGGAGAAGTTTTAATAACTGGTATTCCTGAAGAACTTGATGAATCAATGGTGGGAGACGGACATTCTCCTTCAACTTACTATGTGTTGAATAACAAATTTATAGAGACCGAGGGGGTTTAATCAGATTTTGAGAAACTATATAAAAATTTTTTCGATAACCATATCCATACAAATTGTTGCAGTAGCATTGGGCTTCGTTCTGGCTTTTGATTCGGGACGTGGCTACAGTGCACTTCCGATGTTGATTGTTGTTGGATATGTTATTTCTTTGATAACAGACATCTATCTGGCAGTGAAGATTGATACCATTTGGTATAAAAAAATGATTTACATATTCTTGATGCCAACAAACTATACACCAATCGGATTGCTATGGTTTGCAATGTATTGTTTGGGGAAATTTTTTGAGATGCTACCACCTAATCTTGGTTGAAAGATTTAAGTCAATAACTTAATAATTCAAACTGTCTATATCAATAGGGTGTATTTGAATTTTATACTTTATATATTTCTAACATAAGTGATTTAAATAGTTGCTTTGAGTATTAATAACAACATAATACAAAGGATATGGGATTTAACTATATATAATAATTATTTTACAAAAGAGAGCTAATTAATTGCTCTCTTTTTCTTATAAAAATAATCAATTTTTTTAATTTTAATCAGAAAACTTAATATGTCCGAAAATAAATTTTTCTAACAAGAGATAAAACAGTTTTTATATCAGATAAAAGAAATGTCGTAAGCGATGAATAACCTACCGTTCCCGTACCTCTCTTTTTATGAGATAATCATCTTACATGGATCACAACCTAAAGGACGAATTAAGTGATATTCCTCTTTTTTATGGAAGGGGTTGCATCCCATCACTTCTGTTATTAAACAATATTTGTAATGAAATGGGTAATGGAAGGTTATCGGAGGAGATAATGCAAATTGTAGCAGATCTTAATCCAAATGCAATAGTGTAAGTTGTGTTTTACAGCCAGCCTTCCAGCTGGCTGATATTATGTCATAGTTTTTGAGCATGGGGTAACAAACAAAATAAGTATTAGACTTTTGTGGAAGGAAGTTAGTACAATGAAAAAAAGTAAATTTTTTTGTCCTATACTTGACAGATGTAGGATTTCCAGTTTGGTGGGGGAAAGAACCAATGATTATACGGACTTTTTTGGAATCCTACAAACTAAAAGGAAAAAAGATTGTACCATTTTGCACTAGTGGTGGAAGTGGTATCTCTGGAAGCATGAAAGGCATAAAAAAGGCAGCAAAAGGTGCAAAAGTGGTAAAAGGAAAAGATTTAACAGATTTGTCTTACAAGAGTGTAAAAAAATGGGCGAAAAAGAAAGTGAAATAAAAAATTTTTCTTACATTTTGTTTAATAGGGAGTATAAGAAGTCCTTTTGGCAATACCCTTAGCCAAAGGGACTTCTTTTTGCAGAAGAGGGGGAAATTTTAAGTTGTAGTGGGAAAGGAAAAAACTACCAATTACCTCATGACAACAGGTAAGTTTATAAATTTGGCTTTTTATAACTATTTGTAACTGTTTGGAACCATGAACAGTTACGTTTAAGCCCATAATAATTCGCCTTCGGCGAAGGGGCTTAAACATTACAGAATTTACTTTTTCTTACGAAACACGCAGTAAATGCGTGTTTCTTGAATAGTTAAGATTATTTTACAGATAAATCCGTCTTCTGACCTTTTGCACAGCGTCTTCGGTTTTTAACCTTTTTGGCATTATAAGATATATCATTGTAAATAAAAGTTTCTGTATCTGGAGATAGGGCAGTACCGAATACAACGTAGTCCTCTCCAGTAAGTGTAATTGCTTTTACACCACGGCTGCTACGTTTTAGCTGGGATACCTCATTTAGTTGGAAACCAAGAGATAAACCATCTTTTGTTAGAATAATAACCTTTCTGTCATCAGCAAGAATATCATTGGCAGATAACTGGGTGATAGAAACAATCTTATCCCCCTGTTCTAATTTTGTTGAGGCAATTACGGAACGATTCGTTTCAAATTCTGCTCCAGATACTAGTTTTATAAATCCATTTTTCGTAGTAAATAAGAGCATACTGTCAAATAATTCTTCAAAACTAAAATAAGCAAGTACTTCTTCTCTTTCCAATTTACATAAGGAATGGATTAAGGTTCCTTTATCTTTTGCTCGGCATTTTGGAAGGTTCATGCCTTTTACCTGATACATATTTCCTTCTGTGGTAAACACACAAAGCTTATCTGTATTTTTCATGGAAATAGTAAAAGAATGTTCTGCTTTTGTCGTTTCACTGGTCCTTCCATAAGTGGTAGCATCTAATTTTTTTGTATAACCAAATCGGTCAATTAAAATATAAAGTTCTTCTTCTTTTACCTCTTCCACATAACTTTCATTTTTGGTATTTGTAAGAAGTGTTTTTCTTGGGGCAGCAAATAATTTCTTATATTCACGAAGACGGCTTTTGATTACTTTGTAAAGTTCTTTTTTATTGGATAAAATAATTTCATATTTTTGAATATTTTCTGCAAGAGAGTCTCCTTCTTCATGAAGTTTTAAAACTTCTAAACCAATTAATTTGCTAAGCTGCATAGAAAGAATAGCATCTGCCTGTCGTTCTGTAAAATCAAGAGTCTGGGCAGTTTTGGAAGATGCTTTGCTTTTGAAATTAATATCTGTGATATCTCCATGCATAAGGCAGGCTTTTGCCTGTTTGATGGAGGTACTTCCACGAAGAATTTCAATAATCAAGTCAATTAAATCTGTAGCACGAATTAAACCATTTACAATTTCAAGCCGTTGTTTTGCTTTTTGAAGAAGATGTGTATACTCTTTTGTATATAATTCTTCTTGAAAAAGTACGAACTCCTCAATCAGAGATTTTAGATTAAATGTAATTGGTTGTTGCTCCTTGACTGCAAGAAGATTTACCGAATAAGTATCTTCTAAGCTTGTCTTTTTGTAAAGACCATTTAGCAGGTTTGTAATATTACGGTCTTTTTTTACCTCTATAACAATACGGATACCCTCCTTAGAAGATTCATCTCTTACATCATAGATTTCATCAAATACCCTGTCTTTCATGAGAGTAGCAAGATTTTCTACAAGTTTTGACTTATTTCCTGCTACCGTATAAGGAATTTCAGAAATAACAATGTTTTCTCTTCCGGCATCACCTTTTTCGATATTCACTTTCCCACGAATTTTTAATTTGCCTTCCCCAGTACGGTAAATGTTGGGAATATCGGATTGGTTTACAATAATACCCCCTGTTGGAAAATCTGGAGCAGGAATATATTCCATAAGTTTCTCAATAGAAATAGAAGGTCTGTCCATATAGGCAATCACTCCATCAATAACTTCAGATGGATTGTGAGGCGGTATATTAGTAGCCATGCCTACTGCAATACCTGTAGTTCCATTAATAAGTAAATTAGGAAGTATAGCAGGCAGAACAGAGGGTTCTTTTTCGCTTTCATCAAAATTGGGTATAAATTCTACCAAATCCTTATCCAGATTGTCAAGCATAGTCTTTGCACCAAGAGAAAGACGGGCTTCCGTATATCGCATTGCGGCTGCACCATCTCCATCAATAGAGCCAAAGTTACCATGCCCATCCACAAGAGGAATAGATAAAGAATATTCTTCTGTCATGTGTACCAAAGCATCATAAATGGAACTGTCACCATGTGGGTGATATTTACCCATAGTATCACCCACAATACGGGCACTTTTTCTATGTGGGCGGTCAGGAGCAAGACCTAACTCACTCATAGCATACAAAATCCTTCGTTGTACTGGTTTTAAACCATCCCTTACATCTGGTAAGGCACGGGCAATAATTACACTCATAGCGTAATCACGGTAAGAATTTTTCATCTCTTCTGAAAAATCAATTTGAATAATATTTTCCATAATCTATACCAAAACTATAAAAGTATCCTTTCTTGTAATTATTCAGGTAGAAACACGCATTTACTGCGTGTTTACGTAGCAAAATGTAAATTTTGATTGTTCTAAGCCCTTCGCTGAAAGCGAATTTCCATGGGCTTAGAACGTAAGTGTTCATGGTTCTGAACAGTTACCCTTTCTTAATAAATATTTAACAACAGAAATATAATTGCCAAGATTTTTATTAAACATCCAGATTTGCATATTTTGCTTCTTCCATAATAAATGCACGACGAGGTGGAACATTACTGCTCATAAGAGTTGTAGTGATTTCATCTGCTTCCACAGTATCACTAATGGAAACTTGTGCAAGGATTCTGGTTTCTGGATTTAAGGTAGTTTCCCAAAGCTGTTCTGCGTCCATTTCACCAAGACCTTTGTACCGTTGGACATTAAGAAGTTTATTTCCTGGAATTTTTTTGAATTTTTCCAGTTCAAAATCATTAAAAATATATTGAGACTTTTTGGTCTTTTTACGTCCTGTTTTCTTTTTTGATGAATCAGTCTTTTTCGTATCATTTGTTGTCTCATATTCTACACGATACAGAGGTGGAAGACCACGGTAAATCTTACCTTCTGTAATTAGCTGCGGCATAAAACGATAGAAAAAGGTAAGAAGTAAAGTGCTAATGTGTGCCCCATCTACATCGGCATCTGTAAGAATAATAATTTTATCATATCGAAGTTTGGTAATATCAAATTCATCTCCAATTCCACATCCAAAAGAAGCAATCATGGATTTGATCTCATTGTTTAGAAGAATTTTTTCAAGGGAAGCTTTCTCCACATTTAAAATCTTGCCCCTAAGAGGAAGAACGGCTTGTGTCTTACGGTTTCTTGCTGTTTTTACGGTACCACCTGCGGAATCTCCCTCCACAATATAAACTTCACATTCTTCTGCTTTTTTGGAAGAGCAGGAAGCAAGTTTACTGCGGGTATCCACATCATGAAGCTGCTTTAATACAGCATTTCTCGCTTTATCGCTGGCTTTTCTGGCATTATATGATTTCATGGAATTTTCTAAGATGCAGCGAAGAACTTCAATATTTTTATCAAAATACCGCTGGACTTCTGTAGAGAATACATCATCTACTGCACTTTTTGCGTCTGTATTGCCAAGTTTTGTTTTGGTCTGTCCCTCAAACTGTGGGTCAGGATGTTTGATAGAAATAATGGCGAAAATGCCATTACGAATATCTTTGCCATCAAAGTTTTCGTCTTTATCCTTTAATATGCCAAGTTCCCTTGCATAAAGATTCATTACTCGGGTAAGTGCAGTTTTAAAACCAGTAACCAGAGTACCACCATCTACCACATTGATGCGGTTGCAAAAGGCATTAATTTGTTCTGAATAATTATTGGTATATTGAAAAGCAACCTCTACCTCAATATCACCACTTTTCCCCTCTATGTAAATAGCATCTTCATGTAAAACTGTTTCTTCACGGGTCAGGTAACGGACAAAACTCTGTATACCAAATTCTTCCTGATAAGTAATCTCTTCATCTGTATATTCATTTTTGAAAGTAATCTGTAGATTTTTATTCAAATATGCAATTTCTTTTAATTTTTTCTTTATAATTTCACTTTTAAAAACTACAGTTTCAAAAATACTATCATCTGGATAGAACGTAACAGTAGTACCAGTGTCTGACTTTTTGCAGGTGCCAATTATTGGTAATTGTCCTTTTACCAGTTTGGTAACAGGATGACCACCGTTTTCATAAATATCCTGATATATATTCCCATCTCTTCGGATCTCTACTTTCATTTTGGAAGAAAGAGCATTCACAACGGAAGAACCTACACCATGCAGACCACCAGATACCTTATAAACGGTGTTATCAAATTTTCCGCCAGCATGAAGAATGGTATAAACCACACGTACAGTTGGAATTTTCTTAGTTGGGTGTAAATCCACTGGTACACCACGACCATTATCTTTAATGGTGATACCTCCATCTTTTTGCAGGGTAATATTTATTTTTGAACAGAATCCTGCCAAATGTTCATCAATACTATTATCTAAAATTTCCCAAATTAAATGATGCAAACCCCGTTTGCCAGTACTTCCAATATACATACCTGGTCTCTTACGGACAGCTTCTAAACCTTCTAAAACCACAATCTGGCTTCCATCATATTGTCCCATTTTATAACCTCCATATTATTTCATGCTATTTGTACTGTTCATAATTCTAAACAGGTAACTGTTCAACCATGAACAGTTACAATATTACTATTATTCCAGATTATTTACAACTGTTAGCATAACATAAAAAAAGAAAAAATGCAAACGAATGTTCGTTATTTTTTTTATTTTTTTGTATAACAGTAGTTACTGTTCACTCACAAGCTTGACACTTGCTGTAAAGCTATGTGCCGAGAATATAATACGGTAACTAACAGTATAAAACAGTTGACAACAGTTATATGCTGTTATATACTGTTTATAGATGGAGGGAAAGAATATGCATATTATAATTAATCACTCGTCCATGGTGCCAATTTATGAACAAATTATGGATCAGATAAAAAAATCAATAGTAAATGGAACTCTTAAGGCAGATGAGATTCTGCCATCGGTAAGAAGTTTATCAAAAGAGTTAAAAATTAGTGCCCTTACCGTAAAGAAGGCATATGACAATTTAGAAGCAGAAGGATTTACCGTTACAGTTCATGGAAAAGGGACTTTTGTCGCAGCTGCCAATACACAATTTTTAAAGGAAGAACAGATAAAAGAGGTGGAACAAGACTTAGAGAGAGCAGTTTCAAAAGGAAAGAGATATGGAATGGATAACAAAGAAATCCGAGAATTATTTAATATGATTATGGAGGGATAATATGCTTGAAGTAACAAAATTAAAGAAAAATTATGAAGGATTTTCTCTTGATTGTACTTTACAAGTAGAATCTGGATGTATTACAGGATTGGTTGGGAAAAATGGGGCAGGTAAATCAACAGCATTTAAAGGTATTTTAGGATTGATTTCTAAAGATAGTGGAGAAATTAAAATTTTTGGAAAAGATATAACAAATCTTACAATAGAGGATAAACAAAAAATAGGTGTTGTTTTATCTAATTCCAGTTTTAGCGGCTATCTTGACATAAGGGCTATTATAAATATTTTAAAAGCAGAGTATAAAGAATTTGACAAACAAGAATTCTTAAATCGTTGTAAGCATTTTGAATTGCCAATGAAAAAACAAATCAAAGAGTTTTCTACAGGAATGAAAGCAAAATTAAATGTTCTTATAGCCTTATCACATAAGGCAGAATTATTGATATTAGATGAGCCAACTTCTGGATTAGATGTAATTGCAAGGGAAGAAGTACTGGATATGTTGCGGGAGTATATGGAAAGGAATGAGAATTGTTCTATTTTGATTAGTTCCCATATTGCCTCAGATTTAGAGAAGTTATGTGACCAGATATATATGATTCACAATGGAACAATAATTTTGCAGGAAGATACAGATGTGCTGCTTGACAGTTACGCTTTGTTAAAAACTACAAAAGAAGAATACCAAAAATTGGATAAGCAATATCTGTTAAAAGTAAAAGAGGAAAGTTGGGGGTATAGTTGTCTGACAAATCAAAAACAATTTTACACAGAGAATTATCCGAATATTGCCATTGAAAAAGGTAATATTGACGATTTGATTTTTATGATGAATGGAGGGGAAAGCGCATGAAGGGGTTATTTATAAAGGATTTAGAAATAGCAAGAATGCAAAAGAAGTTTTTTGTAATACTTTTAGTAATGGCAATATTTCTTAGTAGTATTTCTGGTGCTGATTTTGCCATAGGATATTTGACTGCCTTATGTGCCATGTTTGTGATTACTACGGTGAGTTATGATGAATTTGATAATGGTTATGGCTATTTAATGACACTGCCAATACAACGGAAGGATTATGTAAAAGAAAAATATTTGTTTGGTCTGGTACTTACTCTTTTTGGATGGTTTTTAGGCACTGCAATTGAGTTTATTCATAACCAGAAACAGACATCTGGAACAGAAATATTGTGTGCATCTATAATAATGCTTTCTGTAGGACTTGGTATGGCTGCGGTGATGCTTCCTTGTGTTTTTAAATTTGGTCAGGAAAAAGGCAGGTATATGTTTTTTGGAATAGGTGGCGGAATTTTTGGGATTGCATATTTTTTAAGAAAGGCAGTTCCCGAAGCTGGAAATATTTTTTCTGATATTATAAATAAATTGTCAAATATGAAAATGACAACGATATCTTTCTTTATATTGCTTGTGGTGCTTTTCATTTATATGATTTCCTGCAGAATAAGTATAAGAATAATGGAGAAGAAAGAATTTTAGTAAGTAAAACAGAATTTGTTAGGATTGACAAACGAAAATCTGTGATGTATATTTTTATAAAAGAGAAAGGCATATCAATGGCAGGCACACAGAATTGTATTTTGTCAGCGAAGCTGACCTGTGTGGTGCCACAAGAATGCTAAAGGCGTTCTTGAATTTGTTAAGAAACCCAGAGAAAAGTCAAATATCAGGAGGACATTATGTTTCAGATTAATGAGAATTATTTAAAATTACCTGGAAGTTATTTATTTTCCAATATTGCTAAAAAAGTAGCAGCATACAAAGAAGCGAACCCAGATAAAGATGTAATTTCTTTAGGAATTGGAGATGTTACACAGCCATTAGTTCCTGCTATTATTAAAGCACTTCATAGTGCCGTAGATGAGATGGCAGCAGCAGAGACTTTCCGTGGATATGCACCAGATTTAGGATATGAATTTTTAAGAAATGCTATTGCTGAGAATGATTACAAGGCAAGAGGATGTAATATTAGTGCAGACGAGATTTTTGTCAGTGATGGTGCAAAATGTGATTCTGGTAATATTCAGGAAATTTTTGCAAAGGATAGTAAGATTGCAGTATGTGATCCTGTCTATCCAGTATATGTGGATACTAATGTAATGGCAGGCAGAACAGGTACTTATGATAAGAATACAGAGACATGGAGTGATGTTATTTATATGCCATGTACTGCAGACAATGGATTTGCACCAGAACTTCCAAAAGAAAAAACACCAGATATTATTTATTTATGTTTCCCTAATAATCCAACAGGATCTACGATTACAAAGAGCCAATTACAGGAATGGGTAGATTATGCAAATAATAATGGAGCTGTAATTATTTATGATGCAGCTTATGAAGCATATATTTCAGAGAGTGATGTTCCACATTCTATTTATGAGTGTGAAGGAGCAAGAACATGTGCAATTGAACTTAGAAGTTTTTCAAAAAATGCAGGATTTACTGGGGTAAGACTTGGATTTACTGTTATTCCAAAGGAATTAAAAGCAGGCGAAACTAGTTTACATGCATTGTGGGCAAGACGTCATGGCACAAAATATAATGGAGCTCCATATATTATCCAACGTGCTGGTGAAGCAGTTTATTCTGAAGAAGGAAAAACACAGCTTAAAGATCAGGTTGGTTATTATATGAATAACGCAAAGGTTATCAAAGAAGGTTTGGCAAATGCAGGTTTTACCGTTTTTGGCGGGGTAAATGCCCCATATATCTGGTTAAAAACACCAGATAAAATGAATTCATGGGAATTTTTTGATTACTTATTAGAGAATGGCAATGTAGTAGGAACTCCTGGATCTGGATTTGGACCAAGTGGAGAAGGATATTTCCGTCTTACCGCTTTTGGCAGTTATGAAAATACTTTAAAAGCAATGGAGCGTATTCAAAAATTATAATTTAACCGAGAGTATTCACGGCCTTAAGCATGAACTAAGTCTTATGTAAGCCGAAGGCTTAGAAATAAAGACTTAGTCATGCTTAATAGGTCAATGGACGATGATTGCAGACAGATGACACTGTCAAGCGGTTCCTAGCTGCAATAGCAACGGTCTGCAATATAAGTCGTGAATAATTGAGATTTATATAGATTTTATAAAGAAAAAAGGACATGCTGTTATACAAAAGTATATAGTAATGTCTTTTTTTTCTTTAAAGGAACAACTTGAAAAATACTGGGAATTCAGTATAATAATTCAATAGAGATAGTGAATATGAAATTTGCATGGAGGAGAAAGAATGGGAAATAGCCAAGAGAATGTAGGTAAGACGCAGGAAAAGAAGGCGGAAATACCTAAAAAAAAAGAATTGAATGATGTGGCAAAAGAAAAAATATATCAAAAGATTCTGGAGTTGGATAAAAGTGTAAAATCTATTGAACAATATGAATTATATGTGTTTGTATACAAAAATATCATACAGAAAGCAAAAAGGCTAGAGGGGTATAAAGACTCTGCTGCGTATCAGGAAAAGTATGAAAAGCTGTTAGAAAAAATGCAAGAGACAGGAAGAGAAGAAATTTATCAAAAAGCTTTAGAACTAAAAAAGAATGCAAAAAAAGCAGAAGATTTGCAATGGATCCGAAAAGAGGTGCGTCGTATACCTGGTTACAAGGATATAGATACCATTGGTGAATGGTGTAATACAATGCAGGAGAGTATGGAAAAGAGAGAAAAAAGAAACGCATGGATCCGGTTATTTATAATTGCTCTTGTAGCTTCTATAATTGTTTTAATTGGAAAATTATTACTATAAATATGGTAATTTTAGTTAAAACAAAGGGTTGTATTCTATAAAAAAAACATTTAGAATAAAAGCAGGAAGTTTGGATATGGAAGGAGTAGCAGAATGGCAAATATTATTTCAGATGAAACAATAGAATATGTAGGTATTCTGGCAAAGCTGGAATTGTCAGAAGAAGAAAAAAAACAAGCAAAAGAAGATATGGGAAGTATGCTGGATTATATCGATAAATTGAATGAATTAGATACTTCAGCAGTGGAGCCAATGTCTCATGTATTTCCAGTGCATAATGTATTCCGTGAAGATGTAGTGGTAAATGAAGATGACAGAGAAAATATATTAAAGAATGCACCAGAGCAAAAAGATGGTAGTTTTGAGGTGCCAAAGACTGTGGAATAATAAAGGAATGCATTCTTTTCAATGGGAAAGGAGTGGGGTTATATGGGTAAAAGAGATGAATTAGCAGTAAATCGGCCTTGGTTTTGTCCAGTATGTGGTGGTGAGATGAAACCGTTGTATGCAGGAATTTATGAATGTAAAGAGTGCAAAAAACAAGAATATGATGATTTCGGAAAAGTACGTGCATATATTGAAGAACATGGAAAACAACCTGCTGCTATATTAGCAGAGGAAACAGGTGTGGCAGTGGAGACTATTGAAATGTTTCTTCGGACTGGAAGATTGGAAATTCCAGAAGGTTCAGATATCTATATTTCTTGTGAACGTTGTGGATGTGATATTCGTTATGGAAGGTTTTGCAGTGATTGTATGAAGGTTTTGACAGGGGATATGAAGAGAGCTTTTTTTAATGAGGCAGTTGGTGAGAAACCAAAGTTATCATCAGGTAAAAAAACAACTGGAAAGATGCATACCATAGATTGGATAGAGAAAAGAAAAAATTAAGCGACTATGTCTCGTAAGCGAGGCATCATCATGTAGGAGGAAAAAAAGTGGATTTGTTAAGTTTAACTGCCGTGGAGTTGTCAAAAAAGATTAAGGCGAAAGAAGTAACTGTAATGGAAGCAACAAAAGCGGTAATTAACCAGATTGAAAAAATAGAAGACAAGATAAATAGTTATGTAACTGTAGATAAAGAAGGAGCCTTAAGACGGGCAGAAGAGGTGCAAAAACTAATAGAGGAAGGCAGTCTTACTGGACCTTTGGCAGGTGTACCTGTTGCAATTAAGGATAATATGTGTACAAAAGGAATATTGACTACTTGCAGTTCTAAGATCCTTGAGAATTTTTATCCTACGTATACTGCACAAGCAGTTTTAAATTTGGAAGAAGCAGGAGTGGTAATTATTGGCAAAACAAATATGGATGAGTTTGCTATGGGAAGTACCACAGAGACTTCTGCCTATGGACCAACTAAGAATCCTTGGAATATAGAACATGTTCCAGGAGGGTCTTCTGGAGGTTCTTGTAGTGCAGTTTCTGCCAATGAATGTTTTTTTGCATTAGGTTCTGATACAGGTGGTTCTATCCGCCAGCCAAGTTCCTTTTGTGGAGTAACAGGTATCAAGCCAACTTATGGTACAGTGTCCCGTTACGGATTGATTGCGTATGGTTCTTCTCTTGACCAGATTGGACCGATTGCAAAAGATGTAACTGATTGTGCAGTTATTTTAGAGACAATTGCATCTTATGATAAGAAAGACAGTACATCTGTAGCAAGGGAAGATTATAATTTTACAGAAGCATTAGTAGATGATGTGTCAGGTATGAAGATTGGTATTCCAAAAGACTATTTTGGAGAAGGATTGGAAGAAGAGGTTAAAGAAGCTGTCTTTGCAGCTGCTAAGGAATTAGAGAAAAAGGGAGCCATTATAGAAGAATTTGATTTAGGGCTTGTAGATTATGCAATACCTGCTTACTATGTAATAGCAGCAGCAGAGGCAAGTTCTAATCTGGCACGCTTTGACGGGGTAAAATATGGATATCGTTCCGAAGATTATAATGGACTACATTCTATGTATAAGAAGACCCGTTCAGAAGGATTTGGACAAGAAGTAAAACGTCGTATAATGCTTGGCTCATTTGTGCTTAGTTCTGGTTATTATGATGCATATTATTTGAAAGCACTTAGAACGAAAGCACTCATTAAACAGGAATTTGATAAAGCATTTGAGAAGTATGATGTGATTCTTGGACCAGCAGCCCCAACTACTGCACCTAAAATTGGTGATAGTCTGTGTGATCCGATTAAAATGTATTTAGGAGATATTTATACTATTTCCGTAAATCTGGCAGGACTTCCTGGTATCAGTATACCATGTGGTATAGATAGCAAAGGACTTCCAATTGGTCTGCAATTAATTGGAGACTGTTTTAAGGAGAAGAATATCATTCGTGCTGCTTATGCATTTGAGCAGACCAGAGATTATATATCCCCTTTTGATAAATAGGAGAGAAGTAGCAATTACCTAATAGTTTAAGTGGCTAAAAGGAAAAGACAAAAAGATAGATGGAGGTAGTCATGAGTAAACAGTACGAAACAGTCATTGGACTTGAAGTCCATGTGGAATTAGCTACAAAAACAAAGATATTTTGTTCTTGCAGCACAGAATTTGGAGGAGCACCCAATACCCATACATGTCCTGTATGTACAGGTATGCCAGGATCCCTTCCTGTTTTGAATAAACAAGTGGTAGAATATGCAATAGCAGTAGGATTGGCTACAAATTGTACCATTACACAAAATTGTAAATTTGATCGTAAGAATTATTTTTATCCAGATAATCCTCAAAATTATCAGATATCCCAGTTGTATTTGCCAATTTGCAGAAATGGAAGTGTGGAAATTGAAACAGAAGAAGGAAAGAAAGCTATAGGGATTCATGAGATTCATATGGAAGAGGATGCAGGAAAGCTGGTTCATGATGACTGGGATGATTGTTCTTTAGTTGACTTCAACCGTTCTGGAGTTCCTTTGATAGAGATTGTTTCTGAACCAGATATGCGTTCTTCGGAGGAGGTAATTGCTTACCTTGAGAAACTTAGAATGATTATCCAATATCTTGGAGCATCCGATTGTAAACTAAACGAAGGATCTATGCGTGCAGATGTAAATCTATCTGTAAGAGAAGTAGGAGCTAAGGAGTTTGGAACCAGAACAGAGATGAAAAATCTGAACTCTTTTAAAGCAATTGCCAGAGCAATTGAATCCGAAAGAGAACGACAGATTGACTTAATCGAATCTGGTGAAGAGGTAGTGCAGGAAACTAGACGTTGGGATGATACTAAGGAATATTCTTATGCAATGCGTTCTAAAGAAGATGCACAGGATTACCGTTATTTTCCTGATCCAGATTTAGTACCAGTAGTAATTAGTGATGAATGGCTAGAAGAAGTGAGAAAACGCCAACCAGAACTTCGTGATGAAAAAATGGCAAGATATGCAAAAGAGTTTGAGATTCCTGAATATGATATTTCTATTATAACATCCTCTAAGCATTTAGCTGATATCTTTGAAGAAACAGTTGCAATATGTAATAATCCAAAGAAAGTATCCAATTGGCTTATGGTGGAGACCATGCGTTTGTTAAAGGAGCATGATATGGAACCAGAAGATATTCGTTTTTCTCCTGCTAATTTGGCAAAATTAATTGAGTTAGCAGAGTCTAAGGCAATTAATAGCAGTGTGGCAAAGGAAGTTTTTGAAAAAGTCTTTGACGAAGACATTGATCCAGAAGAATATGTGGAAAGACATGGATTAAGGGCAGTTAATGATGAAGGGGCTTTAAGAGCAACTATAGAAAAAATTGTAGAAGCAAATCCTCAGTCAGTAGAAGACTATAGAAATGGGAAAAAGAAAGCGATTGGATTCTTGGTTGGACA
This sequence comes from Lachnospiraceae bacterium, assembly GCA_022791815.1. Taxonomy (GTDB): domain Bacteria; phylum Bacillota; class Clostridia; order Lachnospirales; family Lachnospiraceae; genus CAG-411. The sequence continues at coordinate 66,371 of JAAVZU010000006.1, forward strand.
AACTATGAAAGAAATGAAGGGCAAGGCAGATCCAGGAATGATAAATCAGATATTAACAGATATTTTAGAAGGATAATATATAACAACCATTAGGATATCTGAAAAAGAAAAGAGAATAGAAAGGACAAGATGTATTATGAAAAAAATTATCAGTACAGAAAAGGCACCAGCAGCAATAGGACCATACTCTCAGGCAATTGAAGTAAATAATATGGTATTTACTTCAGGAGTAATTCCAATTATTCCAGAGACTGGAGAGTTAGTGAGTGGAGGAATTGAAGAACAGGCAGATCAGGCAATTGGCAATCTTGCAGCTTTGCTTTCTGAGGCTGGTGTGAGCATGGAGAATGTAATTAAAACTACTGTATTTATTAAAGACATGAATGATTTTGCAAAAGTGAATGAAGTTTATGCAAAATATTTTACATCCCAATTTCCGGCTCGTTCTTGTGTGGAAGTTGCAAGACTTCCTAAAGATGTATTGATTGAAATAGAAGCAATTGGTATGAAAGGTTAGGTAATATATGGGGAACTATGACAAGACTGAAAAAAATTTAGAAGTTATGGAACCCGGTTATGAAAAAGCAGATAGTTTAGTAGAAACTACCAGGGTACAAGGGAACAATTGGTTGCTCCTAATTACCCTGGTAAGTTATTTTTTCTGCTCTTTTGTATGGAAAGAAGCAGCGAATCTATTTGGCAGCCGGATTCCTTTTTTACAAAGTACCATGTGTAGTGTATTAGTATCTCAGACGGGGCTAATTGTGCCTACAATTTGTTATTTGTGGAAAAATAAATACAATCCAGTTCATTTTTTAAAGTTACACTTTTTGCATCCACTTACCATAGTTTTATTGGTAGTGTTTGCGTATGCTAGTTATCCTATTATCGTTTTTTGCAATTATCTATCTCTTCAAGTATCAGAAAATATAGTGGGAAGTTCTCTAGGCAGCTTATATACAGAATATCCTGTATGGGTATGTGTGGTTGTGATTGCAGGTATTCCATGTATCGTTGAAGAAATTATCTTTCGAGGATCATTGTATCAAACATACCAGAATGCAGGACTGATAAAAGCAGGTGTGGTTACTGCTATTCTATTTGGCTTTTTCCACTTAAATATTAATCAGATGTCTTATGCGATTGTGCTTGGTCTGTTTTTTGTTATCTTAAATGAGATAACAGGATCTATTTTAAGTTCGATGATTGTACATTTCTTGATAAATGGAACATCTGTATACTTAAGTAGTAAAACATATTCTGCAGCAAATAATATTTCTGTGGATACAGCAAATGCAATGCTGCCAAATGAACTTGTTATTCTGGTATTAGCATTTATGTCATTGGTATCTTTGGTTATTCTTGCTGTATTACTATATTCTATTGCTTGTTTGGAAAAACGGCAGGAGAAAGTAAAAGAAATATGGGAGGCAAAGGGGCAGCAAACAGGAAAGATTATATCACCTTCTCTTATTGGAACATTGATAGTTTGTGTAGGTATGATGATATGGAATCAAATAAATTAAGAAGTTTTGTGGCATAGAGAAATAGTAATTTTTATAAATAGCTTGAAAGTAGATTAAAACTATAGTTGTATAAAATTCTACTATTGTAGAAAAATAAAAATTATATAATAAAAACAATCCTTGATAATAGGGCGTTTTTTTCTGAAAAATGATATCAGAATTTAACAATTTATTTCGTGGACTTGACAAAAAGTGAAATCTTCGGTATAATGTGTCTGTGTTGTTGTAACAAATAATTAACAATTTAGAAAAAGAAAGGTCGTGATTGACGAATGAAGAAGCGTTCAATAGCTAAAGTGACTCTGTGTTGTGGAGCAGTATTAGCTATCGTTGCAACTACAAAGGCACCTGTCGTTTCATCGGCAACACTTTGTGGAGAAAAAGGACTTGCAGGTATATCCATTACCTTAGATAAATATTGTGCAACAGAGGGAGAAACAGTTACTGGCGAAAACCAAATACCAGGAGGCAGTGTAGTGTCTCAGTCAGCGGTATCCCAGTCAGCAGTATCTCAATCAGCAGTTGATGAGAATACTCAGTTTGATAATATTGGTATTTCTATTGCGGATAACTATGTAAATATTCGTAAAAAGGCCAGTGAAGAAAGTAAAGTAATTGGTAAATTATATAAGGGTGCAGCAGCAACTATTTTAGGAACAGATGGACAGTGGGTAAAGGTTGAATCTGGCAGCTGTACTGGTTATATTAATCAGGAATTTCTTGCAATGGGATTACGTGCAGAGGAACTGGCAGATGAATATGGGAAAAAAGTTGCAACTGTAACAGCAACGACTTTGAAAGTAAGAGAGAAAGCAAATATAGAAGCTTCATGTCTTACTATGATCCCAATTGGTGAGACTTATGAAGTTGTAAAAGAAACTGATGAGTGGGTTAAGATTAAAGTAGAAGATGAAGAAATTAAAGGCTTTGTATCTAAAGAATATGTAGATATAGATGTAAAGTTTGAAAAAGCGATTTCTATTAAAGAAGAGAAAGAACAGCTTCGTAGAGAAGCAGAAGCAGCAAGAGCGGCAGAAGAAGCAGCGAGAGCAGCAGAGGAGGCAGCAAGAGCAGAAGAGGAGTCAAGAAATTCAGTAACAAGCAATAGCTCTACTTCAAGCAATTCTGGAACTTCAAGCAGTTCAAGTTCATCGGGAAGTTCAAGTTCTTCAGGAAGTTCAAGTTCTTCAAAGAAACCTTCTTCAAGTAGCAGTTCAAGTTCATCGGGAAGTTCTGATAGTGGTACTGTAAAAGGAAGTGGAACAGGTTCAGAAGTTGCATCTTATGCATTGCAATTTGTTGGTAATCCTTATGTATGGGGAGGAAGCAGTTTAACAGGAGGAGCAGATTGCTCTGGATTTGTTATGGCTGTATATTCTCATTTTGGAGTGTCACTACCACATTCATCTTCTTCACAATCTTCTTATGGAACAAGTGTAAGCTTGTCTAATGCCCAGCCAGGTGATTTAGTATTCTATGGTAATAGTGGAGTTAATCACGTTGGAATTTACATAGGTGGAGGAAGAATCGTACACGCAAAAGGAAGAAAATATGGAATTACAACAGACGCTGTAGGTTATAGCTCTAAGAGAATAATTTGTGTGAAACGTATTTTGAAATAGTTTGAATCGTATTGTGAATATTGAATAATATAAATTGCACCAATAAGCTCGCTTATTTGGTGCAATTTTCTGTTTGATTTTAATAAAAGAGAGAAATGAATAAGAGGGATATTTGCACATTGTGCCTAAATATGATATAATAAATAAGAAGTAAGAATTATATCATTATTTATAAGCAGATTCTAGTTGGGGTGACAGTGGACTATAATGTGAAGTGTGAATAATGGAAAATAAATCTAAGAAGGAGGAAAGCATATGCAAGAGAGAAGACAGTATAAAAGGTTGCCAATAGAACTTGATTTAGAGATTAAGAAAGTGTATAAGCAAGATTATGTAGTGATTGAAGATGTGGATGCTGAGATTTCGGTTTTTGATATATCAAAATCTGGAATTGGATTTGTCTCAAAGGCAAAATTGCCAATAGATTTTTATTTTGATGGAAAGATTAAACTTGGAGATATAGACTATTTTTATGCAGTTATACATATTGTACGTGGCGAAGTAAATGCAAATGGTGAAGGTAATGCTTACGGTGCGGAGTTTGTAGGATTGGCACCATTTTTGGCAAATAAGATTGATGATTATGAAAAAAATATGACATTAAATAAAAGAAGGATTGGCGTGTAATTCAATGATGAAGAAAAATGCTGTTATACAGAGAATTTCTGTTTGACAGCATTTTTTGCTTTATAAAAAGTTCTAAATGTATTAAGTAAGACTGTTTTTTTACGTTGTTTTGGATATATTAAAATAGATGAATTACAAAGGAAATAATAGCAATTAGATGTCACAAATTGTCGAAAAATGAGAAAATTAACTTATTATGCCAATGTGTACAATATGCACAATAATTTTAAGGGAGAAAACCTGTTTAGGTGTCTGAGATAGGAATTGATAAAAGTTATCCACGTTTATCCACATATATAAGTGAATAAAAAACGTGAAAAATAAGTTATACACCGAGTTATCCACAAGTGTGTGGATAACTTTGACGAAAAAAATGTGTCAAGCACGAAATTTTGTTTTGTCATATCTGTAAAAATGTAGAAAAAAAGAGAAAAAATATAATCTGACAAATATAGAAAATAACAGATAATTATTGTTATTTTGCTTGAAATTTATAATACTGATAAAGTTTGGTTGTTTGACACGAAATGGCAGTTTGTTGGTAATTGATATGATAAAAGCATGGAAAAGAAAGTTTTCAAGTTGCACGAGAGGACAAGACATGGTATAATATGGATAGAGCGTTAGGTGTGCGAAATGGCATTTGGGGCTTATAAGGGGAAGGCTTTCAGTTGGGGTTATTGGAACCTTTCAATAATACAGTAAAGGAGTTGGACATTATGCGTTATATTATTAGTGGAAAGAACATTGACGTGACAGAAGGACTGAAAGAGGCTATCTATGAAAAAATAGGTAAGCTGGAGAGATATTTCACAGATGACACAGAAGTTCATGTTACATTTGGTGTGGAGAAGGAGAGACAGAAGATTGAAGTAACAATTCCGATGAAAGGGAATATTATTCGTGCAGAACAGGAGAGTACGGATATGTATGTTTCTATTGATTTAGTGGAAGAGATTATCGAACGTCAGCTTCGTAAGTATAAAAATAAAATTGTAGAAAAGAAACAATCAGGAAGTGGATTGAATCAGGCTTTTATTGAAGAAGATATACCAGATGATGAACAGATTGAGATTATTCGTTCTAAACGTTTTGCAGTAAAACCAATGGATGCAGAAGAGGCTTGTGTGCAGATGGAATTGCTTGGACATGATTTTTATGTATTCCGCAATGCAGAAACGGATGAAGTGAATGTGGTTTATAAGAGAAAGAAGAATTCTTATGGATTGATTGAGCCAGAATGTTAGGAAAATGTTGAGTGTTATTTAATTATAGAGTTATTGTTTTTTTGTTTAAGAAAACAATAACTCTTTTTCTATATAAGATAAATAGATAATTCTTTTATTGAATTAAAAAAGAGAAGCTATGGAAAATTTTAAGAAAACTAAAGAAAGAGAAAAACAGAGGTATAATTAGTGTAAAAAATATCGAAATAAATCAGAATATATCTTACAAATTTATAAATGTGCAAGAAATTTAAGAAAAACTTGTTGAATCCTAGGTTTAGTAATGTTACAATAAAAGACAGTAGCTTTTCTGAAATAATAGAAAGGTTTTAAGACTTGATGATATACAGCTTGTGATAATGTGAAGGCTGTTATATGCTAAATGGGAAAGACTCTCTCCTTTATAGTATAGGTGGTGAGTGATAAATCTGTATCAGTGGTAAGATTGTATATACAACTTGATATAGCTCCCATCAGGTGTGCGGATTTATATTTTTTAGGAAAACTGACCCGTACATTGCTGTAAGATTGTCGATGACATTCTTAAAAGTAAACAACTATGCCTGCTTTGCAGGTACTACTATGAATGAAAGGGAAAATGCATAAAAACAAAATGCAGAGGTGTTAAAATGGGATTTTTTACAAAAATATTTGGAACGCATAGTGAACATGAGTTGAAACGTATTTATCCAATTGTGGATAAGATTGAAGCGTTAGAACCAGATTATGAGAAGCTGTCAGATGAAGAACTTCAGCATAAGACAGTGGAATTTAAAGAAAGATTAGAAAAAGGAGAGACATTGGACGACCTTTTAATTGAGGCTTTTGCGACAATTCGTGAAGCTTCCAAGCGTGTCCTTGGAATGCGTCACTACCGTGTACAGTTAATTGGTGGTGTAATATTACATCAGGGACGTATTACAGAGATGCGTACAGGTGAAGGTAAGACATTAGTATCTACACTTCCTGCATATTTGAACGCATTGGCAGGAGATGGCGTGCATATCGTAACTGTCAATGATTATCTGGCAAAGCGTGATGCAGAGTGGATGGGTAAGGTACATGAATTTTTAGGGTTGACAGTAGGTGTAATTTTAAATAGCATGGATAATGATGAACGCCGTGCAGCGTATGCTTGTGATATTACATACGCTACAAATAATGAACTGGGATTTGATTATCTAAGAGATAACATGGTAATATATAAAGAACAGCTTGTTATGCGTGGGTTAAATTATGCGATTGTGGATGAGGTTGACTCTGTTTTAATTGACGAAGCAAGAACACCACTTATTATTTCTGGACAAAGCGGAAAGTCTACAAAGCTCTATGAAGCTTGTGACAATCTGGCAAGAACTTTGGAGAGAGGTACTGAGACGGAACTTTCCAAGATGGATGTTATTATGAAGGAAGAAACCGAAGAAACTGGTGACTTCGTTGTAAATGAAAAAGATAAAAATGTTAATCTTACGGAACAAGGTGTCCATAAGGTTGAAAAATATTTCCATATAGAGAATCTGGCAGATCCAGAGAATTTAGAGATTCAGCATAATATTATTTTAGCATTGCGTGCCCATAACTTAATGTTTAAAGATAAAGATTATGTGGTAAAAGATGATGAAGTTTTAATTGTAGATGAGTTTACTGGACGTATTATGCCAGGAAGACGTTATTCAGATGGTTTGCATCAGGCAATTGAAGCAAAAGAAAGAGTAAAGGTTCGTAGAGAAAGTAAAACTCTTGCAACTATTACATTCCAGAACTTCTTTAATAAGTATGCAAAGAAGAGTGGTATGACAGGTACTGCATTAACAGAAGAAAAGGAATTCCGTGAAATTTATGGAATGGATGTTATTGAAGTACCTACCAACAAGCCAGTGCAGCGTGTAGATTATCAGGATGCGGTATATAAAACGAAGAGAGGTAAGTTGAATGCTGTTGCAGATGAAATTGAAGAGGCACATGCAAAGGGACAACCTGTCTTAGTAGGTACAATTACTATTGAAGGTTCAGAGGAATTAAGTGCAATTTTAAAGAAACGTGGTATTCCTCATAATGTTTTAAATGCAAAGTTCCATGAAAAGGAAGCTGAGATTGTGGCAGATGCAGGACAGCTTGGTGCGGTTACCATTGCAACGAATATGGCAGGACGTGGTACAGATATTAAACTTGGGGACGGTGTAGTAGAGCTTGGTGGTTTAAAGATTATTGGTACAGAGAGACATGAATCCCGCCGTATTGATAATCAGTTACGCGGTCGTGCTGGTCGTCAGGGAGATCCAGGAGAATCCCGTTTCTATATTTCACTGGAAGATGATTTGATGCGTTTATTTGGTTCGGAGAGACTAATGAGTATGTTTAACTCTTTAGGACTTGGAGAAGACGAATTGATTGAGCATAAGATGTTATCTAATGCAATTGAGAAAGCACAGATGAAGATAGAAGGGAATAACTTTGGTATCCGTAAGAATCTGTTAGAATATGATAGAGTAAATAATGACCAAAGAGAGATTATTTACGAAGAAAGACGCCGGGTGTTAGATGGAGAAAGTATGCGGGATACCATTTACCGTATGATTACAGATAATGTGGAACGTTGTGTAGATACTGTAATTGGAGAAGACCAGAATCCAGATGAATGGGATTTACATGAATTAAACCAATTGCTTCTTCCTATTGTGCCATTAGAGAAGATTGTATTGACTGAGGAAGAAAAGTCAAGTATTAAGAAAGCGCAGCTTATGCAGACTTTAAAAGAGGAAGCAACAAAATTATATGAAGCAAAAGAAGCGGAATTTCCTGAAGCAGAGCAGATTCGTGAAGTGGAGCGTGTAATTCTTCTGAAAGTAATTGACAGTAAGTGGATGGATCATATTGACGATATGGATCAATTGCGTCAGGGTATTGGTTTACAGGCCTATGGACAGCGTAATCCAGTTGTAGAATATACCAACAGCGGTTTTGAAATGTTTGGCGAGATGATCAATGCAATTGAAGAAGAGACAGTAAGAGCATTGATGCATATTCGTGTAGAACAGCAGGTGGAAAGAGAACAAGTGGCTAAGGTTACTGGAACCAATAAAGATGAAACTTCTGTCCGTACACCAAAGAGACGTGCAGAAAAGAAGATTGGACCAAATGAACCTTGTCCATGCGGAAGTGGTAAGAAATACAAATTCTGCTGTGGAAAATCATAAATAGATTGAATTAACAATGATTGCAGATGGAGGATATAAATCTTCTATCTGCAATCATTGTATCTGGATATAATAGTTTAGCTTATAGTCTAAATTGTTGCATTTGAATAATTGGAGAACATGGAGGATAAGATATGAAGAAATTTGATGCTGACTATATATTGCTTGAGGATATATATAAAGATGGGTATTTTCCAGATTTTTTGGTAGATAAAGTAAAAGAATTGATACAAGATATCATCGAGTTGTTAGAAACAGGAGAAAGAGATTTAGAGAAAATACAAGACAAATGTGATAAAATGACACAGGCAATTAATGAACTGCAGGAAGAATTTGAAGATAATGATAGTGAAATAGAAACTGTTGCAAGAGATAGTATCGGTGAAACAATTGAGTATATTTTAAAATGGTTTGAGATTGACATGGATGTAGAGGATGCTATCCGTGAAAGAGACTGGTAGTCAAGGATAAATTTCATTTATTTATCAAGAGAAAGAAAGGTGATTTCACCTTTCTTTTTGCCTTTTTTGTAAAAAAGTGGTATACTAATTAACAATAGAGTAATCTGTTGGTTAGGATATAATATAAAACTTACATGCTGCCTCTGGCGGCAATACTATGAATGAAAGTGTCGGTTACTCCGCACTATGTGCTCCCGTAACCGCCTAATGTGTATTCGCAGTCCGAGCTATCGCTCGGTGGCTCATACACATCAGGTTCTACGATAGATATAGCAATTGGTCTTTGTGCAGGCACAAACCAATTGCTATATCTATCGATAACACTTTCAGAGTAAATTAAAATAGAAAGAGGTGATTAAATGGTTGAGTTAGATAATTTTAAAAGTACATTAGGTACTTATAAGCAGCCATTAAAAGAAGTGGGGGATTCACTTTGACTTAGCTGTAAAGAAGCTAAGAATAGAAGAGTTAGAGAGGATTATGGAAGAACCAGGTTTCTGGAATGATCAAGAAAAGTCCCAACAATCCATGAAGGAATTAAAAGGACTGAAAGAGGTAGTGGAAGGATTTGCAAAACTTACAGGTGCTTATGAAGATATTGAGACTCTATTGGCTATGGGATATGAGGAACAGGACGAGAGTCTGGTTCCAGAAATTGAACAGGAATTAAATGAATTTATAGAGAAATTTGAATCATTAAGAATCCGTACTTTATTGTCAGAAGAATATGATAAGGATAATGCAATATTAACACTTCATGCAGGAGCAGGTGGAACAGAAAGTTGTGACTGGGCAAGTATGCTTTGCCGTATGTATCAAAGATGGGCAGATAAGCATGGTTTCCAGACAGAGATGATTGACTTTCTGGATGGAGAAGAGGCAGGACTTAAGTCTGTTACATTGGAGATTAAGGGTGAAAATGTCTATGGATATTTAAAATCAGAGCATGGAGTACATCGCTTGGTAAGAATTTCACCTTTTAATGCAGCAGGGAAGAGACAGACATCTTTTGTTTCTTGTGATGTAATGCCCGATATTGAAGAGGATTTAGATGTAGAGATTAACGAAGATGATATCAGGGTGGATACTTATCGTTCTAGCGGGGCAGGTGGACAGCATATTAACAAGACATCTTCTGCCATTCGTATTACTCATTATCCCACTGGGATTGTGGTACAGTGCCAGAATGAACGTTCCCAGCACATGAATAAAGATAAGGCTATGCAGATGTTAAAGGCAAAGTTATATCTGTTGAAACAGCAGGAGAATATGGAGAAGGAGTCTGGTATACGAGGTGAAGTAAAAGAAATTGGTTGGGGAAATCAGATTCGTTCTTATGTTATGCAGCCTTATACTATGGTAAAAGATCATCGTACCAGTGAGGAAATAAGTAATGTTAATGCCGTATTAGATGGTGATATCGACGGATTTATCAATGCATACTTAAAGTGGAAGAATACCAAGAAATAAAGGGGGAATTATTGTGAAAAGAATAAAACAAGTTTTGTGTGATGTAGGCGGAAATACTTATGGTATTGATATTGCACATGTACAGGGGATTGAGAAACAATTGAATATTACACAAGTACCCAATGTACCAAGGTTTATTGAAGGAATTGCAAAATTACGGGATAGTGTAATTCCAGTATTTAGCCTTCATAAAAAGTTTGGTGTAGAAATAAAGCAAGAAACAGGGGACAGTAAGTATATTATTGTTAAATTAGATGATTTATTACTGGCATTTCAAGTAGATATGGTTGCAGAGATTGTTGAATTATCAGAAGACAAATTTATGCCTGCACCACAAGTTGTATTTTCAGAGGAAACAGGTTACATTGAATCCATTATTTCTGTAGATGGCAAATTGGTTGTTGTTCTGGATATAAATGGTGTGTTAACAGAAAAGGAAAAAGAGAAACTTACCAAAGTAGTGAATGAGTGTTAATGCTTCTTCTTTTCAACTCTTGCATTTAAGAGAAATTTATGTTAGTATATCTTTCGTGGGTAAACAAGTGTATTTCCTGTGCATACACAGAAATGTAATTCCATAGGCATAATGGAGGAATATATAATGAGTGCTACAGAAGAAGAACAATATTTTCTTGTGAAAAAAAGTGCTTTGCCAGAAGTGTACCATAAAGTTGTGGAAGCTAAACGTTTACTGGATTCCCAAAGAAATGTTACAATACAGGAAGCAACGGATGCAGTAGGGATTAGCCGCAGTTCTTTCTATAAGTATAAAGATGATATTTTTCCTTTTCATGATAATGCAAGGGGGAAGACGGTTACATTTATGATGCAAGTGGATGATGAGCCTGGATTATTATCAAAGATTTTAAGTCTGGTAGCAAAATATCAGGCAAATATTTTGACTATACATCAGAGTATACCTGTGAACCGCATTGCTATGCTTACGATTAGTGTGGAGATTGCAACTGAAACAGGAGAAGTAACACAGATGATTCAGGAGATAGAAGCTTTGTCAGGAATGCATTTTTTAAAGATTATAGCAAGGGAATAAAAGTTGTTATAATTATACAAGAAAATGGGATCTTTATTTTTAAAACATAATTAGAGAAAAAGACTTGTCTGTAAAGACAGAATGGAGGACAATATGTTAAATGTCAGTGTGTTAGGTTATGGTACAGTTGGTTCAGGTGTGGTCGAGGTATTGACTACCAATAAGGAAAGTATTTCAAAAAAAGCAGGACAAGAAGTTAATGTAAAGTATATTCTTGACTTAAGGGACTTTCCAGGAGATCCTCATGAAGACAAAGTGGTGCATGACTTTAACATAATTGTAAATGATCAAGATGTGCAGATTGTTGTAGAAACTATGGGTGGGGTAAAGCCTGCTTATGATTTTGTAAAAGCTTGTTTAGAGGCTGGAAAGAGTGTATGTACGTCCAATAAAGAATTAGTTGCAAAACATGGTGCTGAACTTCTTGCTATTGCAAAAGAGAAATCAATTAACTTCTTTTTTGAAGCCAGCGTTGGAGGAGGAATTCCAGTAATCCGTCCTATGGTTCAATGTTTGAATGGAGATGTAATAGAGGAGATTTCAGGTATTTTAAATGGTACTACAAATTATATTTTATCAAAAATGACCACAGAAGGTTCTGACTTTGATTCTGTATTAAAGGATGCACAAGATAAAGGTTATGCAGAGAGAAATCCTGAGGCAGATGTAGAAGGATATGATGCCTGCAGAAAAATCGCAATTTTAACATCCCTTGCATATGGTAAACAGGTGGATTATGAAGATATTTATACAGAAGGTATAACAAAGATTACAGATGTGGACATTAAATATGCGAAGTCACTTGGTGCAGCAATTAAGATATTCGGAAGTAGCAGAAAAGTTGGAGACAAAATTTTTGCAAAAGTTGCACCAGTTATGATTAATGATGCACATCCATTATTTAGTGTAAATGATGTGTTTAATGGTATTTTTGTAAAAGGAAATATGGTCGGTGATATTATGTTCTACGGCAGCGGAGCAGGAAAATTACCTACAGCTAGTGCTGTAGTAGCGGATGTTGTAGAAGCTGCAAAGAACTTAAATACAAATATCCCAGTTATTTGGGACAGTGAGAAGTTGGCAATCTCAGATATTAAAGATGCCAGCCAGCGTTTCTTTGTTCGTTTATCAGGAAATGCTACAGAAAATGCAGATAAAGTAGCAAAACTATTTGAAAAAGTTGAAGTAGTAGATGCTGGTATTACTGGAGAATATGCATTTATTACTGATGAGATAAAAGAATGTGAATTTGTAGCAAAGGCAGAAGAACTTGGTAATGTAATAAGTAGAATTCGTGTAGATTTCTAATATCATTTTCTATGAATTTGTAATTCACATGAAAAGAGAGGTGCGTTTAAAATACCTCTCTTTTTGTTTTTGATAATGATATTGAATATGATGCTAGGGTCAAAAGTAGATAACAATGCATGTTTACATGCAAATTGTTATCTACTGGCTTGACCCGCCAAACACCGACAAGAAGCAGATTTGCTTGCAAATATGCGGGATTGGAGGTGTTTGTAGGATTGCGGGAATTGCATAGCAATGTAGCAATCCGTAGCATCAGTTGGGGGCAAAATAACTTTTGACCCCAACATCATTGAATATAAAATGGAGATAATAATATGAAATGTGAAAAAAAGAGTATGC
>JAAVZU010000079.1 GCA_022791815.1 Lachnospiraceae bacterium
AGAAAAGCTGTGTTATGGAATATGTGCAGGAAGCGTAAATCTGGTTTCCCATCCGATACAGACAGCAGAGAGTTTATATAAAATACCAGAGGGGTTGAAAGAAGGGTGGAACCAGTTTAAAGATGGAAACTGGACACAAAGGGTGGAGATTGCAACAGAAGTGGTAGGAACCATAGCCCTGTTAGCGGAAGCAGGAGTGAAGATGAAAAATGCCCGTAAAGCAGCAAAAACCAGTGCAGAAATGGAAGGAATACTGGCAGAAGGTACAGGAACAGCCAGTGGGGTGGAAGGTGCAGGAGCATCAGAGCTGACCGAAGATATGTGCAGACTGGTGGAAAAATATAACGAACTATCTGAAGAGGAATTGGTACAAAATGGGACAGGTGTGTGTTCAGAGGGACAGGTGAAGATTGAGAGTGCAATAAACTTTGTGGATAATAAGGGATTAGAGCATTCCGTAATAGGTGATTTTACATATAATCCTAAAACTGGTCAAGTATCTAGAATGAGGGGGGGAGGACATGGACAAGCTAATATTGATTTTTTAGAGGAAAAAGGAATTGAGTACAATATTGTTAAAGAATATAGCAATGGAGTTAGAATTGGAAATGTTCCAAAGCATAAGACACCTTCAAAAAGGACAGGAACAGGACAAGCATGGTTTCCAAAGAACTGGTCAAAAGCTAAGATTAAAGAAGCAGCAAATTATGTTGCCAATTTACCAGAAAATAAAAACCTGCCAGATGGTGTTCGTGGATATGGTGAGTATGATGGAGTGAGAGTAGGAATTATAAAAACAAATGGAAAGATAGGAACTATTTTTCCAGATGCAGATAAACAACCATAAAGGAGGAATATATATGTTAAAAACTGTAAAAGAAATACTAGATAAGAGGGCGAAAATAAACGATGAAGATGATTATAGGATTGAAAAGTGCCGGGATGAATTAATAGAGGTATTAAGTCGAGATGAATTGTTGACTATTAATATACTTAATCAATTAAATGAAAAAGAAATTTTATACACAAGTGAAGTGTTTGAAGAGATTGCATATAATTTGCAAAGTGTAAACTATATTATTTGTTTAAAAAATATTGAAAAAAAATATCCATCTTTAAATATAAAGGATGCTATCGAAGTGGCAATGGAATTTATTTAATCAAGGTTAGTAGTTCCATATATAGAGAAGTAAATATCCACGGAAAAATTAATACAGAAATTGAGGAGGTTGATTTAGTAATCGGATAATCTATGAAGATAAGACTGCAGGCAAGCTTTATATGGAAAATGCCGATGTTCCTCAAACAGAGCAACAATGGGCTTTTAAGCATATCTACAAAAAAGGAAGTAATAGAATTGATGCGATTAATCAATCAGAATATACTTTATCTATTGTGGGTTCTGAGAATGTCCCTAACATCAATTCATTAAAAAGTATTAGAAGTTATGTTTTTAGAATTGATGCAGATACGCCTACACTATGTCAAGCTGTAGAGCAATGTTTAGTTAAGAGCAGAATATCCCGAATACAATTTTTCGGCGACTTATGGAGGAAAATAGAAATGTCAGTAGGATTGTATAAGTATAATGGTATTATTTTTGATGATGCAGAAGAAATATTAAGTGAAAATATAGCATCTCAAAGAATATATGATAAGTATTTAGAACCTGCAATAGAAGAACTAAATATATATTATTTTCAAGATGGTGCAGAAATAAGAAAAGGTAATTTAGATTCTGTGATATCAGAATTGGAATTACTAATAAAATGGGTCACGAATAACGTTGAAGGAGATGATTTGGAATATTTATTGTGTAGATTACATAACATCAAGAAAATTATTCCAAAATCATTAGAAAATGATGATGATGTATTGTATATTTTTTAGTGATGTTTATACTTTAGGATTTCCAATTTCTTAAACCTTAAAAATCTATCTCCTATGTGTTCATAAAAATGTAAGAGGTAGATTTTTTATGTTTTACTTGAAAGAAAAGTAACCAGGATTTCCAAACAGAAAACCAATACAATTGTGTATTTGCGGATAGAGGAAAGTGAAATCTGCAGTACAATGGAACACCTGTTTTGGCATAAGGAAAAAGGCTGGGTAAGGGCAGAAGAATTGCTTCCTGGAGATTTTTTAAAGCAAAGGGACGGGGAATATGCAGAGATTACCTGTATCCGTCAGGAAAAGGAGAAAAAAGAACAATGGGTATATAATCTGGAAGTAGAGGGGCTGCACAGCTATTATGTTGCAGGTGAGGAACTGCTAGTACATAATGGGGATGATTTGTGTTCAGTGGGAAAGGTGCGGATTGAGAGTGCTGGTAAGGGTAGTAGTCCATCTAAAGGACATGTGGCAACATGGGAACATCTAGACGAACATGGTCAGCTAAGAGATTCAGGTGTATCACATAGTGGTGGAACAAAGCCAGGTCGGATATTATCATGGGAGGAACAATTACAAACGCATACTGAAAGAAAAATATTAGATGAGTTAAGTAAAAAAGGGACAGTTTCTGCAGGGGATACTATAATTATTTATGGTACTAAACCACCTTGTAATCCAGGAAGAAGTATGAGACCATCAAGGGGGTGTCAAAAAGCAATGCAAGATTTCGCCCGAAATAATAATGTTAATATTTTGTATTTTAAGGAAGGAGATCCAGAACCATGGATATTTCCTCGATAAAGAAAGGATATATAATGAAAAAATATGATTTAGATAGAAAAAAGACATATCTTAAAGAAAAATTAGGATCTAAAAGTTCATTGTTTATAATTAAAAGTGAAATGAATAATATTATAGCAACATATTTACCTTATAATTTAGAATTTGTTTATATTCCAGAAGGGGTGTATAATAAAGGGCTTTCAGAAGAAGAAAAAATTCAGGCAAGAAAGATAAATAATGAAATATGTTTTAATGAATGTGATATGGAATTGAAAAAGGATATTCATGTTTCAAATATTCTAGTTACAAGAACTCCGATTCTAAATTCGTTTGCTAAAAGATATATTGACTTTGAATTTTATAAAGGGGAGGAAAACTTTGCAGCATATTTAAAAAAAGAAAGCATTGATTCTTTGTGTAAACAACTTAATCTAAGGTTACCAACAGAAATTGAATGGGAATACTTTGCACGAGCAGGAAGTACGGATTTGTTTTCGTTTGGAAAGCAATTGCCAAATGATGATGAACTGGAAAAATGGTTAAGTTTTGATTTTAATGATTTAAGTTGTATAAATAGCAATGAATTTGGCTTGTATGGTATTTATACAGGAGAGTGGTGTAGTGATTATTACCAAAAAAATAGCTATTTACCCCAAACAAAAGAATTTGTAATTAAAGGTGGTGGAGCATATTTTTGGCCATGGCAAGCAGATGAGTGGATTTGGTGTATGTCAGCAATGAGAATGTCTTCAAAAGAACTAATAGATGGTGAATGTGGTTTTAGATTAGTATATGATTTAAATTGAATTGTATTTATTATGATTATAATTTGGGATTTCTATTCCATCTAACTCCATTTACAAAAAAGTCTATCTCTTATCTTTTCACAAAGTGAATGATATGTAGGGATAGATTTTTTAGTTTACTTAGAGGTAATGGTAATGGACTGATGAGAATGAGATAAGACAGGCTTATCTTAAAAAAGAAGGAGAAAATATTATTTTCGGGAGTTCCCGTTTATGTCAGTGCTTCTTATGAGGGAGGACAGACAAAGGTAATGATAAAAGGGAAAAGCAGAAGTATTCTTCTTGATTTAAAGGAGAAAAAAAGAAGTTTCCAAAAAGAAGAGACTTATGCATCCCTAATCGAAAAGGTATTGGGAGAAAAAGGGATTCTTTACCTGCAGAAGGGACTAGAGGGAAAAAAGAAAGAGCACCTTGTTATGCAGTACAGGGAAACAGACTGGGAGTTTATCAAGAGAATGGCATCCCATCTGCATGCACCAGTCTGCCCCAATATCG
>JAAVZU010000080.1 GCA_022791815.1 Lachnospiraceae bacterium
CTCTTCCCCTCTCGCCATTTTCTCCGTTCTTTCCTGGTTCTCCTCTAGCACCTTGTATTCCAGGCTCTCCCTTTTCTCCATTTTTAACTTGAAAAGTCGTTGTTGTGTCATCTGTAAACTCAATTGTATATGTATCAATTAGCCCGTTTGTTGCCGTTTTTGATATACTCTGAATTCCAACTCCTGTTTGCTTCTCTAAATCTTTTATGGTATTTTCTAATTCAGGAATCTTTGCAAGCTGCATCCTTTGTTCTTCGGTCACACCTGAAACTGGATTTCTTTCTAAATATTTCTCCACTGCTGCCTGAACTTCTAAATTACTTACTTCACCTCCCAATATACGAATAAGCTGTTTTTCTGTTGACTTATAGCTATTACTACTTTCCCCAACAATATACACACTAAACTCTGTTCCAGCACATTCCTCTGGTAATGAGTATATACGATTATTTTCCAATCCTTCCACAATATAGGAATTACCTCCTACCAGAAATATAGCTTTTTTGTGCATCCTGTACCAGTCGCTGCTATTGAAAATAATCTTAAACTCTGTGTCGTTAGCCGATAAATAAGTTTCCTTTATCTTATCTCTGTTTACTACTAAATTAAGCACTGCTACCACCTCCTATCTTATTTGTTTTAGTTGCACCAGTACAACTTTAGGCAATCAATACTTTAATTGCATTCTTTCCTAACTTACCATTTTCTTTCCATCCACATTTTTTACGGAACTTATTGACTGCTGCCGTAGTCTTTGCTCCCCAGACACCGTCAATTGCTACGTTATAGCCTTTTGCTTTCAAGTGAAATTGGATCATCTTTGTGACCCATTTTGTTGTGTTCGTTGCAGAGTAGGTTGTTCCCTTGCAACCTTTCACTTGAAAATGTGGGCTATCTGGTGACGTCTTCCAGTTTGCTCCAGGCTCAAAACCATATTTCTCCATAATAGAGATAATTTGCTTTGTCTCCTTGTCCTGACTATTCCAGATAGCAGTCATTTTTCCGTTTACTTTTCTTTGTGGAATGACATCTACTGCACATCCTTGAATATGTATAGAGTTTAATGTCCACGTTACTTTTCTCGCTGTTGGGTTAGCATACTTCTTCGCATAACTTGCTGGTACTCCTGCCCTGTTTGCTTCTGCTGCTGTTCTCCCCTGGCAATATAAATAATACTGCCTTTCCTTACTTCTTAGAGTTTCAACAACTAAAGGATTTATCCCTTTTTTCTTAATTTCTTTTAATGCTCTATTGAGCTGCACTTGTACTAATACATTCAAATGCTTAATCTCTCTGTCTTGTGCTGTTACTGTATTTGCCATAACTATTCCTCCTCATTTTCATATTCAACTAATTCATCAGTGTATTTGTTCATGAATTTCCTGACTGCCAGCCAGATTTTTTTCACTGGCAATCCACACAATGTCATGTTTTTTAGAATACTTACAGTCTCATAGCAGATATAGAGAATGCCAAAAAATTCGGCGGTGCCTACATGCTGCAATGAAATATAGTTCCTAATTTGTTCTGGAATAAATCCTATCAAATTCAAATTCATAATTCTATCCACCAGTACCAATGTAACAATGCTGACTAGCATTCCAATTTTTCTTATCGCTCCATTAATGCCAAAGTTTGAATTAAACCTTTTTTCTTTTACTGCTCTCAAGAATCCAAAAATCGTGTCTATAACGACACATAAAATTACTAGCTTAATAACATTGTTTTGCTGGATTGCTCCCAGCACGCTTGCAAATTTAGTCATAATATCATCCTTCTTTCTTATTTATTCTCTTTACACTTGTCATTTTGTTTTGTAAAAACCAATTACATATTCAGCTCTTATTAGCCCTATTTCGTTCCCTGCTTCATCATAAACAACATATTCATCCTCTGTATGTCTCTCTGCATTTTTTGCTTTTTTGTTAAAGTCTATTTCCTCTCCTGTGGCTAATTTGCATACAAAATATTCCTGCATAATCTCACCTGCCTTTCTTAAATTTTTGTATCAAAAAAGACACTCTATTGAGTGCCTTGATTGTTTGTGGTTGCACTGGTGCAACTTTAACTTTTATAATCCTGGTATTGTATCTTTTATTCCTTTAGCCAAATTCGCCGCTTTCTTCATAAAAGTATTCTCTTCCAAATATTCTAATCCTTTTATTGTAATTTCTGGTCTTCCAATAGCAACTCTTGGATATTCACAATCCATAGAATTCCATGTTTCTATTCCTGTTACATATCCATCCTTTACCAGCAATGCCATTATCCTACACCATCTTGCTTCTGAAATTCCAAGCCTTTCCTTGGAAATACTTTCTTTGTCAAATTCTTCTAAATCCATACTTTTTTCAAGAATTTTAAGAATTTCATAAATAATTTTGAAATTATCCAAATTATCACCCCTTTTCTTCCCGAAATTCACAGTATGTTTTATCAATCTCTTTCCCAGGTTGGGGGAATGATTTATCAATAATATCTCTTGGTCTACCACTGGGATATTTATCACATTTCAAGAAACCTTTATCATGCTTACAAGTTGAACACAAACTATCAATCGGCATGGGATTATCATACCAACGCTTGTCCGAATATGCTTTTCCCATCATATCTCCTCCATCCATATTGTATGCCCCTTAATTTTAGTTATCAAAAATACACTATTATGTTTGAATAGTATTTCTTTCTCTTTCGTGTTATATTGGCTTATATTCCTGCCATTCTTTGATTTTATTACATATTGAATAGGAAAGCTTTCATCATACACACTTAGTGAACTTGAAATATAAGATGGAAAACTTTTTTCCCTACCTACTACATGGCTTTTAATAAATTCTTCAACATCTTCAATACCATAATCCGCTACTGAACGATATACAATACCTTCGTATTCTGGCATCTTATCCAGTGCTTTATCTAAGTTCATTATCCACTCTTTTTCAAATTCTGTCAAGTCAATTCCTCTTCTTAGCTTGTCATTTAGTGTGTATGCATCTGGGCTAATATATCTTATGAGTGCAGCTTCTTCCTCAATATCAAGATTAACTTCTCCAGCATCCTTCTGATAAAGCTTTTCCTTCTCTTCCCACTGCTTTGCTCTTTCCTTGTATACTCTTTTGTTTTCTTCATCAAGACTGTTCTCTGATACTCTGGTACACTTTTCTGCCATGTTCTTGCAATAGTTCTGTTTCTGTTCATTTATGTAGTCCTCCTTTGCTTTCTCCATATCCTCTTTATTTGGCTTTTCTGGCGGTGTGGATATACCTGGAAAGTATGTAGTGTGGATATCACGGCATCGTGGATGGTAAAGCCCTGCTGCCATTGCAGCGGACAATAAAGGGTAATCCCCATCTTTCTTTGAGCCGTTCCCATACACATCATCTATCAAGATTTTTCCACAGAATGGCATACAAAGAGGGCATGCATTCCCACGTTTGTTTACGATTACGGTATGTATGCCCCACTCTTCTCTTTTTTCGCCTTCTCCTATGAGATAGGCTCTCTTATTTGCTGTTTTGATTGCCATGCTGGCATATTCGCTTAATTTATGCATGGAACCGTTTTTATACTGCACACACTGGATTCCTGCTTTTAAAAAATCTCTGGTTGCCATATCTACCGCTTTCTCATAAGTACCTGCCCCCGTATTAGCATAGACCTGGGCATTGAATATGATTTTTCGGTACTGGTCATTGGCACGTCTTAGAACAGCATGTTCGGCTTTCTCCATATCTGATACAGTGGCTTTGATTAGTGCATTAAGTTTCCTGTCATTGATTTTGAAAAATTCACCAGATATACTCGCATCCTTCCCTTTTCCAGCCTTCCAGTACTCTTTAGTTATCTTATAACCTTTTTGGATGGCTTTCAAAATGCTTTCTTCCTGGTCTGCGTTTCCGCTGGCTCTTGCTATTCGTATCATTTTACTTATTTCAGAGTTTATATGCCCAAACAACCCATTATACTGTTTGAGATTTCTTCTCTTGTAATCTTCTAAGGCTTTTAGCTGCTCCGCCTGCCACATAGTCCAATTCATACCCTCTTTTGTTTCATCTGCCCTATGTCTGTCAAAGTTTCTTATCATACTGCGGATTAGTTCATCCTCGATTCTTATTAAGGCTTTTGTGATGCTGTACTCATTCATAGTATATCAACATCCTTTTTTCAAATTATCGGGTAGTGTATTAGGTTCTTTGTTCATTTCAATAGAAAACTCTCCAAGTTCTGAATTAACCTCTGGCTCTTCTATTTCTGCTATTCCCTGCTCTGCTTTTAGTCTTGCTACCTCCTCTTTTTTCCATTCCTCGTCCCTTGTATCTCCATATAACTCTTCCACGGATGCTTCAATACTCATGATACCACCTTGCTTACCTTTTGATACGGTTTCTACCTGGCTTTCAAATGATGGATTCGCATATTCTCCAAATGGCACATCTACTTCTATATCTGTAGTTGGCTTTTTCATCCATGTATCATAGGATTTGAATATGATATTGATTAGTTCTGGAAGGGTTTCCTGTAATGTCTGTACAATCTTATTTCTAGTGTAAAGTGTAGTTTTTTCTTTTTCTCTTTGTGCAAGTGCATTGTCATTTATCTTGTTTGCATCTATCCCCAATGTGCTTGGGCTGATTAGTCCCTGCAAGCAAAGGTCAAGTGCTGTAACATAGGTAGCAAGATAACTCTCGTGCGGTATCTCACCTTGTACCAGACTTATTGCAGCCTTTCCACTTTCATCCATGGCCCCATCTGACTGTAGGAATCTATTGTCGAATGCATTTGGTGTGAGTAACTCCCCTGTGTTCGGATTTCTTGGTATTAAATCTGTTGGAATATATTCCTTGGTCCTGTTTGCCCTTAGTGCATCCATCCACTGTGACCATGCCTCGTCTAAACTGTCAAAAGCATCTGTTTTCCCGTCAAATATTGATTTTCCTCTCCCCTTCCACTTGGAAGACTTTAGGAACTGCAACGGAACCGCCATGATGAAATTATCATCCCATACAATGTCTGTGAGGTCTGCCGTATCGGGTATGGATTTGATATCACATTCTCTTCCGTCCCTGGTTAGGATGTGGTTGATATAGCCTTTTCCATAAGTTTCAAGGAGTACATACTCCTGTCTATTATGGTAGTATATGCTTTTGAATATGATCTCTTTTACTCTGCCTCGGTTATAAATAATATCAATCTTATCTCCTGGGTAAAACTCAACAATGGGATACTGTGATAATACAGTATCAAAGGATATTTTAAAAGCCCCATCACCTATTACTAATGTTTCTGTGATGGCTTCACTTAACATATCTTTGAACTTATTTTCCTTACTAATTTCCTCCCATTCTTCTTGTCTGGCTGATAGGTCAAAATCGTTCATATCTGAGATTACGATATCCGTTAGGATATCTGTTATTACTCCTGGTATCCCGACATGGATTTTTCTTATTTCCATACCCTTTGTTGGTACTGCTGCCCAGAATCTAGTTCTATCTCCTGGCACCTGTTTGTACAACTGGCTCAGCTCTTCGCTATCGCCACGGTACCAGATTCTATTTTTGATTGCGTTTCCATCATAGTTCAGAACTTCTTGTAACTGTATGGAAGAAATCTGTGCTGGCTGTATTCTTAGCCATGTCTGTATGTTTCTTCTTATTTTCTCTGCCATAGTCTTAAATAGATTCACCTCTTCTCAGCTCCTTTTTTAGTTTCATCTGTTTTAACACAACTTTGAAATATCTTTGTTTTATAAGGCAGCCATGCATATTGCACGCTATTTATCATGTGATCATTATTGTCCTCTGGCTCATTATCCTTTTCTTCTTTCCAGCTATATGTATCCAGTTCATTCATATAATTGGTACATGTATCCACAATGAAATAACATGTTTCTTTTCCATTCTCTTCATCATAGGACATCCATCCAAGCTGTAACATAATTCTGTCTATGATTGTGGTCTTCTTATACGCATCATTAAATACATATAAACATTGTGGGTGGGAACGTTTATACTTCTTAAATTCTGTGATAGTCGCTTGGTCGGCACTATCTATGAACGTCTGCCTTGCCATTCCCCATTCCTTCCTGTTTCTCTCCAAGAAGTCAATGAAATTAACCACAGTATCACTAGGTGCAATTGGTATATCTAGGTCTGCATTGTTATACACTTTTTCATCCAGCAGAACGAACTTACCTTTGTTTGTGATACCAGCAAAGGACATGGCGATAGTGTCAGGGGATTTACTAGAATAAGCAGTGTCTAGCCCTGCTGTAAAATACTGAAAATACTCTGCCTGTTCTCTGTTTGTCTTATCCTGGACAAATTGTTTTGCCCATTCTTTTGTTTTTACATGGATTCTTCGGTTAAAATTACTGAATATAAGTCCTGTTGCTCTTCCTCTTAATCCAAGGATTTTGTTTTTCCATAACTTGGTTCCTTTTGGGACATTTAGTTTTATCTGTTCGATTTTCTCTTTGCTTAACCCCAAATTATGGACAAAAGAAAAGAACCAGTGGACCCATCCAGGCTTTGGTTCTTCGCTTAGCATATTATTTATTTCTTGTGGTGCATCTTCTTTGTATTCTGGAAGCGGTCTACTGCAATTTATATATTCTTTGTAGACTGGAAGATTTGGATCATCTGGATTCAGTGTTGCCATAAAGTAATCGCATCTCATAGATGCCTCTCTTACAAAGTCTATATCTGCTGTGTTAATCTCGTCTATGTATAGACAGCCATACTGTCCACCTAATGCCTTTTGCCACTTCTTTTTGTCTCCATATCCCATTACATAAACCACTTTATCTCCTTTATTCGTGTGGTATAGGATATGCGGTATCTTCTCCTGCTTGGTGCCATTTCCGTTATATTCTGTTAATATACCAAAATCATCTATGATGCCCAAGTCCTTGTTTATGATGTTCTTTTCTGCTGTTCCTGTGTCCTTTGCAGCTATAATATGGTATTTCTTTGGGGATTCTGCCACTTTCAACATAAATTTGAATATGCCTACGGTCGTCTTGCCTGCTGCCGTAGTTAAGTACCCTCTAAGTACTCTACAGGTGCATCATACGCAATAAATGCTTTATACTTATCTGATAAAATCAACCTTTCTTTACTCAAAGGAACATCACCCCCACCTATGCAAATTATTGCAACTATAGTTAACTATTCTTTGCTGTTACGCATTTGATTGAGAATATCATCTAGTTTTGACTTTTCATCATCAATACCAGATAACTCTACTTTGTCTTTCCACATGCCATATCTTTTGCCGAGTAGTTCAGCAGCCTTTAGTTTGTCTTTTTCGCTTGGCTCTTTTTTCATTTCCCTTGCTTCACTACAACCCTCTCCTATCCCCTCTATAACGATTTCAGATGACATTGCTTCTCCACGTAACACAGAAGTAAGATATTCCATGACTTCCTTTGCATCTGCTATTTTTGCATCTGCTATTTTCTGTAGTTCTGCATCAATATAGTTTTTGACGTTAACATTAGTTAACATTCTGCTTGCTGCTGCTTTTGCAGTTTCATCCTTTTTTACATTTGGATATGCTACTTTGTATGCTCTGGTTGCATTACAATCAATTAAATATTCATCACAAAATCTTTTTTGTTTATCTGTCATGGTATATCACTTCCTTTCGTTTTGTTTCGGAAAAATTACCCCCCCCTCGGATTCGAGGAGGTTATTCTTATCCAGATAACATAGCTTAAAAAATAATATATTCTTATATAATAATGCCCTTGTAGTTAAATATATCACATTTTATTATGTTGTTGACTTTTTGATATATAATATCATTTTATTTATAATTTTTAATAAGCAATTCTTTATATTTAGGCTTTTTCTCTCCTTGTACCAGATTATGTGACCGTTCTACTGAGATAATATTATAATTACTGTATAATTCTCTAATATATTCACAATCGTTATAAGATAAAATAAACTTTCCTTTAATTCCACCTATAGCATCTCTTAAGCGTATATGGTCCTCAAGTGCGAATCTGTCTGGATAATACTTTTCTGTTTCATAATATGGAGGGTCAAGATAAAATAATGCATCTTGCTTATCATATGTTTTTAGTATACACTCGAAGTCCTGATTCTCAATGACTACATTATTCAGCCTCTTAGACACTGTAGAGATATAATCAACGGCATTTTCTATATTCTTAGGACGAACACCAAAAGAGCGTAAATCTGTCCCAAAACTTTCCTTAATTAGAATATAGAATCTTGCAGCTCTTTGAATATCTGTCAAACCTCGTGTATCTGTCTGCTCTTTTGCATCAAAAAACTGTTCTCTTGACATTAATATGTATTCTAACTCTTTTTGAAGTGCTTCTGGATGATACTTTGTGCATTTAAATAGATTTACAAGATTACCATTCACGTCATTGTATACTTCTATCTTTGCGTGCCTATCTGACGAGAATAACACCCATCCAGCTCCTCCAAATACCTCAACATAACGATTGTAAGTTTCCTTCTTTGGAAACTCTTCTAATATTCTTTTTCTTAGTAACTTCTTTCCGCCAATCCAGCTAATAAAACTATTCATCTTTAGTATTCCTTCTTTCTAATAATGTAGGGCATTACTATTATAGAATACATAATTAAGTCTTTTATTGGGTGCTCTTGGCATGGGTATTCACTTCCTTTCCTGCAATAAAAAAGAGTGCATAATGCACCCTTTTTATTATTTTCTATGTTTTTTTATGAAAATGGCAAAAATAAATACTAGCAAAAGTATTATAACAACTCTTAATCCAATTTTTTGTATTTGTTCTGTCAAATCATCAAACATTCCATGCGAATTTTGATTCAAAAAATCCCATGGTTTTTCTGTCTGTAAATACATCTTCTCACCCCTTTTTTTTTAGGTTAACAGAGGATGTAATGTCTGATCAAGATATTTTGTCTATTTTTTTTACAAAAATCGGAACTGCTTGATTAGAACCATTATGCAATATGTTATAGAAGTTCTATTCTAATTATACCATACTTTTTGTGTGCTTTGTGTGCGTTTTTAAATAATTATCAATTTTTCTTGATATTCTACTCCTATCTAATCCAACTTTTTCTCCAACCTCTCTTTGTGTAAGCCCCTCTATAAAACTGTACTCAAAGATGGTTTTTATATGTATGTCTTGAATCCTGCCAATAAACTCCTCTATCGCCTGCATCTTTATTTCTATCTCTTCCAGTTCATGCCTCTTACTGCCTATCTGCCTATGTATCTTTTCCGCTTCCCCTGGAACTTCCATTTGTACGCTAAACCTTCGTTCCGTGTATGGATGCTCTTTCATACTGCCTTTTACTTTACCGGATACGCTTTCAATATCTCTTGTCTCCAGTTCGTAGATATCACTTTTTAGCTTTTCTGCTCTTTTCTTATAATTTGGATATTTTGCCAGTTCCTGCTTTGTCATGCTGCTCCCTCTCCTTCCTTGCCATGCTTTTGCGTTGCACCAGTGCAACTTGTCCTGTTACTATGTCATTTCTTATAATAAACTCGCAACCACATATACACATGCCATTATTAAAAACATCCATAGAATCCAGAAGATTACTACTCCTGCTCCATTCTCTAAATACTCAACTGTTTGCCCTATATCCTTGCTTTCAAAAAATTGGGCTTCTTCCAGTGAATTGTTCGCTAGTTTTGCGTATAGTGTGCCTTTTAATCTGCTTTCTGTGCCATAATAGCAATAACGCAAATCCCTTGATTCCTTTATTGCCGTTATGTAGCTTTTTTGTGGAAGTTTTATTTTGTTTGCCTGTAATGTTACATCAAGCAGTATGACATTTTCACATTTTTTTCTTTCTACATTTTCAATCTCCCATCTGTGCGTTGTTTCTGTATGGCATCCAGTGATATTATCATCAACGTCCTTGTTAATCACATGTTCTACATATCTTTCCTTTTCCTTTTTTATTTCCAGATATTCTCCTTCAAGCTCTGGATATACAACAGGATCGACTGCTGCCAGTTCTCCATAAATAAAAGCATAGCCAATATTGTTTTTTATAGCCTGTGTAAACTCCTCTGATGTTTCTATTTGGGCAGCATTCTCATACTGCTCTTTCTTCATTTTTTGATTTTCTTCAATTTCAGAAGAGATATTCAAACCTAAAAATGTTAGTGCTATGCATGTTATTGCACCGCCCACTAATTTTTTAATATTCTTCCTCATTATTCTTTTCCTCCTGTTCTTTCAATGCCTGCTCTGCTTCCTCTTTTGTGAGGAAAACTGTTTCACCAAACTCAAAGCCAGCAAATGCTCTATCTTTTACATGATACAAAATCCCGTTTTTAGACATCGTGATTGAAACAATCTTTTTTTCTTGTGGATGAACTAGCAAATTTTCTTTATATTCACCAGAACTATAATCTTCTAGAGATGTAATACTCCAAATTTTATCCCCCACTTTACAGACCAGTTCAAGTATTTTTCCTTGTTTCTTTAGATTTCTATACTCATAAAGTTCCTGTATATCTTCAAAAAACTCTTTCCATTTTTTTAGTAATATCTTCAAGCCCCATGTGTGTTCTCTAATACATTCTTCCTCTAAGTCCTCATATTTTCTAAGTCTTTCATATACAGCCTCATAATTCGGAAGTGTATTACTGTCTATAAATCCAAGGTTTATTCCCGTTTTAGTCAATCTCTCCATAATTTTCTCCTTTCCTGAATCAACAATTTTTCTTCTCTGTAATCTCATGTATCTTTAATACATAGTATTGTTTGTCTGTTTCTGCTCCCCACTCTTGCTTGCCAGTGCCAATTATAAGTGAACATTTTGCAACAAATTGGGGACTCTCTTTTGAGTAACCATTTCTAAATAAAATTTCTTTTATCGGTGGTTCCATATCTCCGTTCTTAATTCCATCAAAAAGCCATCTACAACCGAAGGCTGTCACAAATCTTTGGTCATAATATGGTTTAACTTCTCTGTATTCTTCTTTCTTTTCTCCAGAAAGGATCATGTTAAATCATTCTTTTTTAATCGTTAATGTTAGCATTTTGCTCACTCTCCTCCAAAACATCATTCATACTTTTTACAGTTTTTGGCCGCACCATTCCACACTTTACCATATCAAATAAAAATTTAGCTTTATTTTTTATACTTTTAAATTCGGAATCTGACACATAATATAATCCATTTGCTATATCTCGAATTTCATCATAAGTAAAAGTTACTGTAACATATTTATTGTTTGTTTTACTGCTTAATTCTTCGATTGTCATTTTCTATCACACTCCTTTACTTCATTCGCACAATAGCGTTATTGTTTCATTAGCTTCATCTATTTCAAAATCTGTAATATCTTCAATAATTGCTGGTTTTTCATTCTCTTCCGCTTTATAAAATTCTACATTGCATCCTGCTGGTAGTTTCATAAGTTCTGCTATTAACTCATAATTTTTCATTGTAAATTCCTCCTATCATCCAACATTCACAACAATAGCTTTTATATACTCTGCTTCTTCTACCTTTTTATCTATCATTTCAAAATATTCTTTGTCTGATAGTTCTTTATACTCTTCTACGTCGCTCAAGTCATCTATCAGTTGTTCTTTATATTCTTCTTTTTCTATGCAGTAGTTTTTATAAACAGTTAGTTCTTCAATCCCAACAAAATTCACTTCTGCCATATTGTAAGAAAATTCACCAGCGTATGCCTCTTCTCCTACAAAAATCAAAAGTGGCAGTTCTGGATTATTTACTATTAACTCCTTTAATTTGTTTGTATTCTCTAATGATGTTCCTATTTTACTCATACCTCAACCTCCTCAAAATATTCTTCTAGAGCCTCTTTTGTTATCTCTAACCACGAGTTATTTTCTATACTGTCTAAATGTACTTCTAAACCTAAAATGCTGCTATTTTCATCTAGTTCGTAAATACTTCCTTTTTCAATTATCATCTGTCTATTTTCGATTAAAAATCCATCTGCATCACGCTCATCAACTACAAAACTTTTTTTGCATCTATACCTATTCATTTATTCCACCTACCTTTACAATTCTAATCGCTTCTTCTAAATTTATTGTGCTTTGTCTAGGATTTGCCCGAATGTTTTCATTATTGCCAAGTAGTTGCTCTACAACTTTGTCCACATCATAGGCAACAGGCTGATTTTTTAAACATTCTTGTATTTTGTGATTTAATTCACCAAAGGAAACTGTATTTTGCGAAAAACCGCTAATAAGTGCATCTGCCATTATTTCAGATATTTCTTGTGTAGCTCTTTCTCTGCTAATTAAATCATCTTTTCTTTTTTTAACTGTTTCAGTATTTGCCTTTTCTCTTTTATCTTGGCACATCCTGCATTCGTCGCAGGACTGTTCTATTCCGTAAAAACAACTCATTTTAGCCCTCACTTTCTTCTATTCTTTCATAGAATATAACATCTTGTTCTTTTATCAGTTCTAATACACCCTCTACTATTAGTTCTTTGAGATCATATATTTTTGTTCCCCATTTATTCACATGAAATGTAACACAATAGACATCCTTGTCTTTACCTAATTCAGGCATTACTTCTTCTCTCTTAATCTGCTCGAAGTGTGTCATTTCCTCTTTTTGTACGGTTTTGCAGCCCTTTGCTATTTCCATCATTGTATTACCCATGATTTCACCAACTTCTTTGTTTTCTCTGATTTTCATTAGTAATTCGTCTAAGTAAATTACTTCTCTGTTTTTACTCATGATTTGCTCCTTTCTCTCTGTGTAATGTCTTTAAATCCAATACTATCTAGCATTTTGGCAAATTCTGTGATTGTCGGCTTTAACTTTTCTCTGCTAATTTTTGCCATGATTTCTATTAACTCTGGCATTTTTCTTAATACTTTCCACGAATCACTATATGCCTGTAACCGAATCCCGACCTCATCCCAAGCGACTTCAAATTCTCCTTCTGTTCCACCGCCTTCACAATACAAGCCTATACATATACACGATTTTTTTGAAACTGAATTTTTATACCACGCTTCGTGTGGAATGATATATGCTTTTATGCTTTTTTTATTTTTTTCATCTCCTTCATATTGTTCTGGTAACTGCTGCCATGCATTTTGACATTGTCTTACATTAGTCAACACTTCATCATATCCTCTTTTCATATTTGTAAGAAATTCAATTGTGCCAAGTTTTCTATACTGTTGCACTTCTTCCAGTGCGTTGCTACAGATATTAACTAATTCTTCCATATCTTCAGCATCCAGCCATTCATCATCTCCATTCCAGTTTGCAAAATTTTTTAATAACTCAATTGCTTCATTCTCCGTCATAGTTCTATCCCCTCCTCATGCTCAAACTTATCTAAGAAGCCCCATTTACTATATGTCAGATCTTTTTCGTTCCAGTCGGGATAACAGCTTTGTAAATAATCTCTAAATATTTCTAGCATTTCCTTTCTGTTGCCCAAATTGCCGTTATCTAACATTTCATGATGCCATTGACATCCTACTGCCCCGTTCTGGGGGACTCCTTTTCCGTTTTTACTTCGGGGTATGTAATGCATAATTGATTTCATTACTAAACTTAACTCACTTGCCCCTTCCAGTTTGTAACCTATTACGCAGAAGATGCATTCGCAATTGTCCCTGTCTGCTATTTCTTTCCTTGCTTTTAGAGAAAATTCTCTTATTTTTGCTTGTTTTGATTTTCCCACTTACATCACCCCTTTTCCATTTTCAAAGCAGATAGTGAGTTTCTCTTGTGCTGCTTTGTTGAACTCTCTTCTTGCTATACTGCTCTTCTGCCATCCATCTATTAAAAAAATTGCTTCACAGTGCGGTATCATGCTTATACGCACTGCAAGTTTTCCTCTTTTACTTAAAATCCACACTTGATCTTCTATGTATTGACTGTCTATTACTTCATGTCCATTCTTTACTAATGCCTCTGCTGCCTGTTTTCGTTTTTCTGGGTCTTCCGACCCGCTAAGATATATCTTCATCAATTTTCCTGCCTTTCTGCTATTTTTAATATAGTGCTTGCTGTTGATACTAGCAGGCTGTACTCTTCTTTTGTACATTCTATGTTGTTTCTGAAATCTACAAAATGTGTGAACAATCTCATGATTCTGTCTTTTGTCCATTTCTTCTCGCATTTAGTATTTTCAACACTTTCTACGTTTTCTATTGAGTTATCCACCGAGTTATCCACATGCTTGTCCACAAATGACTGATGGCTTCTCTTGAAATTTTCCTCGTGTATTCTACTAGCTATATATCCATCTTCTGTTTTCTGGAGTATTTCCCAATATCCCCTCTCTGTGGTTTTCTCTTTTAGTTTTGCTACCCATTCGGCTTTAATGCCTTCTACGATATCTCCAGCTTTGTACATACTTCCCCATTTTCCGTCTGGTTGTATCTCTGGGTAATCGTTCACTGTCATTTGTCCCGGTATCCGCCCTGGCTCTTCGTGATATTCTAAATTATTATGGGGTATTAGAGATTCCTCTTCTGTTGCCGTTTCACCTTCTACTACTATTTCTACATCTTCTGGCTTATTTTCTGGTTGCACCGGTGCAACTTTTTCTTTTGTTTCTTCTTTAGGCGGCTTTTCTGCAAAGGATTCTTTATATGTCTGCTGCCATTCGTCCTTTGAGCCTTCGGAGAATATACCTGTTAATTCATTGAAAAAGTCTTGCCATTTATACTTTTCACTGCTGTTTCCACGCACGTTTACCAGCTCAATGTCATTATCTTTGCCCTTAAACGACAGCAGAAACTTTCCTTCTCCAGCAATCCGTATTGTTTTGACTGCTATTCCTGATGGGGCTAGTACGTCAAGTGTTTCTTCTGTTGGATCTTCACTTTCTTTTTTTATGACTGCTGCCATTCCGATAAAATCTAATCGATTTTCTTTAAAATATTGATACAGCACTTTTTGCATTTCGGACATTTCACTTATGTCTGTGTTCTTCTCCTCCAGCATCACCTCAATGTCCGTTACTGCTTCTTCTGCTCTAACTTCTGCCTTAATTTCCTGAATTTCTTTCCTCGTTAGTTGCGGGTTCATGGCTTCTATCACCGCATCCGGCAGTGTAAGCATTTCTGCCAGTTTTGCTATTCCATATCCCTGGTACCGTTCTTGTAAATATTCTGAATACCCATTTTCAGAATATTTGTCATTGATTGCTATGTAGCGTGATACCACATCTTTTGTCATGTTATATTCTGCTTGTGCAAATTCTGTTATGGATTTATAACCGGATTCGTGTAAAATATCTGTGTCTCTTGCTACTTTTAACAAGTAACCGATTTTCACAAATCCATCTGCTACCTTTCTAATTTCATTATCAAAGCAGTTTTTAAACTGGTTGTAGTTTGCTGTATTAGTTAATTGTGTATTATCCATATTCCCTCCTATCCTGCCATTCTGACAACTTCTTTTCCCCGTTTTGCAATTTCCTTTTTCCACTCACTGAGTGTTTTATCTACTTCTTTTACATTAGGTGTCCTGTCGTATGCTGCATATCTTTGTATTACTTCTATTCCCTTTGCTTCCATTTTTACTTCCATGGTATAATAAGGAGTTTCCGGAGACTCTTTCTTTCTAAAAAATAATATATAAGATTGATGCTCATTCATTTTTTTGAAG
>JAAVZU010000081.1 GCA_022791815.1 Lachnospiraceae bacterium
CGGAACCAGAAGTAGTAGAGTATGAGTTTAAGGGCAGTATGAAGTATGCAAGTTACTATGTGACTCCTGACGGAAACTATATTTTAGTTATTTCTTGTGATGAAAAAGAAATGATGTTACCAATTAAAAATTATGAAACACGTTCTATTGTAATATCAGTAGTTTTAATTTTAATTGGTCTTCTTTGTGCATTTTTATTAGCAACAAATATTATTAATCCTTTTAAACAGTTGAGTGTAGTAATTCATAAAGTAGGCAATCTTAATTTTGTGAAAGATGAAAAACAAGACAAACTTAATAAACGTATGGATGAAACTGGATATATGAGCCGTGCTATTGATACAATGCAGCAGGATTTGGGCAAGGTAGTGAAGAATTTACTGGAGGAATCGAAAGAACTTTATGAAGCATCGGAACATCTTGGAAAGGATGCTTATGAAACAACCATTCAGATATCACAGATTGATACAGCAGTAAGTGAAATTGCAGATGGAGCCACTTCCCAAGCCAATAAGACAGAAGAAGCTATCAGTAATGTTGTGGTTATTGGAAACATGATCCAAGAAACAACAAAGAAGATTTCAGAACTAGAAAAAAATATTCAGGATATGAAGAATGCAAGTAACCATGCAGGTGATACATTAGGAGAACTTGGGGGAATTAATGCTCAAGCAAAAGATGCCATAGAGACAATTTATAAACAGACCAATATGACGAATCAGTCTACTATTAAGATTAAGGAAGCTACAGCCTTGATTGCTTCTATTGCTGAAGAGACTAATCTTCTATCTTTAAATGCATCTATCGAAGCAGCCAGAGCTGGAGAAAATGGTCGTGGTTTTGCAGTTGTAGCAACACAGATTCAAAAGCTTGCAGAGCAATCTAATGAAACAGCATCCCATATTGATGAAATTGTTAGTGAGTTGATAAAAAATTCCCAAGAAGCGGTAGAAACTATGGGTCAAGTTAAAGTAGTTATAAATAAACAAAGCCAGAATGTAGAGTTTACTGAAGAGATTTTTAAAACAGTTAAGGAAAAAGTAAATGACTCCATGAAAGAGATTGATAGTATTGTTGATTCTACCAATAATATGGATAAATCCCGTATAACAGTAGTAGATACGGTACAGGATTTGTCTGCAATTGCAGAAGAAAATGCTGCAAGTACAGAAGAAACGTTTGCATCAGTAAGCCAAGTAAAAGACATTATTGAAAATGTGGCAGATAATGCAGAGCATTTGAGACAGATTGCAGAAAATCTTGATAAGGAAATAAAACAATTTAAAATATCATAGTAAATTGTCTTGTTTTTATGAGGTAAAAAGGTTTAATTCTTTCTTGCAAAAGGGTAAAAAATGGAAAAATAGTAGCCGATATACTATATGAAAGTATACGATTTGAAATAAGAAAAATTTCAAACGTTTTCTTTCAGGGAATGTCTCTGGTTTACAGAGATTTTAAAGATACATATATGATTAAGAAAGGAGGCATATGTATGAGTGTAAATGCAACAACATCAAATACTTATGGTGCATATAATACCACAACGGTAGAAGCATCAAAAGATGCTGCAGATAAGATTAGCACAGAAGCAAAGAATACCACTACAGAAAAAGAAAAATCAGAGGCTGTAGTTTTTGAAAAGGCTTCTGAGGATACCAAGAAGGGGACTTATTCTATTAACCGTATGAGTAAAGAAGAAAGAAGTGCTTTGGTTGATAAGTTGAAAGCAGACCAAGAGGCAAGACAGAAACAACTTGCCAGTCTGGTACATCAGATGATGTCAAAACAAGCAGGAACCTATGGAGTAGCTAATAATGATAAAGATGCTATTTGGAAATTTCTTGCCAGTGGTGACTATACTGTGGATGCAGAGACAAAGGCACAAGCACAAAAGGATATTGCAGAAGATGGTTATTATGGAGTAAAACAGACTTCACAAAGACTTTTTGATTTTGCAAGTGCTTTGGCTGGTGATGATGTAGAAAAGATGAAAAAGATGCAGGATGCAATGTTAAAGGGCTTCCAGGCTGCTACAAAATCTTGGGGTAGAGAACTTCCTGGTATTTGTAAAGACACATTAGATGCTGCAAACAAATTGTTTGACGATTATTATGCATCAAAAGAAACAGTTGAAACGGCAGTACAATAGAAGTGAAAAAAGCAGTCATACAAAATGGCTGCTTTTTTGTGAAAAATAATGGGGAATTGCTCAATAACTACATACAAAGTGTGTGGAAATATGGAAAATATGTATTTATAAAGAAAACTTGTATGCTTTGTTTTGACTTATACTGGATAATTATACAAAAATAAGAGGAAAAAGGATTTAAAAATTTAAGTGCCTAGAAAGAATAGATATGTTATAATGGGGGAAATGAGATTTAAAGTAATAGTTCAGATAGGTTTTTACTGCATTGTTACGACTTTAACGAATGGAGAATGAAAATGAGAGAGGATCAAAAGAAAAAAAATCAAAGGAACTTTATAGCAACTGGAATACTATTTTTTGCATTTATTTTGTATACGATTATAATAAAAGTGGTAGATGTACAAGCAATAGGTCCAGAGAATTCTAAAATAGGTTTTGCAACTATAAATCAAGCAATATTTACATTTTTTGGTGATAATCCATTTTGGTATCATGTAACAGAGGTAACAGGGATTCTGGCTCTTATGGTAGCTGCTGCTTTTGGCTTATTAGGAGTAGCACAGCTTATTACAAAGAAAAGTATCTCCAAAGTAGACATAGATATTATTGTATTAGGTGGATTTTATGTGTTGGTGATGATATTTTATGTACTGTTTGAAGTATTTATCATTAACTATAGACCAGTAGTTTTTGATGAAGGTTTGGAGGCATCTTATCCTTCCTCCCATTCTATGCTTGTATTTTGTATTATGATTACAGCGATTATGCAGTTCCGTTCCCGTATACCAGAAAAAAGGGTATTGTTGATTGCTGAGATTGTATCAATTGTTATTATTACAGTAACAGTTCTTGGAAGACTGGTATCAGGAGTGCATTGGTTTACAGATATTTTGGGAGGTATTTTGCTTGGTGCAGCTTTGGTGATGTTATATTATAGTACAGTGGAATGTATAAAATATATGCATAAAAAGTAACATTATAATAAGTATAGGAGTCTAGGGCATACAGTAAACTAGCATTATGATATAGTAATCTTCCTTTGTGAGGAATATTTGATTATCATTCACACATCATATTTTCATATAAGGGGATATGGTGTGTTGTTTTTTTGAGATTATTTATTTTATTACTCAATAATTAATAGATAGTAATTAGTATATAAAGAAGTTAGAGGATGCATTTAGTATAGAGCATAATGATAAGACTGGCAAGAGATGTTGTCCTGTTAAAATCTATATAATGGAATGTGATGATTATAAAAATATTTTGTAAAAACTATATATTTACTAATTAAGAAATAAGTAATATATATCTTGATATAAATTAAATAAAAAGGAAAGAAAAAAATGGATGGAAAAAAAGTTGATAAAGATATAAAAAAGAAACATATAAAGGTTAAGAAAAAAGGAAATTATATGCTGTTAGGAATAATATTAGGCACAGCAGTAGGTGCTGTAGTTGGTGTATTTAATGTTCACAATCTTATTTTTATACCAATTGGATTATTAGTTGGATTTGGAATTGGTATTAGTATAGAGAAAGAAAAATAATAAGCAGTTGCCAAGCAAATAACTGTAGAAAACGCAAATGAAGTTGAGTTTTTATGAGAAGATGACATTAAAATGCAAATATGGGATTTAGTGATTTTAGAGTTTTGGGATTAAATAAATATAGTAAAAAAAGTAAGGAGAATGGTGAATGAAGAAGAACAAGAAAAAAAGAGTGGGAAAAATGTTTTTAAATGTATTTCTAAAATCATGTATATATATTGCAATGTTTTGTTTAATTTGTGGTATTAGCTATAAAGTTACTATGTTTTACTATGAGAATGTGGGAAAGGTAGCAAACAATCCTAGTTTGAATGGAATACTTGATGAGATAGAAACAGATGGAAAAGCAGAAGATGTATCTAAGAACTTAATTTTAGTGACAGGAGAAGATAGTGAACAAATAAAAGGTATTTTAATAGAGATATTTAATAATTTAACTGGAAATCTGGATTATATTACTGTACCAAAAAACCTGGAATTTACAATGAGTTATGAACTTTATAAGAAACTTGCAACGGTAAATAGTGATATTCCCCAGATTATTCGGATGGGTAAGATACATAACTATTTCCAAGGAGAAGGTATGTATCAATGTGCACAAATCTTATTAGAAGATTTACTGGATGTTTCTTTTAGTTATTACACTGTAATTCCTATTGGTGTGTATAAAGAAATGTTCACAAGGGAAAAGGGAAGTGGTATACAAGTATGGAAAAAAAGTTATAGAAAGCAAATGGAACAGCTTGATACAAAAGAAAAATATGAAGAGTTTTTTAAAAAATATTGTGATAAGGTAAAATCTAATTTGAGTTATGATAATAAATGCAGTTATATCCCGGGGTATTTGGCAGGAGGTCCAAAACAAGTGGTATTTTATAAGGTAAGTGGAGAAAATGTAGGAAAGGCATTTTCAATTGCAGTGGAAGAAACCAATTCTTTAATTAACCAGGTACTAAGCAATGCTGCTTATACAGAAGGAGAAAAGGTAAAACATAATAATAATGATGAAGTGTCTTCTGTTGGCTTATCTGTTGAAATATTAAATAGCACAAAGGTAAACGGTTTAGCATCTGCATTTCAAAACAAGCTTGCAGAACAAGGTATAAATGTTATCCGGATTGGAAATTATGCTGGTAATACTTTGGAAAAAACAAAAATTATTGTAAAAGAAGAAGGTTATGGAAAAGATTTGCTTAATTATTTTAAGGATGCAGAGCTTGAAGTAGGAACTCTAAGCAAAGATGTAGAGATTCGGATTATTCTTGGTATGAAGGATGGAGAAGAAATGTAAAAGGTAGTTACAATATAATTTAAACTATAGAAACAGATATTTAATCAAAACGTAATACCTAACCTCTGAAAGTATGTTAAAATAAAAATATCCTCCACACTTTGTAATATGAGTGTGTGAGGGCATGATGATGAGGAAGGTTGTGAATAGGATGGAACAGAAGGTGAATGTTCTGGATTTTCAGGTTGATATTTTAACACTTGATTTGTTGAATAAAACCATAGATGATTATTGCAAAGACGAACAAATGCGTGCCATCCTTTTTTTGTCTGTTCCGATTATTGAAGAAGCAATGGATTCGCCAGATTATAGAAGAATGGTTGCAGGTTTTCAGATGCTTCTTCCAGGGGAAGAGGAGATTCTTTTTCGGGAATCAGAAGAATTGCTTGAGCGAAAGGATGTTGTAATAAATGAATCTTGTATGGAGGGGCTGCTTCGTGGGTTAGAAAAAAGCCGGCGAAGTGTTTATTTGGTAGGAGACGAATTAGAAAAAACGGAGTTGTTTCTTCATTATTGTGAAGAACAATGTCCAACATTACAATTAGTGGGAACCTTTGTTACAGATGAGAATATGGATGATGAGAAGTTACTAAACGATATTAACACTAATTGTCCAGACGTTATTTTGACAGCTATAGCTCCCCAGCTTCAAGAAAATTGGATTATGGAGAATGCAGACAAATTAAATGGTAAAGTTTGTATTGGTGCAGATATTTTAATACAAAAGGTAGTTGAGCAGTACCTTATGTATTTAGAAAAAGAAGTCCATACCAGAGTATACAATAACTTAATAAAAATAAAAAAGAATCTTATGAAAAACATACATAAACGTATATTTTGTATGGAATATGAGCAATATATGAAACAGAATAAGGACTAAATCTGTTACTTTAGTCTTGAAGTGGAGGTATTGCGATTGAAACAGTATGTAAAAATATGGCTTGGTACTACTCTTATGGCGATTGCAGTAAATATGGTTTATACACCTTCTAATATGGTTACTGGGGGTGTATCCGGACTTGCTATTTTGGTTTATCGGTGTTTAGGAATTCCTGCGGGAATTACCAATTATGTTTTGAATATACCTTTGTTGTGGCTTGGATGGAAGATAAAAGGGAGAAAATTTATCAAAAAAACCATCTTTGCCACTTTTTCTTTTTCTATTATGTTGTTAGTTATACCTGTTATACCTGTTGTAAAGGAGGATTTATGGCTGGCAGCTTTACTTGGTGCGGCGATAACTGGTATTGGACTTGGATTTATTTTTGGAGCAGATACTTCTACTGGAGGTAGTGATTTGGCAGCCACTCTTTTACACCATTGGAACAAAAGATATCCTGTATCTACATTCCTTGCTGCAATTGATGGAAGTATTGTGTTGGTGGGAGCGGTTGTATTTGGTTTTTATCAGGCACTATATGCAATTGTAGCAGTATTTATTACATCTAAAGTAATGGATGCATGTTTGGCAGGTGTCCAGTTTGGTAAGGCAGTTATGGTCTTTTCAAACAAGAATGAAGAAATTGGAAACCGTATTATGGTAGAGAAAGACAGAGGTGTTACTCTTTTAGAAGGGATGGGGATGTATGAAAAAGCTGCAAAACAGGTGTTGCTTTGCGTGGTTTCAAAAAAAGAAGTGATTGGGATATTAGATATAATTCACAAAGAGGATAAAAATGCGTTTGTAATTGTGCTTGAAACAAAAGAGGTTTTTGGAGAAGGTTTTATGGAAAATATCTAAAAGTTACAATAGTATGTAAAAAAAAGGAAATTAAAAATAAAGAATATTTTACGCGTGTACAAAATGCACAAATATCAAAAAGTTTATTTGTTTAATTGAGGTATGGCTTTCAAAAAAAAATTAGTGTATGATAAAAAAGAACTAATAAAAAAGAAGTTGATTCGGGGATTTTGGAGAAGCTGTCTCTTAGAGTTGCAATGGTTAAGGGTAACAGAATGGGGATTTGCAAACTGCAACATCAGAGAATCTGTATTTTAGAGGAGGACGAGAGAAAATGGCAAGTTTATCATTGAAAAACATCAATAAAACTTATGACAACGGGTTTGTTGCTGTAAAAGATTTTAATTTAGAAATTGAAGATAAAGAATTTATTATCTTTGTAGGACCTTCAGGATGTGGTAAATCTACCACACTTAGAATGATTGCTGGTTTAGAGGATATTTCTTCTGGAGAGTTATGGATTGGTGATAAGTTAGTGAATGATGTGGAGCCAAGAGATAGAGATATTGCGATGGTATTCCAAAATTATGCTTTATATCCTCACATGAGTATATATGATAACATTGCTTTTGCGTTGAAATTAAGAAAAACACCAAAACATGAAATTGACCAAAAGGTACATGAAGCAGCTAAAACATTAGAAATCGAGCATTTATTGGATCGTAAGCCTAAAGCTCTATCTGGTGGACAAAGACAGCGTGTAGCTATGGGACGTGCTATTGTACGTAATCCTAAAGTGCTTCTTATGGATGAGCCTTTATCAAACTTAGATGCAAAATTACGTGTACAGATGCGTATTGAGATCTCTAAATTACACCAAAAATTAGCAACTACTATTATTTATGTTACTCATGACCAGACAGAAGCTTTGACATTGGGAACTAGAATCGTTGTTATGAAAGATGGAGTTGTTCAACAGGTTGATGCTCCTGTTGATTTGTATCAAAGACCAAAGAATTTGTTTGTTGCTGGATTTATTGGCTCTCCACAGATGAATTTTATTGATGCAAAGGTGGTAAGTAGTGGAACAGATGTAATCTTAACGTTTGGTTCTGCTTCGATCAAAGTTCCAGAGATGAAGGCTAAGACTTTAATTGCACAAGGATATGAAGGAAAAACAGTTGTCCTTGGTATTCGTCCAGAAGATATTAAGGATGAAGAAGTATTTATCAATACTTCTCCAGATAGTGTTGTCAGTGTTACAATTAAAGTATATGAAATGCTTGGTGCAGAAGTATTCTTGTATTTCTCTATAGATAAATTTGATCTTTGTGTACGTGTCAACCCTCGTACAACAGCAAGACCAGGAGATACAATTAAGCTGGCATTTGACCTTAGTAAGATTCATATTTTTGATAAGACAACTGAGGAAGTTATTTGTAACTAAATTAAAATATATTTGTGTGTAGGAGTTGCCTACATAATATTATAAGAGGAAGGTTTTGATACAATTTGTATCAAAGCCTTCCTTTATCTTTTATTATAGGAAATTATTATAAAGTAAACCTGTCTGCTGACAGTGGTAACCATCATGATTGAAGTCATAAGTATCTGATTTATATAGAAAAATGTTTTTTAAAAGAACGGATAAAATTTTTGTTGTGAAGAGGTATAAGCATTGACGAAAATAGTTAAGAAAATTATCTAAGTTATCATACAAAAAATTGGTATACTTGACGGGAAGTATAAATTAGATTGCTTGAATTAACAAAAAAGATTAAAGAAAACTTGAATTTTTTATTTACTTTTGCCTAAAAAGATGATATGATAAATACAGGTTAATGTCTGTATACCTAGACACTATATGAGTGGTGAATTAGATAGACTAAAGAATACCATGTATTATTTTTGATAAAGGAGTGATTAAATGATATCAAACCAGATACTTCAGAGTACGATCGAAGGACTGAAGGGAATAACAAGGGTAGAAATCTGTATTATGGATACAGAAGGTAAACCTTTGGCATCTACAATAGGGGATGCAGAAGAATATGAAGAAGCAGTTTTAACTTTTGTAGAATCACCTGCAGATAGTCAGGTATTGCAGGGATATCAATTTTTTAAGGTGTTTGATGAGAATCAGCTGGAATATGTTATTCTTGTGAAGGGTGATAGCGATGATGTATATATGATTGGAAAAATTGCATCTTTCCAGATTCAGAATCTTCTGGTTGCTTATAAAGAGAGATATGACAAAGACAATTTTATTAAGAACTTATTATTAGATAATTTGTTATTAGTAGATATATATAATCGGGCCAAAAAGTTACATATCGAAACTGATGTGAGACGTGTGGTATTTTTAATTGAGACCAAGGTAGAGAAAGATAGTAATGCATTAGAGACTGTTCGTGGGTTATTTACAAGCAAGACACAAGATTTTATTACAGCAGTCGATGAAAAGAATATTATTCTTGTAAAAGAGTTAAAAGAGAATGAATCCTATGAAGACATGGATGAAACTGCAAAAATGATTTTGGATATGCTTAATACAGAGGCAATGGAAAAGGTACAGATTGCTTATGGAACAATTGTTTCTGAAATTAAAGATGTGTCCCGTTCTTATAAAGAAGCAAAAATGGCATTGGATGTAGGAAAGATTTTTTATGGAGAACGTGATATTGTAGCTTATGGGAATTTAGGAATTGGACGTTTGATCTACCAGTTGCCTATGCCACTTTGTAAGATGTTTATTAAGGAGATTTTTGATGGAAAGTCACCAGATGATTTTGATGAAGAAACATTGACGACTATTAATAAATTTTTTGAGAATAGTTTAAATGTTTCTGAGACATCCAGACAGCTTTATATCCATAGAAATACATTAGTTTATCGTTTGGATAAATTGCAGAAAAGTACCAATTTAGATTTACGAGTATTTGAGGATGCTATTACCTTTAAGATTGCCTTAATGGTAGTAAAATATATGAAATATATTGAATCGTTGGAGTATTAATATGTAGGGCGTGTCTGCATCAAGAGAGTATGGTGTTAGACACGCCTATTAGAATAATGGAAGATAATGGAGGCGGGTAAAGTGGAAGAAAAGGGAGCAACTATCGTTTCTATGGATAATGTGACAATGACATATCCTACAGGAACTCAGGCATTAAAGGGAGTTAATGTTAAAATTGCAAAGGGGGAATTTGTCTTTATTGTTGGGGAAAGTGGTTCAGGTAAATCTACAGTGGTTAAATTGCTGCTAAGAGAGATATCTCCAACTAGTGGAAAACTTATGGTAAACGGAAAGGATATTACTCATTTAAAACATAAGCAGGTAGCAGCACACCGAAGAAGAATTGGATGTGTTTTTCAAGACTTCCGTTTATTGAAAGATCGAAATGTTTATGAAAATGTTGCATTTGCTCAAAAAGTAATAGGTATTCAAAGCCGTTTAATTGGTAAAAATGTACATCGGATTTTATCTTTAGTGGGATTA
This sequence comes from Lachnospiraceae bacterium, assembly GCA_022791815.1. Lineage (GTDB taxonomy): Bacteria > Bacillota > Clostridia > Lachnospirales > Lachnospiraceae > CAG-411. Next base: position 10,174 of record JAAVZU010000081.1, read on the forward strand.
AGTGACAAAGAGAAGGCAATTCCAAAGGAACTATCAGGAGGAGAACAGCAAAGGGTAGCACTAGCGAGAGCATTGGTAAACCAGCCTTCCATGTTGATTGCAGATGAGCCTACTGGTAATCTGGATCCAAAAAATTCTGAAGAAATTATGCACTTATTGGAGGCAATTAATGCTCAAGGAACTACGGTAATTGTGGTTACCCATAACCAGGAAATTGTAGATAGTATGCAAAAAAGAGTTATTACATTGGAACAAGGTGTAGTAGCCAGAGATGATGAGGCTGGAAGCTATAAGAGGCAGTATGCACCTAATTATGGGGAAGTCAGCCAGAAAATGCAAGAGGAATTGATAGAGGCGGCAAGAGAAGGGAATATTGATACGAAAAACACTATTGCAGAATCAGGAATAGAAGAAATAATACAGGATAATTCTATGGTTAATAATATAAATGAACCATGGCTGAAAACTGCTGCAGATACACCTGAAAAAACAGATTATCAACAAATGGATGAGCAAATTTACAGCAGACCAGAATCGCCTGTATATGAAGATTTTAAGCAGACAACCCGCAAATATCATACATTGGCAGAGGCTATGCAGCAGGGGAGAGACGAATAATATAAAGTAACAGGGAAGGGATTGTTAAGTAAATTATGGAAAGAATAAATACATTTTTTTATAGTATTATACAAGGTTTTAAGAATATAAAGAGAAACCGGATGTTTTCTATTACATCTATATTTACCATTACTGCATGCTTATTTTTATTTGGAATTTTTTTCTTTTTGGTTAGTAATGTGCAGTATATGATTAAGAATATTGAAAGTTCTGTAGCAATTACAGTTTTTTTTGATGAAGGCACTACCGATAGCAGAATTTCTGAAATTGGCCAGGAAATTAAGTCAAAAAATCATGTTACAGATGTGGTATATGTTTCTGCAGAAGATGCATGGAAGCGGTTTAAGAGTGATATTTTTGAAGAGCAGGAAGAATTAGTAGATACTTTTAGTAGTGAGAATCCGTTAGAAGAGTCAGCATCTTATGAGATATATGTAAATGATGTATCTAGTCAAAAACAATTAGTGAAAGAACTTGAGAAGATGGAAGGAATTCGTAAGGTAAATAGTTCTAGTAAGACAGCTCAAACATTAACCATTTTTAACGGACTGGTTAGTGCAGTGTCCTTTTTTGTTATTGTTATTTTGGTATGTGTATCTGTATTTTTGATTAGTACAACGATTACTCTTGGAATTTCTGTAAGAAAAGAGGAAATTGCTATTATGCGGTTGATTGGTGCAACAGATTTTTTTGTACAAGGACCATTTATTGTAGAAGGTATCCTCATTGGTTTGATTGGAGCGGCAATCCCTATGGGAATACTTACTTTTGTATATAAATATGTTATTGAGTGGATGACAGAGCATTTTGCGCAGCTTTCAAGGTGGCTTGTATTCTTGGATTTGAAATCAGAATTTTCTATATTACTTCCTGTTTGTTTTGGAATTGGTGTAGGGATTGGTTTATTAGGTAGTTGCGTAACAGTGAAAAAACATTTGCGTGTATAGGAGGCTGGTTTTAAGATGAAGAAAAACAGATGGAGAAGAATTGTTGCTGGATGTTTAATTGGGATGTTAAGTATAGGTATAATCGGAACAGCTTCCCATGCAGATGAACTTGGAGAAGCAGAAGAGGAAAAAAGAAAGCTAGAGGAACGGCGGGACGAAGTGCAAGAGGAACTTGCTGGTTTAGAACTGGAAAAAAGCAATGTAATGGAAAGCATTGAAAAGATGGATAAAAAAATGGATAAGGTAAATGAAAAACTTCAAGAGATTAATGGGAATATAGAAGAGGTCACAGAAGAATTAGAGCTGGTTTCTGCTGAATTGGAAGTTGCAGAGGAGCAAGAAGCAAGTCAGTATGAAACTATGAAAAAACGCATAAAATATATGTATGAAAATGGTTCCAACGGATATCTTGATCTTATTTTTAGTGGCAGCAGTATTGGTGATGTTTTAAACCGGATGGAATATGTAAATAAAATTACAAAATATGACAATCAAATGTTGGAAAGTTACAAAGAAACTAAGTTGGAGGTATTAGAAAAGAAGAATGAGGTATCTGAAAAAAAGAACCAGTTTGAAGTTCTTCAAGAAGAAATAGAGCTGGAGCAAGATACATTAAAAAAGATCATTAAGAAAAAAGAGGATGAAATTAATAAATTTGATGATTCTATTTCATCAACTACCGAAGAAATGAAAGCTTTTGAAAAGGAGATACAAAAGAAAGAGGCTGAAATAGAAGCTCTTTTGTTGGAACAGGCTAAAAATAGTGATTTTGATATGGCATTTCCAAGTGAAATATCTGGTTCAGGCTTTTGTTACCCATTGTCTGTGAAGGGGACGATTACTTCACGTTTTGGTAAAAGAAAAGCACCAACAGCAGGTGCCAGTACATATCATAAAGGATTAGATATTGCTGCACCAATGGGAGTTTCTATCCTCGCAGCAAAGGGAGGAACTGTAGTAACCTCAACATATTCTTCTTCTGCTGGAAACTATATTATGATTAATCATGGCGAGGGATTGAATACAGTTTATATGCATGCATCAAAGAGAGTAGTAAAGGTTGGAGATACTGTTACACAGGGGCAGAAGATAGCAGAAGTCGGTTCGACGGGATATTCTACAGGACCACATTTGCATTTTGGTGTTATAGTGAAAGGTAATTATGTAGATCCAGAGCCGTATTTATCTCGCTAAGAACAGACCACAATCAAGCAAGTTTAGCTAGCAAAATGTCTGTATTTCTTTATAAGTTGTGATGGTTTGAGAAGCCTGATTTTTTAGGTTTGCACGAAATACATCCGTTTGTCAGGACTTTCATGGTAAACAGGCAGGAACATATTTGAATAAAATAAAAGGAGTTTATTATATGAACGAATCAAATAAAAAGAGTTTTCTACAAGGGGTTCTAGCTGGAATATTAGGCTGTTTAGTTCTTCTTCTGGTTTTCTTTGGTATTGGAAGATTTTTTCTGGGAGGAATTGGAATAATAACAGGAAGACAAGTGGCAGCCTTAGGAGAAAACAGCTTTCAGAATCTGAATAAACTTGCAATTATTCATGAAAAGATTAGTCAGGATTTTATGGAAGATGTAGAAGACGAAGCAGTTCTGGACGGTATGTATAAAGGAATGCTGGATAGCTTGGATGATCCTTATTCCAGATATTACACAAGAGAAGAATATGCAGAGTTAAATGAAAGTAATAGTGGTAGTTATTGCGGAATAGGTGCACTTGTTGCTCAGGATAGTAAAACAGGAAAAGTATATATTGTAGAAGCTTATGAAGGTGGTGCAGCAAAAGAGGCAGGGATTGTTTCTGGTGATAGTATTGTAAAAGTTGATGGCAAAAGTGTAGAAAAAGATGAGTTGGAAGATGTAGTAGATCGTATGAAAGGCAGAGAAGGTACTACAGTAGAAGTAGAATTTTATATTGCTAAATCAAAAACCTATCAAACATTTACTATGGAAAGAAGGAGTGTAGAAGTACCTTCTGTGGAGTACCAAATATTGAAGAAAGATATTGGGTATATACAAATATCTGGATTTAAAGAAACCACAGCGAAACAATTTTCAGAAGCTTTAGATAAAATGGAAGAAAAAAATATAAAAGGTCTTGTGATTGACTTGAGAGATAATGGGGGAGGACTTTTAGATTCTGTTGTGGATATGATGGGACGCATGTTGCCAGAGAAGAAGGAAATTGTTTCTGTAAAAGATAAGAATGGAAAGGGAACTACCTATTTTTCAGAAAATGACAAGACTTTTGATAAGCCGCTTGTTGTGTTGGTAAACGAAAATACAGCAAGTGCATCTGAGGTCTTTTCTGGTGCAGTCCAGGATTATAAAATTGGAAAGCTTGTAGGAACTACTACTTTTGGAAAAGGTATTGTTCAAACTATAATGGGACTTTTTGATGATTCTGCTATTAAATTAACAACAGCAAAATACTATACACCAAATGGTCGGAATATTCACAAAACAGGATTAGAACCAGATATCGAAGTGGAACTTGATGAAAAGTTACAACAAAAAGGTGTTTATTCTATGGATGAGGATAATCAGTTGCAGAAAGCCATTCAAGTCCTACAAAATATGATATAATTTGTGTATAAAGTGATTTTAGAGAAGCCATAAAGTAATCCTTGGTTTTATAATCAAATAAGAATTCTTGGAATGAGGTTGTTGTTTGTTGCACAGCATCCTCATTCCTATTTACCAGTATCTTATAAATAGTTACCCAAATAAGAGAATATATTTGCAGACTTATACTCTTATTTGATTGGTTATAAGTAAGTAATTGGAAAACACAATTTACTCTTTGAATTTTTGTGCAAAATTTAAATCTCAACATAAGGAGGAAAAAAATGAATTATGCAGATATAAAATCAATAGATGTAGCAAATGGTCCGGGAGTACGAGTTTCTTTGTTTGTCAGCGGATGTAATCATCATTGTTGGAATTGTTTTAATAAAGAAGCGTGGGACTTTAATTATGGAAAAGTATTTACAGAGAAAACTTTGGAGGAGCTATTAGAATTCTTAAAACCTGATTTTATAAAGGGTCTTACGCTGCTTGGGGGAGAACCTTTGGAGGACCAAAACCAGCAAGGGCTTCTTCCTGTAGTGAAAAGGGTAAAAGAATTGTATCCTCACAAATCAATTTGGTGTTATACAGGATTTACTTTTGATAAAGATGTGCTTGAAAGTATGTGGGAAGAAAATTCTATTACCAGAGAACTCTTTTCTTATTTGGATGTGTTAGTGGATGGGAAATATATAGAGCAGTTACATAGTCTCAATTTGAATTTTCGAGGTTCATCTAACCAGAGAATTATTAAAGTACAAGAATCTTTAAAGCAAGGGAAAATTGTATTGCATGAATTAAATAATTGAACTAAGTTTTTTGCGGACTGCAATGTAGGATGCGGATTAATGCGGTTAGAATGAAAACAAAGGATTATAAAATATCTTTGAGAAAATTTTTAAATCTTTATTATGATATAGATGATTGCGAAATGCAGTTTACTCTTTGAGTTTTTGTGCAAAGTTCACATATCAACACAAGGTATGTATTGCTTTTAACCATAGCAGTATATAGTTGAATGAAAGAGTTGTAATTACAACCTATTTATTATAATAAAGCAGAAGGAGTACAAATTAATATGAAAGAAACAATATTGATTGTAGATGATGAAAAGGAGATTGCAGATTTATTAGAAGTGTATCTTGTAAATGAAGGGTATCAGGTTTATAAGTTTTATAATGGAAAAGACGCTCTTGCTTGTGTGGAAAAACAGGAGATTAGTCTGGCAATATTAGATGTTATGTTGCCAGATACAGATGGTTTTTCCCTATGTAAAAAAATAAGGGAATCTTATTATTTTCCGATTATTATGTTAACAGCAAAGATAGAGGAAATTGATAAAATTACAGGATTTACTATGGGAGCCGATGATTATATTACCAAGCCTTTTCAGCCTATTGAAGTTGTAACCAGAGTAAAATCCCAAATTCGCAGATATCTTCAATACAATCAAATCGATCCAAAGAAAGAGGTCCAAGATGAAGTAGATATAAAAGCACTTCATATATCTAACAAATATCATAAGTGTACGTTAAATGGAAAAGAAATTGCACTGACACCAATAGAATTTGATATTCTTTGGCACTTGGCATCCCACAAGGGAGAAGTGATATCTTCGGAAGAATTATTTGAGGTAGTTTGGGGCGAAAAATTTCTGGATAACAATAATACGGTTATGGCACATATTGCCAGGCTTAGAGAAAAATTAAAGGAACCAGCGAGGAAACCTAAGATAATTAAGACTGTTTGGGGGGTGGGATATACCATTGAGTGAAAATAAGACTCGGAGAGAACCAGAACAATATCAAAGCCGTATTTCCCAAAAGTTATTAAAACGTTTTGGATTAATATTAATGGCATACATTATTATAGTATTTTTTATACTTTTATTTGGAAAAATGATTTTGTCCCGAAAGATATGGTATAAAACGGATTCTGTATATCCATTATTGCATTATATTGATGAAAATACCATAACAACAGTAGTGATATTTTGGTTAATGGGAGGAGTTATTTTAAGCTGCTTTTGTATTTTTCAAGTATTGGGTTATTTGGATAAGGTATTGTATGCCTCAGGTAAAATCACAAGAGAGCCAGAAAGAGTTATTCTCCTTCCTGATGTTTTAAAGGAGGTACAAGATGACATGAACGCAATTAGGGAACAGAATAACCGAAATATACAGCTTGCCAAAGAAGCAGAGCAAAGAAAAAATGACTTGATTGTATATTTAGCACATGATTTAAAGACGCCACTGACTAGTGTGATAGGCTATCTGGCATTGTTAGAGGAAGAAGAAGAATTATCGGACAAGCTTCGGGCAAAATATACAGGAATTGCTTTATCAAAGGCAGAGCGTTTGGAGGAACTTATTAATGAATTTTTTGATATTACCCGGTTTAATTTGACTACTATGACATTAGATAAAGAGACGATTCACTTAAGCCGGATGATAGAACAAATTGCTAGTGAATTTATTCCTATCATGGATGAAAAAGAGCTTACATGGGATATTCATGTGGAAAAAAATATTTTCTTTTTAGGGGATGCTGATAAGCTAGAGCGTGTAGCAGATAACTTAATTCGCAATGCCATAAATTATAGTTATCCAAAGACAGCAATTTATTTATCTTTAATACAAAAGGAAAAAGAGATTTCTTTCATTGTATCTAATAAGGGAAAAACAATTGCAAAAGAAAAATTAGATCATATTTTTGAACAGTTTTACCGGTTGGATTCTTCTCGTGCTACAAACACTGGCGGGGCAGGACTTGGACTTGCCATTGCAAAGGAAATTGTAGAACTTCATCAAGGGATTATCACAGTAGAAAGTAAGAATGAAAGCATTACTTTTCAGGTGACTTTGCCAAAAGATTAACCTTTAGAACGTCATAAAATTGTAAGATTTTCAAAGGAAAAAAATCATATATTTCATAAAGAAAACGAAAATATGACTCCTCTGGTTTTGTTATAATAGAAATAGTAAAGGAATGGGGTTCTTTAGAGAGACACCACTATTAAGTGAAGTTAAAGTATTGTCTTTAAAATAAAAAGAGGAGTGAACATTATGAGAAATCAAAAGAGAAGAAAAAGAAGAAAGGCAAAAAGAATAAAAGGAGTTTTTGTGCTTTGTTTATGTGCAGTGGTAGCTTTTGGCGTATGGAAGCAGATAGATAAAGGGGCAGAAGAAAATATACTTGCAGAGTTTGTGGAAACTTTTGGAGAGGAGAAAAAGGGTTATACAATAGGAGCACCAAAAGTTTTGAAAGATAGTGAAATTGAACGAGAATTAAAAGAATTAGCAAGAGAACATGAGAAGTTTGCAGAAGTTTATAACATGAAAGATAACTATTCTAAAGATATGCTGGGAGCGTTGTGTAATAATCCAGAAATGATTGACTTTGTCAAGGATTATCTTAATGCAGAACAAAAAACAAATGGAGGAATTACAAGAAAGGAATTAGAGGAAAAGTTTCCTTTATTTTTACAGTGGGATAAAAGATGGGGATATGCATCTTATGGAGGAAGCAATATTGGTATGTCAGGGTGTGCACCGACTTGTCTTTCTATGGTAATTGTGGGATTAACTGGGAATAAAAATGCTACACCTGCCCAAGTAGCAGATTTTGCTGCAAAAAATGGCTATTATATAGAAGGAACAGGAACATCTTGGAGTCTTATGACGAGTGGATGTTTAGAATATGGAATTAATGGAAGAGAAATTTCCTTAGATAAGGATATAGTATTTAAAGAATTGGAACAAGGACATCCAATTATTTGTAGTGTTCGTGCTGGTGATTTTACCACACAGGGTCATTTTATTACTTTGGTAGGAGTTGAAGATGGAAAGATTAAGGTCAATGACCCTAACAGTACTTACAGAAGTAAAGAAACTTGGGAATTTGACCAATTAATGGGGCAAATTAAGAATTTATGGGCATTTTCTGCATAGTACTTTGTTTTTATAAAAAAAAGTGTTATACTATTTACCGTTCAGTGTTTTACTTCTGAACGGTATTTTTGTCATTTAACGAAATATATTAGATAAGTTAGGGAATTGTGAAACCTTTATTCAATAATCTCCTGTTATAATTAAAAGTGGTGCGAATATCTCTTGTGATAATATGTGAATTTGTACAGAAATTAAAAGTAGAGATTGCGTTTTGCAATTACTTAATAGATAAAGTTGCAGAAAGGAAATATTATGAAAAATACAGAAGTAAATATTAAGAAACTAAAAGAAAATGCAGTGCTTCCTACTTATGGCAGTAAATTTGCTGCAGGAGCGGATCTGTATGCTTGTTTGGAAGAAAACGTAACCATAAAGTCTGGGGAGACATACTTGGTAAAAACAGGAATTGCTATGGAAATACCAGAAGGTTTTGCTGGACTTATTTATGCAAGAAGTGGGCTTGCTACAAAAAAAGGATTGGCACCAGCAAATAAAGTGGGTGTAGTGGATGCTGATTACCGAGGGGAAATTATGGTTCCCCTGCATAATCATAGCCAGCAGGATGCAGTTGTAGAGCCAGGTGAACGTGTGGCTCAAATGGTTATTGCTCCATTTTTGGCTGCACAATTTGTAGAAGTTGAAAAGTTAGATGAAACAGTACGTGGAGAGAATGGCTTTGGTTCTACTGGAAGAAAGTAAGAATTATCAATTTACTTATAAACTAAACTATGTTAAAATATTCACAGATTTGAAGTAATCCACAGATTGCATAAGGAGGAATTTTGTTATGGGAATGACTATGACACAGAAGATTTTGGCTGCACATGCCGGATTAGAAAAAGTAGAAGCTGGACAGTTAATTGAGGCAGATTTGGATTTGGTATTGGCAAATGATATTACTGGACCAGTTGCTATTCACGAAGTAGAGAAGCTGAATAAGAAGACAGTTTTTGATAAAGACAAGATTGCATTAGTGCCTGACCATTTTACACCAAACAAAGATATTAAGTCAGCAGAGCATTGTAAATGTGTGCGTGAATATGCGTATGCACAAGGCATTACCAATTATTTTGAGTTAGGTGAAGTGGGTATTGAACATGCACTTCTTCCAGAAAAAGGATTGATTGTAGCAGGAGAGACTTGTATTGGAGCAGATTCACACACTTGTACTTATGGTGCATTGGGAGCATTTTCCACAGGTGTAGGAAGTACGGACATGGGAGCAGGAATGATTACTGGTAAGGCTTGGTTTAAAGTGCCTTCTGCCATTAAATTTGTTCTGACTGGTAAACCTAAAAAATGGGTAAGTGGAAAAGATGTGATTTTGCATATTATTGGAATGATTGGTGTAGATGGTGCATTATACCGTTCTATGGAATTTGTAGGGGATGGAATTAAGAATTTGTCAATGGATGACCGTTTTACAATTGCAAATATGGCAATTGAAGCAGGTGCAAAGAATGGCATTTTCCCAGTAGATGAATTAACAGAAGAGTATATGAAGGAGCATTCTACTAAGAGTTATACGAAATATGAGGCTGATGAAGATGCTGTATATGATGAAACTTATACCATTGATTTATCTGCCCTAGAACCAACAGTAGCATTTCCACATTTGCCAGAAAATACAAAGACAGTAACAGAATCAGGAGATATTAAGATTGACCAGGTAGTAATAGGCTCTTGTACGAATGGACGTATTGAAGATCTTCGTACAGCAGCTAAGGTATTGGAAGGAAAACATGTAGCAAAAGGAATGCGTTGTATTGTTATACCTGCAACCCAGAAGATTTATCTACAGGCAGTGGATGAAGGATTAGTACATACTTTTATCCATGCGGGAGCCATTGTAAGTACTCCGACTTGTGGTCCTTGTCTTGGCGGACACATGGGAATTTTGGCATCTGGAGAGAGAGCAGTTTCAACAACGAACCGTAATTTTGTCGGACGTATGGGACATATTGATTCAGAGATTTATCTTGCAAGTCCTGCTGTAGCAGCTGCAAGCGCCATAACTGGAAAACTTAGCCAGCCAAGTGATCTTGGTTTGTAATTGTTTAGAACATAAAAATAAAGAACGGAGGATATAGTGAATGAAAGCAAATGGTACAGTATTCAAATATGGAGATAATGTAGATACAGATGTAATCATTCCAGCAAGATATTTGAATTCATCTGATGGAAATGAATTAGCAAAGTATTGTATGGAAGATATTGATAAAGATTTTGCAAAGAAAGTGCAAAAGGGTGATATTATTGTAGCAAATAAAAATTTTGGTTGTGGTTCTTCTAGAGAACATGCACCATTAGCTATTAAATGTGCAGGAGTGAGTTGTGTAATTGCAGAGACTTTTGCAAGGATTTTTTATCGTAATGCAATTAATATTGGATTACCAATTATTGAGTGTCCGGAAGCTGCTAAAGGAATTGAGGCAGGAGATAATGTAGAAGTAGATTTTGATTCTGGAATGATTTATAATAAAACAAAAGGAACTCAGTTCCAAGGGCAGGCTTTTCCACCATTTATGCAAAATATTATTAAATCTGGCGGCTTGATGAATTATATCAATGCAAAGGGAGAGGAATAAAAATGAGATAATTATTTTAACCTTGAGCGGCTAAAAAGATGTTACATAAGCTAAAAAGTTATGTAGCATCTTTTTTGTTTCTTTTAATACTTTAAGTTAATGGAGTGTTTCTTTGATTCTAAGTGCCATCTGTATGTTTTCATAAAAAAGAAGGCTTGTTACTGGTTGATTTTTTTGGATTTTTTTTCTTTGTTTTAAGAAAGTTGTTATTTCATGTAGCAGAAGAGTTCTGTGAATTATTTATATATCATTATTTATATAATAGTAATTAACTAATAATATTTTTTTGATATTTATTATATGTAACTATTTGTAATGAAAATATATATTGACATAGTATTTATTGAATGTTAATATA
>JAAVZU010000082.1 GCA_022791815.1 Lachnospiraceae bacterium
AACTATTTTTATTTGTCTGTCAAGCAGACTTTTATATTAAAAGTGTTCTACCCCTCTAGTAGTAGTACACAATTAACCATTTTCAATTGCACTATACATACTTAAGATAGGCAAATATATTGCTAATAAGATAAACATAACCAAACCACCAAGTAATATAATAATCAATGGTTCCAACATAGAAGTCAAGGCTGCTGTTGCATTCTCCACTTCCTCTTCATAGTAATCGGCAATTTTGCCAAGCATTTCTTCCACATTACCAGTTTCTTCTCCTATTCGTGTCATGTGATACACCATAGGAGGAAATACTTCACTCTGTTCCAAAGGTATAGACAATGGTACACCTCTCTGAATTTCTTCCACGGAACTTTCTAAGGCATTTCTTACAATGGCATTGCTGATAACCTTTGAAACAATTTCCACTGCATCTACCAAAGAAATACCAGCAGCCAATAAAGTGCTTAACGTCCTTGCCAAGGTAGCAGATGCAGACTTTATGGTAAGGTTACCAAACATGGGAGCATTCAGGGCAATTTTGGAAAACAAAATCTGTCCACTTTCTGTCTTACTATATGTACGAAGCCCCAATACAATTGCTGCACCAATCAATACAAGAAGCCACCAAAACATTTGCACAAATCTACTCATACTTTGTACCAGTTTTGTTATTGCTGGCAATTCCGAATCAAGACTTGCAAACATTTCTTCAAACTGTGGAAACACCACAACTAACATAACAACTACCACTGCAATTGCCACAAGAACTACTACGATTGGATACGCAAGAGAACGCTTTACCATACCATTCACTTTTGCCTGTTTTTCAAACTGGATTGACAATCTTTCAAAAGCAATATCCAAACTACCAGAAGCTTCTCCCGCTTCCACCATATGGATCAAGATTGGCGGAAACACTTCCTTTTGGTTACGCATAGCACCTGCCAGACTTTCTCCCTTTTCCACATCAACCTGTACACTCTTAATAGCCTCACGAAGTGTTTTATTCTCTGTCTGTTCCGATAACATCTGTAAGGCATTAATAATTGTAACACCAGCTTGCATAATACTTGCAAATTGTTTACAAAAGATACTCATATCTCTTGCCTTAATCTTCTTAGTTCCAATACTAATATCTTTATTTAAAAAACTCTGTTCTTTTACCGAAATTGGTATCAGACCTTCATTTTTCAAAAACTCTTTTACACGCTCTGGAGTCTGGGCATCCATTGTACCTTTCTTCTGCTTACCACCCTTGTCCACAGCCATATATTCAAAAGTTGCCACATCATCACCTCTTCTTTTTCTAGAACATCTTCTTCTCCATAGCTTCTGGGTCCACTGCATAAGACAAAGCATGTTCTGCATCAATTCTACGTTTTAGATACAAATCAAAAATCGCATCATCCATAAGCATCATACCCGTTTTCTTCCCTGTCTGGATATGAGAAGGAATCTGATGTGTCTTCGCCTCACGAATTAAATTTTTAATTGCTGGTGTAGCAAGCATTACCTCAAACGCAGCAGTACGTCCCCGACCTCCTACTGTAGGCATCAACTGTTGCGAAATAACCGCTTCTAACACTGATGCCAACTGGATACGCGTCTGTTGCTGCTGTTCTGGCGGAAACACATCTATAACACGGTCAATCGTTGGTGCTGCACCAATTGTATGTAAGGTAGAAAATACCAAGTGTCCAGTCTCAGCAGCTGTCAGTGCAACCTGAATCGTATCTAAGTCACGCATCTCTCCTACTAAAATTACATCAGGATCTTCACGAAGCGCAGCACGGAGTGCATCACCGAACCCTCCAGTATCCATGCCAACTTCTCTTTGGTTCATAATAGATTTTTTATGATTATGCACATACTCTATTGGGTCTTCCAATGTAATACAATGATGTGCATAAGTCTCATTAATAATATTCATAAGAGAGGCGAGGCTGGTAGATTTACCACTACCTGTTGGTCCTGTTACCAGTACTAACCCTCTTCTCTTCTCTGTAAGTCCTAAAATGGATGTTGGCAGTCCTAACTGCTCTGGCGTAGGAATTTCTGTATTAATCAAGCGGAGTACACATGCATACGTACCACGCTGTTTAAAAATATTAACACGAAAACGACCTAATTCTGGCAAAGAATACGAAAAGTCTACTTCTCCTTTTTGCACTAAAGTATCTGTTGTTCGCTTTGTCAGCATTGGCTGGATAATCTGTTCTGTATCTTCTGGCATAAGCCTTGGACAACTAATCATATCTTCTAGAATTCCATGAATTCGGAACTTAGGAGGCACTCCCACTGAAATATGTACATCTGATGCGCCTCTTTGTCTGGCTTCCGCCAACAATTCCTGTATTGTAACCATACACTTTTCCTTTCTTTCCCTTCCGGGTTCTATTCATCATTAACTATATAATAATCAACCTTAACTGCTATTAAAAAAACAAATTTATACTTAATTTTCAAAGGAGATTCTTTTCATTTCCGCAATAGAAGTCATACCACTTAATACATACTTCGTAGCAGACATACGAAGTGTTTTCATACCATTTCGAAGAGCTGCCTGTTTTATTTCATCTGCATTCGCTTTTCTTGCAATTACTTCTTTCAATTCCGAATTAATCTCCATAATCTCATAAACACCAATTCGTCCATAATATCCTGTATTATTACATACATGACAACCATGTGGTTCATAAATCACCGCATCTGTTCCAGGTTCCAATCCCAGCATCTCAATTTCTGCTGCATCCGCCAAACGATTTTGCTTACATTTCGGACAAAGTCTGCGAACCAAACGTTGCGCAATAACACCCACTACAGAATCCGCAATCAGATAAGGCTCAATCCCCATATCTGCCAGACGGGTAATAGTACTCGCCGAACTATTTGTATGCAATGTACTTACAACCAAATGTCCAGTAATCGAGGCTTTCACCGCAATTTCTGCTGTCTCATTATCTCGAATCTCACCAATCATAATAATATCAGGATCCTGACGTAAAATAGATCGAAGTGCATTTGCAAAAGTCATCTCCGCCTTATTATTCACTTGAACCTGATTAATTCCATCTACATTCGCTTCCACAGGATCTTCTACTGTAATAATATTCACATCATCTGTATTTAACTCACTAAGAGCAGTATACAAAGTAGTAGACTTACCACTACCTGTTGGTCCTGTTACCAATATAATACCATGAGGATTACTTAATATATGATCAAACTGTACTAATTCATCTGGAGCAAATCCTAGATCCTTTTTATCCTTTGTAAGACCTTTCTTTGAAGTAAGACGCATAACCGTCTTTTCTCCATATACAGTAGGCAAAACTGATACACGAATATCAAACTCCTGCCCATCTACAATACTGGTAATACGACCATCCTGCGGTTTTCTCTTTTCCGAAATATCCATACCACCAATAATTTTCAAGCGTGCAACAATCGCTGGCAATAGTTCAATATCATAATGCATCATACTTTTCAACACACCATCAATTCGAAAACGCACGCGAACTTCGCCTTCCAAAGCCTCTATATGTATATCACTAGTTCTTTGACGAACAGCTTGCTCAATCATTTTATTTACAAGTTGTACAATCGGAGCATTGCTAACATCATCTTTAATTTCCTCTTCTTCTTTCTTACGCTCTGCATTCTGTTCTTTTCTTTCTCTCGCAAACTTTTCTGCCACCTTCATCGCTTCTGTATTACCATAATAACGATCAATTGCCGCAGAAATATCTTTTGCCGAAGAAATAACTGGTTCAATTTGAAAATTCGTAAGAATTGCCAAGTCATCAATCGCCACAATATCCAGTGGATCTGACATAGCCACCCGAAGTACATTCATATTTTCTATACTAAAAGCAAATGGCATAAGCATATTCTTTCTTAGAATATCTTCCCGCACTAGTTTCAGAATTTCCTCTGGAATCTTAATTTCTGATAACTTCACACGATCCAATGATAATTGTCGCTGCAAAGCATTCACAATATCATCTTCTGTGGTCATATCCAATTCCACTAATACTGCTCCAAGCTTCTTGCCCATAGTCTTTTGTTGTGTCAATGCTTCTTCTAATTGTTCTTCTGTAATGACACCTTCTGATAAAAGAATATCTCCAAGACGCTTTTTCTTACGTCCTCTTTGCTCTGTCAATCCAATACGCATGTTAACCGCCTTACTTCCTATAATATCTTATCTACCCATAAGGGTCGCTTTTAATACACTATATTTATTATACTAGCTTTTTCTCTTGTTCGCAAGTCTTTTTTGTTATTATTCACAATTTCTTTTCCGCTTTTTTCTTTTTTCTCTTTCTTTTTCACAACTTTTTCTTATCACCTTATATCTTACTGTTAAAATATTCCTGTAAAAACTTGCAATTTCTTTAGCTTTTTATATACCCCCTTTTACACAACTTCCTTACAACAAAAGCATACACAATATCAATCGTGTATGCTTTTTTGCTCTTATTTTTTAATTTTTACTTTTTTCACAGCACTTGGTTTACCAAACACTTTCTTTTTACCATTTAACTTATAAGCTTCTACTTTTACATAATAGGTTTTACTCTTTTTCAACTTGGATACTATCTTTGATGTAATAGTTCCTTTTTTCACCCATAATGTCTTTTTACCTGAAGTAAACTTTTTATTCAAAGCAACTGTAATACGATAACCCTTTACACTTCCAAGTTTTTTCCAACTTACTTTTATCTTCTTTCCTTTTTTGTTCACCGCCTTTACACCAGTTACCTTGCTAACTGTAATTCTGCTTGGCTTTGTTGTAGTTTGTGGTTTATTTGTTGTCTGTGGCGGATTACTGGTCTGTGGTTTATTTGTTGCTACTGTACCAGTTACAGTAAACTCAAATGTCTTTGTAATACCTTTCTTTTCAGCCTTCACGGTAATTTTACCAGTTCCTGCTGAAAGTCCAGTAATCTTGCCATTTGCATCTACACTTGCCACAGTTGGATTTTCAGATACAAAAGTAATTGTATCCTTTGCTGTATTCGGTATCAGGGATGTTACAAGCTGCAAAGTCCCCCCTACAGAAACTACATTCTTGCCATTCTTCTCTGTTACAATCATATCTGTTGCCTGTGGTCTTACAATATTCAGTTCCAGATTCTTCACCATATTTTTACTACTATCTTTTGGATTTACAATCTGCATGGAAATTGTTACTTTTCCTTCTCCAACCGCCTTTACTACACCTGTCTTAGAATCTACAGATGCAATACTGGAATTTGAGGAAATAAAAGATACAGAATCTGTGGTTATCTTCTGAATATCTGCTACTTTTTCTGCTTTCCCTGCTCCTGTTACAATATAACCAAATACAGTCTGCTCTGTTCCTACTTGCATTTCACTAACTGTTGCAAATGCTGCCTCCTTTACATCTGCACAGATTTGAACATTTACTTTAGCCGAAACCGCTTCTTTATTCTTGCAATTCTTTGGATATATGGTTATAGTTCCTGTTCCAATCTTATCCCCAGTAAATTCCATAGAAACTACTTTTTCCTGTTGCCCCTTATCCTCTGTCTCCACATACTTCGTCGTATTCTTCACATAAGTAAACATATTTTTATCCGAGAATTCCCAAGTCAGTTCCGCAATAGAATTCACTGGTTCTGTACCAATATTCAAAATAATCGGCTCTTTTGCCTGCACTTCCAAACTCTTTGTAGTATCCCATGCTGTTCCTGCAGCATCCGTAAAGTATACTAGCGTTTCATCTGGCAATACTCTCACATTACATACTGCCGTCTTTCCGCTACCAAGTGCTGTTACAGTAATCTGGGTAGTTCCCACTCCAACCGGAGTCACTACACCTTCTGCAGATACTTTTACAATCTTTTCATCTCCACTTTGATATTCCAATACATCTTTGAAATTTTCCCAATCTGTTACGCTGTACTTACTTGCATCGTATGTCATATTTGCATTAAGTTTAATACGTTCCTTGGAACCTTCCTTAGCTGATATTTCCTGTTTATCCAAAGTAATTCCTGTCGCTGGAACTACCACATGAACCTGATAATCTTTCTTTAC
Source organism: Lachnospiraceae bacterium (assembly GCA_022791815.1). Taxonomy (GTDB): domain Bacteria; phylum Bacillota; class Clostridia; order Lachnospirales; family Lachnospiraceae; genus CAG-411. The sequence goes on from JAAVZU010000082.1 coordinate 6,064, forward strand.
AGATCCAGTCTTCAAGGTAACTTTACTAGTTCCTAATCCTCTAGGATATAATACTGCAGAAGAACTTACCACTTCTACCCCGTTTTGTATATAAGTCTTTGGAAGAATACTTACAATATTCTCATTACTGCTTGACCAAACATTTGTTTCAGAACAATCCGCTGGCAATACCTGAGGATTTAAGGAAACTTCCTCTTGAGTATTTTCCATACTAATAACAGCAGAACTTTGTTCATCTATAATATCTGTACATTTTTTCTTGGTTATATTTAAAGTAATATTAATTTCTGGTGCTTTTGTAATAACAGTAGTACCATATAACAAATAGTTGTTCGTTCCAACAATACTTACTGTAGTTATTCCTTCTTTTAAGCCTTTTACGCCAACTTTATGAACATTCCAATTATTAATTTTTTCTATTTTTCCTTCTACACCTTCCAGAAAACCAGTTTCTCCGTTTTTCTCTTTAATTTCAGGTTTACTTCTTAAATAATCATTCAAAAAAGTATTAATTGGTAAAACCTCGTTCTCTCCTATAGAGATACTGTATGGCTCTGGATCAGTAACAGAAAAATTAAACATACCTATATCATTACCTCTAAATGCATAATAGCTTACAGTAGCCTTTGCAGGAATTGTAATAGAAACTAAATTTACACAATCGCGGAACACATCATTTTGAATAGCATTAGTATCATTAGAGCAAATCACCTTATTTAAAAACTCACAATATTCAAATAATCCTTGCTGAACTTCTGTTACTTTTTCAGGAAGTGTACACTGACGAATAGCTGTCAATCCAAAAGCTCTAGCTCCTATAGATTCTAAAGAGGAAGCCTGAGTCAAATCAATCTCCTGAAGACCATATTTTTCTGCCATATTATACTCATCAAATTTACCCGTTCCTGGTAATTTTGACTTAGCGTATTCCGAACAGCCCCAAAATCCATATTCGCCAATGGATTTTACCTTAGAAGGAATTACTATACTTTCCAGACTACAACAACATTTAAAAGAACTCTTGCCAATTGTTAGAAGTGTTTGTGGCAAACCAGAAGTTATATTTTTCAAATTAGTATTATTTTCAAAAGCTTTGTCTCCTATCACTTCCAGTTCTTTTGGCAGAGTTACTGTTCTGTAAAACAAATAAGCACCACTTTCATAATCTTTATCGATCCAGTTATTGTTTCTTAACAAATCACCTTTATCCAAAGCAAAAGCCGATTCCGGAATCTCAATTACTTGATCAGAAATTGTTATATTCTGTAAATTATAACAATTATAAAATGCACTTTTTCCTATAGTTTTTACGCTATTTGGTAAGTTCAAATTAGTGATTCCTGTATTTACATATTCCTGAATTTGAGTACCAGAACCACGAACGTAAAAACCTGTATATCCCTCAATTGGTGTATAAACAGAATTTGCTTCTGCAAAAACATCATTCTTTTTATCTGTATAAAGAGTTCTGCTGTTTACAATTCTCTTCATCTCTGTATCATATGTATAATTTGTGTATGAATTAGAAGAACTGGTTTTATCTGTAAAAATCTCATTCTCTTTCACATATTTTTTTTCTGCAACAATCACAAATTTCGTATATCCCTCAGGATTATCTACTTTCTTGTATGCATTCTCTGTTATACACTTACTTGTTTCAAAATATTTTACAACTATTTCTTGATTTCCTGAATTATCAGTCTGATATACCAAACATTCTTTTACCGATGTACTGCCCGCTGGTCTGGTATCGTATATCCCATCATTAGCAACGTAACTAACATTATAATACAATTTTTGTGTTGTCTTTACCGCACCGCAATTAGAAAACGCCTCATTTCCAATAGTCTCTAATGTATTTGGAAAAGTAAAGTCCTCTAATCTGCAACATCCATTAAAAGCAGAATTTCCAATAGTTTTTAACTCAGACGGAAGAATAAGTTTCTTCAAATAACTAAATCCTTTAAAAGTATTTTCTGGAATTGTCTTTAATCCACTACCAAGGGTTACCTCTTCCACATTTGGTTGTGCCTCAAAAACTTCTTTCCCCAAATAAGTAACAGAATTTGGAAGAGTAATGGAATGTAGTCCTAAAGAATACTGCTCCTCATTAAAGATATCATTATCTAATTTGCAAGGAATTCCAGTAATAACCGCAAATTTAAGGTTATCCTCATTCGATTTATACTTCCGATACGAAAAAGCTCCATCTTCAATTCGTTTTAAATTAGGAAGATCTCTCAGAAAGTTTGTGTCCGAAAGACTGTTACATCCTACAAACGCCTCTGCCTCAATACTTTCTAGCACACTAGTGGCACTGTTTCTTATCTCTACTTCCTGCAAATTCCAACAATCATTAAATAATTCTTTCTGCAAAGCCGATATTCCTGCTGGCAAGCTTATTTTCTTTAAGTTATAGCATCTCCAAAATGCTAATGTCTCTATACCAGTTCCAGTTCCGTCACCTTTTCCCTGCACAGAATCTGGAATTGTAATCTCTTTTAAGCCTACACAAGTATCAAAACAGTTACTTTTGATAGTGGTCAAACTATTTGGAAGCTTTATAGTTTCAATGCCACTCTGAGCAAAGGCACTGCTTTCTATAGTAGTAAGTCCATTACATCCTGTTAAATCAATCTCTTTTAAATTCAGAGTAAGATTGAAAGCACTCTGTTTAATAATTTTAACAGTGGAAGGTACTTTTATAGATGTAATACCAGTCTGTGCCAAAAAGGATGCAGGAATTTCTGTAATTCCTTCTGGCAGATTAACAGTCTTTAAGTTCTCACAACTTTCAAACACTGAAGCACCTAATACTATCTTAGGATTGGTAATTGTAATTTCTTCCAATATTTTACATGCACCAAACGCACCTTTATCCAATTTCTCAATAGTATTCGGCAAATTAATCTTTGCAAGTTTGGTACATGCATCAAAGGCAGATTCCCCAATTGTTTTCATCGTCTCTGGTAATATGATAGTTTCCAGACTGTTACAATTTCGGAAAGATGCCTTTCCAATACTTTCCAGATTAGCAGGAAGCACAATCTCCTGCAATCCAGTACAGCCATCGAACTCAAAATCATCAATTACCTTTACTGGAACATTGGTTAAAATAATCTTTTTTGCTTTCCTTGCATATCCCAGTCCACTTATCGATGTAATCTGACCTCCAATCGCAGATAAATCTATCTCTCCATCATAAGCCATAAGTTCCGAGAAGGTAATCTCATGATCAGCGGCTCTTCCTAATTTTGTATTTACCAATTTCTTTAATTCATTCAATAAAATCCCATCAGGAATTCCTGGACGGTTACTTGCCACAGACTCTATCTGCTGTACCACTGCAGACGCATCAATTGTCTTTGTAGTATCTGCAGCTTGTACACGCAAATTTCTCCAGTCATATAATTTTCCTTCTGGCATACTTGTCATAGTCATTGCTACTGCCATAGATACACCAAGTGCTTTTCTCATCTTTTTCTTCATTGATCTCTTCATATCCGCACGACTCTCCTTCTTTTGAATTTTAAACCTCTTACTCTACATCTTTTATACTAAAGCTCACACGTCCCATTTTATCTTTTCCAAGACAAACCACTTTGACATGATCGCCCAGTGTCAATACATCTTCTACATGATTGATTCTTTCTTTAGAAATCTTTGAAATATGAACCAATCCTTCTTTTCCTGGGGCAAATTCTACAAAAGCACCAAATTCGCGGATGCTTACTACTTCACCCTCTAAAATCTGTCCTTCTTCAAAATCAGAAGTAATAATTTCAATCATCTTTACAGCTTTTGCCATAAGTTCTGTATCTGCACCACATATAGATACTGCTCCCTCGTCTGTAATATCAATCTTAACACCAGTCTGCTCAATAATAGCATTGATAGTCTTACCACGTTGTCCTACTACATCACCAATTTTAACTGGATCAATTTGAATCTGCACAATCTTAGGCGCAAACTCTCCCACTTCCCTGCGAGGTTCCGCAATAGCAGGTATCATGGTTGATTCCATAATATACATTCTTGCTTCCCTACAACGTTTAATTGCACCTTCTACAATCGGTCTGGTCAAACCATGAATCTTAATATCCATCTGGATTGCAGTAATACCATCTTTGGTACCAGTTACTTTAAAATCCATATCCCCAAAGAAATCTTCCAGTCCTTGAATATCTGTAAGCAATACATAATCATCATCCGTTTCTCCTGTTACCAGTCCACAAGAAATACCAGCTACCATTTTACGAATTGGTACACCTGCTGCCATAAGAGACATACAGGAAGCACAAGTGGATGCCATTGATGTAGAACCATTTGACTCAAAGGTCTCTGATACACTACGAATTGCATAAGGAAATTCTTCTTCGCTTGGCAATACCGGAATCAATGCTCTTTCTGCCAAAGCACCATGTCCAATTTCCCGACGTCCTGGTCCTCTTGATGGTTTCGTTTCACCCACTGAATAAGAAGGGAAATTATAATGATGCATATAACGTTTTCCAGTCTCCAATTCGTCTAATCCATCTAATCTTTGACTTTCTGATAAAGGTGCTAATGTAGTCACATTACAAATCTGTGTTTGTCCGCGGGTAAACATAGCCGAACCATGTACTCGCGGAATCAGATCTATTTCTGCTGCAAGAGGACGAATCTGTGTCATTTCTCTTCCGTCTGGTCTCTTCTTATCTACCAGAATCATCTTACGAACAGTCTTCTTCTGATATTGATATACCGCCTCCGAAAGAACTTCCAGCCATTCTTCATTGTCTGCAAAAGCTTCTTCCAGTTTTTCTTTTATTTGACGGATATTTTCTTCCCTAACCTGTTTTTCATCAGTAAAGACCGCTTTTTCCATCTCAGCAGGTGGTACGATTTCTTTAATTGCCACAAACAGCTCTTCAGGTATTGCACAACTTGTATAGGTATGTTTTGGTTTGCCACACTCTGCTACTATCTGTTCAATAAAAGCTATTACTTCTTGATTCACTTCATGAGCCTTATAAATAGCTTCAATCATTCTATCTTCTGGAATCTCATTGGCACCAGCTTCAATCATAATAACCTTTTCTTTTGTTGAAGCCACAGTAAGTTTAAGATCCGATTCTTTCATCTGGGTCTGGTTCGGATTAACAATAAATTCTCCATCTATTATTCCAACCTGAGTTGTTGCACAAGGACCATCAAACGGAATATCTGAAACCGCAGTAGCAATTGCCGATCCAAGCATTGCAGTCAACTCTGGACTACATTCTGGATCCACAGACATTACCAAGTTATTCAAAGTCACATCATTGCGATAATCTTTTGGAAATAATGGTCTCATAGGTCTATCAATTACACGTGAAGTGAGTACTGCGTTCTCCGACGCCTTACCTTCTCTCTTATTATAACCTCCTGGTATCTTACCTACCGCATACATCTTTTCTTCATATTCAACACTAAGAGGAAAAAAATCAATCCCTTCTCTAGGTTTTTCAGAAGCAGTTGCAGTAGACAATACAGTAGTGTCACCATAGTGCAAAAATGCTGCACCATTTGCCTGCTTAGCTACCCTTCCTATATCAACAGTTAATTTTCTTCCTGCTAGTTCCATTGTAAAACTCTTATACATGTTCTTCTCTCCTTCTTTTGAACGCATGATATTCTTTCATGTACCTTTGTTTTTAAGGTTTATCCGAAATTATTCATGTATTAACATAAGTAATTTCGGTTTATTTTTCTACTAATTTCATATTGCAGTTATCTACCACAAAAGCTTTTACCCTATCTGCAAGCAATTCATTACGAATCTCCTCTTCTGGTGCTTTTTCAAACAATTCTTCCTTTGTTTTAGAACCAGATATTTCCATATATTCATCTACTTTTGCTTCAAAATCTTCCTCACTTACAGTTATATTTTCTTTTTTTGCAATACTTTCCATTATCATTCTATTTGCTAGAACTTCTTTTGCCTCTTCTTCCACAGATTTATCATAATCTTCCTTAGATTCTCCTGTCTGCTGTAAATACTGTTCCACTGTCACACCATAATAATACTGATAATTATACTCTCTATATTCCTTTACATCTTCAACTACTTTTTTAAGTTCTTTGTTAGGATATGAATTCACCTTTGCATCAGCCACAACCAATTTCCATGCAGCATCTTCCTTTTGTGTCTGAATATATTCCGACAAGCTCTCCTCTAAGTTTTTCTTCACACCCGCTTTATATTCTTCTACACTATTATATCCTTCCAAGTTCTTTTTTACAAATTCATCTGTAAGCTCTGGTAAGGTATATATCTTATTAACTTTTGTTTCAAATACTACATCTTTTCCTGCCAAATCTGGATTATTTTGATATATTTCTGGAAATGTAAGATCTAAATTCTTTTTTTCTCCAATCTTGCATCCAACCAAACCATCTTCAAATCCCTCAATAAAAGTACCTGAGCCAAGAATCAGTTCATATCCCTCGCCAGAACCATTATCAAAAGCCTCTCCATCTTTTAATCCTTTATAGTCAATATCAACTTTATCCCATTTCTTAGCCTTGTACTTCTTATCTTTGACTTCTTCTGCATATTTGGATAAATCATTCCAAAACTGTGTATAAATATGTTCTTCTTTCACTTCTGTCTGAGTACAAGTATATTCTACATCTAATCCTTTATACTCTCCAACTTCCACATTCTTTGTACCACATGCTGTTCCACAAAATACAAGTCCAACAGCTAGTCCTAATACTGCAATTTTTTTCTTCATATCCTTATCCTTTCCTTTATTATTCAAAAACATCTGAATATATCCCAAATAATTCACAGCTTTAAGTACATAGAACGTAAATAAAAAGGATATATTAAGCATTTCTATAACTTGCATGACAAATACTTATATATTAAATAATCCCTCTATTGACTCTTATCAACCCAAAGAACTCTCCACTAAATAAGAAAATGGCATACTAACACATAGTATACCACATTTTCTCAATTTTGTCTAATTGATGGCTAAAAATCCTGCCAAATTTCCTCTTTTTCCATGACTAGCACGATGAGAATATAACAATTCACTATTACAGCAAGTACAAACACAAGAAACACTGATATTTTGTTCTCGTACTCCAGCCTCCATTAAAATTAATTTATTTGCAAGCCATAAATCTAAATGATATTTCTTTTCCCCAGTAGGAACACATACTGCCAAAATTAATGATTCAATTTTCTCTTTCTCCATATTCTGTACTTCCGCAATAGTTTCTGCATCCACAAAATTTAAAAATGCATCTGCAACATCCCGACTCACTTCATAACAAGACTGGCAAATAGAAGGTCCAATTACAGCTACTAATTCTTCTGGTTTCGTATCAAATTCTTCTTTCATCTTTCTTACTGTTACAGCACCTATCTTCCCTACGGTTCCTCTCCATCCCGAATGACTATGACCAATCGCTTTATGCTCTTTATCCACAAAGTATAACGGCACACAATCTGCATAAGAAGTGCATAATACAACTTTTTGTTCATTTGTAATTAACCCATCAATGCCTGTCAGTTTTTTCCCTCTTAACTTTTTTCCTTGACATTCTTTTTTCCCTACTCGTTTTACAACTATATCATGCACCTGATCTGATAATACCAAATCCCCAACATTTATCCCCAACGTATCACAAATTCTTCTAAAATTTTCATCAACATTTTCCGGATTATCTCCTCTGCTATAACTCAAATTCATAGTTCCAAGATAACCTTCACTCACTCCGCCTTCTCTAGTAGAAAAACCATGTGTTAAGAATGGGATATTAGATAGAGCCGGAAATTCCAGATAGGATACTTCCCCTTTTCTTTTCAATATTGCTTTTTCTTCTTCATGGCTATTATATGGCATACAAATTATTTTGTTATTTTCACACCATTTCATTTCTTCTATCATTCTTCCCTCCAATCTTTATCTTGTTCTGTCCACACTTATAGTATCCGCAGTAACAAATCTGCCCATAAAAGTTCTCTTTCGTCAAAAACTAAATAATTCTCCATCACGATTTATTATTATATACTTTATGAAAAACAATAAACATCCTTATCTTTCCTACTAATAGTCAGAAACTAATTCCCTTGATATTCAAAAGCATATTCAATATGTTTGATAGAGCCATCTCCATATATCCCTATTACATCAAATCTACAGGATTGTTTCCCCATATATCCATATCTGGCATAATGATATAATGCTGTTTTACAAATTCTTCTTTGCTTTCGTATATCTACCGCTTCAACTGGGTCACCATATTGGTTATTTCTCCGAAATTTTATTTCGCAATATACAATTTCATCTTTATTGTCTTTTGCGATAATATCAATCTCTCCATATTGGTTTTGATAATTTCTAGCAAGGATTTGATACCCTTTTGCTTTCAGATATTCTGCTGCACATTCCTCATATTCCAAGCCCAGCTGGCGTTTATTTACCCTTCCCATTATTCTACCATACTTTCTTATCTTGTAACTGTCCAGAATTATAAACAGTTACCTATCTTTTCTTATCAATGGTTGCTTTTATTTTATCCATATTTCCAACGAAAACCAAAATTTCTGCCACTACTTCATATAATTCCTTTGGTATATACTCACCCAGTTCCAAATCTGCTAATGCATCTGCAACCTTTTCATCTTTGTGTATTGGGATGTTAGACTCCTTTGCTCTTTCTAATATCTTCTCAGCCACATAGCCTTTCCCTGTGGCTATAACCTTTGGAGCCTCTTCACCTGCCTGATAAGACAAAGCAATAGCTTCTAATCTTTTCCTCTCTTCTTCTGTCATATATGCCCCTCCTTTATGTTCCCACAATCACTAACTGTATTTGTATGATGAACTATCACCACAAACGCCACCATGCATGAAAGTGTCGGTTATTCCGCACTTTGTGCAAGCACAAACCAAATTATATGCTTATCGATAACACTTTCATAGTATATTTTTCAAAAAACTTGTTCTATGAATTGGTGAAGGTCCAATTTTCTTCAGTGCTTCAATATGCACCTTAGCACCATACCCTTTATTATTTGCAAATTTATATTCTGGATATATTCTATCGTATTCTACCATCATGCGATCCCTTGTAACCTTAGCCACAATACTTGCAGCAGCAATAGAAACACTTCTAGCATCTCCCTTTATAATCCCTATTTGCTTTATATCTACTCTAGGAATTGTCACTGCATCATTTAGTAACAAATCTGGTTTCACATCCAGTTTTCCAATAGCAATCCGCATAGCTTCATAAGTTGCCTGCAAAATATTCATTCTATCAATATCTCCAGGAGATACCACTCCAAGTCCCACAGCAACTGCTTTATCCATAATTATATCATACAGTTCTTCTCTTTTCTTTTCACTAAGCTGCTTAGAATCATTAAGATAAAGAATCGTCTCATCTTTTGGTAAAATAACAGCGCCTGCCACAACTGGACCTGCCAGAGGACCTCTTCCTACCTCGTCAATTCCACAAATATATTCATATTCTTTATATTTGTATTCAAATTCTTTCATTGATTCAGTTCTTGCAAACTCTGCTTTTAATGCCATTTGCTCTTTTTGGTACTTTTCTACCAGCTTCTGCACACCCTGCCTGGAATCTTGCTGATACTTTTCTATCAAAGATGTTCTTTCCTCTATTGAAACAGCTTCAAATTTTTTTTTAATCTCTGCTATCTTTTCTGTCATCATCTGCTCCTGTCCTATGTGTTCTTATGGTCAGTGCAGTAAATGCACAGACCTGCCTAAACTATTACTTATTTATTACTCTATCTTTCCTAAATTACCAAAAGGATAAAAGCGGAAAAAAGCTTTCCCTATAATGTTTTCCTCTTTTATTGTTCCAACATTTTCCGAACGGCTGTCTGTACTATGATTGCGATTATCCCCTAAAACAAAATATTCTTTTTCTCCCAAGCTAAATTCTTCTGTTGCCACGCCTCCGTCCAACATCGGCTCTGTCCCATAAGATTCCACTAATTCTTCTCCATTAATATAAATCTTACCATCCGCAATCCGTATTTTCTCTCCTGGCATCCCAATTATTCGTTTAATATAATAAATTTCCTCACTGTATGGAAAAATTATAATATCAAAGCGTTTTGGTTTCCCAAGATTGTAAGACAATTTATCCACTAACAGATAATCCCCATTATGTAATGTCCCTTCCATTGAAGAGCCTTCTACCATAGTATGGGTACCCACAAACTTATTAAAACCAGCAGAAATACAAAAGGCAAGAATAATACATACTACCACCTCTACAAAACGACAGAGAACAATCCCTAAAAAACTTCTCTCTGTTTTTTCCTCCTCATGTAAATCCGTTTGTTCTGTTGGTTCTAAAACTATAGTTCCATCCCCAGAAACTCCAATAGAAAAATCATTATCCTTAACAAAATCTGTTTCTTTCTGTTTTTCAGTTTCTACTAATCTGGTAGTATATTGTATCACTTCTTCTAACCGTTTATCTTGATATACATTTTTTTCTTGACAATTTTTTTTGACTTCTTCACGGGCAAGAGGGATATACTTCTCCCATTCAAAAACATTCTTGGGATTATCAAATAAACCGGACTTATAATAGAGCTGCATTTCCTTACAAAAACGTAAACTATCCTCAATTTCTTCTTCCTTGTTCATCCTGATCACATCTCCTCTTGTTATCCTTCCTCTATTCTTCTGGAAATTCCAGTGTTATCTTCCCTAATCGTCCACTTCGGAAATCTTCCATGAGAATCCCTGCTGCTTTATCTAAATCTAATTCATCTCCAGGTTTTCTACAAGAACGTATATCCGCAATATGTTCTAAAATTGCAACCGCATCTTCTTGTTCTTGACATTTGTAACGTTCCATCAGAATCCCTTTATAAAACTCTGTAAGAAAACGAATTAACTCAATAGCTAAATCTGTTGTATTTAATATTTCATCTTTGATAGATCCTATATATGCCAAACGAAGTCCAACTGCCTGATCTTCAAATTTGGGCCACAAAATTCCTGGTGTATCTAATAATTCCACATGTTTATTTAGTTTAATCCATTGTTTTCCTTTTGTAACTCCTGGCTTATTTCCTGTTTTTGTACATGCTTTTCCTGCGAAACTGTTAATAAATGTTGACTTCCCAACATTTGGTATACCCACTATCATTGCACGAATAGGACGATTGATAATTCCTCGTTTTCTATCACGCTCAATTTTCTCCTTACACGCATCCATAACAATGTTCTGTACAGATTTCACACCATTACCATTTTTCGCATTGATAGTTGCCACAAAATATCCATTTTTTTCAAAATATTGTTTCCACTCATCTGTATGTCCTTTATGTGCCAAATCACTTTTATTTAACAGGATAATTCTAGACTTATTCTTTGCCAGTTCATCAATATCTGGATTCTTGCTGCTCACTGGTATTCTAGCATCTACTAACTCAATCACTACATCAATCAATTTGATGTTTTCCTGCATCATTCTTTTTGCTTTTGTCATATGTCCTGGGTACCATTGAAAATGCATCTTTTGTTTACACCTCTTCCTTTTCTTCTTCACCTTGATATTTTAACCAGCTTATAAAATCAAAAGACGGCTTTAACCGAATCCAGGCTTTACCAACAATTTGTTTTTTTGTAATCATCCCAACACTAGAATACCGGCTGTCCTCACTCTGGTTCCGATTATCACCAAGTACAAAATATTCACCTTTTTCTAAGGTGATTTTTTCTTCTGCCACCCCTGCTGTAATCATTTTATCCACCTTATTAGTCTCTTCAAAAGGCTTATCATTAATATATAATATTCCATCCATTATTTGAACAGTTTCACCTGGAAGTCCTACTACTCTTTTTACGCTATAAAAATTATGTTCCTGTCCCTCCTGCCGAAATACAATCACATCATTTCTACTCGGGGAAAAAAGTTTGTATGACATCTTATTTACCAATATGTTATCCCCATCTTGTAATATTGGACTCATAGAATTTCCAGAAATTTCTGTCTTCTCTAAACCATGACTTGTGATAAGATATCCTAAAACAATTGCTACAATAACTTCAATTAACAATATTGGCCATTCCCTGATTATTACAGCAAATAGACCTTTGCTTTCCTCTTTATATCCAAATTCCATTTTAATCCTTCTTTACTCTTTATTAGTCAAAATATCAGCCTGCTCTTTTATTTTACTTCAAGACAGACTTTTTGTAAACCCAAAAAGAACCCTTTAGCCATAGACAAAAAGGGTTCTTTTAATAATTCAGCAGTAAACCACTATATAGTATCAGATGATTCTTTATTTATCTTGAATTATTTCACTAATTCTTTTACTTTAGCAGCTTTACCAACTCTACCACGTAAGTAGAATAATTTTGCTCTTCTAACTTTACCACGTCTTACCACTTCAATCTTCTCTACGATTGGAGAATGTACTGGCCAAGTCTTTTCTACGCCAATTCCGTTAGAATTCTTTCTTACAGTAAAGGTTTCTTTAATTCCACCGTTCTGTCTCTTTAACACAGTTCCTTCAAATACCTGGATTCTCTCACGGTTTCCTTCTTTTACTTTTGCGTGAACTCTTACTGTATCACCTACACTAAACTCATCCACATTCTGCTTTAATTGAGCATCCTCAATGTTTTTAATAATATTATGCATTGTGTTTCCTCCTTTAATATTTGGATGTTCTTATTACTCTTATGGTAACAGCGGACCATCTTTTTTCACAACATTCAAACTTTAACATATTTTTATGCAAATTGCAAGCTTTTTTTTAATCACGAGTCCTTAGAAAGTAGATCTGGCCGCCTTTCCCTTGTCCGTTCTAATGATTGTTGATATCTCCACGATTCAATATTTGCATGATGACCAGATAATAATACTTCTGGAACCTTCTTTCCATGCCATTCATCTGGCCGAGTATATTGTGGATACTCCAACAAATTCTCCGAAAAACTCTCTGTCTGGGCAGATTCCTGATTATGCAGTACATCTGGAAGCAGCCTTGCAATAGAATCCATTACCACAAGTGCTGGCAATTCCCCACCAGTTAAAACATAATCTCCTATAGAAATATTCTCATCTACAATTTCTTCCAGAACCCTTTCGTCAATTCCTTCATAGTGGCCGCAAAGAATTACCAAATCTTCTTCTTTTGAAAGCTTCTCTGCAATCTTTTGGCTAAAAACCTTTCCTTGGGGTGTCATATAGACAACTTTGGGACTCTCAGTCCTTCCCTGTTTAATAATGTTTTCTTTTACTTGTTCGTATGCACGAAACACTGGTTCAGGCTGCATAACCATACCAGCACCACCACCATAAGGATAATCATCTACTTTATTATACTTATTACCTGAAAAATCTCGGATATTAATAACATCCATATGCAATAATCCATTTTTCAAAGCTCTGCCTGTAATACTCTGTCCCATTGCA
>JAAVZU010000083.1 GCA_022791815.1 Lachnospiraceae bacterium
CTCTAATTCTATGTTATAAAAAATAGTAGAAACTCCAAAAAATTATTTTTCCAATCAATGTTATAGCAAAAGCAAAAATGATATTATATGATAATATATAATAATAAAAGAGAAACGGTTTCAAAGGGATTTCTGATTACCTTTTTCACAAATTTTTATTTTTGAATAGCATCCTTCGGACGTTGGGTGCTATTCTTTTTTAGGTTCTTGAAATCCTTAGCAATTTATGATATATTAAATATAAGAAAAGCACCCACTCCAAAGTGGATGCTCCCAGAAGGTTATTTACCTCTCAGTGAGAGGTGCCCATTCCGTTTGCAGACGGGGTGGGCTTTTTTATTTTCGCTTATTTCTCTTATCGAGAAAGGTAAGCAATGCAACAACAAAACTACCAAAGGCGATCAGTAAACCGATTATCCCTATAAATATCATTATAATATCTGCAGCTGTCATTTGCACCACCTCCCTTCCTATGTATTCCGGCGAACCGGTTTTATTGGTTCGGGAGGCTACCACCCTGTCATGGGTACTTTTCCATAATTTGAATTCTATCACAGTTCGACAAGCATTTCAACATCCTAATCCTAATTTAACAGAAGAATAGGTTACTCTTTGTTAACATTTACAGAACTTTAACCCTAATAAATACAATATTTAATGTGTATTGTGTTACCTATACGTTACTTATAAATATTTCTTTATGCTTTCTTATGTTGTCTGCTTACTGCTCAATTATTTCTCTTCGCACGTACCAAAGTACTTTTACTAATTCCTGTCATATTCTCCACTTGGGAATATGAATGTGTTTCCAGCAGCTTCAAAGCTAGATTGATTTTTTCCTTTGAAAACTTGTGAGGACGTCCTTCTTTATAATTAGGATTTGTTCTGGCTATTTCTCTTCCACCTTGGGTTCTCTCAATAATCATTGCCCTTTCAAATTCAGCAAATGCCAATAAATTTGTAACAATGAGCCTTCCCATCGGTGTGTCCTCAATTAATCCCATATTCAGGATATGAATGTTACAGCCTTTGTTCATCAATATGTCAATGTAGTTTAATCCCTCTTTTACTGTTCTGCAGAAACGATCTAGTTTTGTTATTACTATAACATCCCCTGTTTCCACTGTAGATACAAGCGATTCAAATATTGGTCTTCTCTTGGCTCCACTCCCACTCTCCTCTAATATTTTAGCTTCTGGATAACGTTTTAATATACTTTCTTTCTGTTCCTCTAAAGAATTTCCATTCGTTTGTGCTTTTGTACTAACTCTGGCATATCCATAAATCATACTTCACCTCATACTCTATTTTGACTATAAATTTTGACTATGTTTTTTTCTTAAATTTTCATTCCTAATGATACAGTACCATATATTATAACTTATGACTACAATAAAACACTATATCTAATGTATAATGCTTTACAATCTACAAAAAAAGTGCTATATTTTACTTAAAGAAGCAACCGTCCACAAAGTGGTTAGCCTCATGTTTGGATTATGCCTACCCTTTGCTCGGCAAAGTAACAGGGTAGGTATTTTTTATTTCCGCTTGTCTATGTAGGCAAGCAGTGCAATCATAAATGTTACTGAATGACTAAAAAGGTCGCCAAATTTGTTAGTACTATTTCAGTATAATGTTGTACATTTTGATTGTATAATTATTCTGAAAAGGAGTCAAATTTTGATATTATGAAAAATATACTAAACCAGATCGTAGTAACAATAGCAATACAATATTATATGAAAATTTTAAATAAAATAAAGGATGACGAACATGCAAGCGATTATCTTTATGACCATTCTCTAGTTTTAAGGGATCAAACTCATGATAAACACATATACCATTTTCCGAGAAATATAGATATAAATATTCTATACAGTATACCAATAATTAGGATATTGGCAGGAAAAGAAAACGAAAAATATATATCTTTTAAGAAATTAAAGGAATTGCTTAGCTATGATATAGAACAATCAAAGGCAGAGTTTGATGCTATTAAAACCTTGATTGTACATAAGCAAAAACATGATTCCCAATTTTTAATTATCATGTATCATTATCCAAGTGGAAAATGGCTTCTACTTGATGGACGCCATCGTTTTGTTGAATATGAAAAATTCAAACCAGATGAAGAACGAGTACCTGTTCTTGTAGTAGACAGCGAAATGTTATTAACCGCTATTATTAATAAAAGTGGATTTATTGCTTATTGCATTCAACACAACATATATGTTCTTCAAAAATATCCGATATGGATGTGGAGAACAAAGCTTTTAAATACTCATCGTTTTTTATAGATGGGTTTTCGGATTTAATTTTTAAATCATTTAATAAAGTATCATCTAATTTACTTCTATCATACATTATACATACCTCTTTCCTTTCTCTTGAAATAACACTCTCTTTTATTTCTATCATAATCTGTTTATATAGTGGTTTCTCTAAGTTGTTGTTTAATATTATATTAAGCACTTTTCCTCACCTCAAAGTTAGTTATGGTATGTGGATTTATGGATAACTGCCATTTCATTATGGATAAGCCTATGCATAAGTTATGGACATCCTTTCAGGAAGCCCACAACTTACACACATCCTTACCCACAATTCCATAATCCAGGCAGTTACCCACAAGCTCCACATTACGGCTGTTACGATAACCCATATCATTCCTTGACTTGTATTTCCATATTGCTTTCTTCCTCTATATTGATTTCTAAGGTATTCTGTTTTTGTGGCTTATCTGCTTTTTTCTCTGGTTTCTTTGTTGCTGGTAACCTTTTTTTCACAGTTTCCTTTCTTTGGCTTTGACTGGAACTGGATTGCTGGGAGGGCTGCTTGGGCTGGACTGCTGGTGTTTTGGTTCTTACTGCTATTGATTCTGTATTTTCTATATCTGGTGTACTTTTTGCTGTGTTTTCCTGCCTTTCTGGGGTATTGGTAGGTTCTGGAGTAGAACTTTTCTTTGTTGCCTGAGGTTTGGGATTATCTGTTTTTTCTACTTTCTTTGAATCTGAATCAGCCTTTGTTTTCTCTGGTTCTTTGGTTGAATTTATATTTATGTCTGTGGATGCAGAGGATGCAGATGCAGCTTGTGTATCATCTCCTGATTTTACAATAGAAATGCCTTTCCACGCTCCAATTCCAAAAGATAACACTATGACAGCCGCCACTCCTGTTTTGACCAACAGCTTATTTCGTTTCTTGGTTTTATTGTAATCCATAAGCTGCCGTTCCAGTTCTTCGGCTATTTCACTATAATCAGAATAACTGTTTTCTCCCTGCAGATATCCTTCTATACTTTGATTCAGCTTTTTCATTTTTTTCAGGGATTCTGCCAGCATCTCTTTTACATAGAGAATTACAGCTTCCTGTTCCTTCTGGAGATTTTTCTTCTGTACAATAGAAAAATTTTGAAGACATACCCTGCTTCCATCTATAAATACATCTTTGCTGCTTAATCCCCAGCTTATTTTTTCACAGATTGGAAGTGAAGAAAAATACTTAAGTCCCTCACATAATTCCAAGGTATGGTTGATTACCATTTCTGGTCTCCGCTTTTCCTTCCCAAGTTCTGCAGCACAGCAGCCAGATACATTCTCCATAACTACCAGAACAGAAGTTTCCTCTTTGATAATCTCTACTATTTTTGGAAACAGTCTGTGGTTTACCTTCCGCAGCTCCTCTAAAACAGAAAGTATTTCACTTACATCACCATCTGGTGGTAATTCTATTTCTTTGATTAAGAAGGGTGTCATCAGATTTATTTCTATGACCCAGAATAATCCCTTCCCCAGTTTTTCCTTTATTTCATATTTACTGTCAATGATATCTTTTACTTTCATGCTCTCTTTACCTCCACAACCTAATACATCAACGTACATCAACGGCTTTTTCCTTTTCTGGATCTTACCTTTTTAACATGCAATGCCTCTTTGCCTAATTTTTTCTCCTTTTGCAGCAATCCATACTTTTTTTCATAATTGCCAACAATCCGTTCGGAGGCCTTATGTGCATCTGAAATAGCACGGAACAATTCATTCTTATCTTTTTTCAATGCTCCTATCCAGCTCTCCAGATATTGTGTATGACTGTTAAAATGCTCTTTGTCATATTTTATTTGAAAGTCACCTTCCATAAAAATAGCTGCCATCTCGGCTCTTAATTCTTCTTTTGCGTAATCCTCTGACCCAAATTGATTAATAATACTTCTGTCCAGCCTGCTTTTATGACCCGTTGAGTGTGCCATTTCATGTAACAGCGTTCCCAGAAATGCCTCATCATTAATAAAGGCTTCTCTGGGCGGCAGAACGATCTTATCATCAGTAGGACTATAAAATGCCCTGCCTTGTTTTATTTCCTGAATGGGACACTCTGAAATCGCCATGATTTCTTCAGTAAGCTGTACAACCTGATTCTTTTCTATCTGCCTCCACTCCAAATCTAAGGCTGGAAAGTTTAGAAACTCCTGTGCATTATACACGGTAAAATAATTTACCATAGGCCTGCTCAATAGAACCTCTTTTTCCTTCTTTTCTATTTTTCCGGATTCATCTTCCTCTTTTACAATCTCTTTTTTGGTAAAAATCCATTTTTCACACAGAATCCCTTTTTCTCTATCATAGCTCTTGAACTTTAAGCCTGCCTCTTTTGCCTGTTTATATGTCACCCATCTTGGATCTTCATAACCATGCTCCGCTGCAGCATACATAAGCCGGAAACGGTTACCACCTTGGTATATGGCTTCACTTAGTGGATTTTGCGGATTAAATGCTTTTCTATTCCATTGCTCCCTAGGCAGAATATATCCGTTTTCCATGTTCTGGATAATTTTATGTACTAAAGCTTCCCTGCTCTGCATCACAATTTCATATGCATTCATCTTTTCCCTCCTCCTCTGGTACTTCCACATAAACATTTTCCACATCTTTCTGAAAGGCTTCATCATTCTCATCAAATGTAATACCATACTTCTTTATATAATCTTCTCTATTCATAATCTTTCCTCCAATCTATCCATATCCATTCTTTATCGGTAAATACTCCAATAATTAGCCACATTTTCCGATTGTATAAAGTCTGCACTATAAGTTCTTGCGGTTCTCTGCCTGCTTCCGCAGTCATTCACGCTAATATTTCCTTTGGAATCAATAGAACGGAGAACAATATAGTGTCCTCCACTTGTAAAATAACCCTTATGCATAATCGCTATAATGGTATGTCCCTTTTTCAGTTCACTGACCATATCTTTTTTGTTGGTTCCAAGGGACTTACAAGTCAATCCATACTTATGTGAAATATCCGGTATCATGCTCCAGGATGCTCCTGCTCCTGCAACATAATATTTATGGCAATTCTTTACCATCTGACTTGGTATTATATCCTTTCCTGTCCAATAGGACACCACCATGCTAAGGCTGCAGACACCGCATCCGCTTCTTGCAATGGTACTACTTCCAAAGGCACATTTTCCCCATTTTCCATCTGTCTGGTAATACATTGGCATAGCCGATATCTTCGGTTTTTCTCCCTTGACACGGCTCATGACACTGTCTGAATAACCTGCTGTTCCATACCTGCCACTCTTCCTCTGCATAAACTGAAACTTTTTCTGCAGAATGGCTTTATCTTTTCCACCATTTTCTTTTATATAACCTATGTAGGATTCACCAAAATTGTAACTTTGCACTAAAGTTTTGATGTCTGTAATCTTTTTTGCTTTACATTTCTTTATCAGTCCCTCTAAATGGTCAATTCCCGCTTTCACTGAGGCAATACCTGCTTTTCCGGAATACCCATTTACCTGCAGCCAGTTTGCATTATCTCCTTTTCCAAAGGTACTCTCCTGCTGTACCATAGAAACAACAATATCAATATATGGCTCCATTCCTTTCTTTTTCAAAATTGGTCGGATATATTTACTTGTTTTCTTGGCATCTGCAGCACAGCTTCCTATATATACTGGAGCATTACTGTTATCATAAACTTTTCCATCAATACAGGTATCTCCGCCAGTATAAGCACTGTATACCCCATCATCATCCTCTGCTACTAATCCAGCTTCCTCTGCCATCAAAAGAAGTTCTTTTATTTCTTTTTTCTGGTCCTTATCAAACTGATAGGTTTCTAACATATCCTGCCATGACTTCTGGGTAATGGTGATAGTTCTGGTCTTTTTCTCTATGGTTTCACCCTTTTTATTGGTTTTCGTTATTGTCTTATCTGAAACAGAGTAATGATTCATGTCATCAAATACTTTTTTCAGTTTCTCTTTTACTTCTTTTGTTACATCTGCAATCTCCAGATCATAACCATACTTTTCTGCAAAGACACACAAGACATCTGCATAGTTGCTTTTTGATACATTTATGTCAACTTGTCCTGTATAGGATTTCAACTGGATTTTATGGAATCCCTCTGCATTTGCGGCAGTATCAATGTTACTGATAAATTCTGTGTAATATCCGATCAGCACATTTTCCAGAGTTTCTTCATTTCCTTCATGGGGAAAGAAAAGGGCAAATGGACTATATAACATCACCACTATAATAATTACTGGCATAAATGTTACAACCAGGCTGCCAATCATTCCTGCAAAGAGCAGGAGAAGTTTTTTTGCTGCCCAGCCTGCAAGTTTTTTCCCAATTCCGGTAATCCATGTTTTTAAAATATCTTTTACAACGGTTCCAAAACTGTCTTTGTTTTCAGGGTTGGAAGAAAATTTATTCATCATATATTTGCGGATACGCTTTCTTGCATAACCTTCCTGTCTCTTCTTATGCCGTTTTCGGTATGCCTGCCTGTCTCTGCTGTCTTTGTCTTTTTTATCCGGGGACATGTCTGTATGCCTGTTTCCTGCATCATATGCATAACCTTTTCCAGAATACTCATTTTTTCCACGTACCCCTGCCATATATTTTGCAGTTCTCTTTCCTGTCTGGTACATGGTTTTTCCTGTATCTATGCCTATTTTTGCCACAGTTTTTGTACTTCTGGCTAACGTCTTTGCACTTTCTATAGATCCCAGCAGTTCTTTTCCACCTGTCTGGGACTGCATATCTGCCTTTATAAATTCTTTGCTGCCCTTTATGGTTTCTTTGGCCACACCTTTGACAGTCTTAACAGTTCCCTTTACAGCTATTTTCACGGTTCCCTTTAATACTGTCTTCCCTGCCCTCCAAATAAAATTTCTTTTTCCCTCACTTGATTTCTCAATATTTGTTTTTACTCTTTCTTTTATTTTTCCTGCTTCTGTATAAAACTGCTGATATACTGGGGAACTATATAGATTTTGATACTTTTCTTTTGTTTCTTTATCAGAATTTATTTTTGTTTTCTTTATCTTTTTTTGGCCAGCTTTTACCTTCCAAACAAATTTTGCCTTTGCTGTCTGGCTGGAATAATTCTCTGTCTGATCTTTTCTGTATTCCTGCTTTGTGTTCTTATCTTCCGGCTTCTTATTTTTATCTTTCTGTCTGTATGAAATTTTTCTCCTTTGTTTTCTTATATTTTTTTGATGATAATAACCTGTTCTCCTGCCTAAAAGATTCGGCGGCACTTTCCTGATTGTTCTTTCATTTCTCCTGGTTCCCAATACGTTTTTCTGGCCAGCTTTGCAACAGAGCCTTTTCCTCTGCCCTGTTGCAGTCACTTTACTTTCCCGTTTTATATAATTAGCCATTTATCTGCTCCTTACGCATCTTTGCAGCCTTCTCATGTAAGTTTGTATTAAACATCTGATACATAAGGCTTTCTTTCTCCACTCTTGCATCAATGGGAACGATTACATCACCAAAACGCAATAGTCCTGTACCTGCCTGTGCATAAGTTACATATCTAAGCTGTGCCTCACTGATTTCAATGGATTCCAGGATTTTCTCTTTATCTTTTGGTGACTGTTTCATAATTGCGGTAAACTCACTGTTATTTACCATTGTGGAAGAGATAGGATTTCTTAAAATATCAATAACATTCTGGGTAATTCCTGTACAGATACCCCCCAGTTTCCGGACCTTTTTCCATGCACTTTCTAAGAAATGCGTTGCTAGATCGTTATCTAATAAAACATGTAATTCATCAATGTATAACCAGGTGGCACGTCCAATGGCTGCATTTTTTTCGATTCTGGCCAGAATATTGGACATCATAACCAGCATTGCCACTGCAGATAATTCTTTTCCTAAATCACGGATACCGTATACCACAAAACGGTTCGTGGTATCTACATTGGTTTCATGACTGAAAATATTCAGGGAGCCATGAATAAATCTTTCTAAAATAAGGGCGATTTCCTTTGCTTCTCTCTCATTCTGCCTGGTTAATAAATCAAAAAAATCTTTCATGGTTGGAATTTTTCTGCCATATTCCAAGGTGCTGATTTCAGAAAAGAGGTCACGGACTACCCTGTCTATAATACTTTTCTGCATTCCATCCAGTTCCTTATTTGCACACTGTTCCACAATTCCCTGCATGGCTTCTGTTTTTTCTACAATGACTTCTTCCAGTCTAGCAGTTTGGGCATAATCAAATGGATTTATGTATGTATCCGTATCTGCTGACAGATTTACAATGGATCCATGCAGTTTCCGGACAATGTCATAATATTCATTCTGGGGGTCAATAACAATAATATCATCCTCTGTATTGAGGAATACACTTCCCATTTCCATCTTGGTAAAAAAGCTTTTTCCAGATCCGGGAATACCAAAAACGAAACCATTTCCATTCAACAAACGTTTCCGGTTACCTACAATAATATTAAGGGATAACTGGTTACTTCCGTAGTAATTTCCACTGGGATCATAGAGTTCCTGCACATTAAATGGTATCAGTGCCGCTAATGCCCTGGTAACCAGAGTTCGCATAGTGCTGACCTGCCGTACCCCGACAGGCAGTGCTGTATTTAAAGCCTCCCTCTGCTGTAACATATGCTTTTCCATCTGAAATCCACGCATTTTTGCAATCTTAATCATGGTTTCGGTTGCTGCATCCAGCTCCTCTTTGGTATCTGCTGTTAATATCATGGTTACTCCAACCCAGAACATGGACTGATCATTATCCTTGATATCATTCATAAGAAATTCCAAATCTTCTTTCTCTCTTCTGGTCTCATAAGAGATATCCGAAGAAAAATCATTATTTTTATTTCTTTTCTGCTGCTGTTTAATGATGTTATTTTCCACACCAATATATTTATTTTTCAATTCTGCCGTTACAATATCCTTAGGGATTGGTACTGCATCAATAGAAACAATGGAATGCACAGGTACCGAAACCAGTTCATTCAAAAATTCATCATAATGGGAAGATGGCCACTTTTTCAAAAATAATGCCCTGCTGAACTTTCTCTCATCCTGAATATAATCTGAGAAAGTCTTTACCATTACATTACAGATATCATTCCGAAAGTCCAGGTTATTTAATGCACTTTCTGCAAAGTTAAAATGAAATTCCCCTTCTTCTCCCATACGGTAAAAATCATGGAGGATCTGCAGCCGTTTTTCTGCATCCAGCGGAATGATAATGGATCCTAAATCATCCATAAAAAACTGCTTTAAGTTAATCTCCAGGTTTTGAAACTGTGCTTTCGCTTCTTCATAGTTATTTCTCTGAACCGTAATGGTTAAGTAACGTTCCTGGTCAATGCCTTTTCTTCCTTCGAGAATTTTCCGAAACATAATTTCATTGTATGCCTCCCTGTATTTATCAAAACCATCCTCCCTCATGGTAAAGAGCAGTTCTTCCTTTGTTTTTTCCATATCCTTATTCTTATTACTGATTGTGATTTTAAAAGGCACATCAAAGGAATTCAGGATACCACACCACCGCTCAAATAAAGAAATCTGGCCATCTTTGTTATGTGTTACATAATTGATGTCTGTAAATAAATAGGTTTTTGTATACTTTCCCTCTGCTACTTCAAAAATTCCTGATTCTGATATGCTTCGGATTTCAATAAGCTGCTGTACACTTTTGGGTGTGGCAAACAGTGGTTCATCTGGGTTTTTTAACTGCTTAAATTTGTTGCCAAACATAGGTTTCTTTGCTTTTTTTTGTTTTTTCATTATCATAGCCTGATTGATTACTCCTTTTCTTTCCATACACAAAAAAGTGCAGTTTCTATGTTACATACATTTCATAGATACTACACTTTTTCTTTGTATTTATTCGGTTGTAATCTTTACTTTTTCATGCCTTTATTAGGGGCTTTCTTTTCTTTTTCCGGCTCCTTTAACTTTCCTTCCCGTATCATTTTATCTTTAATATTTTGCACTTTCTCTTCCGACATCTTGGACACCTTTACAATAAAAGAAATCTTAGTATTCTCCAGCAACATATTTTGTACCAGTTCTTCTATGCTTTCATTTCGAATTCTTTTTGCCTCATAATCCAATACTTGTCCTCCCATAACATCCTTCACTCCTTCCTTTACATTCTCATACTTTTTTGCAAGATTTTCCAGCACATTGTTTGACATTTCCTCAATGGTGCTTTTGGTATACTCTGTAATTTCCTGATTGATACACAATTCTTC
>JAAVZU010000084.1 GCA_022791815.1 Lachnospiraceae bacterium
GGAAGCAAATTACATTGGTGACCCCTTCGGACAAAGAGCAGAACATAAAATTCTATACTGAAAAATGCGGATTCAACACTGATGGCAAAGAGATGGACGGAAATGTAGAAGTTACTAAGTTTATTATGAAACGATAAATTCAAATTTGAGGGAGGTAAATAATGAATAGAAAGAATACGAGATTGTGGTGTTTAAGTCTGATTGTAATTTCTGTTATAACAGTTATTTGGGCAGTTTGCAACATGGCTGGAATAGAGTTAAGTGATATGGCGGTAAGGATTATGGGAGTATTAGATATTTGTGCAATACCTGTTTTAATTTATACATCTATAAAGAAAAAAGACAGATAACTTTAAGTTTAAGGAGATATATATGGGGACGTATTCAATAGAAAAGGCAATAAAGAAATCTATAAACATTCCGCCAGTAGCTTATCCATATCATGGTGAAGAATTTCTTACGATTAAGAATGATATTCCTTATTGCATTAACAATTCAATAGAACAGACTTTTGACATTTATTACCCGAAAGATTTTAAACCATTCCACCATAAGACAGTTTTATTCGTTAATGGCGGTGGGGCGATAAAACGAAATTACAAGTCTTACCCTTGCTTCACATCTTGGGGCGAATTAGTGGCAGTAAACGATATGATTGGAATTACTTTTAACTGGCGGTCGGGCAAAAGTGAAGATATTTGTGCAATGATAGATTATTTATTTGTTCATGCCAAAGAACTTGGGATTGCTGTTAATGAAATTTGCGTGTTCCCACTTTGTAGAGCTGTTAATAACACAATAAATTGTGTGTTAAAATATCCAGAGATTAGAAAAATGGTATTATACTATGGGAAAATCAGTGAAAATACAAAGCTCATGAAATGTGAGAATATGAAGTTTTTAATCGCATTGGGAAATCTTGATAAAATGTATTCTGCTTCATGTAATGATTGGTTTTTAGAAAATGCCCAAAAGTATAACTATACAGCTGAACTCTTAGTACATCCTCAAGGCGTTCATGGTATTGATTATGCTAATGATGATGAATATACAAGGAAAATTATCGAAAGGACATTAGAATTTATTAGGAATTAAGATTTATTATTTTTGAATGAACGTATCATGTGATAGAAGTGATATGCAAAGTAGCAAAGGATGGATTAATTTATGGAAATTAGAACAGAGGATATTACAAAAAAGAGAATATTTATATTTCTTGGAATCGTATTTGGTATACTATATATTCCTTGGATTGTTGGTATTCTTGTACCGAATTTCGGATCAACAGTATATGCAATAATAAGTTCTCCAGTTGTATTTATGGGAACACCTGCTCTGGCTGTTTTGATTACAAGAAAGTTGACAAAGGATACAATATCACTGAATTTTAGCACTAAAATTTTTAAGAATAAGAAAGCTTTATTATTTTCAGCACTGATTCCTAGTGCGAGTATCTTTCTTGGAACAGTATTATTTTTTCTGATATTTCCTGAAGATTTAGATTTTCAAGGCAGATATATTTCAGCAACATATGGCACATTTGGTGCACCGCAAAATATTGAACTGACAATTGGTTCTATGTTACTTATGGGCTTAATCGTTTATGTGATATCGGCGGTTGCTTTTCCTATATGGTATATAGCACTTGGTGAGGATATTGGATGGCAAGGCTACCTGCTTCCTTTGTTGTGTAAGAAAGTGTCAGTAAAATGTGCTGTTATAATAAATGGTGCATTATGGGGACTGGCTCATGCACCGTTGATATACTATGGTATGAATTATGGCAAAGATTATTATGGTGCACCATATACAGGAATATTAATGATGATTTTAGTAAATATTGTATTGGGAATATGGATGTCTTATATAACTCTAAAAACAAAGAATTGTATGTATGCAGCAATTATTCATGGATCTGCTGATATTATTGGAGAAGTAGGAACTTGGATATCATTATCAACAAAAAGTAGTCTGCTTGGTCCTACACCAACGGGAATTATTGGTTTAAGTTTTTTAATTATAGGAGGAGTAATATTGTTTTTTAAGATGCCTTGTGATGTAGAATAATAGGGAATAAAAGATAAAGAGATAGATATCACTGCACCTGAATGCTTGAATTCAAGTGGTGTTTTAATATGCTGACAAGAAGAATGCTGTGGAGAAATTGCTATATACCTTTTTTTGATAACGTACCATTTCAAATAGGATTTCAAGAAATGAAAGATGAAGTGCAGAATATTATAAAGGAAAATTCTGCATTGCAATCCAAAATCAGGGCTGCTTCACCTGTTATATCCTTTGTATCTAATCTGCTGCTTTTAGGGCAATGCCTTAATGTCTTTGATTTTTTAGTCATTGATATGTTGTGGTGGAGAAAATCCAAAAGAATAAGATTTACAGGCACAGAAGATAAAAAGGAGTTATATGCTAACCCAAGGAAACACTTTATTTCGTTTTTGAAAGGGATAGTAGTCTTTTTACTTGTAGCAGTCATTGACGGAGTGATATTATCAGTATTTTAACAAGATGGAAGTTGTAGAGGTGATATTTTGAAAAAAGCAATTTTATATATTCATGGAAAAGGTGGAAGTCATTTGGAAGCTGAGCAGTACAAGAAAAATTGTTTAGGTTTCGATATTATTGGGATAGATTATAATCACTATCTTCCGTGGATTGTGCAAAATCAGATTCAGTCAGTCTATGATAAAGTGCGTAAAAAATACGACTATATTTATGTGATTGCAAACAGTATAGGTGCTTACTTTGCAATGCACACATTACAAACTTGTGATATTGAAAAGGCTTTATTTATATCGCCTGTACTTGATATGGAAAGGCTTATACTGGATATGATGAGTTGGGAAAATGTATCAGAAAAAGACTTGCGTGAGAAAGGAGAAATTTCTACGGACTTTGGGGAAACATTATCATGGAAATATTTATGTTTTGTTAGGGAGAACCCTATAACATGGAATGTCCCCACAGAAATCCTATATGCAGGAAACGATAATCTCATATCCCGCCAAACAGTAGACTGGTTTATTAGTAGTCATAATGCACACCTTACTGTAATGGAAAATGGGGAACATTGGTTTCATACAAATGAACAACTTGTATTTTTAGATAATTGGATGAAAAAAGCAATGTGCTAAATTTTGGTTTGTTGAACAAAACAAGTCCATGTTGTAGGTTTGTTATATTTAATGAGAGAACAAATGGAAAATATGGTATATTTCCTGTATTTTTTAGGGAGGATGAGCCACTTAAAATAGATGATAAAACTTATGAAGGTGGAGCAAATAGAGTTAGTCTTTTACAGGCAGGAAAGAAATCTATATGGGGAATTGGTTATCGTTTGTATGCTTAAACCCAAACAGGGAGCTTTACCCTTTTTTTACTTTTCCTTAACTTTTCTTTTGGAATTATAGGTTA
>JAAVZU010000085.1 GCA_022791815.1 Lachnospiraceae bacterium
AACCAAGCGAAGAACCAAAAACAACAATGACAGTAGAACCAAGCGAAGAACCAAAACCAACAATGACAGTAGAACCAAGCAAAGAACCAGAACCAACAATGACAGCAGAGCCAAGTAAAGAACCAGAACCAACGATGACAGCAGAGCCAAGCAAAGAACCAGAACCAACGATGACAGCAGAGCCAAGCAAAGAACCAGAGGTTGCTACAATGGCAGCCGTTATAAGTAAAGTGGAAGACGGAAGTATCTGGATTGAAAATGGGGCAAAGGAGCTTCATTTGTCAGAAAATGTAACAATTTTAAAAGATACAAGCTATGGTGAGAAAGAAAAGTTAGAAATTACTGTTTATGAATTGTTTGAAGGTGATGAAATTACAATTACTTACAGTGCCACAGGAGCAGAAGGTTATGCATCTGATCTTCTTAAATGCGAGAAAATCGTAGTGGAAAATAGCAAAATATATTTATTAAAGGAAGATAAAATAAATCAGATACAGAATGTTCGTGGAGCTGATGGAATGTTTTTGGAAGAGTTTTTTGTTCCATTATGGTATCAGGATGGAAATTGTCCAGATATTACTGGTAGTGACAGAGCGACTAAGATTATTAAGAACGGAAAAGAAATTTCATTTGATGATTTGCAGGAAGGAGATGTTTTAAGAGTAAGTTTTAGACAACAAGGTGAATATGATGAGACAAAAGGTGAAGATGAACAGCCAGATGGATTTACAGATTACCTTGAGACAGTTATTGTATTAAGTGAATAAGTGTTATTAAGATAAGTGTAAAAAGACCACTTTGATTAATTGAAGTTATTTTTAGAAAGAGTTGTACAAACCATACAGAATGTGAAAACATTTTTGTATTGGGTGTACAACTTTTTTACTTTATGGGAAAGTTCGTCCTATTTTATTATTGGAGATGGAATTAGTTTTTCAAAAGGACAAAAAGAAATAGAGAGATTAGCAGAAATACTGGGAGCTAAAGTATATGGTGCAGATGTAGTACTGATTGCTGGCACATACATATTTCCAGAGGTTTTTCCAAGTATTGGAAATCCTTTTAGAGAAGACGCTAAGATAATTCATATAGATTTAGATACTTATGAAATTGGGAAGAATTTTGGAGTTACCATTGGTATTGGAGCAGATCCTACATCAACAATAAGAAGCTTCGGACACGAGGAGGTTTTCTTGGAGTAGGAATCCCTAGTGCAATGGGTATAAAGCTGGCAGAAGATATTGTTCAATGGCTTTTGAAAGATGACTTGCCTGCATTAGTAGAAATTAAACTGTAACTAAATTTTATAGCATACCTACTTGATAATACATAGTAGGTATGCTATGTTTTGACCTAAGTGCTTTTAGGAGGTGTTTAAAACATGGTATTTTTATCTGAAATGAATATATATTAGTGATTATAATTATTTTAATACCACAGCATGTTTTTTTAGGAATTTTTCTATTTTTTCATAACAATATCCATAAACATGACATCCATCAGTAGTAATATCTGCTTTCAAAAATCCATCCTTGTCTGTGTAAAGAGGATTTATGTTAAAGTAGAAGATATGTTTACCATCTGCTAGCTTTGCTGTTTCTACGTTTCTTGCATTGACATTTATATTATTAAATTCTGTGTTTAGATTATTCCTGTTTTTACTCATGTGTAAATTTCCAATTAGATATATAATGACATCTTTTTGGTTTCTTTGAATCATGTCAACTAACTGTTTCATCCATTTACCATGATTTTTCTCATTTCCATATCCTAAATCATTCATACCAATAGTAATATAAACTTTTTTATAATGGTTATTTTTCATAATATTTTCTAAGTCTACCTTTTGGTCTTTATTTTTCCAAGTAACTTTTGCACCACGAGTCCACTGGAATAAAGAAAATCCACTCTCACAGAAAAAATCAGCCTGATCTTTTAGTGAGGTATAGTCGTGTATTCCAAGCATACGGGAATCCCCAATAAAGGCAGCATCCTTAAAATAAGAATTATCAACTTTTTGATATTCATAATCTGTAGTTAAAGCAGTCATACCTGCATCAGAATAATAAGGAGAGTTTATCTTCTTTGGAGTATAAGTTTCAAATCTAGTTATTCCTTTTTTGGGAGGTTCACTTGTACAAATAGAAGAGGGAGTAGGAACCTTCGTGGCTGCAGGCTTTTGCTCACATGGCGTTGCTGTAGGAGGAACAGGAGTAGGAGTTTCTATCACTGAGGTATTTGGTTCATTGTCAGATGAATAAATATCATCCATTTGGGAAGATTCTATCAAAGTAATATCAAATGCACGCTCCCACAAAGGTGTATCTATATAAGCAACCACATCTTCTTTTTTTAAGCCATCGCCTTTTTGCAATCCAGCTATACATAATAGAAAAAATAAAATTAAAATACAACATAAAAATGGACAACGTTTCCATAGTTTCCACATAATTTCATCCCCTTTGTACCTTATCACTTTCATTTAAAGCAATGCCGTTTTGGTGGCATATTCGTTTCCTTTTCATCTATGCAGAATTATATATGCTGGCATAGATGGAGCATTTGTTCTTTTATTTAAATTTTCAAATTTGAAATCGCCTATAAAATTCTATTATTTATATATTTAAACGCAAATAATTTTGATTAAAAATTAAAATACAAAAATGGATTATTACTTCCTTTCATGATTTCATATACCGACAAAAAGAATATTCCAACTAAAACGGGAATCATCCAGGCTTTCTTACGATTTCTGGAAAATAGTTTAAGTGGTGCTGGTGTAGCAAATAATAAACAAAGAAGTAAAAGCCACCAATAAGTATGCAGGTATTCAACAAACTGGCTGCTGCCAATAAAAATCTTTCCTGTGGTTTGTCCAAACATGCTGCCAAGATAACGGCAGAGGTTTGAAAAATCAGAAAGGGCAAAAATAACCCAGCTAATTGGAATAAGAAGTATTACATATAAATGTCCTAATAATTGAAACCGTTCTAGGAATTTGCCAAGAAATAATTTCTCTATGGATAGAAAAACAAAAAAGAAAATACCCCAAAGTACAAAATTCCAGCTTGCACCATGCCATAATCCAGTTAAAGCCCACACTATAAATAAATTTAAGATATTTCTTAGTTTACCTTTTCGGTTACCGCCAAGTGGGATATATACATATTCCCGAAACCATCTGCCCAGTGTAATATGCCATCTTCTCCAGAATTCAGAAAGAGACCTAGATATATAAGGATGGTTGAAGTTAATGGGAATGGTAAAACCAAGCATTTTTCCAAGACCCAGTGCCATAAGGGAATACCCCCAGAAGTCAAAATAAATATGGAAGGTATAGGCAATAGCACCAAGCCAGGCAACGGATGTTCCTAATCCAACAGTTCCTGCAGATAAAATGGTATTCCATAAAGTATAAATGGAATTTGCCAGCAATACCTTTAATCCTAAGCCAAAAGTAAACCATTTAAATCCATCTTCCAAATTTTCAATTGTAATTACTTTTTTCTTTAGCTGAGGCTCAACTTCATTAAATAATACAATTGGTCCAGCCACTAATTGTGGAAACATACAAATATATGTAGCAAATTCCAGAAAGGAAACTTGCCGGTTTATTTTTCCTTTATAACAATCCACTTGAAAGGAAATAATTTGAAAGGTGTAAAAACTGATACCAATGGGTAACGCAATTTGTAAAGGAGTAATCCACTCTCTGCCAAAAAGAGCATTTAGATTTTCAATGCCAAAATCCAAATATTTAAACCAGCCTAATATGCATATATTAAGTAATATAGTTAAAAAAAATAAAAATTTACTCTTATGTTGGTAAAGTTTTTGGGATAAGAAATAGTTTACTGCCACAGAAGCAATCATAATCCAGACAAAATGTGGTTCTCCAATTCCATAAAAAATTAGGCTTCCAGCCAGTAAAATTCCATTTCGATAGTGGTCTTGTGCTAATACATAAATAATGATAAAGAGAATTAAAAAACGAAAAATAAATACATTGCTTGAAAATAACACTTTTTTCACATCCTATATAATAATTAACCGAGATTATTCACGGCCTTAAGCATGGACTAAGTCTTATGTAAGCTGGAGGCTTAGAAATAAAGACTTAGTCCATACTTAATAGGTCAATTGACGATGATTGCAGACAGGTGACGCTGTCAAGCGGCTTCTAGCTGCGATAGCAGCGGTCTGCAATATAAGCCGTGAATAATTGAGGTTTAAAGTATAGTAATTTCATAATAGCATTTTTATCTTTATAAATCCTTACAAACTTCTTACATTTGTCGAATTATAAAAAGTAAAATTCAAAATTATATATTGATAACTTTTTATTTATTCAGACTTCCTTCAATATATTGCTGTAAGGATGGTATTGGTGTTTTTGTATCAATCTTTTTTTGATTTGTATAATAGAACCTGTAAAACAGATATCCATTTTACAGGTTCTAAAAACTTACTTTAATACAGATTCACCTAAGTTGCTTAAAGAATCCTTCCATACAGAAGAATCTATTGTAAATTCTACCTGTCCCATATATCCTGGAGCTACTTCGTATTTATCAAAAACTAATACTAATTGTTTTTTCGTGTTTATATAAAAGTTTTGGTTTTTCTTAATTTTTTTAAAGTCTAATGCATCCATATCATCAGAATCAATAAAATAATTGATATTTTCATCTGCCTTCATCTGTTCCCGCATTTGTTTCTTCATATCATTGCTAAGGAGGTTCACATAGTCAGAATCTTTCTTGAATAAGTCCTTTAAGGTAATTTCCTTATCATTTTGTTTATCAATATGATAAATCTGGCTAAATGCGTTGGAACCTGCCATAACAATGGTAGTATCAAGACGAATGGATAATAGACGGTCGTTATCAGTGAGAACAGTATATTGAGTGTCAAGAGATTGTTTATTTGTTAGCATTTCTCCATATTCGTCTTCATAAGTTTTATTATTACAAATGGCATCTTCATGTTCTGCAATTAGTTTATCCACATAATCTTCTATTTGGTGATTTACTTTTTTTGCAGCTTTACTGTCAGTTGCTTCGATTTCTGGGACTTTTACATTTGCTTCAAACCCTTTTGTGTCATTTTCATAGGTACGGAAAGTTACAACTTTTGCGATTTGTCCTAATGCTGGAACTTTCTGCATAGCCATAGCAATATCCTGATTGCTGTTTGCTAATAGGGTAATAGCAGCCATAGCAGCTACAGCACCTCCAAAAACTCTTGTTCCTATCCATACAAATTTTGTCTTGGATTTCTTCTTTTTATTTTCTGTTGCTATCATTTCTAATTTCTCCTTTAATTCTTCAGGTGCCTTATAGGCATGGTATTCGTGTTTCATCCGATCTAAAGTTTCTTCTCCATCTTTCGTAAGAATAATATCTTTGTTTTTTTTCATTTTAATCCATCCTTCCTTGCAAAAAATAAATATCAGTTGGAGTGTAATTCCTCATCTGCCATATGAATTTTTAATTGTTTCAAAGCACGATATAGCCTGCTTTTTATAGTGCTTACATTTTCTGAGGTGATTTGTGCAATCTCTTCTAATTTCATATCCTCAAAGTAGCGGAGGATTAAAATAGTCCGATCTTTTTCTTTTAATATAGAAAGCATTTCCATGATTTCTATGTTTTCGTAATTTGTATCCCTTTCTCCTTTTTCAGACAGAAGAAATTCTTCTACACCAATTTGTTCTCTTTTTCTTTTCCGAAACAAGTCAGTTGCAGTATTAATGACAATGCGGCAGCACCATGTTTTCAAATATTGTTCCGATTCAAGACTATCTTTGGCAGATAAAGCTTTACATACACTTTCTTGTACAATATCCATAGCATCATCTTCGTTACGAACATAACTGTATGCCAAACGGTAGAAGAATTGGTATTCCTGCAAATACAGTTGTATAATAGCCTCCTCTCTATTAAATTTTTCCTTCAACTTAATAGCCTCCTGTCTAAAAATTTTTTCTATTACATATATGTTTTGTATATTTTGTATTTTTATAGAGCTTACGGTACCTTTTATTTTGCTCTCAGATATTAAACGTAGTAAATGGTAAAAAAGTTTCAAAAATTTTTTAGAAACATAAAAATTCATAATCATAAGAAGATTATACTCAAATTCACATAAATATGGTATACTATCCTACATATCGATAACAACAGTTTAGACAAAGGCTGACTTGTTAAACCAAGTTTGAGAGAACAAGGAGATAACCCATGAGTTTAATACAACAAATTCCTAAAGATTTTTATCGGGTGTTTCGGACTAGAAATATGGAACATTATTTTACAATACTTGTAGAATTATATAAAGTAAATATGGAACAATATAATGCATTCGGTATGACAAAGAATGAATGTAAAGATATTATTAATGAGACAATGGTGGAACAAAAAATTGTCTGGCAGGAGGACGAAGAGGAGCAGGATACAGAAACTGGACAGGGGGAGCAGATTCCAATAAGGACACCATCTGCCAGAAGTCTTAGCAACCTGCTGCAATGGGGGTGGCTTCGAGAAGACTATGATGAACAGATGAATGAATATATTCTTACATTTCCGGAATATAGTCAGATGTTTGTAGAACTTTTTTGGCAGCTTGGTATGGATAGCAACAGTCAGGAAAGGGAAAGCATTATGTCTATTTACAGTCTTTTGTATACTTATCATACGGACAAAGATCATAATAATGATATATTAAAGAATGCCTGGAAAACCTCCAGAAGACTGACTCAGTTGTTGACAAATATGCAGGAGGGTATGCGGGGATATTTTGATAAATTATCGGAACAAAGGAATTTTCTTGGAATCCAAGAGATTTTAGTACAAGAGTTAAATAACAATGACAGCAAAAAATATGCTATGCTTACTACCACAGACAGCTTTTACCGTTATAAAGAACAGGTGAAAGAATTAGTTAGTGATATTTTAAATGATAATGAAGAACAAAATTTACTCTTAAAAGAACAATGGTTACAAGCAGAACCAGGAACAAGAGAGGCTTTACGAGCAGAACGGAAATTGGAAATGAACGAAGACACAAGAGATTATATGATTCGCATTGAACGGGAATTTGACAGCATTGAAAAAAAATACAATGCACTGATAGAACAAAAATCAGTATTTGCACAGCGGGCATTGGCAAGGGTACAATTTATTCTTCAGGAGGGTATGGAGGAAAATGAAAATGTAGTTTCTTTTATTAAAATGATTGCAGAACGCGAAGATGGGGGAGAGATTACATTATCTTTCAGAGAATACTTGCATTTTTCTACGCCGTTTTTGCAATTTACAGAAAAGAGTTTATACCAGAAACGTAATGCATTAGAGAAAGAATTTATTCCTCATGCAATAAAAGAGGAGGAAGAAAAAGAAGAAAAACTCACAGAATTTGTGCCGCAGCCTTTATATTCTGGAAAAGAATTGCGGGAGTTTAGAGAGAAAAATACCATTGGCGGAAGATTTATGGTGACGGAGGAAAGTATTGAAAGTATAGAGGATTTGGAGAAACTAATGCTTTTATGGCAGCAGGTGACAAAAGATACAGAGCAAAGTGACGAGAACAAGATTAGCTTGGGAGAAAAGATAGAAAAACAGATCGGAGAAAAGGAAAAGGTAGTTTTTACGCAGTTGGTAATAGAATAGGTAATTGCAAAACGCAATTTATTTATAGAATTTTTGTGCAGAATTCACATATCAACGCAAGGCACGTTTGCACTGCTTTCAACCGTAGCAGTACATAAGGTGCTAAAAGACAGCACCTAAGTACTGACGGTTTCAAAAGCACCTTGCTTATGACATGTAAATCTGCACAAAATAATTTAATTTATTGAGAGTTTTGCATAATGAGACACAGAATAAAAGTATTGGAGGGAAAGTATGTTTGAATATATGAGTAATTTATCTCTTGCAGAGCAGGAGAGTTTAAAGAAAGTGATTCAGGATTTATTTCGGCAGACTTGTATTTTAAAAGTGAAATATGATCCAGACACTTTAATCGCAAAGGATAATGGAAAATATCATGTTTGCAACAGACACAGGGCATTTATTGAAGATTATCTGCAAATATTAGGCTGTGAATTGCAGCATGATTCTCAGGAGTGTATTTTTCGGTTAGTGGGAGAAGGTGTACCTATTTTACATATCAGTTTGAATACAACAAAGCTGTTGTTGCTTATAAAGTTAATTTATCGTGATAAAATTTTAGGAGAAGGGTTAAATGCAAGTGTAACAAATTTGCAGGAAATACGCACCTATGGAATGAATACTGGTTTATTGACCGATAAATTAACAGCAGGAGAGTGGAATGAGGCATTGAATTTAATGAAACGGCATCAGATATTGGAGATACCTGGAGCTGTGGCAAATTTAGAGGATGATACACCTTTGTATATTTACAGCACTATCAATATATATTGCCCTTCTAAAGATATTAATGCATTACTAAAACACTACAAAGGTGAAATGGAAGAAGAGGAGGCACAATTAGATGAAGGCGAAGAAGGTATTCAGACGGTTATGTTTGACTAATTGGGGTGGGGTAGACCACACCATTTTGGAATTTAATGAATATGTAAATTTATTTAGTGGAAAAAGTGGATCTGGGAAATCTACAGCGATGGATGCACTACAGGTTATTTTATATGGAAGCGTTTCTTCTAATTTTTTAAATCGTGCAGCAGATGATAATAAAAATAAGCGGAGTGTATTTGGATATTTACGGGGTGAGCAAAAGGATGGAACAGCAAACAGAGAGGGACAGGACTTTTGTACAGTAATCGCTTTAGAAATAGAAGATATGGGAACACATACAAAAACTTGTATTGGACTGAATTTTGAGGTGCGCAAAAGTGATACAGAGCTTCGGAAATTTGTTTACTTTAGTCATTCTGGCAGTATGCCAGAGAAGGGATACCTAACAGAAGAAGGGATACCATTTTCAAATACACAGATGAAGAAACTAGTGGAGGGCAGAGAGGAAACAACAGATAATCGTGGACGGGGAGAAGTGAACCGCATCTACCATTCTAAAGAATCCTATCTGGCTAATTTATACCAGCGGTTACTGGGTTATATTGATGGAAACCGTTTTGCTACTATGGAAAAGAGTGCTATTGCCCTTCGTATGACAGATGGAACGGGACAGTTTATCAAGGATTATATGTTTCCAAAGGGAACAGGAGACGCCATTGAGAAATTAAGTGAACAGCTTGGAGCTTATCGTGATATTTGTGAGCGGATCGAAGATATGAAAAAACGTATAGAGATGTTAAAAGAAGTTCAGGCAGCAGGGTTGAAACTTACGGCGGCGAAGGCAGAGGAGTTGCACAACCAGAGTTTAATCCGTTGTCTGGATATAGAAGATGCCAAAGATCATATTGCTGGATGGATGGCAGGAAAAGAAACCGTAGATAAGGAACTTTCTAATCTAAATGAGCAGTCTGAACAGATACAGCAGCAGGAAGAGAAAGTAAATGAGCAATGGGCACAGGCGAAAGCAGATTTGAAGTCCAGTGATTTGGGACAAAAAAAAGAGCATTTAGAAGATTTGCAAAAAAGAAGCGAGATGCTTGCAGCCAATACAAAAAGATGGCGGTCTGTTATAGAAGGATTAAAGCGATGGGGTGAAGATGAATATGTCAATGATTATATCAGTCAAATGTTCCTAAAAAATATTGATAGATTTATAGAAGATATCGTGACAGAGCAGCAGTGTATTGATCTGAGAGAACAAATTGCGGAGGAACGGAAACAATTAGAGAAAGAACTAAATATGTTACAAGATGATTACCATGAAATAAGAAAGCAGTATGACGAAAAACGCATTCTTGTGGAGGATATGAAAAATAACCGAAAGTCATACGGGAATCATTTAAAAAAAGCACAAGCAGATTTGCAACAGCATTTGCAGTTTACTTGTGGAAAAGATGCAAAGGTTTTTATTTTTGCAGATTTATTTGATGTACAGGATGCTGCATGGAAAAATGCCGTAGAGGGGCGTATGGGGAAATTGCGTTTTGCCCTAATTACAGAGCCAAAGTATGCTCTGGAAGCTGCAAAGCAATTCCGAAAATTATCCCGTCACGAAAATGTAGACTTAATCAACTCTAAAGCATTGGTAGAATCAGAACCAAAGTATAAGGAAAACTCTTTATATGAAACAGTAAAATGTGAGCAGGACTATGTAGATGCTTGTTTGCGCCGCTTTTTAGGGGGAATCATTAAATGTGAAACAGAAGAAGAAATGGTGGCAGCAGGCAATGGTGTAACAAAAGACTGCTATTCTTACCATAATTTTATGTTCTGTCATTTACGGAAGAAGGACTATGAGATTGCATATATAGGGACTAAGGTTTCTAAAGCAAAACTTGGGGAATATGAAGAAGAACTGGCAAGATTGGAAAAGCAGGTGAAAAATGCAGGAGAACAGATTAGTCATATTAAATCCATTTATGATTATGAAACTTTAAAAGAGAGTCCAGAAGATTATGTAGCTTTGTCAAGATCGGGGGATGAGTTAGAAGAAACTGTCACAGAGATGGAGAAGCTGCAAAAAATTATAGAAAAATTGGAAAAGGGCGAGTACCGTGAGTTACAGGAAAAAGAAGAACAGCTTCATAAACAGTATAATGCCCTTCGCAGGCAGAACCGTGACTGCAATGGAAAAATACAAGAAAAGACAAGAGAATCCGAAAGTTTGGCAACCAATATTCATATAAAACAGGAAGAACTGGATCGTTTGTTGCTGGGTTATGTGGAAAATGCAAATATCAAAGAAGAAATTGAAAAAGATCGTGCCAGTATGGTCAGTGTCAGCACATTGAAGAGCAGATACCTTAACAAGATAAATACCGCAAGAGAAAATGCAGATTTGGCACAGCAGGAACGCAGCCATGCTAGAGATGCATATATTGCGGTATATCCAAACAGTGAGTTTACTGGCTTAGAGAAGGACAATGAGAAATATGATGCCAAGCTGTTAGAGTACCAGCAGAATTATGAACCACAATATCAGGAAGAATTTGAAAAACAATGCAGTTTGATATACAAAAGTCTTCGAGACAATGTGATTGCGAAAATTCATGGAGACATAAAGGGAGCCCATCGCCACAAAAGGGAAATTAACCGTTTGCTTCGGGAAACAAATTTTGCAGACAGCCGTTACCAGATAGATATTGAGGCTGCAAAAAGTGCAGATGGACAATTTTATGAGATGCTTATGGCAGAAGAATTAGACACAAAGAATCTGGATAATGATGGATTTGAAGGACAAATAAGTTTGGGAGAAGATTTGTTTTATCAGAAATATGAATTGCAGATTAAGGAGCTTATTGAAAAGTTTATGCCTGCGAAAAATGCGGATGATGCACAATTAAAGAAATATCAGGAAGATATGGAAAGGTATGCAGATTACCGTACCTATTTGTCCTTCCGTATGAATGAGATTGTTACAGACGCAGAAGGAAATATTATCCGCAAGAATTATGTAGATGAAATGGCAGGGCGTGATTCTGGCGGGGAGGGGCAAAATCCCAAATATGTAGCACTTCTTGCGGGATTTGCCATGTTGTATATGTCTCAGACCAATCGTGACTCAAAAATTAAACTTGTTTTATTAGATGAAGCCTTTTCTAAAATGGATCAGGAGAGAAGTGCCGTCTGCCTGCAATATGCACGAAAGATGGATTTACAGTTAATTGTCTGTGTCCCAGATGAAAGATTGCAGTCTTTAATCAGGAATGTAGACAGTGTTTATGGATTCCGAAGAAAAAATAATCGTATTTCTATGATGCATATTGACAAAGGATCTTATTTGAAAATAATGGAAGGGGAAGTAGAAACACTAGATACAGAAAATGATTGATATTTAACAAAATAGAATAACATATTTATAATTTTTTCATTGTGAATATCTTGCATTTTAACTTATATCAGATGGCAGGCGTGTGGAATAGAATTATGTCAGCGAAGTGACCCACACGCCGTCACAAGAACGCCGAGGGTTTTAAATTCAATAATCGAGAATTACCTTATAGAAATGGAGATTATATATAATAAGAAATACAAAGATAAAAGAGCCTTTAAGAATATACTTGTGTGACGACCAAGAAGAACATATTAAGCAAATATGCAATAAATTTGCAGATGTGTCCAAGGAATATCCATTACAGATAAACCCATTTTTATCTCTTGCCACCCTATTGGAACAACTAAAAAAACATGCAAAAGAAAATACTGCTATGCCAGAACTTGTGTTATTGGACATTAAAATGTCAGAGGTAGATGGTATTTCACTTGGCAAAGAAATTAAACAAACTTTTCCAGATATTTGTCTGGTATTTCTTACTGCTTATGAAGAATATGCTATTAAGGGATATGAGGCAAATGCTTTTTGATACTTTTTAAAACCAATTACGAAAGATCATATTTTAAAGTTATTAATAGATTTAGATAATGAACAGGATAAAAGAAAATCATCATAAAAACTAGAGATGGGGAATGTTTTTTGCCTATACAAGATATTATCCATATTAGTGCAGAAGATAAATATACAGTAATCTATATGCTAAATCAGCATTATATCAGTGATTGCAGTTTAAAAGATTATGAGGAGCAATTGATACCCTATGGATTCTTCCGCACTCATAGAAAACATTTGATTAATATGTATCATCACAGAGTAATCAATGGAAGTAATATTGTATTAAGCAGTGGGATTTCATTACCAATCAGTAAAAGAAAAATAACTGCTTACCGCAGCTGGCTTTCCTCCACAATGCTAGAATATCTTATTGTATCAAACGAAAAAAGATTTTTTGTAATTAATATTATTTGTAATAGAAATTCCGTTTGTCGGGAAAATACATACTTTTGTCGGGTGACATGAAAAGAGTTAATAAATTGTGATAGAATAGGTTTGTAAGTTAATAACAGTTTGGCCATGCTATGCATATTTTGGCAATATATTCATGTGTGGCATCAGCATATAATTCTTACAGGAAATGAAATAGTAGATTTAATTCTGGCATTGAAAACAGATGAATTAGATTATAATCAAATTAAAATAACCTGTGAGGGCAGTCTGGAGACTTTTTCTTTTATGGAACATGTAGATTGCTGTATTTTGTTTTCTAATCTAATTGATAACGCCATTGAAGCTAACCTGAAATTGGAGAAGGGGCGTTATATCACAATAACAACAAACGGAACAAACAACTTATTATATGTAGAAGTCAGCAATCCAATGGAAGATATGGCAAATGTAATAGAAACGTGATTTCAGACAACAAAAAAGGAGTCGAAAAAACATGGGATAGGGCTAAGAAATATATACGAAATCTTCCGAAAATATCATATAGAATATTATATTATAACAAATGAACAGGAGTTTTCTATACAAATGTTGTTTGAAACATAAAACCTATTTATCAGGAAAACAATTGTACAAATAAGTTATCCCATTGTATAATTGAAGTATAAACGATATTTGTATCCATTCAGAATCCCTCATTTGGACTTTTCCAGAATAAGCATATTGTCTAATAATTTTCTTGTGTGGCTGATAAAAATCCTTATGTGGTCATCCGCCCAATAAAACTGATATACGAATTGCATTCAATAAGTAAACTTATTTATGTAATTTATATATCAGTTTTGCTGGTTTTGAATAGATACCATCATTTTACATGGAGGATGTTTATGATATATTTATCACAATTTCAATTTCCAGATATAGAAGAAGAATATAATTTTACAATGAACCAAAAAAGAACATGTTATAATACATATTATCCTTTTCAAACAATATCCAAACATAGTCTGACGAGGATTGATTTTGAACCAATTACTATATTATATGGTGGGAATGGTTCTGGAAAGACAACAGTATTAAATGTGATTGCTGAGAAATTAAGATTGAAGAGGGACACCTTGTATAATCGTTCTAATTTTTTTGAAGATTATATAAAAATGTGTGAATATAAAGAGAAGAAACCAATACCAGAAATAAGCAGAATCATTACTAGTGATGATGTATTTGACTTTATGTTAAACTTGCGGAGTATAAATGAAGGAATTGATAGAAAAAGAGAGAAGTTATTTGAAGAATATTTAGAGGCAAAGTATTCCAGTTTTCAAATGAAGTCATTAGAGGATTACGAAGAATTGAAAAAAGTAAACCAGACAAGAACAGATACACAATCAAAATATATCCGTAACAATCTAATGAATAATATCCGGGAACATTCAAACGGTGAGAGTGCTTTTATTTACTTTATTGATAAAATAAAAGATGGAGGATTTTATTTGTTAGATGAACCAGAAAATAGCTTATCACCAGAAAAACAGCAGGAGTTATTAAGGTTTTTGGAAGATTCAGCCCGTTTTTTTGGCTGCCAATTTGTTATTGCCACACATTCTCCATTTTTATTATCTATGACAGGGGCAAAAATTTATAATATGGATGAAGAAGTGGTAGAGGTAAAATCTTGGACAGAATTGCCAAGCATAAGAGAATATTATGAGTTTTTCAAAAAACATGAAAAGGAATTTAGCTAAAAAAGAAAAAACAAAAGAGAATTTTATAAAGGTATATATAATAGATGGTAAGGAAGTTTTTGAGAAAGATGAGTAATATCTTAATTTTACAACAAATAGAGGATATTAAATATTAAGAAGGATCGTTACAGCAGGAAGTGAAAAGATGTTTGTGCTTATAATAGGATAATAAAGAAGAAAGATCAAAAGAGAAGGAGAGTTGGCATGGCAGGAAAGCCAAAGAAATCAAAAAACATGGAGAAAAAGTATATGACCTTGGGGGCTTATATTATTGATAAATACAGCTCAAAAAATTATAAATTAGGAGAGCGTGACGAAGTAACAAAGCATCCAAAAGTAGACCAGAAAATGTTAGATGCAGTAGGCGGATTGCCTGTACTTGTAGAACAAGCAAAAGAATTGGAAAGGGAAGGATTTATCAAAGCGGACTGGTGCGAGGTAAATCGTGATATACGAAAATTTGATTTTCCTATGAAAAAGTTACCAGAACTTTGTGAAAGAGAAGGAATCCCAGACCTAAGACAGAAATGGCTTTCTTGTCACAAACAATTAACACAGAGTTTGGAAGGTGCAAGGACACAGTGGTTAAGAGATTACTGTAAAAAAATGCTGGAATCCATGAATAAAGGAAATATTCCTATTCATATTGACGATAAAAATTTTTGGGCATGTTTAAATGGAATTGATGTCTTAGAAAAAGATGTTTGGAAACGGCGGTTTAGTGCCAATATTCTTAAGGATTCTAAAATGTTTGAAAAGCAGTATCAAGGGAAAGTGGTTACTGTATTAAAAAGATATGTGAAAGACATTAGAACCCTACAGGAAGAGATTGATATAAATGAGGAAGAAATAAAAGAATGTAGCAAAAGAGTAGAAGACAGAGTCTTAACAGAGTTTGGAATTTTATCCTATTCCCAAACATTAGAGTTAAAGGGAAGTTTACAATATAAAATAATAACAAGACAGGAAAATTTGATAGATACTTCCAGCCAGATTTATGGTACAGTAATAAATGCACAAACTTTATCAAACGGAGAACCAGTGTCCATCAATGATGTAAAAAGTATTATTACCATTGAAAATAAAGCATGTTATGAGGAAAGAGAATATAATCCAGAGGTACTCTATATTTACGTACATGGTTTTCCTTCACCTAAAGAAAGAGAATTTCTGAGAAAACTTGTTCAGATAGCACCAGAAGATACAAAATATTTTCATTGGGGAGATATGGATTATGGTGGCATCCGTATTTTTCAATATTTAAAGCAACAGCTTTTTTCAAATCTAATGCCTATGTTTATGGATAAAAAAACTTATGAAGCTAGCATTAACAAAGGGTATGGCATACCATTGGAAGAGGAAAAACGAAAAAAATTGGAGCAATTAGAGGCAGGAGTGCTGGAAGAGTTAAAACAAAGTATTTTGGAGAAGGGGTTGGAAGTGGAGCAGGAATGTGTGGAGTGGAAGTAGCCTAGGATTATATAAGAATTAGCAGAAGGTGATTTGCCAAATTATATTAAAAGAAATGTAAATTAGAAAGTGAGGATAAATAGCATGTATTATTTACCAGATGAAACAGAAATTTGTGGATTTTACGAATGTAAAAAATGTGGAGAAAGATTTTTATCTATACAAACAATAAAAAAAATACCATGCCCAACTTGCGAGCAGAGTGTGGATTATGAAATTGGACCAGATGAATCTTTAGAGGAGTTGTTAGATACTGCAGAATTACTAAGAGTAATTGAAGGAAGACGGGAAGTCGAGTGTATGGATGCGCTTTTGAGTCTAGCAATTACTGGCGGAGATCCTGATAATTGGATTTAGATAAGAAAAGGGGAGAGGGATGAAATATACAGAAGAATTAAAGCAAGGTTTACAAACCGCTTTTATTGACAGAAATATAAATTCTAGTCTTGCATATCAACCAGAGTTTGTGTCAAATGATTATAAACAAGGAAAGAAAGTATTAGCATCCATTGAGCAAGAACTAAAAAGATGTGATGAATTTTGTATAAGTGTGGCATTTATAACAGAGGGCGGCATTACACCATTATTACAAACACTGTGGGAATTGGAAGAAAAAAATATTCCAGGTAGGATTCTAACTACAGATTATTTGATGTTTAGTAAACCAAAGGCATTAGAAACGCTATCTTCTTTTAAAAATATTGAATTAAAGATGTATTGCGCAGATACAAAGGATGATGGATTTCATACAAAGGGATATATATTTGAAAAAGATGAGATTTACCGTATTATTATAGGTAGTTCCAATATGACATCAAATGCTATAACAATAAATAAAGAGTGGAATACAAAGATTGTTGGAACAAAAGAAGGGGCGACCATAAAAAATATTTTAGATGAATTTGAGAATTTATGGAATGATGAACATACCAAGTCTTTTGATGAATTTTTTGATTTATATAAAACAAAATATAATATTATTAGCAAACAGCGAAGGATTGCAAAACAAAGTCAAATAATTGACTTTGAACAGTACACTTTAAAGCCTAACAAGATGCAAATCGCTTTTATAGATAATCTGAAGAAGATGTATAAAGATGGAGTAGAAAAGGCATTGTTAATTAGTGCAACTGGAACTGGAAAAACCTATGCTGCTGCCTTTGCTATGCGTGAATTAGGATTTAAAAGAGTACTTTTTCTGGTACATAGAAATCAAATTGCAAAACAGGCATTAAAATCTTTTCAAAAAGTTTTTGAAGAGAGTGTTTCTATGGGAT
The DNA here is from genome assembly GCA_022791815.1 of Lachnospiraceae bacterium. Lineage (GTDB taxonomy): Bacteria > Bacillota > Clostridia > Lachnospirales > Lachnospiraceae > CAG-411. The sequence continues at coordinate 17,327 of JAAVZU010000085.1, forward strand.
TGGTAAGTGGCAAATATCAAGATTATGAGAAAGACTATGTATTTGCTACAATTCAAACCCTTTCCAAAGGGGAGAATTTGAAACGATATACCCCAGAACATTTTGATGCGATTATTTATGATGAGGCACATCACACATCTGCTGAAAGTTATAAAAAAACAATGGAATATTTTAACCCCAAGTTTAGTCTTGGTATGACTGCAACTCCAGATAAGAGAGATGACAATATTGAGGGGAGAAATATTTATGATATTTTTGAACATCAAATTGCGTATGAAATCAGATTGCAGCAGGCAATGGAGGAAGATTTGTTATGTCCATTCCACTATTTTGGCATTACAGATTTAGAGATGGTAGAAGATTGTGAAAAAACAAAAGAAGAAAAACTAGAAAATTTTCGTTATCTCACATGTGACGATCGGGTGAAATATGTGATGGAAAAAGCAAAATTTTTTGGGTATAGTGGAGACAGGGTAAAAGGAATCATTTTCTGTAGCCGTTTAGATGAGGCAAAGGCTTTGTCAATAAAATTTAATGAACATGGGTGGAGGACGTTAGTTCTTTCAGGAGAGGATTCAGAAAGCACAAGAGCAAATGCCATTGAGCGATTAGTTATGGATGAAAAAACAAAAAATGAAGAAGCAGATATGGAGATAAATGACGGACCTTTGGATTATATTCTGTCTGTGGATATTTTTTCAGAGGGTGTTGATGTTCCAGAAATAAATCAGGTTATAATGCTTCGTCCAACAGAATCTCCAATTGTATTTATTCAGCAGTTAGGACGTGGGCTTCGTAAGGCAGAAGGAAAGGAGTATGTAGTTATACTTGATTTTATTGGAAATTATAAGAATAATTTTATGATTCCTATTGCTTTGTCTGGGGATAGAAGTTATAACAAAGATAATATTCGTCGATATATAGTGGAAGGTGGGCGTATCATACCAGGAGCGTCAACGATTCATTTTGATGAGATTTCCCGCAAAAGGATATTTCAATCTATTGATAATGCTAATTTTAGTGATATAAAGTTAATAAAAGAAAATTATACTAATTTAAAGAATAAATTGGGGCGTATTCCTAGACTTATGGATTTTGACAAATATGGAGAAATGGATGTCCTGCGGATATTTGACAATCCAAGTCTTGGTTCGTACTATAAGTTCTTAGTGAAGTATGAAAAAGAATATACTGTTCGTTTGTCTAAGGAAGAAGAAAAAGTAATTGAATTTGTTTCAAAAAAACTGGCAAATGGGAAACGTGTACATGAACTGGAATTACTTAGTCGTATGCTTACACATCATCATGGTTTGATGAGAGATTTGCAAGAAACTTTGCAGAAAAAATATGGTGTTGCTATGAATAAAAATTGTGCTGAAAATGTGGTGAATATAATGACCAATGAATTTTCTTCTGGTTCAGCTAAAAAAACTTATGAGAATTGTGTTTTTTTAGAAAAAGAAAAAAGTTCTGCAAATGGAGTTGTTGGTGAAAAAGTAGATTATCAAATTTCAAATGCCATAGAAAAAATGCTTAAAAATCCTGATTTTCATTATATTTTAAAGGAATTGATTGCTTTTGGTATTTCACGTTATCAAGAGAATTATAAAGAATATTATCAAGATACAAATTTAGTTCTATATCAAAAATACACTTATGAGGATGCATGTAGATTATTAAATTGGCAATATAATGAGATACCATTGAATATAGGTGGTTATAAATATGATAAAAGAACAAAGACATTTCCTGTATTTATTAATTATGATAAAAAAGATAATATTAGTGATACTACTAAATATGAAGATTATTTTTTATCACCAGAAACGTTGATTGCTATTTCTAAAAGTGGCAGAACGAAAGAATCAGATGATGTGCAGAATTTTTTACATGCACAAGAACGTGGAATAAAAGTAGAATTGTTTGTAAGGAAGAATAAAGATGATAAAATTTCAAAAGAATTTTATTATTTAGGTCGTATGAAAGCAACAGGAAAAGCAAAAGAATTTGTAATGGCAAATACCAATAAAACTGCGGTGGAAATTGAGTGGAGACTTGATACACCTGTGAGAGAGGATATTTATGAGTATATTTTAAATGGATAAATGTGTTATTCAAAAACAGAAAGAGGATATTATGAAAACAATTAAAGTAGTGGCAGCAGTTATAAAGAAAGAAAATAAAATTTTTGCAACGCAGAGGGGTTATGGAGAATTCAAAGGTGGGTGGGAGTTTCCAGGCGGAAAAATAGAAGAAGGAGAAACAGCTAAGGAAGCGTTGATGCGTGAAATTATGGAGGAATTAGAGACAAAGATAGAAGTAGGAGAATGGATTGATACGGTGGAATATGATTATTCAACATTTCATTTATCTATGGAATGTTATTTGTGTACAGTGGTTTCGGGAAAACTTATCTTAAAAGAACATAAGGCGGCAAAATGGCTTAGTAAACAAGAACTGTATAGTATAGAGTGGCTCCCCGCAGATATAGGTTTGATTGAAAAAATAAAAAAAATGATGTAAGGAATTTGCGAAATACTCTTGAAAAACGAAACAAATGTTTGTATAATGAATATATGTTCGATTTAGTAGATGAAATGTCCATACAGGACAAATTAGAGATTTTAGCTGATGCGGCAAAGTATGATGTTGCGTGTACCTCCAGCGGTGTAGATAGAAAGGGAAAGAAAGGATTCCTTGGGAATACCAAAGCCTGCGGTATATGTCACAGCTTTGCGGCGGATGGCAGATGTATT
>JAAVZU010000086.1 GCA_022791815.1 Lachnospiraceae bacterium
TATCATAAGTGTATTAGTTTATTAACATTTATAAAAAAATCTAACAATCCTCTATTAATCTTACGATACTGTAAGAAAATCGTAAGGCAAATGTAAGACAAAATATGTCAAAAACATGTTAATATTATAATTGAAAAAAATCTATAAAAATTCATTACTTAAGCAGGCAAAATACCAGTTTTTAATATTTTGCAAATTAATATGTAATGAAACAAAGGAGGAGAATTTTATGTACAAGGAAAGCAAAAAATTTAGTCTTGGTAAAATTATTTTAGGTATAGGGTTGGCTGGATGTTTATTTGGCAATTTAGCTTTAGGTGCATACCAAATTCGACAATCTGATACAAGCAGCCAGAAGGTTGGACAATTCATTGATGACCAATTAGAAAAACAGGCAAAAGAAGCAGAAAAAAAGAATACTTATCAAGAAGATGGGTTTGTTGTTGCTGATCAATACGAAATTCGTAGTACCAAGGCAATTTCTGATGCATATTTAAAAAATGATGACTCTTCTTTAAATGCTGAAGAAAAAGAAACATTAAAACTCGCTAAAGATATTTTAGAAAAAATAACAAAAAATTGTAAAAACAATTATGAAAAAGAAAAAGCCGTTTATGATTGGATGTATAAAAACATTACTTTTAACGATGGTTCTATAATAGCTATGCCTTCTGATTTAGGGAACCGCTACACCCCATACGGAGTATTAAAAGGCCAGAAGGCGGTTTGCGTTGGATATGCCACAACCTTCCGTTTATTTATGAATATGCTTGGTTTGGAATGTCATGTGGTACATAATGACTCACATTCTTGGGGGTTGGTACAATTAGATGATAAAGAATGGTATCATGTTGATATTTACTCTGATGTTACAAGTAATTCTAAATATTTAAATTTTAATATGCCAGATGGAATTGCAAAAAATAACCTTGACTGGGATGGTTCTATGCTGCCAGTAGCAAAAGGAACAAAGTATACTTATCCACTGCACAATCATGAAGAGGTAAAAAATCTATATGCTGTCCCTAAAAAAATTAAAAACGCATTGGAAAAGAAAAAATCTGCCCTTTGTTTAAGTTTTAAAAAGAAATTAACAGATAAAGACCTGGCATTAGCAAATGTAATGATAAGTAATATTACCTCTGCTCTATATGACATACCTAAATATGAAGATTACGGCATAAATGCATATTGGTATGATGACGAAAAAGGAAGCTATATTTTAGGAATCTTTATTGGTTATTATAATACTACTACGAATGATAATGATGTTCCTAAGAAAGACAAAAAGAAAATAATTAGTGCAATTGAAGAAGCCTTTGGCATAACAATTAACTAACTATACTTAAAACTCTAATTAGGCGATTGCAAAAAACAATTTACTCACCCCGTTTTGTATAAAGTTACATATCAACACAAGGAGGTTATAAAATTGGAGAGTACAAGAAAAAGAATCTTTCATACTGCAATAATTACCCTGCTATGCTTTGCTATGGCAGGATGCGGACAAAAGAGTGAAAAAAACATAGAACAAATAGATATGAAAAAGTTACAAGAAACAATGCTTGCAGCAGATGAAACACTTCCCAAAATGCAGGTTAGCAGTTCTAATGATGAAAATGCAGACTTAAATTTTAGTTCTCTATCTGATATGGATTATAGTCGTATTGCTAGCTACTTTTATGCTTATGCAAAAAGTGGAACAGCACAGGAAATTGCTGTTATCCAATTAAAAGATCCTAAGGATGAAGCCATTTTAATGCAGTCTATACAAAAACATGTAGACAACCGGATAAAGACATTACAAGAATATAATCCTGAACAGGTAAATATGGCTAAAAATGCTGTAATTACAAGAAAATCTGGTTATGTTACCTTAATTATAAGTGAAAAAAACGGACTAGTACAAAATGCCTTTGATAGTTTTTTCTAACGGTTCATGGTTCTGAACAGTTATGATTTTTTAAGAAATAATAGCGTACAAATCGCAGAAATGAGGAAATTATGGTATTTAGCAGCATGATATTTTTGTGTGCATTTTTACCTATTACATTTCTTGTATATAGTATTTCCCCTAAGAAGCTTAGAAATATATGGCTTCTTGGGGCAAGCTTGTTTTTTTATGCATGGGGTGAACCGCGCTATGTCTGGATTATGGTTTTTTCTACCATATTTGATTATGCCAATGGCAGAATGATAGATATCTTCCAAGATAAAAAGCCAAAGGTGGCAAAAGCTGTTTTAATTCTATCTATTTTTGGTAATCTATCTATTTTGGGATTCTTTAAATATACTGACTTTTTTATAAATTCTATAAACTCCATTGGCGGATGCGAATTTGATATACTGGGTCTTGCTTTACCAATCGGTATATCCTTTTATACTTTTCAGACTATGTCATACACCATAGATGTTTATTTTAGAAATGTAAATGCACAGAAAAATTTTATTGATTTTGCCATGTATGTATGTCTATTTCCGCAGCTAATTGCAGGACCAATTGTCCGTTATAAAGATATTGCAGAGCAAGTAAAACATAGAACTTTCTCTTTTGAACAAATTAGCGATGGTTTATTTCGGTTTCTAATTGGTTTAGGAAAAAAAGTTATTATAGCAAACCAAGCAGGTGCAATATGGCAAGAAGTTTCAAATTATTCTGGCAATGACAGAAGCATGGCAATTGCATGGCTGGGTGCTGTCGCCTATACATTGCAGATTTATTTTGACTTTTCAGGTTATTCGGATATGGCAATCGGTCTTGGCAAAATCTTCGGTTTTACTTTTCCAGAAAATTTTTTACATCCATACGAATCAAAAAGCATAACAGAATTTTGGAGAAAATGGCATGTTACCCTAAGTAGTTGGTTTCGCCAATACGTCTATATTCCTCTTGGTGGAAACCGGACAGGAAAAATACGCCTAATTTTTAATTTGTTCCTTGTCTGGTTCTTAACTGGATTTTGGCATGGAGCAGGATGGAATTTTATCTTATGGGGAATTTATTATTTTTGCTTTTTACTTTTGGAAAAGATGGTATTACAAAAATGGATGGAAAAATGGAAATCTATATTTTTACATATCTATACAATGTTAGTAGTACTGATAGGCTGGGTATTATTTGCTTGTGAAGATATTTCAGTATTTTTGCAATACGGAAAAGAAATGCTTGGAATTGACATAAACATTGGTAATACGTTAAGCATGTATCAATGGTTGCATAATATACCGCTGCTACTCATTGGATGTATTGGTGCAACTACATTACCAGAAAAAATTGTAAAAAAATGGATACCTACAAAGTGGCAACATATAACGAAATATGTTTATGCCATGATACTTTTATTTGTTTCCATTGCCTTTTTGGTAAGTGGAAGTTATAACCCATTTTTATATTTCCGTTTTTAATAGAAAGGAAAAAGGCTTATTGGGCTTGGTGAAAATATGCAAAAACAAAAAATTGTAACTATCTTTTTTTCTATTGGCATAATGGGACTTTTATCTATTACAGGGCTTGTAACCTTTTTTGGTCCTCAAAAAACATTTTCAGAAAACGAAAACAGATATTTATCTAAGGTTTCTGATATAAATTGGAGAGATCTACAAAGTGGAAAAGCCCAATCTACCTTAACCCAAATTGCAGATGACCAATTTCCATATCATGATTTCTGGATGCAGACTTCCACAGAAATAAGAAAAATCATGGGTAAGCAAGATATTGGAGGGGTTTATTTGGGTAAAGATCATTACTATTTTGAAAAGATTTTAGACAGTGACTTTGATAAAAACAGATATTATAACAATCTTCGGCTTGTAGCCGCTATGCAGGAAAAACTTGGAGAACCAATTATCACTATGCTTGTTCCATCTCCTGCAACCATTTACAAGGATAAACTACCTAAATATGCCATAGAATATGATAGCAGTCAAAAATATAAACAAGGTAAGGAAATAGTTGGGAAGGAAAACTGGCTTGATATCCGTACATTATTAGAAAGAGAAGCTAAACAGCAACAAGTTTATTTTCGGACAGACCATCATTGGACCATGTCTGGGGCATTTGCTGCCTATAAAGCATTTATGGAACAGGTGAAGGAAAGTTCCAAACCCCTAGATTATTTTGATTTACAGGAAAAATCAAATACATTTTTTGGTACATTGTATTCTAAGGCTTTAGACAAAGATGCAATTCCTGATACTTTATTTATACCAGAAAATATCCCCTCTGATTTACAGATTACTTGTGATGAAGAAAAACATGAAAGTATTTATGATATGGAAAAGCTCAATACAAAAGATAAATATGCTGTATTTTTTGGTGGCAATCATGGAATTACCCAAATTATAAATCCCAATGGCAACCAGGATAAAACTTTAGTTATTATTAAGGATTCTTTTGCAAATTGTTTTACTCCTATGCTTATTGAACACTATCAAAAAATTATTATGCTGGATTTGAGATATTATAATGATTCTGTTTCCAATCTGCTTTCTACAGAAAAAAATAAAACTATTCTTGTATTGTTTGAAATAAGTAATTTTGCAAAGGAAACTAACCTTCATAAATTGATGAGTTAAAATGTAACAGTTCAGCCTTTGGCTGAACTGTTACACTTAGAAAAACTGGGATATTTTTTATAATTCTCTTTTTTTCATTTTCTTTAAAAGCTTTTTCCCAACTGCACCCTGTCCTTCTTTACAATAAAACAGGTTTCGTACCTGTTCTCTTTCCCCTTTCTGATGTTTTTGTCCATTCTTCATAATACGTTCCAATCCCTCCATAAATTGTGTAAATGTTCCAGCTCTCTCCCCTGGTGTCACATCCTCATAAGGAAAATACATTTCCCTGTCGGTCTGCAAATATTCCTCATAATCAAAATGATAAAACAAAATTGGTCTGTTTAACAGCAAAAAATCAATATAAATACTGGAGTAGTCCGTAATTAATACATCTGTCTTCATAAGAAGTTCCTGTGTATCCCATGATTCCTTAGTAATATCCTTTATTCGTGGATATTTTTGTAGCTCTTCCTCTTCATTTCTGTGATAAAAATGTTTCTTTACCAAAAATTCACACTGGTTCCTTTCGCAAAAATCATTTAAGACTTCTAGATCAAAGATTTGGGAAAGTTTTATTGCTATCCTTCCTTCTTTTCGATGGGTTGGTGCATACAAAATCTGAATACAATTATTACTCTCTGTCTTTGTTTTGTTCTGATTTCCTCTTACTTTGTCCATAAGACTTCTATCAAAAAATACGTCATTTCTTGGCTGTCCAAGACAAATCACTCTGCTGGCAGGTACCCGGAAAGCACTTTCATAAATCTTAGCTATGGCTGGGCTAGTTGCAACCACATATTCTTTTCCCAATGGTACATGTATGATTTTATCCCGGAATTTCTGAGCTTTACTGTCCCAGTCTTTCTCATAATAATCATCATACCCTACTTTTTTTAGTGGAATACCATGCCATAGATTAATTAAAGTAGTTCCACCAAGAAAAGCATGTTTAAAATCACTAATCCCATTTGTCATAACTGCATAGCCAGCCCGAAGCTGATACCATATTCCCTTTATGGAACACCACTTATATGCCTTGTATCCCGCATTTTGAATCTCTTCTGCCACTTTAGGATTCCTTGTAATCCATACTGTGGTCAACTCTTTATCTTCTTGTGCCTCAAGAAATAGTACCTTTGCATTGTCTGCAAATTTATCTCCCAGCCATGCACCAAATACAATTATCTTTTTACTTCTTAGACTAAGCATAGAAATATACATAACCATATATTTTATAAGAAGCCGAATTTTTCGTAATAATACCATTTCGCCTACCCCCATATAAATTGCATAAGTATTCGGATAAATCCTCTCTTATAGACTTCATTTCTAATATAAAACCGTATCCGATAGAACTTATTTCGTGTACCTAGCAAAGCATAATCTTCTAAAAACTTCCGTTTTTTCTCTTCTATTGGATATTGTTTTTCATAAGTTGCCAAGAAATAAGACACCTGCCTCCTGCTTTCTTCCATTTGATCTTTGTATCCTCTTCTTCCCTGCATCAATCTCTTTACAAGATACAAAGGATTCAGAGATGCTTTTGCACCTACAGAATTGTTTGCATGTTGTCGGTATAACATTGTATGGTCTTCAATAAATCCAACTGTTCCATATATTGCGGCAATTAAAGCAGCCCAATAATCATGCATAATTATTTTATTATACTCCTTGGCCTGCAACATCCTTTCCTGCAAAATTTTATTTATCATTACTGTGCATCCTGTAACAGAATTTTGAATGATTAAAGAAGATAATTTTGTGGTTGTTGGCAAGTTCTGATACTCGAAAAAAGAATGTGCTGCTTTTCCGTTTTCTTCCAATACGGTCAAATCACTATGCACCAGAATTGGTATATTGATATCCGTCTCTATTCTCTCCATATATGCTAGAGTACATTGTACCTTATATGGTTCCCATATATCATCTTGATCACAAAACATAATATAAGGTGTATCTGCTTTTACAAGAAGCTGCATAAAATTAACTTTTGCCAAACCAGTTGGCGGGTCATTCTTTATTATTTCTACAGAATTTGAACACTTTTTTTGAAATTCAAGAAGAATTTCTAAAGTTCTATCACTAGAGCCATCATCTGCTACAATCAATTTCCAATTCTTATATTCTTGTTGTTGCAAAGATTCCAATTGTTCTGGAAGATAACGTTCCCCATTATAAGTTGCCATTAATATTGTAACTTTTTCGTTTCCCATTATTCCCATTCTCCTTTAAATTGCCCAATTCTAATCCTGTTTTAGTTTTTCTTACGGTCTTGCACAATGGAGTATACAAGGCCTACTTAAACTGTTACTTTAAATTTCATATACTCCGCTAGTCACATTGTCTTATAATAGCAACTAAATAACAGCAGCACGCAGCTTAACTCCGCCACGTGCTGTCACAACTCTATCTTTATTCGTTCTTTCCCATGTTTAGGTCTGTCTTAATCTTTGTTGTAGAAATTCCCTCTGTTCTTGGTAAGTATACCACTTCACAATAATCCTTCAGAAAATCAAACTGTCCCTCCCAGTCATGTCCCATTACAAATACATCAATATTATTATCTTGTACATCCTTAATCTTTTGCTCCCAGTTATATTCAGGAATAACTTCATCCACATACTTTATTGCTTCCAAAATAGTTTTTCTATCTTCATAACTATGGTATGCCGTCTTATGTTTTAGGGCATTAAATTCATCTGTAGACAATACTACTAATAAATAATCTCCTAACTCCTTTGCACGGCGTAATAAATTCACATGTCCTACATGTAGCAAATCATACGTTCCATAAGTAATTACTTTTTTCATAATATTCTCCTTCCTCCTTAACTTCTAATTTTATCCTACGTATACATATTTAACCTCAATTAGCTACATTTTATCATTTTTACGATATCAAGTCAATGCTAGCTGTTGCACATTTACCTATTGCATCGTGCAATACAATTATACATGTAACTGTTAAAAGTAAGTTTATATTTTCATTGAGAAATTAATTCAATAATACTATAGTGTAACAACTTTTTGCCATAACTTTATCAAGAAATTTCCTAATTTTCTCGCTTCTTATGCCATATTCGGCTAATAAAATTTCCATAGCACAGAAAATCCAGGAGGTTAACTTATTATGAGCACATCTTTTCAAAAAAATATTCCGTTAAAAGTAAAGGTTATTAACTATGTAAAAAGTCAAATACTTGGTACCGATTACTATTCTGATATACATTTTAATAAATTATCAGAAAATCTATACAATACCCCATCATACCTTTCCCACCACTATGACACTAATCTTCCCACACAGACTCCTCTTGCTATAATGTCCCAAAAGAGAGAGAAAATGATTGAACAAATCTTAGAGAGTAAAACTTATACTTTCCCAAAAGTTCTTTTAGTGTTAAATCCCTTTTATCTGGCCCCATTATCTGCCATGTTGATATTTAATACAAAAAAACCATGCAAAGTGCAATATACTATTAAAGGAAGAAATGGATCTCCTGATTTTACCCAATGTGATGAAAACTTTTCTACATGTCATAGAACTGCTGTTGTGGGATTATTTGAAAATTGTTATAATCCTGTTACAATTACTTTGTTAGACCAATCTAACAATACCATTTCTACTAAAAAAATTCGTATTAAAACAAGAGAAATACAAAATTACCACATTCATGGCTGTGTAGAAGTAACCAGTTCCGCACAATCCATGCTTGGAGAGTTTAAGTTAGTATCGGGAGGACAACGTGGTGGAGTGTATGCTTTTGATACAAATGGTAATATACGTTTCGCCCTAACCAGACGTCCACAGTCTTATGGTGTTTATTTATTGGATTCTGGAAAATTTTTATTTCCAGAACCAGACATGCGTATGCCTGCTTTTGGAAATGCCCACACAGTTATTACACATGAAATGGATTTTCTAGGAAGAGTATCACATACTTATTATGATGAAAGAGGATATCATCATTGGGCAATTGAAAAGAAAAACGATGGCAATATTTTATCTCTTTCCAGCTCTGTTAATGATACTTATATGGAAAATACAATTGTAGAAATTAACCGTTATACAGGAGAACGGGTTTGGGAAATCAATGTAAACGACTTATTTGATGACACTTATAAAACACGTAACGATTGGGCTCATATCAATGCTGTGGATTACATTCCGTCAGAAAATGCAATTCTTATTTCTATGCGTAATATACACACTATTGCTAAAATAAACATTAACACAAAAGAACTTGTATGGATTCTTTCTAACCCTGATTTCTATTCAAAAACTACCCTAAAAGATAAAGTTTTAACACCTGTTGGTGATATAGATTGGTTTTTCCAGCAACATGCTGTAAAGATTGTAAAAGAAAATCATAACCCTAATGATTCCAAACTGCAAATAATGTTATTTGATAACCATACTGCAAACCGCCGCCCAGTTCCTTGGTTTGATGGAAAACAGGAATCTAATGTACTTTTCTTTACAATTGATGAAAAAAATAAAACTGTTTCTATGGATAACCGTTTTCCTGTTCCTTTGAGTATTACCCGTTCCAATATAGAATACAGTCCCCAAAAAAATATTGTAACAGCTATGTGCGGAAACCTTAAACCCAATATAGATGATTTTTCTGGAAAAATAATCGAATTTGATTATACAACTAAAAAGCGCCTAAATGAATTTTCTTTTCGTACAGACTTTTTTAGTGCACATACTATAACTTTTCCTATAACAACATTATCTACACCTCTTTCTGATAAACATAGCATTTTCCGGGGAACATTAAAATCTCCAGAAAAGATTTCTATTCTTCCAGAGGAAGTAAAAAATGGCGAAACTATGTCAGAGAACGTTTCCAAAAATCTTGTTTTCCGTCTTTATGGTGACTTGCTTCAAATAAAAGCAATGGACCATAATCTGGAAAAAATATATGTATACAACGAAAAAGAAAGTTTTCTGATGGATTTTACTGATACAATACAACCGTTAAAAGTATTTAAAAAACAAAAATATTATGTTAGTTTGCCTTTGCATGATTTACCAAATGGAAATTATCAGATAGCTGTACAATATCTGTCCAAAATCTATCATACTGTTTATCATGTTACACTTACAAGCAAAGAAACAAAGGAGAATACTCTATTATCAAACGATACTATTCCCTACCAAGCTGGCCCATATTTTATATAAGTGGAACATTTTTGACATATTTTAACAATAAAAGAAACAACAAAACGAAAGTCTTTTGCCTTTTTTTTCCTCTAATATAAAGAGGAATTTGAATTAGGAGGAAAAATTATGAATAAAAAACTAAAAAAAATTGCAGCATTTATGGTTATTGTTCTACTTGCTGCAAACACACAAACTTCCAATGCAGATGCCTTAACAAAGGTATCTACACCCTTGTTTACAGTAAATACAAACGAAACACTTCCTAAAACTAGTAGTTTGGGAGCTATTGGCATATCCCCAATTTCCACTACTGGTTCAGTTATTGATAGCACAGCAACTCCTGCTACTGGATCTGCTGTTGATAGTACATCAACTCCTACTACTGGACCTGCTGTTGATAGCACAGCAACTCCTGCTACTGGACCTGCTGTTGATAGCACACCAATTCCTTCAACTGGACCTGCTGTTAATAGCACAGCAACTCCTACTACTGGACCTGCTATTGATAGCACAGCAACTCCTACTACTGGACCTGCTATTGATAGCACACCAACTCCTACTACTGGACCTGCTATTGATAGCACACCAACCCCTACTACTGGACCTGCTATTGATAGTACAACAACTCCTACTACTGGACCTGCTGTTGATAGCACAACAACTCCTACCCTGGAACCTACTGATGAGCCACCTCTTCCTACCAACAAACCTAGTGAAGAATCTCCTTCTCCAACATCAAAACCAGAACCCTACAAAAAAGGATCGGTTTTCCAACGAAGCAATTATAAATATACTGTTGTAAAAGCACCAACAACATCAACTGCTGGACAGGTATATGTAAAAGAAGTTGCCAGTATTGCGTTGCAAAAGAAATCTCTAACTGTACAATCTTCTTTTACCATAGATGGATTTACCTATCAAGTTATTGGTATTACCAAAGAAGCTTTTATGTCTTGCACTGCATTACAAACTATTACAATAAAGAGTGGAACAACTTTTATTGGAAAACGTGCATTTCGTGGTGTTTCTACCTTAAAAACAGTCATTTTACCAGATACTGTTACAACTATTAAAACAGGTGCATTTCGTGGTTGTACAGAATTAAGACAGATTACACTTCCGTCTAATGTCACCACCATCCGGTCAAATGCATTTTACGATTGTACAAAATTAAAGGCCATAATGGTACTATCCAAATACATTACTACAATTGGAAAAAATGCCTTTAAGAACACAAAAAGTGGCTGCTATATGGTTGTATTATCAGGGAAAAAATCTGCATATCGTACAGTACTAGATTCTTCTGGTGCAAAAAAAATTATTTTATATACATATTAACGATACTTGTTTTTCAACAAAGCATGCAAGCTCAATATGATATCATATCGTATGCCTGCATGCTTTTCTATAACAATAATACACATTTACATTCTATCTTAAATTTTCTAAAAATCTAAAAAATCTTCTAATTCAATCTCTGACGGCAGCCGCAAATCCCCTCTTGGACTTACAGAAACCGTTCCCACCTTCACTCCATCTGGCATACAGTTACGCTTAAACTGCTGGCGGAAAAATCTGGTATAGAAAACATTAAGCCATTTTTTAATTTCCTCTTCACTAAATTTATACTCTTGACTTTGTTCTACCGCTGTCTTGCACAATTCATATAGTTCTTTTGGTTTTACCCCATAACGGAGTGTATAGTATAAAAAGAAATCATGCAAAATATAAGATCCCACCGTATCTTCTGTTTTTTGAGCAATGGTTCCATCTGGATTAGGAGGCAAAAGTTCTGGACTAACTGGCGTATCTACAATATCTTCGATAACCCTTTCGATTCCTGTAAAACCATTTCTTCCAAGGTCATGTCCCACTTCATCCACTAAAGTCCGTACTAAAGTTTTTGGAATGCTGGTATTTACTGCATACATACTCATGTGGTCACCATTATAGGTACACCATCCAAGAGCAAGTTCTGATAAATCACCTGTTCCTACTACAAATCCTCCCTCTTTATTGGCAACATCCATAAGAATCTGGGTACGCTCTCTTGCCTGGCAATTTTCATAAGTAATATCTTTTTGGTCCTCATCATGCCCAATATCTTTAAAATGTTGGCGTACAGAGTCTACAATGCTGATTTCCCGAATATCACATCCAAGAATTTTCATAAGCTCTATAGAATTATTCTTTGTACGGCTGGTTGTGCCAAATCCTGGCATAGTAATTCCTACTACAGTTGTAGAAGGTAATCCCAGATTCTTTACTGCTTTAGCAGAAACCAGCAATGCTAAAGTAGAATCTAACCCTCCAGATACTCCTACTACTATACATTTGCTTTTGGTTGCCTCCAATCTTCTCTGCAGCCCTGCCACTTGCATCTGGAAAATAGATATGCTTCTTTCCAAGCGGTTTTTAGATGGCACAAAAGGTGTGATAGGGACTTTTCTTTTCATTTCTTCTTTTTTTGTTAATTTTTTCTCCCATTCTGCCACTTCAAAAGTACGAAAAGTAAAATCTCTCTTACAGTCTGTAAAAGATTTATTGGCAAGCCTGTCATGACGAATTTTGGTTAAATAAAAATCTTTTTTTAAAACACCTTCTTGAAAAGGTTTTATTTCTCCTAATTCTTTTCCATTTTCATACATTAAAAGATGCCCGCTAAATACTAAATCTGATGTGGATTCATAAGCACTCGCAGAAACATACACATATCCACAGATACAACTGGAGGATACCCCTCCAACTAATTTTTTACGGAACTGTTCTTTTCCAATTACTTCATTGGAAGCAGACAGATTTATAAGAATCTCTGCCCCATTTACTGCCAGCAGACGTCCAGGCGAAACAGGTGCCCAGGCATCTTCACAGATTTCCATACCGATTGTTACAGGATTTTCTTCATCTTTAAGGGAAAATATCAGATTATTTCCAAAAAATGTTTTCTGTCCCTCCCAAAGTGTTATGGGAACTACATCATATCTTCTTGCACTAAACCACCGCTTTTCGTAAAATTCCCCATAATTGGGAAGATAAGTTTTCGGAACAATTCCAAGAACCTTTCCATTATGCATAAATGCTCCACAGTTATATAATTCTCCATCTACTTCTAGTGGCAGTCCTACTATAAGTCCTGCTCCACTTTCTCCATATTTTGCTGTAAGAGAGGTAAGTTCTCGTAAACCTTCCTTTGTTTTTTCCAACAGTTGACGATTGTGAAATAAATCCCCACATGTATATCCTGTTAAGGAAAGCTCTGGTGTTACCACCAAATCTGTCTCTGCTGCCTGCTCTTCATAAAAATTACGTATTTCTTCTACATTCTTTGTTACATTTCCAATGTGTATTTTGGGTGCCTTACCAGCAACCCGAAATAAATTTTCCATATCGTTCTCTACCTCCATTCCTAAGTAAACCATGCCACTATTTTTATTCGTTGTCAAGCCCCCCTAAAGAATAAATATCCTGCATATGTAATTGTTTAGGAAAAATGAAAAGTGCTATGCACAAATCTCCCATTTATGCATAGCACTTTTTTATGTTTAAAAATTATTTCTATTTCTTCTTTTTTTGCACAGAATATCCAAAGGTTCCAAGCAACTCTCCCAGAGAAAAATATTCTCCATGAGAATACATTACTAAATCTGCTTCATTGAGACAAAATTTTCCCTTCTCATCCAAAAGCTCCTTCTCAATATCTACACCAACCACATCTGCTATAAACATGTGATGGGATCCAAGTTCTTTGATCTCTTTTACCTTACATTCAATATTTACTGGGCATTCCTTAATCAAAGGTACAGATAGATGAGTAGCTTTCTCTTTAGTTAAATGCATTTCTTTAAACTTATCCACATCCTTACCAGACCGTACACCACAATAATCCACTGTTTTCACCAAATCCTTGGTGGTTAAGTTGATAACAAATTCGCCACTGTTCTTTATCATATCATAAGAGTGCCGATTGGGACGGACAGAAATATATACCATTGGCGGATTGGTACAAATAGTTCCTGTCCATGCCACTGTAATAATATTGTCCCTTTTTCCTGCTTCGCTGCAGCTTACCATAACAGCAGGCAGGGGATATAACATATTCCCTGGTTTCCAACATTCTTTACTCATAATATTCTCACATCCATTAATAAATTTGTAACAGCTTAACCCATAGGTTGAACTGTTACCTAATTTTTTCTCCATCTATTGTCTTTTCATCATATTATACAGAATTATAGTCTCTAATGAAAACTATTAAACATAACTCAAAGCTCTCAAGAAGTTAACCTAAAAATTTCTTAAGTACAGATATAAAAAGTTCCATACTGATTGGCTTAGAAACATGGGCATTCATCCCACTCTTTAATGCTGCTTCCTTATCTTCCTCAAGTGCATTGGCTGTCATGGCAATAATCGGCAAATCCTTAACATCCTTTCTTGACATACTGCGAATTGTTCTGGTTGCCTCATAGCCATTCATAATTGGCATTTGCACATCCATTAAAATTGCATCATAATAGTTTTCTTCCGCCTTCTCCACCATAGCAACCGCATCTGTTCCATCTGGTGCAGTTTCCACAAGAAAACCAGCCTCTTCTAATATCACTTGTGCGATTTCCCGATTTAACTCAATATCTTCCACAAGAAGAACACGCTTTCCACTAAAGTTAGCTAACGTCCATTCCGCAACTTCTTCTTTCTTATCTGCTAAATTATTTGCAGCAAGCAACACAGATTTTAGATCGGACATAAAAAGTGGTTTTGCACAAAAAGCCGTAATTCCTGCAGTTTTTGCTTCTTCTTCAATGTCTGACCAGTCGTATGCTGTCAAAATAATAATAGGTGCATCATTTCCCACTAAACTTCGGATTTTTCTTGCGGTTTCTAATCCACTAGTTTCTGGCATCTGCCAGTCAATAATATAGGTATGATAAGGATCGCCCTCCTCATAAGCACTTTTTGCACGATATGCTGCTTCCCTGCCAGAAGTTGTCCACTCAGAACGCAGACCAATTTGTTTCAGCATTTTACTTACACTGTCACATGTATTGAAATCATCATCTACAACTAAGGCACGCAATCCCTCCAGTTCCTTGATTTGTGTGGCATTCTTTTCAATATCCTGCAATTTCAATCCAAGTTCTACCGTAAATGTACTTCCTTTACCAGCTTCACTCTCAACACTGATTGTACCATTCATCATCTCAACAATATTTCTTGTGATCGCCATACCAAGTCCCGTTCCCTGGATACCATTTTGTGTCGTGGTAGATTCCCGCTCAAATGGTTCAAAGATATGCTTTACAAACTCAGAAGACATACCAATACCATTGTCTTTAATAATAAATGTAAAATCTCCATATCCATGACGGAATGTTGTCTTCTGCATAATACGGAATGTGATAGTTCCTCCAGCAGGTGTATATTTCACTGCATTACTTAAAAGATTAATAAACACTTGGTTTAACTTCAGCGGATCTGCTATTACATCTTCATTGGCAACTTCAAATGTGTCAATAAATAATTCAAGCTGCTTTGCCTTTACCTGTGGCTGGATAATATTAACCAGATTATGCATTAACTCAGAAATATTACACTCCTGTTCTTTAATCTGTACCTTCCCGCTTTCAATTCTGCTCATATCAAGAATATCATTTATCAGACTTAACAGGTGGTTACTTGAAGAAAGTACTTTATCCAAACAATCATGCACCTGTTCTTTGTTATCAATATGGCTGACTGCAATCGTTGCAAACCCTATAATCGCATTCATTGGAGTACGAATATCATGAGACATATTGGAAAGGAATGTGGTTTTTGCCCTATTTGCATGCTGTGCCTGCATAAGTGCATCCTGCAGAGCCTGGGTCTGTTCCCTCTGTTTCCGAACCTGATCTGTAATTTCCTTAGACACTACCATAACCATAATATCATCTGTATCATTATCCTGTGTCATAATAAATGACTGTCGGACGCACATTTGATTTTCTGCAGTAGTCCCACTCCAATAGTCAACAACTACCTCCGCATCACCCTGTTCAAAACGTTCTTTTAGATAATCAATATTTATCATGGTAGAATAATCTTCCATAGATTCTTCTAAAACAAACGTTTTCCATCGTTCAAAGCACTCGGAAGCCTTACATGGTGCTTTCAACCCTACCTTCTCCAAAAATGATATCTGTTGTCCATCTATCTCATGAACAATGTCATGTTCAACAAGGTCTTGTGTCAAATTAAACTCAAAAGTAGAAAAAGAATTAGATATAATTGCTATTCTGTACTGTCTTTCTTTACGGTCTGCAAGAGACATTTCTGCCTGAATACGCAATTCTTTTTCTTTCACCTCTGTAATGTTCTGGCGGATAAACAAAACCTTACTTGCTCTGCCATCCTTCCTCTCTAGACAAATAGTATTCACATGTTCCCATTTTTCTTGACCACTTCGCAGCACATGGCACTCAAAGCGCAAGTCATTTTGTTCTTCCAGTGACGCAATAAGGGAATCCTTATCCATAAATTCATCAAACTCTTGACGCTCTTCTTCACTTATCATAATAGACCCCAAATATTTCACCAATTCCTGATATTTCCCACTAACTGGAATGCTACTATTTTCTGGCCTTGTACCAGCCAAGTATTGATAAGTATCTGTCTCGAAATCAACCATAGAGAAACGTGTAAACAGTGTGGTAACACCATCAATAATATAACTCATCTCCCTGTTTTCTTTCTCTAACATTTTCTTTTCCCTGTTTGCCCGAACGATTAAGGTAATAATATAGATAATAAACAATCCAATCATTATTACTTCTAATTTGGTACCTATTAAATTTTCTTCCCTTATCATACTTTGTGTAACACTCTTTGGAAATGTTTGTACAAGAACAAAACCATTCTCTGTAAGATATCTTACACAGACATTATCTGTCTTACTGTCAGAATCACAGATAAAAGCACCTTGCCCACCATTCTCAAATATCTCCTCTACATTGCTGGCTGTATCCTTGTCAATTACATCAGATTCTAACAACTCATCAAGCAGATTCTTCTCATATACTTTACCATTAGAACTGGCAATGACTCTAGCTTCTGGTGTACAAAGAAACACATCTGCTTCCTCGCCAAAATAAGTGGTAGTTAGCATGCTCTTCAAATATTCCTCTGCCAAAAACACCCCTCGCAATACACCTATAATTTCACCTTTATAGCGGACAGGTGCATAAAAACAAGTCATTGTTTCATCAAAAAGATGAGGATCAAATATGATGGATATATTACTTTCTCCCTTTATACCATTTTGGTAAAAGTCCCTCTCTAACACATCAGAAGTTCGTCCATCCGAGGCATAATCAACACCTTTAAGGTCCGTGAACATCAAAGCATCGAACTGTGAATTTTCTTCCATTTTTTCAAGCATTTGTGCCGTAACTACTGGCTTGGTCAAACTTTCTCCCACAAAATATGCAAACGTATTAATACGGCTCAGTGCATTGCTTAGCTCCTCGTTTATTTGATCGGCTTTAAGTTTTGCCGAATCTGCCGCATAATTTTTGTTCCGCTGCTCCATACGTCTGCTGTTTTGTACTGTATACCAACCAAATAGGATAGCAATAGCAGCTAAAAGAAATAACACATAAATAATTTCCTGTAACGTTTTCTTTCTTTTCATAAGAAGGTCCTCCTGAATATATATACTCCCCTTATCAATAAATATCTTATCATACTGATTGAATTTTATCACATTCTTTATCTCCATACAACTATATATATTCCAAAAAATTTCACGTTACTGTTCACACCTGCTGTGCTAACAATAACGGAATCCAGCCTATTTGTAATTCGCCTTAGGCGAAAGGCTGGATTCTTGGCTGTTCTTCGTTCTTGGCACATAGCTTGACAGCAAGTGTCAAGCTTGTGAGTGAACAGTAACAATTTCACTCACTTTTGTTAATGTTAAAAGCATACTCATCTCAAATTATTATTATCAAGAAAAAAGCACCATAAAAAAGCCTTCAAAAATAACATGAGGGCTTTTTTATTATTGTTTATCATCAATTATTATCTTCTAATTCTCTCCCTGCAAAGCATCATATCCTTCTTCACCGGTTCTAACTTTAATTACATTTTCCACATCATATACGAAAATCTTTCCATCTCCAATATTTCCTGTATAAAGTGCCTGTTTAGCTGCTTTTACCACATCAGCAACAGGAATCCGGCTAACAATAACCTCTACCTTAACCTTTGGAAGAAGAGTCATATCCATTTCAACACCACGGTAGTACTTTGTCTGTCCCTTTTGAGCTCCACATCCAAGTACCTGTGTTACTGTAATACCAAGTACCCCAACATCATTCAGTGCTGTCTTAAGGTCTTCAAATTTATTCTGCTTACAAATAATTGACACTTTAGAAAGCTTCACATCAGAAGCAATTGGTGCTTTGCTTTCTTTAACCTGTACAGGAACGGCATCGTCTATATGTACAGCATTCTCTTTTTTCGCAATGGATTCTGCAGCAGTACCAGTAATACTATCACCATAAGTCAAGAAGCCAGCATAAGCAGTTTCCAAACCATGCTCTGTTGAATCCAATCCAAGAATCTCCTCTTCTTCAGTAACACGAAGACCAACTGTTTTTTTGATAACAAAGAATACAATTGTCATAGTAACTGTTGTCCATGCTGCGGTTGCAAGCATACCAACACACTGGATACCCAATAATTCAAATCCACCACCATAGAACAAACCTACCATCTTTTCTCCTGCACTATTTACTAGCGAGAAACTAGGTGCTGCATCTGTTGCCACTAAACCTACTGCTATAGTACCCCAGATACCATTTAACATGTGTACTGCAACGGCACCAACCGGGTCATCAATATGTAATTTATAATCCAGCAACCAAACACCAAATACTACCAATACTCCGGAAACTGCACCTACAATAACAGCACCAGCAGCATCTGCAACATCACAAGGTGCCGTAATTGCTACGAGACCTGCTAGAGAAGCATTTAAACACATAGATACATCTGGCTTTCCATATTTAATCCATGTAAATGCCATACATACTACTGTCGCAATAGCAGGGGCAATCGTTGTTGTTACGAAAATTGCTCCTAATTGATCTACAGATTTCGCAGCTGCACCATTAAATCCATACCATCCAAGCCATAGAATGAAAACACCCAACGCACCAAGTGCCAAGTTATGTCCAGGGAAGGCTCCTACCTTAATACTTCCATCTTTTTTCTTTTTGAACTTTCCAATTCTAGGTCCTAAAAATGCTGCACCGATTAAAGCGGAAATACCACCTACCATGTGGATACAGTTTGAACCTGCAAAATCATGGAAACCTAACTGTGTCAACCAACCATTTTCACTCCATGTCCAGTGGGCTTCGATTGGATATACAATAGCAGAAATTATTGCAGAATAAATACAATATGAAGAGAACTTTGTTCTCTCTGCCATAGCACCTGATACAATCGTTGCTGTTGTTGCACAGAATACCAAGTTAAAAACAAATTCCGACCAGTTAAAGGTTGAATAACTGGTAAATATATCAAAACCGGGTTTCCCAAGTATCCCCATAAAATCTTCTCCAAGGAATAATCCAAAACCAATTAATATAAATGTAACAGTACCAATACAAAAGTCCATCAGGTTCTTCATAATAATGTTACCAGTATTCTTTGCTCTGGTAAAACCTGCCTCTACCATTGCAAATCCCGCCTGCATCCAGAATACCAATGCAGCACCCAGCAAGAACCAGACACCCCAAAGTTCTGCTGATACCTCTGATATCGCTTTCATAACTTCATCTGTCATAACATTTTCCTCCTTTTTATGAAAAAAGAAGCAAGAGAATTCCTCCGACCGTACAAACTTATCATCTTATGATATCTTTTACCGTCCTTGGAAGCCCCATTGCTTCTTATCATTTCACTCTATTCTATTCAAAGCACAATAAGCTGCGCATCCTTATTGTTTTTCCTACTATAGGAGACTAGTAACAGATTTCCCCTATTAGGCAAGAAAAAAGGGACTGTACATACTCTCGTATTACAGCCCCTTTGCTTTCTACATTTGCTATCATATCATAGTTGGAATCTTCTGTCAACCACTTTTTGTCAAAACTTTTTTATTGGGGAGTAGACGCTACTTTTAACTTATGCAACTATCTATTCTTTGATATTGATATTAAATAATAATTACAGAAAATACCTAAATTAAATTATAAAATTACAATTATACTTAAAATATTTATACTTACGTAACGTATATAAAAAAAGCTATTCTTGACATAATATTAAAAAAATAATAAAATTGGATAAATATTTTAACAAATTTTTTCATAAGCATGCTGGAGGATAACTATTTGTTTTCCTGTATACTTTGTTAATTATATTCCTATTCAATAGACCAATTATAGATAATTATAAAATAGAAATACAAAAAATATCTTTCATCTATGATATGGACTGATTACTTAGGGTATAAAATAAGTGTTATATTTATTAAGTCTAAATAAAAATTAAGACATTACCTTAACTAAGGAGAGAGTCATGTATGAGTATATTAAAAATAGAAGATATTTGTAAGCATTATAAAACAAAAAAAGTTTTGCAAGATATACAATTTACCTTAGAAAACGGAGAAATCTGTGGTCTTTTAGGAAAAAATGGTGCTGGAAAAAGCACCCTGATAAAAATAATATTAGGGTTGGTACTGCCTAATCAGGGAACAATATCTTTTTCAAACAAAAACACGATGAGAAAAAATATTGGATATTTATCAGAAAATATAACCCTATATTCTCATTTAAGTGCTTATGATAATCTCAAAATTTTTTCTATGATGGCAGGAGTTAAATTGACTAAAAAACGAGCAAATCACGTATTAGAAACAGTCAATCTTCCAACAGACAAAAAAACTGTAGATGGATTTTCATTGGGAATGAAAAGAAGACTCCAATTAGCAATTGTTTTGTTATTAAAAGAATATAAGTTTTTAATTTTAGATGAACCTACCAATGGATTAGATTTAGAAGGAATGTTGTGGTTTAAAGAAAGTATGAAACAATGTAAAAAGAAGGGACAAACCATTTTAATTGCCAGTCATGCAATTTCGGAGATTCAGGATACATTAACAGACTATATGATTTTAGATAAAGGTATTTTACTAGAGAAGAAGAAAATGGACAGTTTTTCAAAAGAGAAAGAAACAATTTCAATAAAGCTACTTGATGCTGATAAGATAAAAATGCGTAATTTATGTAAGGATAATCATCTGGAATACATAGAAAGTCAGGATAATTTTCAAATTCTTTCTGAAATACCTTATACACAATTAAATACATGGATAAGTCAATATGAAGTCTATATTAAATCATTAAGTTATGAAAAAGCAAATTTAGAAACACATTTTCTGAATGTAATACGGGGGCAGGAAACATGTTAATTTTAATGGAATTAAAAAAGGCAGCACGAAATAAAGGAATCTTAATATTGTCTATCGTGATTGTTCTATTAATCCTTTTATTATATGCAAATTATACAAATACAGGTAGTTCTGTTTTTGAATCTGGATTGTGTGATTTAACTAATGGAATTTCCTTTTGTATTTTATTTTATGGTATGTTATTTCTTACAATATGGAGCAGCATAATTGGAGTTTTTACAGGAAATTACGATACAAATAATAACACAATTTATAATCTAATTGTGTTAAGGGGAAGGTATATTCCCTTTATTATGAAAATGCTATCTATTTTTATTTTTCATTTAATTTTTTTGATAACAATGTCCATTATAACAAGAATTGTTGTTATATTAAATTGCAATCAGTATAATATTAACATAGAAATAATATTTATACAAATATTACTTATGTCTTTTATCGGATTTTGTACAAGTTTATTCGCATTTTTAATTAGTATTTTAACGCAAAATAGCATGATTTCTAACATTATCGTTATTATATTACTATATATACCAACTTTACTTGGAGAAAAAATCTCTGTATATTTAAAATACATAAATCCAATGAAATATTTTGAAGGCAAACTTACTTCAGTATTTCAAAATATAACTAACTTAGAAAATATACATATAAAGTCAGGTGTTTTTCAAAATTGGTACTTAATAAGCGGATACATTATCATTTGTATAAGTATATTATTAGTATTCTTAAATAAAAAAAATTATAGGTAACAACATCTGTCCCAATGATTTACAACTGATATTGCAGAAAGGATTTTTTTATGAAACATAAATTTCTAAATAAGCAAAAAGTATTTGCTATTATATTTATAGCATTATTAGTTTTTGTGATAATATTGATTGCCATTAGTTCCTCTGGCAGAAAGAAACATCTTGTAGGATATGCAAATGAAATCGAAGAGAATAATACATATCTTGATAAAAAGAAAAATTTATTGAGTCAAATAGATTTAAGTTTTACCACACAAAGTAATGAAACATATCAATATCAGATACATCCCCAAAATGAAGAAATAACAGTTACTATTCCAGAATTAGAAGGCACAGCAGAATTAAAAATATTGGATAATAATAAAGAAATTTTTAATAAAATGTATAATCATGTTTCACAAAAAGAGGGCTATATCACTGTAGAGAATAAATTATATCAACTTAATGTAATATTAAATGGTAAAGGAGAAATTATAATTGAAAGCAAATAGATATAAAAATATATGGGAGGTTATCAGATTAGAATTATTTACCATGATAAAAATGAAAGGTATTTCTTAGATTGTCCTAATTGCTTATTTGATAATTGTGTTAATGTTTTCTTCTTCATTTACGCTTCTCATGACAGATATGAATAAAAATAACTATTTCTTCTTTCAACAAACAGCAATATGCCTATTAATTCTAATTGGATTTGTCCCAATAATACTGGGAAGTAAGATATTATGGGATGATATAAGAACAGGAATGTTACAGTTAAAAATTAGTATGTATGGCAGGAATTTGGTTTTTTTATCAAAAATAGTTTCTTCAATAATTTTTCAATTTGCATTTTCTTTCGTTCCATGCATTTTAGCACTTATTTATGATTGCCATTATAGAAATAAAGGTGAAGTTCTTACAATAATAAAAATTTTTCTTATGATACAATTTTTTTATAATATATGGTGTTTTCTATCAATGGCAATTACTTATCTATGCAAAAGCAGTTTTATTGCTACAGGAATTTTGATATGTATATTTTATTTAGAAGCATTTTTTACACAATACATCCCAATCAATATCATAAAATGGTTTCCTATGTGGAACCAGAAAAGCATTCTGCATCAATATTGTACTCTCTTAGAATATCTGTCACAAAATGGAGATTGATTGATACATCATGTGATGAAGTGGGATAAGTCGGGAAATGACGATATATCAAGGGATACAACGATTTTAAAAGAAACATATTATTGGATTTGTGACAACGATTTTGAGAAGTGACACATTTGTGACACAATACAAGAAAAAGATAGAGGATA
>JAAVZU010000087.1 GCA_022791815.1 Lachnospiraceae bacterium
CTAGGAATTACCCAGCCCTCTGCATTGTATAGAATTAAGCAGGAATTAGGAGATCAAGTGGATTTGCGGTTTTATAATGAAGAGAAACGTTCCTTTCATCCTAAATCCTATATTTTTCATTATAAAAATAGAAGTGAGATTTTTATTGGTTCTTCTAATATTTCAAAAAGTGCCTTAACTTCAGGAATTGAGTGGAATTATCGTTTAAAAAGTCAGTCCGAAGAGAAGGATTTTAATTTATTTTATCAAACCTTTCTTGATTTGTTTGAGCATCATTCTATTTTAATTAATGATGAGGAATTGAGGAGATACTCTAAGAATTGGCATAAACCAGCAGTTGCAAAGGATTTAGCAAGATATGATGATTTAGAAGATTATCCAAATCAAAAAATTGAGGATCTGTTTGAACCAAGGGGAATACAGATTGAAGCAATGTACTCTTTGGAGAATAGCAGGGCAGAAGGTGCAACAAGAGCTTTAATTGTAGCAGCTACTGGTGTGGGAAAAACCTATTTGGCTGCCCATGATTCTAAAAAATATAAAAGGGTATTATTTGTAGCTCATCGGGAGGAGATTTTAAAACAGGCAGCACAGACTTTTCGTAATGTAAGGAAATCGGAGGACTATGGCTTTTTCTATGGTAAACAAAAAGTGAAGAATAAATCAGTTATTTTCGCATCAGTAGCAACTCTTGGAAGAGAGGAATATCTAAAGGAGAATGTTTTTGCATCCGATTATTTTGATTATATTGTGATTGATGAGTTTCACCATGCAGTTAATGATGGATACCAGAGGATTGTAAATTATTTTAAACCAAAGTTTTTGTTGGGACTTACAGCAACACCAGAACGAATGGATGGTAAGAATATCTATGAAATTTGTGAATATAATGTGCCTTTTGAAATATCTTTGAAAGAAGCAATTAATAAAGGAGTTTTGGTGCCATTTCATTATTATGGGATTTATGATGAAACAGATTATTCACATCTACATGTGGTCCAGGGAAAATATGCGGAAAGCGATTTAAACAAAGCCTATATTAAGAATGAAAAAAGATATGATTTGATATATAAATATTATAAAAAGTATCCTTCCAAGCGTGCCTTAGGATTTTGCTGTTCCAGGCAGCACGCAGAAGAAATGGCAAAGGAATTTTGTAAACGTGGTGTAAAAAGTGTGGCAGTTTATAGCAATGCAGATGGAGCATTTTCTGAGGAGAGGGATAAAGCAATAGAGAGACTTGAAAAACGGGAAATTCAAGTGATTTTTTCGGTGGATATGTTTAACGAAGGTGTAGATATTCCTTCACTTGATATGGTTCTCTTTCTTCGACCAACAGAATCATCCACAGTCTTTTTACAGCAATTAGGAAGAGGACTGCGTACATATAGAGGAAAAGAATATTTGAATGTTTTAGACTTTATAGGTAATTATGAAAAGGCGGGGAAGGCTCCGCTGTTGTTATCTGGTGGAAAGTCTGTTTCGGGAGGCAAAGCAGGAGAATATCAGAAAATTGAATATCCTACTGACTGTTTAGTGGATTTTGATATAAAATTGATCGATTTATTTAAAGAATTAGATAAGAAAACTTTATCTATAAAGGAACAGATTTATAAGGAGTACTATCGGGTGAAGGAGTTTTTAGCAGGAAAGGTGCCTACCAGAATGGAGCTGTTTACCTATATGGAAGGTGAAGTGTATCAATATTGTATAAAACATCCAAAAGAAAATCCATTTCAAAAGTATTTAGATTTTTTATATGATAGGAAGGAATTGACAGAAGAAGAAATGAAGGTTTATACTGGGGTAGGCAGAGAGTTTTTAAACTTAATTGAGACTACCAATATGCAGAAAGTCTATAAAATGCCTATTTTGTTTAGTTTTTATAATAATGGCAAGATACGTATGCAGATTACAGAAGAAGAAATGTTAGAGACTTGGAAGAATTTCTTTGATAAAGGGGTGAATTGGAGAGATTTTTCAGAAAATATTTCTTATGAAGAATATAAAAAAATAACAGATAAACAGCATATAAAGAAAGCAAAGCAGATGCCAATTAAATATTTAATATCTTCTGGAAAAAGTTTTTTTGTGGAGAAAGATGGATATGTTCTTGCACTTAGGAAGGAATTGCAAGATGTAATTGATAATGAGATATTTGTAAAACAAATGAAGGATGTACTAAATTACCGGACTATGGAATATTATCGAAGGCGATATGAGGGTAGTGGGAAAGTGAAAAGAGAAGAAAAAGGAGAATAAAATGAGAAATTTAAAGAAAATAGCATTGTTAATTGATGCAGATAATACACAATGGTCAAAGATGGAAGCTGTAATAAGAGAAATATCAGCACATGGTAGTATTAACGTCAAAAGAGCTTATGGTAATTGGAAGAAAGAAACTTTAAAAAACTGGGAGAGTGAGATTAAGCGGCTGGCAATAAAAGCAGAGCAGCAATTTGATTATGTTTCAGGAAAAAATGCAACAGATATGGCATTGGTTATTGATGCAGTTGACCTTCTTCACAAAAATTTATATGATGCATTTGTTCTTGTGGCCAGTGATAGTGACTATACACCACTTGCAATTAAAATTCGTGAATCAGGTGTGTATGTTATTGGAGTGGGAGAAAAGAAAACACCTGAAGCATTTCGGAATGCTTGTGATGAATTTGT
The DNA here is from genome assembly GCA_022791815.1 of Lachnospiraceae bacterium. Lineage (GTDB taxonomy): Bacteria > Bacillota > Clostridia > Lachnospirales > Lachnospiraceae > CAG-411. The sequence goes on from JAAVZU010000087.1 coordinate 2,677, forward strand.
TTTTTTGGAAAATTTAAGTGAGACAAACAAGGAACAGAAGAAAAATTGGGACAATGTTCATGAGATGACTAATAGAAGATTGGAAAATATTTATGAAGAAGATAATAATATGGAAGAAATTCATAATTTGTTAAGAATAGCATCAGATAAGTATCAGGATGCAGATGGATATGTGAATGTAAGTTCCGCTGGTACTTTTATAAAAAGAGCAAAGCCAGATTTTGATGCCCGTACATATGGATATGTGAAACTACCACAATTAGTGGAAGACTTTCCAGATAAATATGAAATGAAAAGATATAAAGGAAAGGGAACGGTTACAATTATTGCATATAGATGTAGAAATGTGAAATAAAAATGTTATTCCGTTATCTTAATATAAATCAAAAAATTTAGTTGTGCTAAAACCTTAATTGTTTACAATAGGAGAAATTACTATAAATGGAAAAAATAAGAGAATATTTTTTAAGAGGATAAAAGCAAAAGAGATGATATTAAAAAATGGAATAACAGGGTTTTATGAGAATTTTGATGATATAAAAAACAGTATTTCCAGTCAAGGATTTATACAATTTTGTAATGAATTAGTTTACAATAATCAGGGGAAAATACTTGCTGTGGATTTGGAATTAACAGGGAAGAATTTTTATTATTGCAAAATGCAATTTCAAAAGAAAATTTGTTATGTTTTATTAAATGCCAGTTATCCTTATGTTGTATTTGCCTCATTAGTCAGTATGGAGAAGATAACATATATAGATAAGCCAGATTACATGGAATATGTTCCAGATAATTATTTTGTACTAAATAGAGAAGAATTGAAGATGGATTTTGAAAACAGTAAAAATCAGTTAAACAGAATAGAATGGAAACAAATTTTATATTGGAAACCAAAAACTGTAGGAGAGATTATCTTTAATTTTTGGGATTAAGGAAGTTAATATTAGGCAATTGCCCAAAAGTTAATATAAGTGAAGGGAATAAAAATGATACAAAGTATTCAATTAGGGAAATATCCATGTAAAATTTATGAAGGCAGTAAAATAGAAAAAATTATATTTTGGTTTGTGGATACACAAAGAATGGAAATATCTAATAAGGTGTATGAAAAGATAAGAGCAGGGAAGTCAGAGAACAATTATGCATTGGTAGTAATTGGAATTTTTGACTGGAACAGACAACTATCACCATGGGATGCACCTGCTATATTGGGAAAAGATGATTTTGCTGGCGAAGGAGAGGTTTTGAAAAAATGGATGGTAGAAGAAGGCATTCCAAAGGTGTTGCGACATTTTAATTTAGAAATGAAGAATATAGAATTACTAATTGGAGGATATTCCTTAGCAGGATTATTTGCTTTATGGACATATTATGAAACAGGTTTGTTTCAAGGAGTGGCAAGTTGCTCAGGTTCGCTTTGGTATCCTGAATGGATGGAATATGCCAAGACACATTCACCAAAAGAAGGAAGCAGGATATATCTTAGCCTTGGGACAAAAGAAGAAAAAACTCAAAATAAAACACTTTCCCAAATTGGAAACTATACAAGAGAATTATATCAATGGTATAAAAATACAAAGAATGTTAAGAAAGCTATATTAGAGTGGAATAATGGAAATCATTTTACTGAGGTAGAAGAAAGACTAGTGAAGGGATTTCTATGGTTGTTAAGAAACTGATATTTATAAAAGGCTGAGAGGTGCTTATTATGAAGTATTTAAAACTTGGTGGTGTTCTTCCTGCTTCGGCAATAGCCCTAGGAGCAATGCGTATAGCAGATATGTCTAATAAATGTGTAGATAGATTACTGGGGTGTGCTGTGGAATCAGGAATTAACTTTTTTGATCATGCAGATATTTATGGAAATGGACGTTCCGAAGAAGTTTTTGGTAATGCACTAAAACGGATATCTGGCTTACGGGAGAAAATTTTAATTCAGTCAAAATGTGGCATACGGCAGGGGATGTATGACTTTTCCAAGGAGTATATTCTTTCTTCTGTAGATGGAATTTTATCAAGACTTCAAATTGACTATCTTGATGTGTTGTTACTGCATCGTCCAGATACGTTAATGGATGAATTTGAAGTAGGAGAAGCATTTGAAACTTTATTGCAGAGTGGAAAAGTACGGTATTTCGGGGTTAGTAACCAAAGCCCCCTTCAAATGGAATTAACAGGAAGTGAATTTTCAGGGAAATTACTTGTCAACCAGATGCAGATTTCACTAGCGAACTGTCCTATGATAGATGCAGGGTTAAACGTAAATACAATGTTTCCAGAAGGAATAGTAAGGGATAATGGACTTTTAGAATATGCAAGACTGCATCATATTACATTGCAGGCATGGTCACCATTGCAGTATGGTTTCTTTGAAGGGAATTTTGTGGGGAGTGACAGATATCCAGAATTGAATAAAAAGCTAAACCAATTAGCAGAGAAATATAATGTAACCCCTGTTGCGATTGCAATTGCATGGCTGCTTCGCCATCCAGTAGGTATTCAGCCCATTCTTGGTACTACATCTGATATACATCTGCAAGAAGCAGTAAAAGCTGTAGAGATAGAATTGACAAGAGAAGAATGGTATGAATTGTATTTATCTGTAGGGAAAAGATTGCCATAAACTTTAGGAGGAAATAGATGAAACTAAAAAATGTTTTGATTGTGGTAAAAGATATAGAAAAGGCAAAGCAATTTTATAAAGATTTATTTGGCCTTCATGTAGTTTCTGATTTCGGAGAGAATGTGATTATGACAGAGGGGTTAGTCTTGCAGGAACAGGTGGTCTGGGAAAGCTTTCTGGAAAAAGAAATCAAATTAGGTGGACATGATGCAGAGCTTTATTTTGAAGAAGATGATATAGATGGTTTTTTACAGAAGTTAAAAAAGTGTGACTATACTATAGAGTATATTAATCAATGCATAGAGCATGACTGGGGGCAAAGAGTGATCCGCATGTATGATTTAGATAAGCATGTAATTGAAATTGGAGAATCTATGGAGTATGTGATAAAAAGATTATTAAAAGAAGGATTTTCTGTAGAAGAGACTGCAAAGAAATCTCAAATGCCAATAGAGATGGTAAGAGAATTGGCAGAACTTGATTTCTAAAGATTTTAAAAATGGACTTAGAGCATAAAAAACTTGACACAATCTCTTTGCATATAGTATAGTAAAAATATCCATGAATAGGTATAAGTTGCAAAACATAGTATATGAAAATGTGGAGCATTAATAGAGAAATTGGTGCAAATCCAATACGGTCCCGCCACTGTGAATGGGAGCTGACAGATAAAATTAGCTGGACAAGATTCCGTTAATTAGCCACTGGAGCAATCTGGGAAGGTATCTGAAGGTGATGATCAAAAGTCAGGAGAACTGCTTATACTGATTAAGAAAATTCTTACGGCAGATGAGAACTCTTAAGCTCAGAAGATGGCAAAGTAAAAAGAAAGATAAGAAAGAACATACGTACTTTATCTTATACAGGATAGGAATATCCATGTTGTTAGACAAAAAGTATGCTTTTTTGGTGTGTATTTATTTTGTTACTATATTGCGAAATTATGCGTCAAATGAAGTAGGGCAGAAATATCCCTTTTCACCAACAAATAATAGAGGTAATATGATCGAATGAGTTTAGTCTGTTTATAACAGGCTATTTTTTTATGTTATTATTTAGGCTTATTAGATACATGAAATAGTTATGTTTCTTGTCATGGAAGGCTGAAAAAAACATACAAGGAGGTGAAAAAATGAGAGGTAAACAGGCATTAACACATTTTCTACAAATTGTGATTGTCCTTTTTGGGATCAGTTTTTTTACATTTGGCCTGACTTATTTGTCACCAGGTGATCCAGCAGAGATTATGCTGACAGAGTGTGGAAATATTCCCACAGAAGAGTTGCTGGAAAAGACAAGAGAGGAGCTTGGGTTAAATGAGCCTTTTCTTGTGCAATATGGCAATTGGCTAAAAGGTGTAGTTACTGGAGATATGGGAATATCCTATTCGATGAAAGTTCCAGTTGTGCAAAAATTGGCAAGTTGTTTTTGGCCTACTTTACAGTTGGCATTGGCTGCGGTCGTACTTATGTTGCTGATTTCCATTCCATTAGGAGTTTTGTCCGCTGTATACCAAAATCGTTGGATAGATTATCTGGTAAGAGGAATAACCTTTTTAGGCGTATCAATTCCAAACTTTTGGCTGGGACTGATTCTTCTTAGTATATTTGGAGTACAGCTACACTGGGTATCTGTATCAGGAGGAAGAAGTGATTTAAAATCCTTAATACTTCCTGCAATTACATTGGCAATTGCTATGTCAGCAAAATACACCAGACAGGTAAGAACAGCCGTATTGGATGAACTTCATAAGGAGTATGTTATGGCTGCAAAAATGCGGGGAATAAAAGAGAAGGTGATACTGTGGAAAAATGTACTACCTAATGCAATGTTACCATTAATTACATTATTGGGACTTTCTTTTGGAAATTTGCTTGGAGGAACTGCAGTTGTAGAGATTATCTATAATTGGCCAGGAATGGGGAGCATGGCAGTGAAAGCAATATCCTGTCACGATTACCCGCTGATACAAGGCTACGTTTTATGGATTGCGTTATTGTATATGGTAATCAACCTGACTGTAGATTGGTTTTATCATAGAATGGACCCACGTTTGAAGGAGGAAGGATAGTGAAGTGTATTAAATTTATCAAAAATCATAAGCAATTTACCATGTTCTCCTTTTTTGCATTGGTTATCGTGGGTATTGCAGTTTTTGCACCATGGATAGTCCCTAAAGATCCTTATGATGCAGTAATGACAGATTCTTTAGTTGCACCATGTAGTGAATATATATGGGGGACAGATAAACTGGGAAGGGACTTATTTTCAAGAGTCATTTATGGTACAAGAAGCTCCCTTATAATGGTATTTACTCTTGTAAGTGTCATATTTGTAGTAGGTACATGTTTAGGTGTATTGGCTGGATTTTTTGGAGGGATTTTAGAACAGATTATCATGCGGCTGGCAGATATGATGGTTTCGTTTCCTGGATTGGTACTTGCCATAGCCATAGCAGGACTTTTAGGACCCAATATGGTAAATGCTGTAATAGCAATTGCAGCCGTAAGCTGGACGAAATATGCAAGACTAGCAAGAAGTCTTGTTCTTAAGATAAAGAATAGTCTTTATATAAAGGCTGCAAGATTAACAGGGACAAAAAATTGGAAAATTATTCTAAGATACATATTGCCCAATATGATTACCACAATGATTATTACTGCTGCTACAGATATTGGAGGTATGATGATGGAGCTTGCAGGATTATCTTTTCTGGGTTTTGGTGCACAGCCTCCCACACCAGAGTGGGGGCTTATGCTGAATGAAGGAAGAACCTATATTTCAAAGGCACCGTGGCTTATGATATATCCTGGTATAGCAATAGTAATCGTAGTAATTGTATTTAACATGCTTGGAGATAGTGTGAGAGATTTATTAGACCCAAGACAGGAAAGAAAGTGAGGAAACATAATGAGAAAAAATAGAAAAAAATGGCTGGCAGGAGTTTTAGCAAGTGCAATGGCACTTACTTTGTTATCAGGGTGTGGAAAGTCCACAGACCAATCGTCCAAAGACAAAGGGAAATCCGAAGATACTATGACTATAGCAGTTACAAGCTTTGCAGATACTTTAGAACCTACTGAGCAGTATTTTAGCTGGGTCGTGGCAAGATATGGGATTGGCGAAACATTGGTAAAGTTTAATGAAGAGGGAGAATTAGTGCCATGTTTGGCAGAGAAATGGAACAACAGTGAAGATGGATGTACATGGACATTTCAGATTAGAGAAAATGTAAAGTTTTCTAATGGGGATGATATGACACCTGAGTTGGTGAAAGCATCTATTGAGAGAACCTTTGAAAAAAGCGACAGAGCTGTTTCTTTTTTTGAACCAGCATCTATAGAAACAGAGGGACAGAATCTGATTATAAAAACAAAAGAGCCTGTTGCGGTATTGCCAGGAAGCCTTGCAGACCCACTATTTCTTATTGTTGATACAAATGCAGATGACTCCAAGTTCGCCATGGAGGGACCTGTCTGTACGGGACCTTATGTTGTAAAATCTTTTGCTCCTACAGCATCATGTGTGGTAGAGAGAAATGAGAATTATTGGGATGGAGAGGTTCCAATGAAGGAAGTGGAATTAAAGTGTGTAGATGACCAGACAACACGTTCTATGGCATTACAGTCTGGAGAAGTACAGATTGCATACAATCTTAAGACAGAAAACCTGACTGATTTTGAAAATAAGGAAGATTATAATATTCAAACAATACAGTCTCTTCGTTCTACTTATGCCTTTATGAACCAAAATGGGCCATTAGCAGATATTGCTCTTAGAAGAGCAGTGATTATGGGATTAGATAGAGAGACATATTGTAATCATCTGCTGGAGGGAGGGGCAACGCCAGGGAAAGCTCCTGTACCGCCTACGCTGGATTTTGGATTTGATGAGTTAAAAGATGAAAATGCATACAATCCAGAGGGGGCAAAAAAACTGCTAGAAGATGCTGGATATAAGGATACTGATGGAGATGGATATGTAGAACAGAAAAATGGCGATAAATTAGAACTTTCTTTTGTCATTTACACCAGCCGTGAGGAATTGAATGTTTATGCACAGGCAGCACAGGCAAGTTTAAAAGAAATAGGTATCCTTATAGAGCTTAATGTAGTGAGTTATGAGACCTTGCTGGATATGAGAGATTCAGGAAATTTTGATTTGCTTATCTGGAATGTATTAGTTGCCAATACAGGTGACCCAGAAAAATATATAAGAGAGAACTGGTATAGTACATCATCTTCTAATCAAATGGGATATAAAAATAAGAAAGTAGACAAACTTTTAGACCAGTTGGTGAAAGAATTTGACGAAGAGAAAAGAAAAGATTTAACCATTCAGATTCAGCAGGAAATTATGGATGATGCCGCAACGGTCTTTTTCGGATATGAAACAACTTATCTTATTACTTCGTCTAAAGTGTCAGGAGCAATCCTTTATCCTATCGATTATTACTGGCTTACAAAAGATGTAAAGGTTTCTGAATAAAGGAGTCTGTTTATGCTAAAAGTAAGAGATTTAAAGGTGCAGTATGGAAATCAGGCACCAACCATAGAGCATTTTGATTTAGATATGAAAAAGGGTGAAATCATTAGCATTGTAGGGGAAAGTGGAAGTGGAAAGACAACTATTATCCGTTCTATACTTCATGCATTGCCTTACCAGACCAGAGTAGCAGCAGTTACTCTGGAATTTGAGGGAAAGTCTCTGCTTAGTATGACTAACAGCCAGTGGAGCGAATTGCGTGGAACTGACATTTCTATGATATTTCAAGATAGTGGAGCTTCCCTGAATCCTATACGGAGAATCGGAAAACAATATGTGGATTATATTAGAACCCATAGAAAAATGCCAGTAAAAGAGGCAGCTGCTCTGGCAGAAGATATGCTGGCAAAGATGCGGCTGCCAGATGCAAAAAGGGTAATGAATAGTTATCCCTATCAGCTTAGTGGAGGTATGCGTCAAAGGGTGGGAATTGCTATGGCAATGACTTTTCAGCCAAAATTGTTACTTGCAGATGAACCTACAAGTGCATTAGATATCACCACGCAGGTACAGATAGTAAAGCAGATGATGGAACTTAGAGACACTTATGGAACGAGTATTATTATTGTAACACATAATCTGGGGGTAGCAGCTTATATGGCAGATCAACTGATTGTAATGAAAAATGGCAGGATAGAGGACAAAGGAAGTAAGGAAAAAGTTCTAAGACAGCCAGAAAGCGAATATACAAAAAAACTGTTACAGGCAGTACCAGAACTGGAGGGATATAGATTTGTTTGATGATTCAGATATGATATTAAGAACCGAGCATCTTGTAAAGGAATTTCCCGCAGCACATGGACATGTATTAACTGCTTGTGATAATATTTCCCTTGATATATATAAAGGAAAGACTCTTGGAATTGTAGGAGAAAGTGGATGTGGAAAGTCCACTTTGGTAAAGATGCTTATGAACATGACTTCACCTACAAGAGGAGATATTTTGTATTATGGAGATAGTATTTTAAAATATAATAAAAAACAAAAGAGAGAAAGTTACCAGAATATGCAGATGGTTTTTCAAGACCCCATGGCATCTTTTAACCCTAAAATGAAAACCATAGATATACTAACGGAGCCATTGCAAAATTACAATCTTTTGAAGAAAAAGGATAAAATAAAAAAAGCAAAAGAACTTCTTAAAATGGTAGAATTGCCAGAAGATCTTTTATATGCTTATCCGCATAATATGAGTGGCGGTCAGAGACAAAGGATAGGTATTGCCAGAGCACTTTCTTTGGAACCACAGATTTTAATATGTGATGAAGCAACCTCGGCACTGGATGTGTCTGTACAGAAAACAATTATTGAACTGCTGGTGAAGATGCAGAAGGAATTACAGATTAGTATTCTTTTTATTTGCCATGATATAGCATTGATACAATCTTTTGCACATCAGATTGCGGTTATGTATCTGGGAAATGTTGTAGAATTAATATCGGGAGAAAAAATTGCAGATGAAGCAGCACATCCTTATACACAGGCATTATTATCTTCTTTATTTTCTGTGAATATAACACAAAATGAGAAAATAGAAGAATTGGAGGGAGAAGTGTCAAGTCCTTTGGATATACCAAGAGGATGTCCTTTTGCAAGCAGGTGTTCTAAATGCAAAGAAAAATGTAGGAAAGAAAAGCCTGTATTGCGTGAAATAAAACAAGGACATCAAGTGGCATGCCATTATACAGAGGAGTAAAAACAATATGGGGAAACAGAGTGATTTAACAAAAGGTAATATTATAAAAGGTCTTATTTTATTTGGACTTCCGTTATTTTTCGGAAGTCTTTTTCAGCAATTATATGGTACAGCAGATGTGAATTTTGTAAGCAGAATACTTGGAAAAAATGCAGCAGCAGCGGTAGGGTCAAGCAAGTATTGGAGTTCAGTTAGGGCGGTGGCAATTGTATATCCTCTGACATGGTTTATTGCGGCAATATGTTTTTTGGGATATTACCACTATTGTAGTGCAGACATTTAAGTAAAAAGATATAGTGTAGTCAAAATGTGTTTGTACGCTTTGTTCTTGTACGAATTGTAGACATAGGATATAATAGTGATATGGTATAATTTTTTTATGATTAACAAGTAGCTGAAAAAGGGAAAAAAGGATTTTCTGTAGAAGAGACTGCTAAAAAGTCTCAAAAGCCAATAGAAGTAGTAAGGGAAAAAGCAGCAGGTATCTCTTAAATTTTTACAATATGAGGTAAAAGAAAAATATGTATCTTATGATTGATAATTACGATTCCTATGTATACAACTTGGTTGCGTATATGAAAGAATTGAATATGGATGTTTCCACCATACGAGATGATAAAATATGTTGGAAAAAAGTAAAACTGGATATTGAGCAAGGGAATGTGAAGGGTGTGATTATATCTCCAGGACCAAAGCATCCAAAAGATTTTTCTTATATTCATACTTTATTGCAATTAACAGGAGTACAAGTTCCTGTTCTGGGAGTGTGTTTAGGACATCAAATGATTGCAGATGCTTTTGGGGCAAAAGTTGTAAAAGGAAGAAGACCAATGCATGGTAAGATTAGTGAAATTATACATAAGAGGGAGTGCTTATTTGAAGGAATACCAACTCCCATGAAGGTTACAAGATATCATTCTCTAATTGTAAGTGAAGAAGCATTTCCAGATGAACTGTGTATAGATGCGAAGAGCAGGGATGGTGTCATTATGGGCATTCATCATAGGAAACGACCAATTTATGGAATACAATTTCACCCAGAAGCGGTTTTAACAGAATATGGTTATGAGTTATTAAAAAATTATAAAAGGATTTGCGAACAACAGGAGAGATGATATGTCAGCAGTTGTGAAAAAATTAGAAACATATACCCCTACAAGTGAAATATTTGACCAATGGTATAATAATCCTAATGTAGCTTTTCTTGACTCTTCAAAAGAAGATGAACTTGGAAAATATTCGATAATTGGGATATCACCTTATCTGGAAGTTGAAGAACGAGAAGGAATTTTGTATATAAATGGAAAAGAAAAAACAGGTTCTATGGAATCTTATTTAAAAGAATATTTAAGAGAAAATCAACAAAAGAATTCTACCCAGCTCCCAATTATATCAGGGGCAATTGGATTTTTTTCTTATGATTATGGAAGAAGGTTTGAACAAATTGGCACAAGGCATCCCCTACAATCATCCATACCAGAAGCAAGATTTGTTTTTTATGACAATTTTATTGTGGAAGATAAGACAAAAAAAGAAGTCTATCTTGTTGCAAATGGGAAGACGAAAGAAGCAAAAGAAAGCATTGCTGAGTTAGAGGGGTTTATAACAAATATAGGAAAAGACAAAAAAGAAATTCTACTTTTTAATGATGCAAAAGAAACAATAGAATTACAAAAGAGTGTTACAAAGGAGCAGTATTTAGAAGCATTGGAAAAAGTAAGAGACTATATCAGAAAAGGTCATATTTATGTGATGAATTTAACCCAACAGATTCAGATACAAAGTAAGCGGTCACCGTATGAAGTTTTTAAGAGACTGCAAAGAAATAATCCAGCGCCTTTTTCTGCATATTTAAATTATGGAGAATATGAAATTATCAGTGCTTCACCAGAACGGTTTCTGAAAGTAAAAGATGGTAAAATAGAAACACGTCCGATTAAAGGAACAAGAAAACGAGGAAATACAAAAGAGGAGGATGATGCATTAAAAAAAGAATTGGCACATTCCCAAAAGGATAAAAGTGAGTTGTTAATGATTGTAGATTTAGAGCGAAATGATTTAAACAGGATTTGTATACCTGGAAGTGTAAAAGTAACAGAGTTGTTTCAAGTAGAAACCTATGAGACGGTATTTCATTTGGTATCAAATGTAGTAGGTGAGTTGCAGAAAGACATAGATATGATAGATGTATTGAATGCGATGTTTCCAGGAGGCTCTATTACTGGAGCACCAAAAGTAAGAGCAATGGAAATTATAGATGAATTGGAAGCACAAAGAAGAGGAATTTATACTGGGATACTGGGTTATCTTTCTCTAAATGGGGATTGCGATTTTAATATAGTAATTCGTACTGCCCTGTACCAAAATGAACAGTATCAGATTGGCGTTGGAGGAGGAATTACTTACGAATCTGACATGGAATTTGAATATGAGGAAACCTTACAAAAGGCAAAAGCATTGATAGAAGCAATTTCTATGTAGTGGTATTTTGCAAGGTTTTAATAGAGCAGGTAATACAATGGGAGGAAGGAATTGTGAACAATCAGGAAAGGATATATTTTGACCAAGGTTTTGCTTTTGGTATGGGAGTATTTGAAACCATAGCAGTAGAACAGGGATGTCCCCTTTTTTTACCGTGGCATTTAGAAAGAATGGAAAAGGGACTAGACATCCTTGGCATTAATAAGGAGAACTTTTTGGAACAGGTAACAAAAGAAAAGATAGTGAAATATTTACAAAAAAATCCAATGAACCATGGAGCATTAAAAATTATGGTGTCAGAAAAAAATATAATTTTCAACACAAGGGAAAATCCATATACCAAGGAAGATTACGAACGGGGATTTCATTTGGGAATAAGCAAGGTTTTGAGAAATGAAACGTCATTATTTACCTATGTGAAGTCTTTTCATTATGGGGATAATCTCTTAGAAAAACGAAAATGTAAAAAAGCAGGATATGATGAAGTTTTGTTATTGAACACAAAGGGACAGATAACCGAAACTACAGCAAGTAATATCTTTTTTGTGAAAAATAAAAGGCTTTTTACTCCCAAGACAGAATGTGGTTTGTTGGAAGGCGTTGTCCGCAGATATGTGATAGAGAATTTTGATGTGCAGGAGACTGTGATTACCAAAGAAAATCTTGTAGAATATGAAGAGGTATTTTTAACAAATTCAATTATGGGAATTATGCCAGTGATAGGAATTGAAGAGAAAAAATTTAAAAGCAGAGAAGTGGTAAATCAGTTAACAAGGGCATATAAAAATTTATAAAATGCTCTTGAGGCAGTTTTTTTGTATCTTCCTGTCTTTTTTATTTTATGTTATACTAATTTAACGAACAATAAATTTTAGATGGTTTTGCGAAAGAAGATGAAGGAGGATACACATAAAATGAGTGGAATAGGCAAGAAAGGTAACCAAAAGAAATCGAGAGAAATTGTTGGAATTTTTGCAGCAATTAGTTTGGTGGTTGTAATATTTATTGTATGTATCGTATTAAAAGGCAATGGAAATAAAAAGGGTACAACTCAAGGAGAAGTGACTCAAGAAGAATTGAAAACAATACAACCAAAAGAAGAGGAAATTATAGAAACACCAGAACCAACGGAGGAACCTTGGTCCTTTGTGGCAGAGACTACGGAAAATACAGCAAAGTTTCCAAAAAGTGTTGTAAGTGCGAATGGTGTACTAATTGATGTAGAAAAGGGAACTATTCTTGCTGGGAAGGGTGCAAAGAAAAAAATATATCCCGCTTCCATGACAAAGATTTTAACTGTATTAGTGGCAGCAGAGAATGTTACAGAGGAACAGTTAGAAGATAAAGTAACCATAACCGCAGAAATAACAGATTACTGTTATGTGAATGATTGTAGTAATGTAGGATTTGCAAAGAATGAGAAAGTGCCAGTGAAAGATTTATTTTATGGTACGATTCTTCCTTCAGGAGCAGATGCTGCCTTGGGGTTGGCAGAATATATTGCAGGGTCAGAAGAAGAATTTGTGAAACTAATGAATCAAAAGCTTAAAGCATTAGGAATTTCTGAAACCACACACTTTACAAATTGTGTGGGCATATACAATAAAAAGCATTATAGCACTGCTTATGACATGGCAGTAATATTAAAAGCAGCGTCAGAAAATGAATTTTGTCAACAGGTTTTAAATGCTAGAACATATAATACAACATCAACCAAGAAACATAAGAAAGGTATCCAAATATCTAATTGGTTCCTAAGGAGAATAGAAGATAAAGATACTAGAGGTGAAGTGCTATATGCAAAGACTGGATATGTAACCGAGTCAGGAAACTGTGCAGCAAGTATGGCGAGTGATGGATATGGAGAACATTATATTTGTGTAACAGTTGGCTCTACCAGTAGTTGGAGATGTATTTATGATCATGTAGACTTGTATAAGAAGTTTTTGCCAAAGACATCAAAAAAAGGAGAAGACAATGAGAAGAAGTGATAGAGAAGTAACAGATTTTACAGAACAGGTAAATATTATGAAAAAATGTGATGTATGCAGAGTTGCATTTCATGATGAAGAATATCCTTATATTATGCCATTAAATTTTGGAATAGAAATAAAAAATGGACAGGTGATTCTATATTTTCATGGAGCCATAGAAGGAAAAAAATATGATTTAATGGAGAAAGATAATCGAGTTAGTTTTGAAATGGATTGTGGCCACCAATTGGTAACAAGGGAGGAACAAGGCAGTTGCACCATGGCATACGAGAGTGTAATTGGAAGAGGAACTATGGAAGATGTGCCAGAAGAAGAGAAGTATGATGCGTTGGTTTGCCTGATGCGTCATTATCATAAAGAAGATTTTGCATTTCAAAAAGAAGTAATGGCACAAACAAGGGTATTTCGCTTAATTGTACAAGATATGACAGGCAAAAGAAGAAAAGTTATAAATTAGGATAAGTAAAATAAAAAAATGCCTTAGGAGTAAAAATAATAATATTTTTACTCCTATTTTTATATCATAAAGGCTATAATTAAGTCTAAAGAAGCTCTTTTTATGAATTCAAAGGGAGTTTGACTATAAAGGTTGTACCACCACCAGAAGTAGCACTTACTTGAATACTTCCACGGTGAGCTTCCACAATTTCTTTTGCGATACAAAGTCCAAGTCCAAAGTGTTCTTTTTTTGAACGGGATGGATCAGCACGGTAAAATCGGTCGAAAATATGCTCTTTTGCTTCTTTAGAAATGCCGATACCATTATCAATTATATAGAAAGAAAAAATACCATTTTGATATGTTAAGTTAAGTTTGGTGTAACCACCTATTTTTCCATAGCTGATTGCGTTGGAAATCAATATTTCAAGTACCTGTGAAATTCGTTCAGGATCACAAAAACAATGTGGCAGTGTTCTATTTGGAAGTTCAATACGAAGAGAAATTTGTTTTTCCTCTGCTATAACTTGAAAAGCCTCATATGCATTTAGTAATATTGTATCTAATTCTGTTTCTTTTATATGGAATGACCATGTATGGTTGTCCGATTGTGCAAGGGTCAGCATATCCGTTACCAAACGGGACATACGGTTACTTTCATTTTCAATTGTATGAAGAAAATGGTCTTGTTTGGCAGGAGGGGCACATTTTAGGGCAGAAATGGAAGACAGGATAACTGAAAGTGGAGTTCTAAGTTCATGGGAAGCTGCTGCGATAAAGGCTGCTTGTTGTTCTTGGGATTTTTGGATTGGTGATAAAAGCCGTTTTGTGTAATACCAAGAAAAAAGGTAAAGGACTAAAATTCCCATTAAATTGATTATAAAAAAACGAGTACGGGAAAGTTTAAATTGGTGCAGCAAGTCCTTTGTGGAGAATAAAATCATTGCGGTTAGATTTCCTTCTGTGTGTTTAATTTTAGCATAACAAACATAATAATGTTCTCCCTGGCTTGAAGTATAGGAAAATTCTTTGTGTGAAGAGGAAAATGAATTTGGAGCTGGAACAGACAAGATTGTATCTGCATTATATTCCATAACTTCATCCATTAGGGATAGATTTTCCTTAGATAAAGTACTGGTGGTATAAGATAGAGGAATACCATTATCATAAATAAACATAAGATATTTACCATTACTGCTGACCTTTGATAACCATTCATAAGTAA
The DNA here is from genome assembly GCA_022791815.1 of Lachnospiraceae bacterium. Taxonomy (GTDB): domain Bacteria; phylum Bacillota; class Clostridia; order Lachnospirales; family Lachnospiraceae; genus CAG-411. The sequence continues at coordinate 17,679 of JAAVZU010000087.1, forward strand.
TGATATTTTGTTGTTCTAAATTTGATAGGATTGTATTCATTTCTCCTAAAAAGGAGAGAAAGCTGTTTTTCTTTAATTCTTTTTCTGACATATATAAGTAACAGAGTGACATTACAACCAGAATAAGGGATGTAATACCAGTGAAAAGAAAAGTAAGCTGTTTACGAATTTTCTGATACATTTGAAACCTCCGGTTTTTTATTCATGGTGATTTGTTTTTTTTATACAATAATGTTATATGGGGAATTTCAGTCATCAAATTTCTAATTGATAACCAATACCTCGAACCGTTTTCACTTTTACATTGGAGCCAACACTCTTCAAACGGCGTCGTATAAAATATATATAATTATCTAAATTGCCTTCTTCCACCTCTGCATCTGGTCCCCATACTTTAGTTAATAAAGTCAGACGAGGAAGTATTTGTGCGTGATTTTGTATCATAAAATCCATCAGGGAGCCTTCTTTTTTTGATAAGGTACAAGAACTGAGAGGTCCTGTCAGAATATTCTCCACATTAGAATATGTAATATCTCCAAAGGATAAAATATCATTTTTTTTCCACTGTCTAGGGCGACGGGTAATACAACGTATTCGGGCTGCAAGTTCTTCAAAAGCAAATGGTTTTACTAAATAATCATCTGCACCAGCCTCCAGACCAGTGATTTTGTCATCTAATTCGCCTAATGCAGTGAGAAAAATAACAGGTGTGGAATCTCCTGATGCACGTAGTTTCTTTAAAATAGTTAATCCATCTACATGCGGAAGCATACAATCCAAAAGAATCAAATCATATATATTTTGAGTAATATAATAAGATGCATCTGCTCCATCCTTGCAGGTATCAACCATGTATCCTGTATTCTTTAGTTGAAATGAGAGGGAGTAGCATAATTCTTCTTCGTCTTCTATTAATAAAATTCTCATAGGAACCTCCTGATATTATAATAATTGAATATTCATGATTGTGTGTTTGAACTGTTACTGCCATATTAAGACACATTTTAGTTCGTATAAAAAGATTATAGCATAGGAGTCTTTAAATATTCTCTAAATTTTAGAGAATATTTAGAAGTTCTTGTGTTATATTTTTTTACGTCGACAGGAAATGAGAATAAAAGAAAGGATTTGTGAAAGTGATGAAGAGGATAAAACAGCTTACAGCATTTTTAATGGTTATCATAGTAACATTTATGATGGCAGCATGTACAAAAACGGGAAATCAGAAAAAGGAGAGTGGAAAGAGTAGTATATCAAATGAGAATACAAAAGAAAAGGAGAGTGCAAAAGGCAGATATCTTGAAACAGTCATAAACATGCCAGAGGGATTTACAGGAAAGGGAAATATAAAACGATTAGCAGATGGAAACTTAATGGTTGTTGATACAGAACATGCAACAAAGAGTATTTCAACGGATGAAGGGGAGACATGGAAAACAGAAACGATAAAAGAACTAAAAAGTATAGTAAAAGGGGAAACAGAAATTAGAAGTATATCATTAACAGAAGATGGAGGAATTTTTATTGCTTATGTCACATGGGGGAAAAAAGAGGATGGAAAAATGTATCCTGAAAAATATTTTTATCAAAAGCCAAACAAAAGCATAACAGAATTTGAATTAGGAATAGAAGAATATAAGACATCTATGTCAGATTCTGTATTTACAATAGATGGAAGATTGTTTGTTGTTATGATGAGTAGGAACATCTATGAAATTGATTTAGAAAAAAAGTCTGCAAAGAAGATTTTTTCAGTAGAGAATGAAAGTTCTTTGGATATGTGCTTGAATGAAGATGTGTTGATGATACTGGGTGGTAAAAAGGTTTATTTTTATAATTTGAAAAGTGGGGAAATTACAGCAGATGATAATGTGTTAAATTCTTATATAGAGAAGCAGACAGAGAAAACAGATGATATGGTAATGTGTGCTGCAAAAGATGGAAAAAATAAGCAGACTTTATATCTTGCAGGGAGTGGAGGAATTGCAAGTCATGTGATAGGTGGAAGCGTTATGGAACAGTTGGTAGACGGGGCCTTGACGAACTTAGGAGATCCTTCCAGAAAGCCTTTGGAAATGTTTCAAAATGAAGATGGTTCCTTTTTCATACTTTATCAAGATGGGGAGCTGGATTCTTATGTTTATGATGCCAATGCATCTGCAGTACCAGAACAGCAGCTTACTATTTATAGTTTATATGACAATGAAACGATTAGGCAGGCAATTAGTGTATTTCGTAAAAAGAATTCAGAAGTGTTTGTCAAGTTTGAAGTAGGATTAAGTGGTGAAAATGGTGTGACAGAAAGTGATGCAATCAATAACCTAAATACAGAATTATTGGCAGGGGAAGGACCAGATATGATTCTTTTAGATGGAATGCCACTGGAGTCTTATGAAGAAAAAGGAATGTTAGTAAATTTAAATGATGTAATTAGTGATTTAGGGAATGCAAATACCTATTTTGAGGGAATTTTAAAGGGATATCAGCGGGAGAGCGGAACTTATGTACTTCCATTCCGATATTATGTACCTCTGTTAACAGGGGATAATGATATACTTTCTAAAATATCGGACTTAAAAACATTAGCAGATGAAGCAGAAAAAATTGCAGGGTTACAGACAACAAAAGAAACTGTTTTAGGTTGTTACTCGGCAAAAGAACTTTTAGAAAAATTATATCTTACTTCAGCAAATCTTTGGATTACGGAGGATGGAACAGTGGATAAAACTGCTTTATCAGAATTTCTTACACAGGCAAAGAGAATTTATGAGGCAGAGCAAAAAAATCTGGATGAGAAGGAAAGCAAAGCACATGAAGAGCTAGTAAACTATTATAAGAAACAGTGTGATGATGAGAACGAAGTAACAGAATATTTTTTAAAAAGTGGTACTCAGGCTTGTCAGCAACTTATAAAACAACAGATTTTGACAGCAGGTTATCTGTGTTCCATGTCAGAATTTGAATTTGTAACAGTTGCAAAAAAGATAAACAGGAATGAGTACAAGATATTTAATGGACAGGATAGCAATGTTTTCTGTTCGACTGGAAGTATTAGTATTAGTAAAAACTCTAAAAATCAGGAAAGTGCAAAACAATTTATTAAAATTCTTTTAGGAACAGAGGTACAGGGAAAAGATTTAGGAGATGGATTTCCAGTGAATGCAGATGCGTATAAGAATTTTACCAAAAATCCTGCACCAGATTCTAGTATGTCTGTAGGATTAAAAGATGGAAATGGAAATGATATAAAGCTGGAGATGGAATGGCCAAAACAATCTGAAGTAGAGAAGTTAAAAAACATTATCAATTCCTTGAAAGTGCCAGCTGTATCAGATAATAGTCTAAAAGATGAAATGATAACAATAGGAGCAAAGGCACTGACGGGAGAAAAAGGAGTTGAACAAAGTGTGGAAGAAATTATCCAGAAAATTTCACTCCATTTGCAGGAGTAGAAATAAAAGTATTCTTTTATTTCTAATGCCAAGCATAGCAGGTGTAGTATTATTTGTTTTGTTACCATTTGCAGATGTGGGAAAACGTTCTTTTCAAACTGCAGTAACAGGGGAGTTTTGTGGAATAGACAATTACAAAGTAGTTTTTGAAAATCAGGCGTTTCTTTTAGCTATTAAAAATACTTTAAAATTAGTAATGATAGGATTGCCACTTTTACTTGTGGTATCCTTACTAATTTCCCTTGTTATATATCAGTTTAAATGGGTACAGGGATTGAAATCGGCATTTTTATTTCCAATGGCTGTGCCAACAGCTACAGTGGTACTTATATGGAAAATGTTATTTCATAATAATGGACTTATGAATGCCGGATTAGAAAATATTGGTTTAAAGTCCATAGATTGGCTGGGGAGTAATGCCTCTTTCTGGGTTTTGATAATCAGCTATATTTGGAAAAATCTGGGGTATACAATTGTGCTTTGGCTGGCAGGATTACATAATATTTCAGAAGGGTTAAAAGAAGCAGCCAGAGTAGATGGGGCATCAGAAATAAAATGTTTTTTCTATGTGGTATTGCCTGGTTTAAAACCAGTGTTATATACGATTACAATTTTATCGTTTCTAAATTCATTTAAAGTATTTCGGGAAGCCTATTTGGTAGCAGGTGCTTATCCACAGCAGGATATGTATTTATTGCAGCATCTGTTTAATAATTGGTTTACTCGTTTGGAAATGGATAAAATAGCAGCATCCGCAGTCTGCATAACGATTGTTTTTATAGTTTTTGCGTTGTTTTTACAGCATATATGGGAGGAGGAAAAATAATTTGAAGAAAAACACGGTTTGCAGGCTGACAGTGGTGGTGCTTGCGGGAATTGTTTGTGTACCAGTTATTCTGGTTTTCTTTGGCTCATTGAAAAGCGGAAACGAATTGACAGACAGTTTAAGTTCTATATTAGCAGATACAGGAGAAAAGATTAACTGGAAAATACTTCCTAATTACCCGACGTTAGTTCATTATACAAAACTTTTGTTTTGGAAGCCGGAATTTTTAACCGTATTTTGGAATTCCATAAAAATTGTATGGTTGATTTTAATAGGTCAGCTTTTTGTAGCGGTACCAGCGGCTTGGGCATTTGCAACATTTCGTTGGAAAGGAAAAAATATTTTATTTACACTTTATGTAATTTTGATGCTGCTTCCATTTCAGGTAACTATGCTGCCTTCTTATTTGGTAATGAACAAGATGAATTTAATGGATACACAGGCAGCTGTAATTTTACCAGCTATTTTTTCAACATTTCCTGTTTTTTTGATTTATCGAGGTTTTACATCTATACCAAAAGAACTATTAGAAGCAGCAAGGGTAGATGGAGCAGGTGAGTTTCAAATTTTTTGTAGAGTGGGTATACCATTAGGCTCTCCAGGAATTTTATCAGCAGTTGTTTTGGGATTTTTAGATTATTGGAATATGATGGAACAGCCTCTTGCCTTCTTGAAAGATAAAACACTTTGGCCGCTTTCACTGTATCTGCCTGAAATCGGAATAGAGCAGGCAGGAATGGCATTAGCTGCCTCAGTTGTTACACTGGCTCCTGCAGTGTTTGTATTTGTGATGGGACAGAATTATTTAGAGCAAGGGATTGTTGCATCTGGAATTAAGGAATGAGGGTAAGAATGAAGGGAATAAAATGGAAGAGAATTAAAAATGTAAGAAGAAGGGCAGTGAAATATTTTTTTGTTTTTTTGCTATTTATGTTGTTGTGTACAGTGGTATCCCGTGGGATTTACGCATATCAAATGCCAAGAGTTGAAATAGGGCAGGCAGCACAAAAAAGTATTTCTCATACCATTAGTGCAATTGGAAATGTGGAAACCAAAAGGGAGGTTGCGGTTGTAATAGAAGAGGGGATTCGTATTCGGGAAATCTGTGTAAAAGCAGGGGAAGAGGTTGAAAAAGGAACTGTGTTATTTCGTTTGGATATCTTAGATTTGAAAGATTTAATAGAAGGATTAAATAAAAAAATAGGTATAGAGAAAGAAAAAATTACAGCATTAAAAGCAAACAGCTACACAGAAGAACAAGCTGTAAAAAATACTTGGCAACGAGCAAAAGAGGACTTTCTCAATACAACACAAATACAAAATAAAAAAGTCTCCAATGCACAAAAGGCATATAATACCGCTGTAAATAAATTGTCCTCCTATCCATCTTGGGAAGTTTACTTGATGGAAGAAAAGAAGAAAGATAGCCAGTACCAAACATTAAAAAGTGAAGCAGAAAAGGAAACAGCATTGAAAAAAGAAAAAGAAGAGTTTTCTCTGTATGAAGATGCATTAAAGTTATCTGCAAGAAGTACATGGGAAGAAGGAAAGAAGGTATTAGAAGAGGATGTGTCAGCAAATCAGTCTAACCTAAGCACTATAAAAGAAGAGAAAAAGGCTGCTATTTTAGAGGCCAAACGTAATATGGAAGATGCGAAGAAGAATACACCTATTGATAAAAGTGGCATTATGGAAGAAGAGGATATTTTGCTGCAGATGGAAAAACAGCTGGCAGATTATCAAGAATTATTGAAGAATAAGGGAAGAATTGTAAGTGATATAAATGGTTATGTTTCCAATATATGTATAACAGCAGGTGATAGGACGACAGATAGTGCTGCCCTGCTTCTTGCAGATGGTTCAAAGGGGTGGAGTTTTAGGGCAATGCTTACAGAGGAACAAACAGAGTATATAAAAGTAGGTGATATGGTTACTTTACAATTTCAAAATGGAAAAGTGAAAGAAGAAAATTGTCAAGTGGAAGCAATCAATAAAACCAAAGAAGAGGAAACGTATGAGGCAATTGTAAAATTTACAGAAATAAATGTTTCTCTGGGAGAAACAGGAGTTTTAGAAGTAACGAACCAGACAGATCCTTATTCCTGCTGTATACCACTTTCTGCTCTTTATTCAGATAATCAAAAGGATTATATCCTGTTAATACGTGAAACAGATACCATTATGGGAACAGAGTTAAGTGTGGTAAAAAAAGAGGTAATTATTCAGGATAAAAATGAAAGTGAGGCTGCACTTGAGGATAATTCATTAGGTGAAGATGACAGATTTGTTGTATATGCAAGCAAAGCGGTTGCTCCAGGGGATAAAGTCCGGCTATTGGAGGAAGACGATGAACGGAAATAATAGAAAGAAAAGGAAAAAGAAAGTTTTAATTTTATTCTTATTTTTTTGCGGGTTAATTTTATTAGCAGTTATAATATTTCAAAAGAATGACAAAACACAAAGTGCAAAATGGATGATGAAAAAAGTTATAGTATACGATACAAATGTAAAGCAAGAGATGGAACGGTTATTGGAGGATGGATTAGATGTCCTTTTTTGGAAAGAGGATAAATCAGATACTGTAATTAATTTAGATTATAACCGCAGTATAGAAGTAAAAACTATGGGAGTTGCAGGAGACGCTTCTATTTTATTTCCTAACAGCAACGGACTGCCAGCAGGGGAAACGGGATATTGTATTTTAGGAGAGAATACCGCATGGCAGCTTTTTGGAAGTACAAGAATAATTGGAAGAAGGGTAGCGATAAATGGAGAAAACTATCAGGTTGCAGGAATTGAGTATCAGGAAAAAGAGTTGTGTGTTTATGAATTGTCACCTGATAAAAGTCAGGAAATAGCATACGCTGCAATAAGTTCTAAAAGCCGGGAACAGGTGGAAATGGATAAACGAAAGGTGGAGATGGTGCTGGATATATCCTTGAATAAGATATCTACCCATGATATACTAAGTTATAATAAATAGATAACAGAGTTTGGTTATACAATTTATGATTTGTATGGCTAAACTCTGTTATACAAATAGCAGCATTGTATGGAGAAGGAGCGGGAAAATATATGGGAATGTGTATAATAATATGGAAAGAGAATTCTTTGAAAAATTATATAAAGCATCGAAAGCTGCATTTGAAAAGTTGTTTGTCATAAATGAAAAATTTTACTATTGTACTTTAACAATAACTGGTGATGGACTTACTCCAGTTATTTCCGCATGGTCTTATGAAGCATTAGAAAGAGAAAGTGGTGATGATGAAGATGTAAAATATGATATAGAATGGTCCTATGCAGATTCACCATATTATGCATGGGAATATGAGTCTTTTCATGAGGTTGAAGAATTATTACAAAATTGTCCTTCTATGTCAGATATGTCTGAGGAAGAATGGGAAAAAGAATTAGATATACGGATAGATATTATGGAAAAAGTGATGCGTAAACTGGATGAAGTAGGAGAAAATAATCAGGCAATATATTTTGTAGATGAAATTGATCGCAGTCTTCATACAAAATTATCACAATATCTATTGGAAGAATTTCTGCAAGGATGTCGAGAAACATATAGCCAAATTATTTTTACTGCTCATGATGTTAATTTAATTAATTTAGATAATTTGGGGCAAGATGAAATTTGGTTTGTGGAAAAAGATAACAAGGGAGAATCCCGATTTAAACTTTTTTCAGATTTTAATATAGAGAAAGGACAAGATGCCTTAAAGGCGTATTTATGTGGGCGTTTTGGGGCATTACTAACTATAAGGAGGGGAAAATAGTGGGAATTATTTTAACTAGCCGAACACCATTTTCAGTTGACAATCCTTATCGTCCATATAGACCAACTACCAGCAAAATTATTTTTTTATCTATGGAGGGGAGTGTAACAGAAGAAGAATATTTTAAATGGATTTCTAGTGAATTTGATATGATAAAAACAAAAATACAATTTATATCAGTTGCAGAAGATGCTGTGCATAACCATGTGAATAATAGAACATCTGAGCAAATGAGTATGCTTGGAAGAAAACATCTGCTAACAGAATATCAGACTGAATAGTAATAGGATAATTTTTTTTAATCTGGGAACACTTCTATTGTATAGTTAGTGAGACATTGTCATATTTGAGGGAATACTCGTGGATAAAGATTGTCAGAAGTTAAAACAAGAGTAATTTTACAAATTTCGGTCAGATGATGAATATAAAAAAGAAAGTGAGGAAATGAGAAATGGAACAGAAATTTTATATTTGTGAGCATTGTGGAAATATTGTTACTATGGTTAAAGATGTTGGTGTCCCAGTGATGTGTTGTGGTGAGAAAATTAAGGAAATGAAGCCTGGTACTACGGATGCAGCTCAGGAAAAGCATGTTCCTAAATATAAGGTGGAGGGCAATTTGGTAAAAGTTTCTGTAGGATCTGTGGAACATCCTATGCAAGAGGAACACTACATTGAATGGGTGTCTTTGCAAACGAAACAGGGTGTTCAGTGTAAAGTATTACAAAAGGAAGGTAAGCCTGAGGTATGTTTTGCTCTTTGTGATGGTGACGAAGTTGAGTCAGTGTATGCTTACTGTAATCTGCATGGTCTTTGGAAAGCATAACCAAATTATTAGAAAAAATTAGGGGTGTATGAAATTTGCTCATGCACCCTTAAAAAATTAGTATTCTGTTTTATACAAGATTATCCAAAATATCTATTATACAATGCCTGGAATGCTTTACCATGTCTAGCTTCATCACGAGCCATCTCATGTACAGTATCATGGATTGCATCTAAATTAGCGGCTTTTGCTCTCTTAGCTAAGTCAGTCTTACCAGCAGTGGCACCATTTTCTGCTTCAATACGCATTTCAAGGTTTTTCTTTGTGCTGTCAGTGATTACTTCTCCTAACAATTCCGCAAATTTTGCAGCATGTTCTGCTTCTTCAAAAGCAGCCTTTTCCCAGTAAGCACCAATTTCAGGATATCCTTCTCTGTAAGCAACTCTTGCCATTGCAAGATACATACCAACTTCACTACATTCACCATTGAAGTTTGCTCTTAAATCATCAATAATGTCCTGGCTTACACCCTGAGCAACACCTACAACGTGTTCAGCGGCCCAAGTCATTTCACCTGACTGTTCTGTAAACTTAGAAGCTGGGGCTTTACATTGTGGACAAGCTTCTGGTGCAGCTTCACCTTCATAAACATAACCACATACCTGACATACAAATTTCTTCATAATATAACCTCTCCTTTTCTATAAAATATATAAAATTTAGCAGCAAAATGCTAAAAGATAATCTTTATCAAAAAAATATTATTGAGATTTAATCCTATTTGATAATGATTATTTTCCTCATTTTATAAAATTACATAAGGTTTGTCAATGGAAAATAAGAAAAAAATATGTATTTTCCACAGAACAATTGTCGGATTTTGGCTGTATTTTTTACAAAAATAATGAATAATAGCTAGTTATTATTTAATGTTATTTAAACAAAAAGTTTGAAAAAAATTTCAAAATATCAATAATACAGTATATGAAATTAAGAAAGGAAAAAACTAACAAGAAAAAACTCTTCTATATCGTTGATAAAAATACAAATTCCCTATATAATATAGTTTATATTGTTAAAAAATAACAAAAGAGGTGAGTCAAATGTTGCAACAGGATTCTACCATAGAGAATGTAAAATATGAAGTATTGCTGCAAGTGGCAAAACATGCATATAGAGGGGATTTAGAAGAAGTAAAAGAACAGCTTCCTTATGAAATGATTCCAGGACCACAGGCATTGTTTCGATGTTGTATTTATAAAGAAAGAGAAATTATCCGTCAGCGTATCCGTATGGCAGAGGGAAAGTCTCCAGTGGCAGGGAATACCAACCGAAATACGATTCATGTGATAACTTCTGCCTGTGAAGGATGTCCTATAAATCGTTTTGTGGTTACGGATAACTGTCAGAAGTGTATGAGCAAACGATGCCAGCAGGCTTGTAATTTTGGTGCTATCAGCATGAATAGAGAGCGTGCTTACATAGATCCACAGAAGTGCAAAGAATGTGGCAAATGTGCAAAGGAATGTCCTTATCATGCCATTGTAGATTTGATGAGGCCATGTAAAAGAAGCTGTCCTGTGGATGCCATTTCCATGGATGAGCATAATATTGTTGTGATTGATGAAGAAAAATGTATACGATGTGGGCAATGTATTAAAAATTGTCCATTTGGTGCTATTTGGTATCGTTCTTCTATGGTAGATGTGATTCATGAGATATGTGAAGGGAAAAAAGTATATGCATTAATTGCACCTGCAGGAGAGGGACAGTTTGGAAAAGATATTTCTATGGCATCTATTGCAAAAGGATGCAAGGAACTTGGATTTATAGATGCTCTTGAAGTGGCTATGGGGGGAGATTTAGTTGCAGATGCAGAAGCAAAAGAATGGGCAGAAGCCTACAAAGAAGGGAAGAAGATGACCACTTCCTGTTGTCCTGCATTTGTTAATATGATAAAGAAACATTTTCCAGAAGTGGCCGAGAATATGTCAACAACAGTATCACCAATGGCAGCTATGGCACGTTGGGTGAAATCAATGGATTCAGAAGCTGTTACTGTGTTTATTGGACCATGTATTGCTAAGAAAAGTGAAGTCTGTAATGAACGGGGACAAGGAAATGCAGATTATGCACTTACCTTTGAAGAGCTGGTTGCTATGTTTGATGCAAAGAAAATTACCTTAGAGCCTATGGAAGATTATCAGCAGGAAGCTAGTATTTTTGGAAAACAGTTTGCGAATGCAGGTGGTGTTACGAAAGCAGTTTTACAATCTTTTAAGGAACATGGAGTAGATTCATCCGAGGTGAAGGTGAGAGAGTGCAGTGGTGATATAGAGTGTAAGAAAGCACTGATGCAGTTAAAGGCAGGAAGATTATCAGAAGATTTTATAGAAGGAATGTGTTGTGAAGGCGGTTGTGTCAATGGACCAGCAAGTGTGAAATTTGCCGTAGAAGCTAGAAAAGACAGAGAATCGCTTCTTGGTAAGGCAGACAAACGAAGTATAACAGAAAGTATTACTCCAGTTGTTACAGAGTATAATTTTGGTATGCACCGCCCGAAGAAAGAAATATAGTCATATAACAAGTTCAGACAATGAAACCAGTCCCCTTGAAGGTGAATAAGAATGGATTCAATAGAAATCATGAATAGCAATTGGGTACAAATAGAATTTGGATAAGAATAATGGGATGCAAGTTATTGTGCATCCCGTTTCTTTTGATTATAAATATTCATTGCAGCTTCTATACTGTCCTCAATTATTTTTTCGCATGCACAAGTGGTATCCAAGAGAGATTGGCGGACGGTTTCCTCTTGTTCTTCTGGAAAACGTGCAAGAACATGGTCTGCCAAATCCCAGCCTTGTGGTTTTTCCCCCACACCAATTTTTATTCTTGGAAAATCTTCTGTACCAAGGTGCTGGATAATACTTTTGATTCCATTATGTCCCCCAGCGCTGCCTTTTTTACGGATTCGGAGCTGGCCTACATCTAAACTTATGTCATCAAAAATAACAAGGATATTTGAGGCAGGAATTTTGAAAAAATCAGCCAGTGGTCTTACACTTTCTCCGCTTAAGTTCATAAAAGTCTGTGGCATGGCAAGAATCACTTTTTCGCCACCAATATAACCAGTTCCGAAAATTGCTTTATGTTTATTTTGGTTGAGGGATATACGAAGGTGGTCAGATAGATAAGTGATAGCACTAAATCCTATATTATGCCTGGTACCTGCATATTTGTTTCCTGGGTTACCAAGTCCTACAATTAAATACATAATAGGTCTCCTTTCTTAGTGTTTGTCTCATATATACTATACTTGCAGCAGAAAAAAAAAGCAACTAATTTACATTGTTAAGCAAAATAAATGGTGTATGGTGTAAAATAAAATTGGAATTTGGCGGTAAAGTTGTATAATTTTTCTGAAAAGGAAAGAAAATTCTTGTGTTTAGTTAGAAAAGTTGTTATAATTGAAAAAGTAATAGAAAAAACGCTTGTTAAAAAGTACCATGAATTTATGGAAAAAGCTGAATGCAAAATTGATTTAACAAGGAGACTAAAAAGGGAGGAACAGATATGAAAGGGATTATCGTAGGACAGTCTGGTGGACCAACCGCCGTAATTAATTCAAGTTTGGCAGGTGTAGTAAAGACAGCAAAGGACAGAGGCGTAAAGAAAATTTATGGTATGCTTCATGGTATTCAGGGATTTCTGGATGGAAAGTATGTGGATTTAGCAGAGTATATTCAGACAGAACTTGATGTAGAAATTTTAAAAAGAACACCATCTGCATATTTAGGATCATGCCGTTTTAAATTGCCAGAGATTCATGAAAATACAGAAATTTATGAGAAAATATTTGATTCTTTGAATAAATTAGATATAGAATGTTTTATTTATATTGGTGGTAACGATTCTATGGACACCATTCGTAAATTAAGTGATTATGCAATTATCAAAGGTTATACACAGAAGTTTATTGGTGTGCCAAAAACAATTGATAATGATTTAGCCATTACAGACCATACACCTGGATTTGGTAGTGCAGCAAAATATATTGGTACTGCAACCAAAGAAGTTATCCGCGATGCAATTGGATTGGCATATAACACAGATATTGTTACTATTATTGAGGTAATGGGACGTAATGCAGGATGGCTTACGGGAGCAACAGCATTGGCAAAAGGAGAAGATAGTCCAGGACCAGATTTGATATATTTACCAGAAGTTTCTTTTGATATTCCTGCCTTTGTGAAAAAAGTAAAAGATTTATTAAAGAAACAAAAAACCGTAGTTGTAGCAATTTCAGAGGGAATTAAGACAAAAGACGGTAAATATGTATGTGAGAATGGTGCAGCAGCTAATTATGTTGATGCATTTGGTCACAAACAGCTTACTGGAACAGCTACTTTTTTGGCTAATACTATTTCTGCTGAAATCGGCTGTAAGACCCGTGCAATTGAACTCTCTACCTTGCAACGTTGTGCAGCACATTTAGCTTCCAGAACAGATATCAATGAAGCATTTGCTGTAGGAGGAGCAGCAGTAAAGGCTGCATTTGAAGGAGACAATGGTAAGATGATTATCCTTAAGAGAGTTTCGGATGATCCATACCAGTGTACTACCGATGTATATGATGTACACAAGATTTCTAATGTAGAAAAGTTAGTACCAAGAGAATGGATTAACAAGGAAGGTACCTATGTAACAGATGAATTTGTAAGTTATATTGAACCACTTATTCAAGCAGAACTTATTCCAGTACCAGTAGAAGGAATTCCAAGACATCTGGTATTAGATTTGACAAAGAAATAAAGAATAATAAAGGAATCATATCTGAATAATATAAGATAGGTTCCTTTTTTTCTTGTCTTTTTTCTCGTTTCATTGTAAAATAATAACCGCATATGTTATAGTTAAGTGGTAACACTAAAATTAACATATATTTATTTTGGTTATTTACATTTTATAGTATAAAATATTGTTAGAATATTTTAGATTTGACTAAGTTTGTGTTAGTAAGTCTTTAAGTTGCTACAAAGGATTTATATTAAGAATGTAAAGTAATCTGGCATATAATCACAGGTTTAAATAAAGAAAGGATTAGACAATGAAAGTTTTAAGTGTAGCCATTCCATGTTATAATTCCGAAGCATATATGGCAAGAGCGGTAGATTCCCTGTTGCCTGGTGGGGATGATATTGAGATTATTATTGTAAATGATGGTTCGACAGACACAACAAGAGAGATTGCAGAGGATTATGAGAGAAAGTATCCTGCTATTGTCAGAGTTGTGAATCAGGAAAATGGAGGTCATGGAGAAGCAGTGAATACAGGACTTCGCCATGCAACTGGAGTATATTTTAAAGTGGTAGATAGTGATGACTGGGTACAGGAACAGGCATTGTTTCAGATTTTACACAAACTTAGGGAATTTGTAGAAAGTGGAGAGCGTATTGATATGATCATTTCTAACTATGTATATGAGAAACTAGAGAAAAAGAAACAAAAGGTAATTGATTATCGCAGTTGTCTGCCAGTAAACCGTCCATTTGGGTGGTCAGAAGTTGGACACTTTCGTTCAAGTCAAAATATTTTAATGCATTCTGTAATTTATCGGACAAAATTGTTAAGGGAATGTGGGTTAGAACTGCCTAAGCATACTTTTTATGTGGATAATATTTTTGTGTATCAGCCTTTACCAGCAGTTTCTAAGCTGTACTATCTGGATGTAGATTTTTATCGTTACTATATAGGAAGAGAAGACCAATCTGTTAATGAAAAAGTGATGATGGGAAGAATTGATCAACAGATTAAGATAACGAAGATTATGATTGATAGCCATGATTTAACCAAAATTCGTCGTAAACAGTTGCGGAAATACATGGCAAAATATCTGGTTATGATGATGACAGTCAGCTCTGTCTTTCTAATTAAAATGAATACACCAGAAAGTTTAGCCAAAAAAGAGGAGCTGTGGCAGTATCTTAAGAAGAAAAATGAGCGTATGTATCGGGAAATGAATCGTTACATGCTTGGATGGATTATGCAGCGAAAGACAAGACCGGAAAGAAAAATTATTGTTTTGGGATATCATATTTCAAAGAAAATATTTGGATTTAACTAACACAAGACATAACAGTTTAGTCATACTATTTATATATTGTCAAGCTGAACTATACTAAAAAACAGGAGACACTCTTTTTAACATGAGAGTGTCTCCTGTCTATTATAATAGGAAAATGTTCTACATTTTCAAGTAATTATGATCAATTTGTTCTTACAATTCTTTTGCTTTTTTGGAAGGAAGAACATCTTCTTTGATTTTATTTATTAAGTTCTTTTCACGATGAAAAAGTTTCTTATAATCCATTTTATATACAAGAACATACATAACAATTGCTAATAGTATAGCGCAAACGCCATCCACTATGGAATGCTGTTTTAAAAAAACAGTAGATAGGCAAATGCTAAAAGCAAGCAGACCTGAGGAAAACTGCAACCATGTTTTCTTGCGGAGTCTATTACTTTTCCATATAGCAATATGTACACCAATAGAATTAAATACATGAATACTTGGACAAACATTAGTGCAAGTATCAGAATTATATATTAATTGCACAAGTTTTGTGAAAATACTTTCATTGGAGAATTGTGTTGGTCTTAAATTCTGTTGGTTAGGGAAAAAAGTATAAATAGTCAGGCAAATGGTCATACCAATAAACAAGAAAGCACAACATTTGTAATAATTTTCTTTGTCTGTAAATAAAAAATAAGCAATAGCAACTGCTATATATAAGAACCATAATAAGTAAGGAATGATGAAGTATTCACAAAAGGGAATGAAATCATCAAGCCTGGAATGTATAGCCGCATGTTCCACATTAGTGCGTCCCTCTAAATAGACAAACCAGCCCATATAGAGAAAAAAGTAAGAAAGTATCCATGCATGTCTGTATTTTGAAAAAATACCTTTCACCTTTTGTTTCATCTACAACATCCTTTCATAAATAAGAATGGTTATCTTGACCGCTAGGTTACATTATAGCATAAGATTGTTTAAATAACAATTCTTTTGTTTATAAATAGCCTAGGGATTTTATGACAAAAATCCAGAAAGTAAGTGTGATAGAAGAGAGCAGAGTAGTTGTCACAATAATACTGGAGGTGAGCATACCGTCATTATGCATGTTTTTTGCCATAATATAACAAGAAGGTGTAGTAGGTGATCCGAGCATAATAATAAGTGCAATCAGACGTTCACCAGTGAAGCCCATTTTTATGGCAATTGGAAGGAAAATAGCAGGCTGAATTATTAATTTAAGAAATGAAGCAACAATAGTAGGCTGAAGTTTTGAAATGGCTTGTTTACCCTCAAAAGTGACACCAATACATACTAATGCCAGAGGGGATGCAAGTTTAGCAAAATTATTTATTGTTTTTGTTAAAACCTCTGGTGTTTTTTCGTAAAGTCCCAAGAAAGAAAAAATAGTGGAGAACAGTATAGCAAGAATAATCGGATTTTTACATATATTGATAAGTGCAGCTTTTAATGCACCACCATCCTCTTCATGATTACTTTCAAAGGTAAGTACAATAACCGAATAGATGTTATAGAGAGGAACTGCACCAAGAATCATAAGCGGAGCCATGCCAGAATTTCCATAAATATTTACAATAAAAGCAATTCCGAATACAGCAGCACTGCCACGAAAAGAACCTTGCACAAATGCCCCACGGATACTGTCATCTTTTAAAAGAATTTTGCTAAATCCCCAGATTCCCCAAAAACATATAGAAGTTACAATTGCACAAAATAAAACAAATTTTAAATCAAAATTGCTACGCATATCGCTGGTTGCAATGTCTTGAAAAAGCAAGGCAGGAAGTGTAACTTTAAAATTAAAAGAATTTGCCTTTTTTGCAAAATGTTCATCTAGCAAGTTGTATTGTCCTAAGAGGTATCCCACAACCATAACTAGGAAAACGGGGATGGTTGCATTAACACTGTAAATAAAATTTTCCATGATGTTGATCCTTTCTAATTTGTAAAGCATATTGCTTACATACTTTCTTTCGTATCCGTTCCATTTGTTTTCGGACAGAACAGTGCGTTAAAGCCAATCTCAGGCTAATTTCTTTTGCATTCATTTTTTTTATTACATGAAGATATAATATTTTTTTCTCTTTCATTGTTAAGGAAAATAAAGAGTTATATAAGCATATATGCTTCTTTTGATTTAGAACAGCCTGTGTCATAGACTGCAAGAGTAAAAAAGAAGTTTTGGTATCCTGAAGCTGGATAGAGGAATTGTTTGGCAACGGTAAATCTGAATCCTCTGTGGGAATAAGAGATAGTAGCTTTTGGGTCAACAGGGAAAAAATATCTTTTCTTGTGGAGAAATCTTCCAGAGTAGTATGCTCATAGAAATATAAGAAAGTATCCTGAACCAAATCTTCTGATAAAAAATAATCGGATAAATGTGTATTTGCGAAGGAAAGGAGTTTTTCGTAGTACAATTTGTACATAGTACAAAAAGTGTTATCTGTCATAAAATGACCTCCTTATTTATTTATCCGAAAGCCATAGCAACATACTATGGCTTTTTACAGAAAATATACAACAAAATTAATAAAAATGCAACAGTTTTCTAAAAAAAGACAAGCTGCAAAATAAAATTATTAAGGAAAAGCAGCTTGTCTTTTTGACTATTTGTTTTTATTTTTATCTTTTTCTTTAATTTGAATTATAATTTGGTCACTCTTTCCATTTGCAATAGTAGCAGTAACAATAGCTTTACCAGGAGAAATTGAGGTGGCAAAACCGTTTGGTGTGACTCGGAGGCAACTGCTGTCATTTACTGTGAAAACAGGAATTTCTGCAGTATTTGCCGGCTTTAAGTTAATAAGTTTCCGAAGGTCTAAGGATTCTCCCACTATCAAATGACGATTCTTTTTTTTGAATTGTACGCTGACAGCAGGAGGAGTTACATGGATAGTACACTTAAGAGTTTTGATTTTCTTGTTATTTTTGTAAATAGTGGCAATTAGTTTTGTTTTGCCAACAGATGTTGATTTAAAAGTACAAGATTTTTTTGTTGATTTGGTAATGTATGCAATGTTTTCGTCTTGAATAAAAAAGGAAGCAGTTTGTTTTTTCTTTAAACGATAAACTTGTACAGTGCATGTTTGCTCCTGAAGCATGGTTACATTTATAACATTCAATTTTGGCTGTTTTGCCTTAGCAAATACAGTAATTGGAGTGGTTATGCTAATAAAGCATAACAGAATCATTAAAAAAGCTGCAATATAACTTTTTTTTGAAATAATGTGTTTCATAAAATTCCTCTTTTCTAATATTCTAAAGTTGTTGTTCCTTGCAACTACAATATTTTATAAACAAATGCTAACAGGTGAGTTTGTCAAGAATATGTTAAAAATAGTACAAAAGAAAGAAAATGGAAAATAGTAAATTTAGCTTGTTTTTCATAAATTTCCACATTATAATAGACAAAGAAAATAGTTACTGTGTATGTTTTGGAATGTGAAAGCAACAATAACACATTAAAGTAGCAAAGGAGGAATAAAATGAGTACCTTACAAAATAAGATTTTAATTGCAGATGATAATGAGGATATTACAGACATTTTGTCAGCCTATATTGAAAAAGAGGGATATGAACCAATTGTTGCAAAGGATGGGGAAGAAGCGTTAGAGATGTTTCAAGAGCATCTTCCAGTCTTGGTTCTTTTAGATATTATGATGCCTAAAATAGATGGATATGAGGTATGTCGGACAATACGAAAACAATCGGATGTTCCCATTATTTTGGTGACAGCAAGAGGTGAAGATTTTGAACGTGTTATGGGGCTGGATATCGGTGCAGACGATTATGTGGTAAAACCATTTAGTCCAGGTGAAGTTATGGCAAGAGTAAGGGCCGTGTTGCGGCGCATGCCAAGTAAGAAATCTGTAGTGAATAATGATAAGATTCTAAAAATTAGTGATTTAGTGGTAAATATGGAGGAATACACGGCTACTATTCATGGAGAGAAGGTTGTTCTAAGTAAGAAAGAAATTGAGACTATGTGGATTCTTGGGAAACATCCTAATAAAGTATTTACTAGAGATAATTTATTGGATAGTCTTTGGGGATATGATTATTTTGGGGATAGCCGGACAGTAGATTCTCACATTAAACGATTACGTGCAAAAATTGATAAAGTAGAACATCCCGGATGGTCAATAAAAACAATTTGGGGAGTGGGATATAAATTTGAACTTACAGAAGAATAAAAAAAAGAAAGTCCGGTATAGCTTATTTTTACAAGTATGTATCGCATTTGGTGCAGTATTATCAGTATTTGCATTAGTAACAGGAATGATTTATTTACGGCTATATGGAAAGAATATTATTGCTACTTATCGTAAATCCTTAGAGGTGCAGGTAGAACAGATTGCTAAAAAAATGCAGGATTATATTATTGCTAAGGATACAGAAGGAAGTCTGGATTATATGGAATATCTGAATAGTCTTGACAGTAGCGAGGTAATGGACATCTGGTTTATAGAAAATACAGATAGTAAATATTATCTAGACAAAGAATTTACAAATGCAGATATATCAGATATTGATTTAGCAAAAGGAACTAAGCAAGTAATTAATAAGGCAAAGAAAGGAAAGATTGCATATAGCTCAGGTTATGACGGAATATACCAGAAGACAATGATGTGTGTGGCTGCACCTGTATATAATGCTGGAGGAAATGTAGTAGAAATTGTACTTTTGAATTCCTATGTAGAGGAAAGAGATAATTTAATTTCCACAAGTCAGATGTATATTGTATATAGTATTTTTGCTGGTATATTATTATCCTTGATTGTTTCCTTAATTCTTGCAAAGATTATAACAAAACCTATTACATTAATGCGTCAGGTTGCTCTGGAACTGGCAGAAGGAAATTATGAAAAACGTACCAATTTTAAAGGAAAGAATGAAATTGGAATATTAGCTTCAAGTATGGATATACTAGCAGAGAAGCTAGCAGAAAACGAAATAGAACGAAGTCAGGCTGAGCAGATGCGGTTGGATTTTTTTGCAAATGTCTCACATGAACTTCGTACTCCTATCACTGTTATACGGGGATATGCAGAATCTCTGGCCGATGGAATGGTAACAAAAGAAGAGAAAAAACAGCAATACTACAACAGGATAGTGGGAGAATGTCAAAGTATGGAACGTTTGGTAGGAGATTTGCTTACCCTTTCCAAAGTACAGAATCATCATTTTGAGATAGAAAAAGAACCAATTAATTTAGTGCAGATTTTTGGTGACATTTTAAGAAACTATAAACATATCGCAGAAAAAAAGAATATTCAATTAAATTTTTCTTGTAAGAACGAATGGGTAATGATACTTGGAGATTATGACAGGCTGCGTCAGTTATTTCAAAATATTTTAGATAATGCATTGAAATTTTCATATGAGGATGGAACTATATGGATTAATGTAGAAGAACAGGATGAGATCCGGGTAACCATAAGGGATGAAGGAATAGGAATAAAAGAAGAAGAACTGCCATATATTTTTGAAAAGTTCTATAAATCAAAACTTAGACAAAATGCAAAAGGTTCAGGGCTTGGACTTGTTATTGCAAAATATATTGTGGAAAAACACAATGGTAAAGTAGAGGTAGAAAGTGCGGAAGGACAAGGAACCACTTTTACTTTTGTTTTTCAGAAAGTCAAGGGGGATTTAGAAGAAATTATGAAAAGCGGAGTTTGATAATATACAACTTTTTATATGAATTTTGTTTATCTTGCACATTGTAAAAAATAAGGATTTCAATTATAATATATTTATTAGATACATACTCCTGAGGTGTTCGATACTCCTGATATTTTGAACCTACATGAATGACATTGGGAGACCTATATCTTGAAGATTATGTCAAGCCACCATAAGCAGTGGAAGACAGAAGCTTCTTTGCGGTGACCCACCTAGCAATGGCTAGGAGTCAAAAGTCAGGAACCGGCATTTTGGGTGTATGAAAAAGTTAAAAAAAGCAGCTTATTAAGCTGCTTTTTCCATTAAGTGAGATAATATTGACAAAAATGTTTTGTATAATAATAAGAGAAGATATTGTATTTAGAGATACAACTGCATGTTTTATTTGCAGAATTAGAAAGGAAAGATGAAAGGATGAGAAGGAAAATTGGCTTAATCATGGCAGGTATGATGATGATAATTGGAATTTTTATTATTATGATTCCATGGATTGCCCAAAAAAGAACAAAAGATACACAAGATAATTTACAAACAGAATATGAAAGAATTGTAGAAGAAAACAAAAAATCAAAGGAGGAGGAAAAAGAACCAGAGGCACAACAAAAGATGGATTATACAGTAGCAGATTTTTCAACTGAAGGCTCAGAAGAACCAGAGGAAACAGATAAAGAAGTAGGAGAAATTTTAGACAAACAGCAAATTATTGGGAAAATATTCTGTGAGAAGATTAATATAGATTTTGTTGTAGTGGAAGGTGCCAAAAGAGATAATATCCGTGCTTCTATTGGTCATATTACCGGAACTGCAGGAATGGGAGGAAAAGGTAATTGTGTTCTGGCAGGACATAGAGGTGGCTATTATGGCGAATTTTTTAAAAATATTCATTTATTAGAAAATGGTGACAAAGTAGTATTGACAGATGTATATGACAGGGAGTACATATATGAAGTGTATGATCAATTTATAGTAGAACCTACAGAGCTTTGGGTATGTGACAAAGTGAAAGATAAAAATACTCTTACCCTGCTTTCTTGCGAAGATAATGGAACGAGAAGACGAATTGTAAGATGCCGTTTGCAGGAAAATGATGCCTAATACTTTTCTTTTCCTTAAAAAATAAATATCACAGTAAATTATGTTAATAGCGACCAATGAAAGTCGTAAATAATTGTGGATAAGTAAGGTTAAGTCTATAAAGAAGAAAAAGATTGACAGAAAATTCAACAAGGAGTATTATGAAAATAGTATTATATTTTATCGTATTAGTTGTAAAAATTACACTTAAAAGGTAGTTTTTAGATTGTATAAAAAAGAGGTGAATAATAATGAAAAGATTTGTGCAGGTTTTTCTATTGTGTTTTATTGCTTTTTTGACACCAACAGCTATAGCCCATGCAGAAAATGGTGTGGGTATTTCTGATAATCGAAATGGTACCATTACAATAAAATATGGAAATAGTAATAAGACAAAGATTGCCATAACAGTAAAGAAAAATGGAGATAACACTCAGTATAATTATTTTATACAAGAGAAAAATGTGAATGCAATCATACCAATGACATTAGGTAATGGGACTTATACTATTTCAGTTTTAAAAAATATTGAGGGAAACCGTTATAGTCCACTGTCTTCTAAACAAGTATCTCTTAAGTTGAAGGATTACAAATCTTCTTATTTGACTTCTAACGAGATGATTAAATGGAATAAAAAGAATGCAGCAATTAAGAAAGCAAATACAATAGCGAAGAAATACAAGGGGCAGATGAATAAAATAAAAGGTATTTATAAATATCTAGTTACCACATATCATTATGATTACAATAAATTTTCTAAAAATAGTAATGGTAGTTTGAATTATTATTTGCCCAATATAAATACTACTTATAAAACAAAAAAAGGTATTTGTTATGATATTTCAGCGTTAACTGCCTCTATGTTAAGAAGTATTGGCGTGCAGACCAAGATGATAACTGGATATCCTGCGAATAAATATTTTGATGGAAAGAGTTATCATGCGTGGAATAAATTGTATTCCAAAGATAAGAAGAAGTGGCTTATTATAGATGTAACATGCGATATGTGTTTGTATGAACAAAAAACGAAGTTTAGTAAACTTACAATGTTAAAGAAGTCTTCGGAATACTCTAATGTAAAATATGAATATTAGGAAGATATAAAGTAATTTTAGTAATAAGTAATATTTATAGGAATCTGCAAAAGATCTATATAAACTGTTTATAGTCATACAGAATTATATAGATCTTTTTAATTGCTTGTAGATATCAGAAATTACAATAGATTTAACCGTTTGTCTTTATGCAGGCACAAACCAATTATGAAAGTTGATTGCTAGGTGTCATGCGCTCTTGCAATTACTGATTGTATCAGTATTCTGAATAGAAGGGCCTATTTCTTAAGTGTTTGTAAGAAATACATCTGTTAGTCAGGACTTTTATGGTAAAAAGTTACAAAAAAGTGCTAAAACAGAAAAAAAGTGTTTACATGTAACTTGAAAGGTGCTATACTATGAACATAGGGAACAGAAACACAAATGAGTGTAGTTCCCATTAAAAACTGTAGTGATACAGGTTTATTAGTTCTTCTTTAAAGAAGAACGGGTACATTGGAAAATGCATAAAGTGAGTTACGCAAGGGAAGTTACATTGCTGAATTGAGATAGTGTTGTACGAAAGTACAACGGTTAACCACGTTCCGTTAAGAAGAGCAGTCATAAATGCCGGTATTAAAGAACGGGTATATCTGCCATAAGGCGAAGGCGGACTGTAAAAACGAGGCTGAAAATAGGATCCTACACCTAGATTTGTAGGAAGGTTAACCCCGCTATCCAATAAAAGCGAGGCTGAAAATAGAAGCCTGGTTCTATATCACCAGGTAGGTTAACCACGTTTTCCTCCAAAAACGAGGCTGAAAATAGGGTGCTTACCTCATAGAAAAAGTAAGCAGTGTACATGGGTTTGTAAATGTACATATTTGATGATATTTATCAAACAAAACCTTAAAGCCAAAGGAGAATTATTATGAAGAAAATTCTAGCTTTCAGTTCAGGTCTATTTTTAATTTTAACATTATCTCTAATGAATAGTGATGTAATCGTGAGTGCAAAAAGTGCGGATATTCAGAGTGTAGAAGAAAATGTTACAGATGTAACAGAAAGAGACTGGCATGTAGAGGGAATGGATATAGAAAACGATTCAGCTCCGGTAGATCAGGAAGAACAAAGAATGGACGTTATTGCAACAACACAAACAGTGAAAGAAACAACAGCTGAAAATGTTGACGGAACAACAGATTCAGTTAATCCAGCTATCGAAGCAACAGCTACAGAGTTAAATAGCCAGAGTGAAGAAAAAAATGCAGATGATATTATTCCTAGCGTAGCAGCTCCAGAAACAGAAACAGAGGATGTTACAGGAGAGGTTATCTTTGATGATGAAGGTACTCCTAATGTTGGTGTGAAGGAGCAGGAAACTGTGAAAGAAGCAGTAGAAATACCAGGAGCAGCTGTAATTGCAAAGGGAACGGAAGATTCCATTACCAGTAGTGGTGAAACTACAGAGAATACACAAAAGGAAACTGTAGTAGAAGTTGAGGAAGAAAAGGAAGTACCAGGAGCAGCAGTATTGCCACAAACAGGTGTTGTGCCTACATCATGCTTTTATGGATTCGGTTTTTTAATTTGTGCATTAGGAATTTGTACACTTACAATTGTATATAGAAGAGAAAACAAATAAGAGTTGCCAGCTTAAAGAGTTGGCAACTCTTTTTATATTTAGAAAGATAATAAATAGTATTGACTGTAAATTGGGGATGATATTGGAGGTGTTTTGAAATAATGGTTAATTTGTATAAAAAGTCAAAAAATAATTGTGGAAATTATAAAAAGAATAAAAAATGGACAAATTGTATTGACAATTTAACGGGATAAGATTATAATGGATACATAATCAATGAGGCGAAAAAAAAGCGAAGAGGAGGAGATTCCAATGGGTTAAGTAAATTCAGTACATAATAGAACAGAAAGGAAGGTATAGTCCACCAGAATAGTATGTTGATGATGTTTCAATAGAATAGAGCAATTTAATGTGTTAGGAGGAGGTTCCCTTGGATAGATAGTTTAGCTAAACCTCATATAGATAAGGAAAAGAGAACTGTTGAAATCTAGCGAAAGGAAGGTATGGACCACCACAGGATGAATAATTTAACTAATGCACAAATGAAATCTAGCGAAAGAGAGGTACAGACCGCCAAAAGGATATGGATAGAAATACAATAAATGAAAATTAAAAGGGCTTTGAATGTGTACAGTTCAGAGCTCTTTTTATATTGTAGGAAAGTGTTCTGTATTTTCTATAATATAAAAATCATTATATGCATTCGCATAATAGGGAAATATTGCTTTGCAATTGTGTCTGGTACATAAAGGAAGAAAAGACAAAAGCAAAATTGGGAACTTTTCATGTGGGCTGCCCATATTATTCTAATTAGGAAATTGTACTATAATTTTTTTACTATAAAAGGATTGTGAAAAAGTTTATGGAATTAAAAAGGGAGGAAAAATCTTGATTAAGAATATGGGATAAGATATAATGAGATTGACAGTATTCTCTAAGTGAAGAGGAAAGAAGGGAATGGGTATTTGATGGAAAAAAGAACAATTGCAATAGCATTATGTCTGGGAATTGGAGTGCTGACAGCAATTGAAGGATGTAATGGACAAGAAGAGAAAGAAATAGTAAGTTTTGAGAATGCAGGAAATGTGACAAAGCAGCCAGCAACTGAAAAACCAGAGGAAGTGGAAAAGGATTTTGAAGAGGAAGGAATTACTTTTAAGGGAGTAGATGAAGAAGTATATACTACTACAAAACTTAATGTAAGAGAACATTGCTCCACGGATTCTACAATTGTTAAAATGTTACCAGAGAAAGCAAAGATTAAAAGAATAGGGATAAGTGATATTTGGAGTAAAATTTCAATAAAAGAGGGAGAGTATTATGTAGCAACCGAGTATCTTAGCAAGAATAAGCCTAAAATGAAAGGGCATATTATAGCTATTGACGCAGGGCATCAGGAGAAGGATAATACAAAGCAGGAAGCTATAGGTCCTGGTGCTACAGAAACAAAGGAGAAAGTCACAAGTGGAACAAAAGGTGTTGTCACAGGGCTTCATGAATATGAGTTGACTTTGGAAGTAGCAAAAATGGTAGAAGAACAGCTAAATGAAGAGGGCTATGAAGTTTTTATGGTCAGGGAAACTAATGATTTGAATATGGGGAATAAAGAAAGGACACAGATGGCGGCAGAAGCAGGGGCAGAAATACTAGTACATTTACATGCTAATGGTTCCAAAGTATCTTCAACAAATGGTGCAATGACTGTATGTGTAACCAAAGAAAGTCCTTATGCAAAAAAGATATATAAAGATAGCAGAGAGCTTGCTGATGCAGTGATATCCCAATATGTGGATTATACAGGAGCAAAGAATAAGGGAGTGTGGGAAACAGATTTAATGATGGGACTTAATTGGTCTAGTATACCAGCTATCAATCTAGAGATGGGATTTATGAGTAATCCAGAAGAAGATAAGAAGATGGCAGATAGTGCATATCAAGAGAAGATGGCACAGGGGATTGTTGCTGGAATTAAATTATATTTTGAGGAGGATTAAATAGAATAGTAAAATTTGAGTAAAGAATACTAACAGATTATTTTATGTTTTTTGGAAAAGGAGGAGATTGGATGGATTTCGAGATGGCAACCAGGCAGATAAGGGCGGTTAAAGAAAATATTGAAAAGGTCATTATTGGAAAAGGAAAGGTTATTGAGCAGGTATTAACAGTATTACTTGCAGGAGGGAATATACTTTTAGAGGATGTGCCAGGAACAGGAAAAACTATGTTATCTAAGGCTCTCGCAAAATCCATTCAGGGAGAATTCCGAAGAATACAATTTACTGCGGATTTGCTTCCTTCTGATGTGACAGGACTCCATTTTTATAACCAGAAAACAGGAGAATTTGTGTTACAGAAAGGGCCTGTTTTTTCTAATATCTTATTAGCTGATGAAATTAACCGTGCTACTCCAAGAACCCAATCTAGTTTGTTGGAATGTATGGAGGAGAAACAGGTTACCATTGATGGTGAGACGTTGAGATTAGACAAGCCTTTCTTTGTGATTGCTACAGAGAATCCAGTAGAAACTACAGGAACTTTTCCTTTACCAGAGGCTCAGCTTGACCGTTTTATGATGAAAATTTCTGTGGGGTTACCTGATTTTGAAGAAGAAAAAATACTCATGGAACGTTTTCTTGCAGCAAATCCTTTTGAAACACTTATACCTGTGATTACAACGGAAGAATTATTGGAAATACAAGATAAAGTGAAACAGGTTTTTATTAGTGAGGTAGCAAGGGATTATTTGTTAAAAATAATATTTGCGACTAGAAGTCATCGCAAAATTCGTATGGGAGTAAGTCCAAGAGGAACGCTGGCTTTTTTAAGAACCCTTCAGGCATACGCTTTGATACAAGGAAGGGAGTTTGTAGTGCCAGAGGACATAAAATATTTGGCACCGTTTGTATTAGAACATCGTTTAGTTATGACAGGCAGTTATGGAAGTCAAGGAGATAAGGAAGGCATTATTTCTGAATTGTTAACTGGGATTCCGGTTCCGACAGAAGAATTTTTGGAAAGAAAGTAATTTTGTTAAAAGATTATTAGCTGATACAAATAATAAATGGGTAGTTAAGAAACTCTTATTAGTTTAAATTATTTTGTGCAGATTTATATATTTTAAGAAAAATGCTTTCGAGAACAAAGTGAGAACATGCTTTGTGTTGATATGTGGACTTTGCATAAAACGAGGAGAGTAAATTAAGTTTTTCAATCACCTAAATAATAAAGGGGGAAGGAGAAATGCGGATTTTTCTTTTGTTGTTTGTTGGATATATTATATTTTTCTTGTTTGAGTATATATTTCGGAAACAATGGAAAAAACATTTGTCAATTTCCCTTAATTCAAGGAAAGATTATTTGTATGAAGGGGAAAAGATAGAGTTAGAGGAAGAAATAAAGAATCAAAAATTTCTTCCTATTCCAGCAATAAAAATAAAGTTTGCGGTAGATCGTTCATGGATTGATTTGGAAAATGTCAATGTAAATAATGTCACAGACCAATATTATCGTAATGATTTGTTATCTGTGGGAAGTTATGAACAAATACAAAGGAATTTAAAGTTTACCTGTTCAAAGCGGGGATATTATGTATTAGGGGATGTAGATGTATTTGTCAGTAACTTCTTTTTCAATAGGGAATATGTATTTCGGATAAAAAAGGAACAATGGGTGTATGTTTTTCCGAGGAGATGTCATTCAAAGGAATTGGAGTTTGTATATAAGAATATTATAGGAGAAATATACACTAGGCGTAACTTATTAGAAGATCCTTTTTCTTTTGCTGGGATTCGGGATTATCAAAGCTATGATGGCATGAATAAAGTGAATTGGAAAGCTTCAGCAAAGACAGGAAGACTTAAGGTAAATCGTTTAGAGTCGACCACAGATATATCCATACATATAGTTTTGTATTTTCAGGAGCATAACGGATTTTGGGATTCAGAAATAGAGGAATATTTGATACGATTAGCAGCTACTATGGCAGAAAGTTTTTTGAAAGATGGAATACAAGTGGCTTTGTCTAGTAATGGATGTGATGTAGAAACGAAAATGCAGGTTGGTGTCAAACATGGTGCAGGCGAACATCATATTGAAAGCATAGACAGAGGATTGGCACGAATTGATTTAAGTCAGGGAGGAAGTAAAATAATAGATTTTACTTCTATATTTGAAGAAGAAAAAGACTTGGTTATATTGTTGACGGATTGTCAATCAGAGAATTTTATGGAACAGTTGACGAAGGCAGTACCAAGAGAAAAGTCTTTTTTTTGGATACTTCCTTATTATCGTTCCAATATCATTGCTATAAAAGAGGACTTAAGGAAGAATGTGATCACAATATGTGTAGAAGAGTCTTGATTTATAATTATTTAGATGTTGAATAATTATCCTGATTACTTTCTGAATGGGGGATGCAGAATGGAGAAACTAGAAAAAAATTTCAATCGAAAAACAGAGTTTGTAAATATTATACAATTATTTTTATTGGGATATTATAATCTTTATGTATTGGATATGGTAATATGTCAAAATAGTTCCCATTACCCGATTCTTATTTTCGTTGCTGTCTGCTTTTCTTTTTGGACAAGAGAGAAAGTGGATAAGTTATATATATTTTTTTTAACACGGATTGGAGTAGTTTTTTTTGGTATAGTGATTGGTCGGAATGAAAAGGAAAAGCTGCTTTTTGCTTTTGCAGGTGTTGTGATATCATTAGTTTCCTGGTACCGCAGGATATATACAAATCAAAATATATATATGGAAAATATAGCATTATTGTGGTTGGTACTATTGCTTCCAGGATATTTATTTATGAGTATTTATGGAAAACAAGATACAACAGATGTTTTATTGGGAGTAAGTGTGCTTTTTATATGGTTATATTATTTAAATAAATTCCAGAACAATCAAGAAAAATATATTATAAATAATAAAAAAACAGTAGGAATTATGCAGAATCAGGAGATAAAAAGTAATAGCAGCAAAGGAATACTGTTTTTTTTAGTTTGCAGTTTGGTTACATTGTTTTTGGTATCGGGATTATATTTTAAGGAATTAGAAGAAATAATTGGGAATACAATATTTCGCTTTTTTAAGTGGATTTTAGAGATATTAACTAATGTAAAAGAGGAAGAGTATATTCCACAAGAAGTTATAGAAACACCAATACCTCAAATGGAAGGAGAGGGGTATGGAGAAGTGATTCAAGGTTCAGAGTGGCTTAGGCAATTTTTTAAAGCACTAGAACATATTCTTTGGGGTGTTGTAGAAATAATTTTGGTGATTTTTATAATTTTTGTACTGTTTTCTATTGTTTATGGAATTTGGTATGCATTTTATCACAAAGGAAAGCAAACAGAAAATGATATTTTACAACGGGAAAATATAGTTGTAAAAAAGGTGAAAAAGGAACCAATAAAGGAACAGAAGAAGAAAGGAGTTTGGTTTTTCCGAAATCCAAATCAAAAAATCCGACATTTATTTTATACAGAAATAAAGGAATATAGGAAAGGAAATGACAGTGCAGAATATATGACTGCTACAGAACTTGCAAAACAAGTATGTGACGAACGGAAAAAGGTTGTGCAATATTTGCTGCCATATTATCAACAGGCAAGATATAGTAAGAAAGGAGTTACAAAAGAAGACCTGGACAATTGTGTTAGATATAGGAAAGATGCAAAAAGAATTTTAAGCAGAAATAGAAAAGATGTGTGAAAA
This sequence comes from Lachnospiraceae bacterium, assembly GCA_022791815.1. Lineage (GTDB taxonomy): Bacteria > Bacillota > Clostridia > Lachnospirales > Lachnospiraceae > CAG-411. The sequence continues at coordinate 47,713 of JAAVZU010000087.1, forward strand.
ATATACAAATGGATTGAAAAAAAGGAGGGGGAATGTTAATATATAGTTAAGCATTATTCGTGGCAGTGAAAATTTTATTGTGCATTATGTGAGAATGATGAATGAAAATATTAGAGGTTTAGGGGGCAGAAGTAAAGTGATGATTGCAGACAGGTTACACTGTTAAGTGGCTTCTAGCTGCGATAGCAGTGGTTTGCGATATAGGACATGAATAATTGTGTATTGAACAGGGGGCAGAATTATGAACTTACGAAAAAAACAAAGTGGTGTTCAAGGTACGAAAAAAAGAAAAGAAGAATTAGATACAAGTAAATTAAAAGCATCAGAAACAAAGGCTAAAAAGGAAAAAAGGGAGAAAGGGTTACAAAAATTGGTAAAGAGGGACAAGAAAATACCTCAAATACCTAAAGGATTCAAAAAAACAAGAGATTCAAAATTGCCAATAGAGACGGGTGTGGCAAAAGAAAACAAGAAAAGTTTTAAGAAATTGTCTATACCAGCTTTTAGGAGTTTGAGTAAGAAGAAAGAGAAAAATAATGAAAAACAAGAAAGCATTTCATTAAGAGACAGATTTTCAAGAAACAAGAGACAAGAAAATTTCCAACAGGGTGAGTTTAAACGGGTAGAGAGGGTTGCCTGGTATAGAGGGATACAGGTAAAGTTATGGAGTATTGTATTTATTCCTATTTTATTCCTTATTATATTAGGTATTGTTTCTACATCTAAAGCATCAACTGGTATTATGGAAAGTTATACTAGTTCTCTCTCAAAGGCGATTGGATTGACTGCAGACTACTATGATTTTATTTTTTCTACAGTACGAAGTAATTATAATGCTTTGTTAAAAGAAAATGGATTGAAGGGTTATGTAAATGGTGTTATGCAGAAAATGGGTGATGAAGATAGTGATAAATTTTATAATGATATGTATAAGCAGTTTCAGAGTGATGTATCAGAAAATAAGTTTTTAAATAATGTTTATGTACTTACGGATGATGATAAATCCATTACCACTAGTGGGGCTGAGAAAGATAAAATTCTTACAGACCTTTGTAATACCAAACAGGGGGCTGAAGCCATGGAAGATGAAGAGAATACATTTTATTACTATGGTACAGTGCCAGAATTAGATGAGGGATTGAACACTAGCACAGAAGAATATGCTGTTCGTATGATGCGTAAAGTTACAGGTAGTGGTAGTGAAGAAAATGGACTCAAAGGTGGTATTATTGTTCTGGATTTAACCCGAACACAAATTGAGAGTGTAATTGGGAAATTAAATATTGGAGATGGAAGTATTTCGGCATTGATTACTAGAGATGGACAGGAGATTTATGGAACAGATGCAAATATAGAAGAAGGTAAAACAAATTTTGTAGGGCAAGATTTCTACACACAAGCAATAGAAGAATTAAATGACGAAGAAACAATGCTTCAAAAAAATATTAAGGTAGGAGGAAAAGATTATTTCTTTGTAATGTCAAAGATTGGTGAAACAAAATGCTCAATTTGTTACATGGTTCCGCAATCTGTTATCAATGAACAGGCATCTGATATTAAAATGATTACAATATTTTTGGTAATTGTTTCAATTATTGTGGCTGGATTTATTGGAATCATTGTGGCACAAGGAATTAGTAAAACAATTTCCAGTTTCCTAAAACAGATTAACAAGGTTTCAAAAGGAGATTTAACAGTTAAGGTTTACACCAAACGTAAAGATGAGTTTGCAGTATTAGCAACTGGAATTAGTGATATGATTGCCCATACAAAGCACTTGATACAGAAAGTGGAAGTGGTTAGTACAGAACTGACCCATATTTCAAAACAGGTAATAGAAAGTTCAGAGATGTTTTTAAAATCATCAAAAGGAATTGAAAATTCAGTTAATGAAATTGAAGTTGGTACAAATAGTCAGGCAAAACATTCTGTAAATTGTCTGGAAGAGATGGATCATTTATCAAAGCGTATTCAAAATGTAAGTGAAAATACACAGAAGATTAGTGATATTGCTACTGGTACTAACCAATCTATTCATAGTGGTATGGAGATCATGGAGATTCTGAATGATAAGAGCCAATCTACAGCAGAAATTACAAATGTAGTGATTGAAGGAATTGAAAATTTAGAGAAACAATCCCGTTCTATTGGACAGATTATAGGGGCAATCAATGACATTGCATCTGAGACTAATTTATTATCATTAAATGCATCTATTGAGGCAGCAAGAGCAGGAGCGGCAGGGCGAGGTTTTTCTGTAGTAGCAACAGAGATTCGTAAACTTGCAGATCAGTCTATGGATTCAGCGAAAGAGATTCAAAATATTGTAAATGAAATTACAAATAATACACAATATGTGGTAGAAACTGCAAAACAGGCAGATAATATTGTGCAGGAACAACAAAAAGCTGTAAAAGATACTACAGAGGCATTTGAAATTATGCAGCAACAGGTTAGAGTTTTGATGAATGAATTAGAGAGTATTCTTGCTGGGGTGCAGGAAATGGAAGAAACTAGACATGCAACTCTGACTGCAATTGAAGAAATATCAGCTGTATCAGAAGAAACAGCTGCATCTGCAGAGGAGGTATCAAATGTAGTTGAAAAACAATTAGATGTGGTAGAAGAATTGAGTGGAAATTCAGAACATCTATCAACTTCAGCAGATGAGCTGTCAAAGGCAATTAATCAATTTATTATTCGTTAAGTAAAATTATAATAGGAATTTATGAGAATGATTAAGAGAACCAGAGGAAACTTTGGTTCTTTTTTTGCATATATATCAGATGAGAGATAATTACTGCCTTTATAGGTGGTGTGTAATAGTATTACAGTAAAACGTTTATGTTGCCTTTGGCAACTTCACCATGAATGAAAGGAAAAAATAAGCAGACACAAATTTTTTTATATAGTGTGTTTGCGTCTGTCAAATGCATAGATATTTGTGCTTGATAGACTTGGTACAAATTATGGAATTAATCGAGATTGGATTATACCCTGATATAAAAAAGAAAAGTGTGTGGTGTGAATGGAGAAGAAGATATTTGCGATATAGAAATAGATGGATAAAAAATAAAAAAAATGGATATGGAACAGAATGGCGTGAAATTATACTGCCTGCAAGTTGGGATGAGGGAAAAAAAATGGGAGAGGAGTGGTTTTGGAAAGAATTAAAAAGGATACAGTTACTATATCCAGATTCCATTTATTATTACACACCAGAAGTTTGTCGGATATTTGGATTGGCAGAATATCGTAAACAATGGATATCATGGTATTTTTTGTTTCCACAAATATGGAATGAATTAGAAAAAATATTTCAATTGGAAGGTCAAAAAAAGGATATGGTTGTTTGTGATACAAAGGATGATAAAGCAAAGTTTTTAACTTCCAAACTTATTGACAGGGCAAGAAAGATAGAAATCTGTACTAGAAACAGGGAGAAATGGGATCAGTTTTCAAAATTTTGTTATGAAAATTCTGGTTTGGTATTAGAATTTTCAGAAGAAATGCCTAAGTTTGAAAAAATGGAAGAAGAAAAGATAGTATGGGATATGGAAGGAAAATTTTATAAAAGTTATCCTGCCTGGGAGAAAAGTCATATTATTATTGCGTTAGGTATGAAAGCAGAAAGCATAGAGTATTTGCGGTATCGTTTGGCATTAGGCAAAGTAATATATGGGTATGAAGAAACTATTCAAGGACAGGTAATTTCTCACAAGTTTTCTTCTCTGCTTATGCAGAGTATTAACTGGCGGATTTGTCAGCTTGGCAGATCTGAATGTATATATTTTGATGATAAGGAAATGTGGGGTATTACTTTGTATTATCAGTGGAAATTAGAGCATATCAAGAGATTGACAATGAGCCTTGAATAGGCTATAATACAATGAAGTTAGTATGCGTTGTTATTGCCGAAAGTGACATGGATGTTTACAATAGGAATAGATTGGAGGATAAATGAAATGGCAGATAAGAAGAATATTTTAACTCTTGAAGGACTAAAAACCTTAGAAGATGAGTTACAGGATTTAAAAGTAAACCGAAGACATGAAGTGGCTGAGAAGATTAAGGAAGCCAGAGAACAAGGTGACTTATCTGAGAATGCAGAATATGATGCAGCAAAAGATGAACAAAGAGATATTGAGGCAAGAATTGAAGAAATTGAGAAGATTTTAAAGAATGCAGAAGTTGTTGCAGATGAAGATGTGGATTTGAATAAAATCAGTATTGGATGTAGAGTAAAGATTCTGGATATGGAGTTTAATGATGAACTTGTTTATCGAATTGTGGGTTCTACAGAGGCAAACAGTTTAAAAGGAAAGATTTCCAATGAATCTCCAGTAGGAAGGGCATTGATTGGTGCGAAAAAAGGGCAGACCATTGAAGTAGAGACACAGGTTGGTGTATTAAAATATAAGATTTTAGAGATTGAAAGATCAAATTAGTGTAATAAGTTTAAGTATATTTTAGATATTTTTAGGCTTAATTTATACTTAATAGGTTGAGTAATGAAAATAGTAGATAGGTAAATTTGTAAGTAACTCCTAATTGTGGAAACAGTATTCTACAATATAGTACATGAATAGCTGAGTTTTATATCTGTTATTTATCATAATAGTTCAGGTAGGTCTGTGCATTTACTGCACAGACCATATGAAAAAATGATGGATGCAATTATCTGGTTTTATTGCGAAACTAATTTCAATAGCCAGATGCCTGTAACTGTAGTATCTGAATTGTTACTATTCATCATATAAAAGTATATGTACAACTTTTACCTACGGCGGTGTCGCCAAAAGCGGTATGTAAGCTTGCTATACAACTTGTACACATACTTTTACATGAATGAAATCAGCAAATGAATAAATATAAGAAGAGGTGTATATATCTTCTCTAATAAGAAAGGATGGAATGATTTTGGCAGAACAGAAGAACCAACAAAAGACACAGGATTTAAATCAATTATTGAAGGTTAGATATGAGAAACTTTCTGATTTACAAGCAAATAACAAGAACCCTTTTGAAATTACAAAGTTTGATGTGACACATCATAGTCAGGAAGTAAAAGATAATTATGATGTTTTAGAGGGAAAAGAGGTTACAATTGCTGGACGAATGATGTTCAAGCGTGTTATGGGAAAAGCATCTTTTTGTAATATACAGGATTTGAAAGGCAGTATTCAGGTTTATGTAGCAAGGGATGATATTGGGGAAGATTCTTACAAAGATTTTAAAAAATATGATGTGGGAGATATTGTTGGTATCAAAGGAACTGTTTTTACTACAAAAACTGGAGAAAAGTCAATACATGCTACAGAAGTAACCCTTTTATCTAAGAGCTTACAGATTTTGCCAGAGAAGTTTCATGGACTTACAGATACAGATATAAGATATCGCCAGAGATATGTAGACTTAATCATGAATAGTGAAACAAAGGATGCTTTTATTAAACGGTCACAGATTCTTAGCAGTATCCGCCGTTTTTTAGATGGACAAGGTTTTATGGAAGTAGAGACTCCTATGCTTGTTCCAAATGCAGGTGGTGCAGCAGCAAGACCATTTGAGACCCATTATAATGCATTAGATGAAGATGTAAAATTACGTATTTCTTTAGAATTATATCTAAAAAGGTTGATCGTAGGCGGATTAGAGCGTGTATACGAAATTGGTCGTGTTTTTCGTAATGAAGGTATTGATACAAGACATAATCCAGAATTTACTCTTATGGAATTATATCAGGCATATACGGATTATTATGGTATGATGGATTTAACTGAAAATATGTTCCGCACAGTAGCACAGGAGGTTTGTGGCACTACAACAATTCCTTATGCAGAAGAAATGATTGATCTTGGTAAACCATTTGAAAGAATAACTATGCTAGATGCAGTGAAAAAATATGCAGGAGTAGACTTTAATGAAATTGCTGACACAGAGGAAGCAAAGAAAATTGCTAAGGAACATCATATAGAATTTGAGGAAAGACATACCAAGGGAGATATACTTAATCTATTCTTTGAAGAATTTGTAGAAGAAAAATTAATTCAGCCTACATTTGTGATGGATCATCCAGTTGAGATTTCTCCGCTTACCAAGAGAAAACCAGAGAATCCAGACTATGTAGAACGTTTTGAGTTGTTTATTTATGGCCGTGAGATGGCAAACTCTTACTCCGAATTAAATGATCCAATCGACCAGAGAGAACGTTTTGCAGCTCAGGAAGAAGCATTTGCAGCAGGTGATGATGAGGCTAATCATACAGATGAGGATTTCCTGAATGCACTTAGCATTGGTATGCCTCCAACAGGTGGAATTGGATACGGAATTGATCGTTTAGTTATGTTGTTGACGAATCAACCAAGTATTCGGGATGTGCTGTTATTCCCGACAATGAAGACGCTTGGCAAAGAAAATCAGTAAAATCAAGGGTTTGCGGTACTTGAAGTTGTGAACTACAACAAATTTACAACAATTTTACAACGCATAATGAAGAATAATGAGCGTTAATGAATAGTTGTACTCATAAATCCAATTTAATATTTTGTACTATTTAAGGACATTTTTCTAAAAGAAAATTTTAGGGAAGTGTCCTTTTTGTTATGGTCAGCAACAAAAAGTCAATTATAAAAGAATTGGAGGAAAAAAACATGAGTATTACAGCGTCAGGAGCAGAAGCCCCAAAAACCGAAAAGATTTTATTTATCAGCGAAGCACATGAAAAATTCTATTATGAGAAATTAAAAGAAGTAAGGTATCAAGACGTGTACCACAAGGCACTTTGCTATTGTCTTGGTATAAGTGATGATACAAGAAGAAATATTTATCAGATTTATGATTTTAAGACAGGATGTGTAAAAATAGAATGCCTGCATGAAGGATGGCAGACCAGCGGAAGTGTAAAAGTGGTAAGGATGGCATTTAACCTTTACTGCAATGGGACACCAAGTGTCTCCGATTATGAAGATGCAGAAGAACAAATAAACGAGTGCAGACAGTATACAGTGGAAGAGTTATTCTGCTGTGCCTATGCACCATATGGATTGTCAACACTTTTTTAGACAATTTTTTTAAGGTTATTTTCCCGAAATTGTACTGGTGTTTGATAATTCAATGAAGAATGAATTCGATGATGATTATACCAGTTTACATAGTCCCATAGCTTTAATTTCAATTCTTCCAAGGTATGAAATCTCTCATTCCATATAAATTCCGTCTTTATTATTTTGAATGTGGCCTCTGCCACAGCATTATCATACGGACACCCTTTGTGGCTCAGTGAACGTTCCATATCAAATGCCTCCAGCAATTCTTCTATTGTCTGATTTTTGAATTCATTTCCACGGTCCGTATGAAAAATATGGATATCTGATAACTTCCCCTCTACACTCATAAATGCCTGTTTTACAAGTTCTGCCGTTTTATGTTCCCCTGCACTGTAACCTATAATCTCTCTGTTAAAAAGGTCAACAAGTACACATATGTAATTCCATTGTTTCCCAACTTTTACATATGTTAGATCACTTACCACTACATTACGATAAGAATGTTCGTTAAACTGGCGGTTCAGAACATTTTCCGCCTTAGATTCCTTGCATCGGTCTTTCTGTGGTTTAAATTGTGCAGTTGTGTAATTCGATACCAGTCCCTCCTGTTTCATAATTCGTCCAATTCTACGTCTGGACACCTGTTTCCCTTTCTTTTGCAGCTCTTTTTTTATTTTGCGTGTACCGTAATTGTTGCGGCTCGCTTTGAAGATGCCTGTGATATCAGATACCAGAGAGGATTCATCACGTTTCTTTTTGGCTTCATAATAATAAGTACTTCTGTTTACCTGCAGGACGCGGCACATTGCTGATACAGAGTATTTGTGGGCATTTGCCTTAATCACATTTACTTTCGTCCTAAGATCAGCGCCGCTTGTTTTAAAATGTCATTCTCCATTTTGAGCTGCTGATTTTCTTTGCGAAGTTTTATGAGTTCTTCCTGTTCAGGAGTCCGGTTGTCTTTTTCATGAAAAGAACCGGAATTTGCCGCCTGCTTCACCCATTTATCAAAGACGGATGTGGAAATATCATATTCTCTACAAATATCGCACCTGCGTTTACCAGAATGATATAAATCTACCAGTTGTTTTTTGAATTCATCTGTATATTTACGAGGTTTTCTTCTTTGTTTTTGTTCGGTCATATTTTGTTGCTCCTTTACTTACTTATTTATTTTATAATATATGACCTTAAAAAATCTGTCTAGTTTATTATAACCTATCCAAGAAATCAATTGTACTGGCAATATTCGACATCACATGGTATAATATGATACAGTCAGGTTAGAGCAAGTGGGGATAGTCTGCGGTTGTCATTTCTGGAAACGGAAAGGAGGTCGATATGGATACATTAGAAGTATTAACGCTTTTATTGGTTGTATTTGCAGCCTTAACATACATAGACACTAGAAACAACCGCAAGTAACGGAAAAGGCTATCCTCTACTGCAATAGAGGATAGCCTGTAATCCGTAATTTTTACGTTTTATATGTTTCCGATTGTACAACCGTCGGACGTGCTAATATCCTTCGGTTTCTAACCTGATTATAAACTACTTCTGCACATTTTGCAAGAGGTTTAGGATAGGGATGCTTCGGCATCTCTATTTTTTTGCGGATGCAAAGAAAATTGCATTTATTAAATTGCAAGTGCAACGTTTTTGAAAATATTGCGAGTCATACGGAGCCTTAGAACGGAACGACATATGAATCTAATAATATTATATAATATGCTCTTGTATAGAAGTGAGCAACTATGCAGAAGGAATCCGAGGTGGATGTTTTTCTCTATCTGTTATATTGGGTGATTTTGCAATCACATCGTTTTACTTTCTCACTTTTCGGAGCTTTAGATGTAGCAAACAAAGAAGCTCTTCTCTATCATCTTCAGGAAGTTCCCGAAAGCCATTCAATAATTCGTTTTCTTTGTTATCTAAGATAATGCTGTTATCAGATGTTGAAGATTTTCCTGTGAGCATCCAGTCTATAGAGCAGTCCAGTATTTTTGATAACTCAAGTAAAGCTACAGCAGAGGGGAGGTACTTCCCATTCTCAATACAACTCAAATTTCCTGAAGATATGCTTGTTTCCTGCTGAATTTGGGTTTGTGTTATCTTTAGCTCTTTCCTTCGTTCCTTAATTCTTTGACCAATAATGTTATCCATTTAGTCCTCCATTTCTCAAGGTCAAATCCCATATGTCTAAAATATCAGAAATCAAAGAAAATGTATTGACATTCTTAGATATATGAGATATTATATTCTTGCAAGGGGTTTCTTGTAATCTAAGATAATTAATTCAAATATAACAAATTTCTTAGAAAATCTCAATAGTTGGAATTTTTCGGTACAAAGAAGCCATCTGTTCAGGAGATTAAACTATGAGGGGGGTGTAGGAATATGGTACAAATACAGTATCGATTTCATAAAGATGATGGATATTTACATCATATGCAGTGTATCTCATAATAAAACGGTTAAAAGAAGGTACAACCGTATGGTGTTCTTTTGATACAAAAGATAGTCAGTATGTCAGGGTATTAAAAGCCATGAAAATTTGTAAAGGAAGTGGTGCCACCGACAAAGTTATTTGCACCACTTCCAGAATGCTACCCACCGTAAGGCGAGCTGCATAAATATTATACATGGTGTGGTTTCGTCTTGCAAGTAGCTTTTAAAACAGAACAGAAAGGATGGAAAATTAAAATGGGAAAGATTTTAGAAGCATTTGCAAATGCTGAACTCCATGCAGATGAGGTGGAAAAGCAAAGTTCCGAATATGATGAAATTTGGGGGAAAATTTGCGACCTTACAGACGAGTTGGAAGAAAAATTGAATGAGGAAGAACAGAAACTGTTAAGAAATTTGATAAATACCATTTCTGATGAGAACAATTGTTATGCACAGGACAAATTTATTCGAGGATATTGTTTGGGTGCAAGAATGATTATGGAGGTATTGTCAGAACAGGATACATTGTTTTATGGTAAGGAGAAGTGATATGGGTATATTAAAGAACTGGTATGATGGAAATCTCTGTCCCGCTGAAGATATTGCTCCTCAAAACAAAAAATATCATTCGATTGTTACTAAAATTGGTAAGGAAAAAGAGTATTTTGCAACAAAGCTATCGTCAGATGACAGGGAGCGGTTTGAAAAATGGGACAGCTTACGGTATGAATATGAAGAAATGACAGATTATGCAAATTTTTCTTATGGTTTCAAATTAGGGGCTATGCTTGCATTTGAAATTTTTGCAGAACAGGAAAACGAATAGAAAATTGAAGAAAGAAAAAATCAATCCACCCATCTTATTAAAGTTACTAATCTGTTGAAAAATCTAGGTTTTCATGGTATTATAAGTGTGAGAAAATGTATTTGCAAGGCAGGTGAAATGATTGGCAGAATTAGAAAATAAACATGATAAAGAAAAGAATAGTAATAAAAATAGCTTGGATATGGACAAAGAGGTAGCAAAATACACCATTAAGGACAGTGTCTTTACCAATCTATTTCAAGATAAAAAATATCTGTTGCAGTTGTATAAAGCACTGCATCCGGAAGATACTGACATTACACAGGATAAACTAACCGATGTAACGATTAAAAATGTCCTTACAGATAATATTTATAACGATTTAGGTTTCATGGTAGGAAACAGGCTGATGATTTTGGTGGAGGCACAGTCCACATGGACTATGAATATCATAATCAGAGCGTTAATGTATCTGGTGCAGACGTATCACGATTATTTTGAACGCACCAAACAGAATCTGTACAAGAGCAAAAAGGTACAAATGCCCAAGCCGGAGCTGTATGTGATTTATACAGGGGACAGAAAGAATAAGCCGACTGAAGTTTCCCTGTCAGAAGAATTTTTCGGTGGGGAGGACTGCTGCATAGATGTGAAAGTAAAAATGATATACGACGGGAAAGAGGGAGACATCATCAACCAGTATGTGGTATTTACCAAAATATGCAGCGAGCAGATAGCCATATATGGAAGAACCAAGAAAGCAATCTTAGAAGCAATCCGAATCTGTAAAGACAAGAATGTGCTGAAAGAGTATCTGGAAAGCAAAGAAAAGGAGGTTGTGGACATTATGATGGTATTGTATGACGAACAGGAAGTAATGCGTTCTTATGTGGAGAGCGAAGTGTATGATGAAAAGATAGCAACAGCCAGGCGATTACTCAAAAAAGGAAAAATGTCAATTGAGGATATAGCAGAATGTTCAGGCTTACCGATAGATATTGTTGAAAATCTAAATAGTGAGTTGCAGTTGACATAAGTGGAGTATTTAATGGAATAATAACCACATGAAAGCAGGAAATCTTATTATAAAGTTGTAAAGGTTTCCTGCTGTTTTTATGTTTAATTTAGGAAAATGGGAATATATAAAACAGTAAAGCCACAAAACACCAAGCATTATCGGAGAGATAGGAAAAAATCCTCAATATGTTTCCTGTTATTTGTACATTTTATGGTAACGGTTGCTTCACTAATTAGCTTTGTGGACTCGATTTCATTCTGTTTTTCATAAATGGAATATTTTAATTTATAAATTTCATTTGTGATTTTGGGGATGTCATTTTCATGGATACATACACTAAGTAATATTGGATTTTTCCTCGAGTCAGTAGGAGTAGAGCGAGGGTATCCGATTTTGTCTATAAATATAAGTGTAAAATATGCTGCTCCTTTGAAAAGTTTTCTCTATGATTGAAAAATAACGGCTGATATACAATAAAAATTATAAGCTTTGTTGCCTGTTTTTGGAATTTTGAGTATTCTCAATATTTCTACCAAGATATTGATTAAGGTTCTCCAGCTTCCGGCTCAAATTACGAACTTCTTTTTCGCAATTCTTATAGGTGGAAGTCAGCTCGTTTTTCTGTCTGGTTAATTCATGGTATTCGGATTTCAATTTGTCTATATTCAAAGATTTTAAGTCAATTCCTGCCTGTTCCAGCATACGTCTTGCACCGCCATAAAGGATAATCTGACTTTCATATTTACGGAAATAGGCATCTGGATTTTTTGCTTTTTTGTAGTTGGTACTATGTCAAGTTTTAGTACAAGTTAAATCGGGAAAAAATTTAATTCTGTTAGTGAATACTAACATTAACCTGCCTTCCTCACCTTTGTTTCCAAACTATCCAAATATTCATTTTCATATTCCTTA
>JAAVZU010000088.1 GCA_022791815.1 Lachnospiraceae bacterium
GACCATCTGAAAATGGGCTTAATTCGTAGTGGTTACACTAAACTTACACCCGAAGATGATAACGAACTTACAGATTATTTGTGGCCTATTGTTCGTGAAATGATTAAAACCGCCATAGAAAACAAGCAAAATCTTATTATTGAAGGGTGCTATATTCCTTTTGATTGGTCAAAGGGATTTGAAAAGGATTACCTTGAACATATCAAATACTACTGCCTTGTAATGAGTGAAAACTATATTAAAAATAACTTTGCAAGCATAAAGAGGTATGCGGGTGCCATAGAAAACCGTTTAGATGATGAATGGTGTACTATGGAAAGTGTTTTAGAAGATAATGCACAATTTTTAGAACTTGCTCAGAAGTACAATGTGAATTATGTGCTAATTGATAATAAGTATGAAATCGACATTGATTTGGAAAAATCATGATATCAATAAGGAAAAAAGGAATTTGTGGGGAGAATTTTGTATCATGGAGAATGATATTTTACAACTTGATGAAAAATTTGCAGATGATTTTTGGCTTTTGAGAAAAGAGCTGTTTGAGGAATTAGGTGAAGTTTCTCAAAACATGGATACTTCTGAACTTCAATTGGCAACTAAACAATATTTTTTGTCGCATATAAATAAGGATTTAATCAGTTGGGGAATATTCCAAAAGGGAAAACTGGTTGCAATCGGTTCTTTGTGTCTGTTTACCCGTATTCCGTATAATGAAAATTTAAGTGGGCTTGAGGGCTATATATTGAATATATATACTTCTCCACAATTCAGAAAGTGTGGGTATGCAAATCAAATTATTGATACCATCATTGAATATAGTCATAAAAATAAGATAAGAAGGTTGTGGCTAAATTACAGTGAACAAGGGAAATGCTTATATACAGAAAAAGGCTTCACCAAAAAGAATAACGAAATGGAACTTTTTCTATAACGACAACTTCCAGTTTAACTGAGGGTATGTCAAGGAATATTTTTTGAAACATTAGATAAGCCAAGTTGCATTGAGTGGTGAGAACTATAACTTTTGGCTTATTAGGAAATTGCACGAAGCGGAAAGTTGAAATTCATAAGATTATACAGGTAGGATAATGTTTTAATGAAATAATAGATAATACTGTATAGAGATGCGAGTGATAAAGATTGGGGCTTTGCAAGCACCTCTATAGAAAGAAAAGTAAGAGAGGAAGAAAGTAAAATGGAAGAACAGGCTTATAAGATTGTGTATAGAGAAGGTATTGGAGAGTTTGTAGAAAAAAAATCCAGATTTATTGCACATGTTTTTCCTATATCGGAAGAACAGGAAGCACTGTCTCATATTGAGAGATTAAAGAAAGAATATTGGGATGCCAGACATAATTGTTATGCCTATGTTATAGGGGAAAGAAATGAACTGCAAAGATTTAGTGATGATGGAGAACCACAGGGGACAGCAGGGAAACCTATTTTAGAGGTTTTGCTGGGAGAAGAGATACACAATTGTCTTGTTGTGGTGACAAGATATTTTGGTGGGATTCTTCTTGGAACAGGAGGATTAGTTAGGGCATATCAATCTTCCACAAAGGAAGGGCTGACACAAAGTTTAATTACCAAAAAATATCATGGAAAAAAGATATCTATTCAGACAGATTATAATGGACTTGGAAAGTTGCAATACATTATGGGACAGATGGATATTGCCATGCTGGATACTATTTATACAGAGAATGTGGAAACTATTCTTTTAGTGCCAATGTGGCAAGAAGATGAATTGTTAAAGAAAGTAACAGAAGCAACAGCAGGAAAGGCTGTTTGGAATGAATTGGATGAAGTATGTTTTGTAAAAGTAAATAAAGAAGTAAAACTGGTATGATAATGAAGAGTAAATATATAATAGGTTGCAGACAGATACGAATATAGCTTGGTTATCATATCATTTGCCTGCAATTCAAGTCAATTGGTCTGTTAAAAATAATAGTTTCAGAAAGATTATATGAACTGATTATTTTCTTCTTGATAATAATAGTCAATCTGGTTAAGGGTATTTTCTAACCAATTTTTTTCGATTTGAAGATTAATACATAGATCGTCCAGATTGGAATAGGAATCTCGTAACTGGGTATTTATATAGCTTAATAATATAAACGGATCCTTTGGAATTGACATAAAATAGCTCCTTTCATAAATTACTTAAATATCTTTTTGAAAAATTGTAACATAATATAAGTATGGTGTCAAAATAGTAAAATTAGATAATAGTGAGGATAGCTGAGCATTAACATAAATGAAAAAGACTGAGGAGGGAATATTGTGGATTTATTTGAATATATGAGACAAAATACACTAGAAAAGGAAAGTCCCTTAGCTTCAAGACTTCGTCCAAGAACCTTAGAAGAAGTAGTGGGGCAACAGCATATAGTGGGAAAAGATAAATTATTGTATCGGGCAATTAAGGCAGACAAACTAAGCTCAGTTATTTTTTATGGACCTCCTGGAACAGGAAAAACAACGCTTGCCAAGGTAATTGCTAATACAACAAGTGGAAATTTCAGGCAAATCAATGCCACATCAGCTGGAAAGAAAGATATGGAGACTGTAATTGAGGAAGCAAAAAAAACATTAGGAGCTTATGGAAAAAAAACAATACTATTTGTAGATGAGATACATAGATTTCATAAAGGGCAGCAGGATTATCTGCTTCCTTTTGTAGAGGACGGAACCGTAATACTAATTGGTGCAACTACAGAAAATCCTTATTTTGAGGTAAATAGTGCTTTGATATCCCGTTCTATTGTGTTTGAGTTGAAAACTTTAACAAAAGAGGATATTAAAACACTTTTAATCCGTGCAGTGGAAGATGAGGAAAGAGGCCTTGGTTCTTATCATGCAAAATTGGATGAGGATGCACTTGAGTTTCTTTCGGAGATGGCAGATGGAGATGCAAGGAAAGCTTTAAATGCCATTGAGTTAGGGATATTGACTACAGACAGGGGAGAGGATGGGCAGATTTCTATTACCAGAGAGGTTGCGGAAGAATGTATACAAAAGAGGGCAATAAGATATGATAAAACAGGAGATAACCATTATGATACCATTTCTGCTTTTATAAAAAGCATGAGAGGTTCCGATCCAGATGCTGCCATATATTATCTGGCAAGGATGCTTTATGCGGGAGAAGATATTAAATTTATAGCAAGAAGAATTATGATTGCGGCAGCAGAAGATGTATCCAATGCCGATCCCAATGCACTAGTGGTTGCTACTGCGGCAGCACAGGCAGTGGAACGTCTTGGTATGCCAGAGGCCAGAATTGTTCTTGCACAAGCAGTGACATATATAGCTTGTGCACCCAAGAGTAATGCTTCCTATCTTGCTATAGATGAAGCACTTTCTCAAGTAAAAAAACAGCAAATGGTTACTATTCCTAATCATTTAAAAGATGCTCATTATCCAGGAGCTGCAAAGCTTGGACATGGGAATGGATATTTGTATTCGCATGAGTATCCAAACCATTATGTACAGCAGCAGTATCTGCCAGACGAATTAGAGGGAATGGTCTTTTACAGACCTACAGATAATGGGCAGGAAAAGAAATGGAAGGAATACTGGAAGAATATTAAAAATAATTGATTATTCTCTGTTGTTTTTCTTTGCATTAGAACTGGTAGTATCTTTTTCCTTTGGCTGCATAGGAGAGTCTTTTTTTAAAACCCGGTATAGAAGATTATAAGTCCACAAAAAAATGGGAATAACAATTGTAGAATATATACATGCTTTCAACATACTATCTTGATTAGAACCACCTACAATGGATACAATAAGAGTAAGACCATATAAGGAAAATAAAAATATGGCAAGTATTAGTGCCATTATACGTTTTAATTTTTTCATGAGACCCTCAACTTTCTTAATATTGTGTGATAGATATAACGGTAGAATGTAATATAATAATTAGATTATATTTTTGCTAATAACAAGATTATATCAAAGATTTTGAAAAGTACAAGAATATTTTTAGAATTATGTGGATATAATTATATTAGTCCAAGAGAGGACTCGAAGTATTTAGAAACATCATCCCCCTTTGTTTCTAAATACGCAAAAGAGGAAATGAGATACTTATCCTCCCCTTATATAAAGAGATCTGTTTCAATAATGTTGCAGGTCTCTTTGTTTATTTTAACAACCAACTCATAATATTTTTAACTAATGTATGCTCAGAGAAAATATGAATTGTATGCCTGAATGATTACATTTATTATAGGAAAATTTATTGAAAAATACTTATTTTGTGTTATAATATAGTAGATAGTGACAATTTTCGCTTTAGAGGAAATTTAACCATGATAATTCATGGACAAATTATGAACACAATTTGATGTGAATTTAATTAAGAAAGGAAATGACTGAAAAGATGAGTTTATTAGAAGAATGGAGAAGGTTTGCGTATGGACAGGATTCCAATACAAAAAAAGGACAAATGTTTTGGGCAGGGTTCTTTAATTTAGAGAGAGGCATTTATGAACAGATTCTTGCTAATCCAGATGATATAGTAAGAGGGTCTGTAAAAGATTTAGCATCAAAATATAATGTAGAAGTAATATATATGGTTGGTTTTTTAGATGGAATTAACGATAGTTTGATAGAAGCTAATCCGATAGATACAATGGATGAGAATACACAAGTGAATCTTGGATATGATAAGGAAAAATTATACTACAACATGGTAGCAGCAAGAGCAGAGTGGTTATATGAATTACCAGTATGGGAAACACTTTTAACAAAGGAAAAGAGAACAGAGTTATATCGTGCCCAAAAAATATCTGGCACTGTTGTCAAGGAAAAGAAGATTGGAAGAAATGATCCTTGTAGTTGTGGAAGTGGTAAGAAATATAAGCATTGTTGTGGAAGATAGACAAAGTAATAAGCATTCATACCGCCTTTGGCGGGTTCACAATATATAAAAGTGTTGATTATGCCTTGTTACGATCTTTCATAACTGACTGTTATCCTGTTATATATTAGCAATCTGGCTGTCGTCCAAGTGGGACTTTACACATCAGGTTTTAATACTTTTATAGTAAGATATCCGCAAGATATGAGGAAACATCTTTGTATAATAGACATGTTCTCATATTTTGCGGATATTATATTATTGATATGTAAGTAAAAATACTAAGACAATTCATCTTCGTTCATTTCTTTTTCCTGACGGTAAAGCAGATAATTTGCATAGGCATTTAATTCTTTTGAACTATGATCATTCAGCTGCTGGTATAGATTAAAAAAATTCACGATATCCTTATCTAAAACTTCACCACCAATTGGCAGATAAGCATCAGATACACCTAACAGATAATCACAGGAAACGTCAAAATATTTAGACAGGGCAATTAATTTATCAAAAGATGGTTCATTTCTCTTGGATTCGTAGTTAGAAATGGCAGTTGGCTTTAATCCAAGTATATTTGCCAGTTCGCTTTGTGTAAGTTTATGCTTTTGTCGTAGTTGTTTTAAACGAACATTAAAATTCATGGAAATCCTCCCTCGGAAGTATAGTTTGCAAAACGTGTACTTTTTTTGATATATTTTCATTATATAACAAGAAATACAGGAATGTCAATACTCCGAAAAGGGGAATGGAATAAAAATCACGAATTGTGTAACAGTTCATACATAGTAAAGAGGGGGAAAGTATAATATGATAGAGACAACTCAAAGTGAGTATCATAAATTTGCAAAAATTATGGAATATGGCTTAGAATTAATTCTTTTCTTTGATAAAGAAGGTAAGATTTTAGAAGGGAACCAAGCGGCAAGAAAAGAATTAGGATATGAAAATGATTTGGAGAATACCATGATTTATAAAATATTTCCAAAAGTTATTGGGAATGAGAAAGAATCCTTAGTTATATTAGAAGATAACCAAAAAAAATCAATTGAACAAAAAGAAATCATAGAAACTGTTGCATATCGAAGAAACCAGACTTGTTTTTCTGTAGATTTAAAAGTGTGTATAGAGGAACACGATGGAGATTTTTTTGGTATGTGTATAGCTGTTAATACAGCCGCAAAGCAAGGGGCGATTAAGGATATGATGAAGGCAAAAGAGAAGGTAGAGGATGCTACCAAAATCCGGAACGAATTTGTATCTAATGTTACCCATGAACTTAGAACTCCAGTAAATGGAATTATGGGTCTTTCAAAGAATTTAATGGAGACAGAATTAGATGATGAGCAAAAGGAATCTGTGCAGATTATAAATATGTGTTGTAGTAATATGATTGAAATTATCAATAATTTATTGGATTTTTCAAAACTGGAAGCAGGAAAGTTTATGATAGAAGAAAGAGAGTTTTCTTTTCGGGAGGCTGTTGATAAAACCATTGCAATGAATCTTAATCAGGTCAATGAAAAAGGACTGAAATTGCTTTTGAATATTTCACCAGAAATACCAGAAAGGATTGTCGGAGATGAACTTAGGATTTCTCAGATTTTGACGAATTTAATAAATAATGCAGTTAAATTCACTTCAGTAGGACAGATTGTAGTGGATGTGGTAAAAACCTTAGAAGTAAATCGTTCTATTGAATTGTTTTTTATGGTAATGGATACTGGTATAGGAATTGCACCAGAAGATATGGACAAGCTATTTAAAAGTTTTTCCCAGGTAGATGCTTCTATTACTAGAAGATTTGGGGGAAGTGGTCTTGGGCTTACCATTGTAAAGGAATTGGTTGAACTTATGGATGGAGAGATACATGTGGAAAGCGAAAAGGGAAAAGGGAGTACTTTTTCTTTCTCTATCCGTGTAAAAAAGGCAGAGGATTATATAGGAACTACAGAAAATACGCCTCATGGAAAGTTTGTATATGATGGTAACAAGAAAAGAGAAGTTTTGGATTTGCAGGATGAAATGTGTGACTTGGAAGAAATGTATTGTTTTGGTTCAACGGAGAATAAGAAAGAAATAAAATCTGCTATGGAAAAACTAATTATTTGTATTGAAATGGGAAATTGGGAAAAAGCAGAGTTATTTTCTGGTACGATTAAAAAATTGGCAGAGAGCAATTTGGAATTAAAGAGAAAAGCACTCCGGGTAGAATTATCTGCAAGAAAAGAAGACTATGAACATGCCCTGCCAGAATTTAAAGAATTGCAAGATGCAGTAAAAAATATTCTAATGGTGTAGCAGAGAAAGGGGATAGAGGTTTATGGCAAATAGATTAAAAGGAACACACACACCTAATATTTTAATTGTAGATGATACAACATCTAATTTAGTTATTTTGGCAGAAATGATTAAGAGTATTGGTTATATTGCAAGACCAGTTATCAGTGTAAAACAGGCGTTATCTGCTATTGCTGTGTGTAAGCCGCATTTAATATTATTGGATATTTCTATGCCAGAAGTGGATGGGTTTGATTTTTGTGAAATGTTAAAGCAGGATACCACATTAAGTGATATACCAATTATTTTTATTTCTGCGCTGAATACGACAGAAGACAAAGTTAGAGGGTTTAAACTGGGGGCAGTAGATTTTATTTCAAAACCTTTTGAATTAGAAGAAATTACTCTGCGGATTAATACACATCTTAGGATATTTCAAATGCAAAAAGAGTTGAAGGTACATAATAAACGTTTATTTAAAATGTTTAACGACCAGATAAAACAGGTAACCGAAGAACAAAAGCATTTGATATATGCATTAACAAAGTTATTGGAATCAAGAATGGAAGGGGAAGAGGAGCATATTGATAATGTGGGACGGCTTAGCAAGCTGATGGCAATGAGTTTGCAGTTTAGTTCTAAATTTGAAAAACAGGTAACAGCAAGTTTTTTGGATAATATTGTAATGATGGCACCTCTTCATGATGTGGGAATGGTCAAGATTCGGGATGCTATTATATTAAAAGAAGAAAAACTAACAGAAGAAGAACGGAAAATTATGCAGAACCATACCTTGATTGGAGCAGAAAGCTTACAGGAATTATATGAATTGAATAAAAATGAAAGTATGGAGATGGCGGTAGATATTGCAAAATATCATCATGAAAAGTGGGATGGTACAGGATATCCAGCTGGTTTAGAGGGAGAAGAGATTCCTTTGGCAGCAAGAATAGTATCTGTAGTAGATGTTTATGATGCGCTTACCAGTGTAAAAAGTTATCGGAAAGCTTACACTCATGAGGAAGCTATTGAAATTATGAAAGAGGAAATAGGAAAAAGTTTTGATCCCAATATTATGGAAGTGTTTTTAAAGATTCATAATCAGTTTCGTAAAGAAGAAAAAAAAGAAGTAAGTTAAGAAAAGTACAAAAAAAGAGTATAAATTTCATGAAAAGAGAAAAAAAAAACGTTTTTTCTTTTTCTTGAAGTTTTTGCTCTTTTATGTTATACTTATCCTATCAAAAAGGACAGAAGATAAGACACAAAGGATGTAGATATGATGAGAAGGTGAGGTTTATGCAATTAAGTAAATTTTTAGATGAATTGGATGAGATTGTCTACATTACAGATGCACAAACTAATCAACTGGTGTTTTTGAATCGAATTGGAAGAAAACTTTTAGGGAAAAAAGACTATAAAGGAAAGTGCTGTTATGAGACTTTATATGGAAGAGAAGAGGCTTGCAGTACCTGTCCTAGAGCACAATTAGAGGAAGACACTTATTTTGTACGGAAAAATGAGATAGCAATTGGGGGAAGCAGATGTACAACAAAAGATAAGTTGTTAATGTATGAGGGACGTTTGTGCCAAATGGAAATACAACAGATTCCAAAGGAGTTCCGACAAACAAAGAAAAAGACTAGAGATAAGCTGACAAATTTGTTAGTGGCAGGAGAAGGAAGAAGTGTCATTGAACAGTATTTGTCAGAAGAAAATGGTAAAGATGGTATGCTTTTTTTGGTAGACGTGGATCAACTGTGGAAAATTAACGAAATGTATGGTTGCTTTTTTGGGGACGAAGCGATTAAGGAGATCAGCAAGTTAATTTTGGAACGGGTTTGTAAGGAGGATGTAGTAGCACGTGTTGGTGGAGATGAGATATTAATTTACCGGTTGGGAATTTCTGTGAAAGAGGCTTATGCATTTGGAAGAGATGTTTGCAGGGAAGTAAAGGAACTTTATCAGAATGAAAAACAGGAAAATGTACTTTCTTGTAGTATTGGTATGATGAATTCTGGGCTGATAAAAGAATATGAAGAACTATTAAAATATGCAGAATTTGCCTTGGAATATGTAAAGCATCATCAAGTAGGCGAAGTATTATACTATATGGATATGAAGGATGAAATTGATGAGAGCATACAAAGTAGTAAATTTTCGCCAAGAGAAGATTATAGTGAAGTACGGTTTGGCAGCAGATCAAAAGATACCTTGCTTTTTGTCCGAAAGCTTTTGGAAAAATCGAAATCTTTTAAAACGGCTATTTATATGATAATGGCAAGAATTGGAAGAGAATATGGATTAAGGAGAATTGCTCTTATGGAGGCAGATCAGGACTTCTTAAGTAACCATGTTTTAATCCAATGGAAGAAAAATGAAAAAATGAAAGCACTTCCAAAAAAAATGTCTATCTCTGAGCATGTGTTTGAAACAATAAAAGAGAATTTTACAAAAAATGAGTATTTTATTGCAGAGCATATTTCTATGGATGTAGATTATAACAATGAGGGAAACAGTGTGGATTGTTCTTTGTTAATATGTGCTCTTAGTAATCAAAAAAACATAATCAGTATTATAGTGTATGAATGTGAGGAGGCGGAAGCTGGCTGGCCAGATGAAATTTGTGAATTATTAAAAGAAATCACTAATTTAATAGAACTTTATTATCGTAGAAATAGTATGAATAGGGAGATTAAAGAAAAATCTGAATTTTTATCGGGTATTTCTCACGAGATTCGTACGCCAATGAATGCCATTTATGGTTGGACCAGTATTGCAAGACAGTATACAGATGATAAGCATAAAGTAAAAGAATATTTAGATAAGATTGATACGTCTAGTAAATATTTACTCACTATTATGGATGAAATATTGGATGTAGAGAGCATGGAAAATGGACGATTTGAAATAGTCAAGGAGAGCTTTTCACTTAGTGAGCTTTATAGGCAGATTGAAGATTTATTCTGGGAACAAGCAGAAGAAAAACAAATGAAACTTTATTTGGTCAATCAGAGTGACTGTGATTATTTTTTAGGAGATAAAAAACATTTACAGCAAAGTATTGTAAATATTCTTGATTATGTAATTAAGAATACCGAAAAGAACTCTTCAGTTACTCTTCACAGTATGCAAATAGGAGATTTGACAGAGGAAAAGATGCGTTTTTCTATTGAAAGCACTGGGAAGTATGGATATTCTTATGAACTGGAACAGTTAAAGGAAATGTTAGGAGAAACAGAAACCATGTTTCGTACTAAGCTGGGAGACATTTCCCTTCCATTGCTTATCAGCAACCGGTTTATACAAAGTCTGGGAGGACAGATGGAAGTAGGAGAAATAGAAGGTGGTTTATATTTGTCGTTTGTTATTCCTTTGGAATCAGCAGAGATAACAATGGGACAGGAAGAAATGGCTGAAAGAGATTATAACTTTCAAGGAAAACGGTTGCTATTAGTAGAAGATAATCTTTTAAATGTAGAGGTAGCACAGACTCTTCTTGAAATGGTGGGATTTGAGGTGGATGTTGCAGAGAATGGAAAAGTAGCAGTGGAAAAGTTTGATAAGAATGAGGATGGAAGCTATGATGCTATTTTAATGGATATTCGTATGCCTATTATGGATGGATTGGAAGCAACCAGAAGAATCCGTAACTTGGGAAAAAAGGATTCCAGAACAATATCCATTGTCGCCTTGTCCGCTAATGCTCATGATGAGGATGCGAAGAAATCCATTGCAAATGGAATGAATGGTCATCTTGCTAAACCGATAGAAGTGTCTGATTTGTATCGGATGTTAGATCAATTGATAACCTAACTGAGATTATTCATGTTTCATAGGTAAATCGACGATGATTGTAGCTAGGTGGCGCGGTCAAGTGGAACTTAGTTGCGATAGCAGCGGTCTGCAATATAAGTCGTGAATAATTGAGGCTTAATCATCAGATTGTTTATAAGGCAAGATAGAATAATTTTTGAAATATAAGAAATTGTTGTAGGAATTAGTTATAGTTCTTACAACAATTTTTTTTATCTCATAGGAAGTGCTTTGCTTTTTCTATAAGATAAAAAATAATTATGTGCATTCGCACAAGAGAAAAATATTACTTTTCAATTGCTGCACGCTTTGTACTGCAATGAAAGGGGGAGAAGGGATATAATAATATTCAAACATCAAAAATTCACAAACCAATCACAAATTCTCCATAGGATTTTTCTAAAATCAAAGAAAAAGGAAATAAAGATTAATTTTAAAGAAATAGATGATAGGGTCTTATAATCATTTATTCGGGGAAGGTGGCTTATGAAAAAATATAAAGTTAAAATTTTTATTCTATGTTTGGTTGTAATTATAATAGGAAGTGGAATTTATTTTGTACCTAATATTAGTAAAGCAGATGAAAATAAAGAAACGGGAACAGTGGAAAGTTATGTGCAAAGAGGAAGTTTAGAAGGCACTTTTAGTGCCAGTGGAACAACTACAACTGGTACAGATTATGAATATTTTGATGTTTATATGAATTTGGATACATCACTAGAGGTAGAAAAGGTATATGTAGAAACAGGAATAGAAGTTACAACACAAAGTGCTATTTTAAAGGTAACAAAAAACAGCTATGATATTACAAAAGCAAATTTGGAAAAGATACTCAAACAAGCGAAAAATACTTTGCAGGAAGCAAAAATTACATATAAAACAGATATGCTTACTTTAAAATCAAAATATGCATCAGATATTTCTTCAGGAGAAATTGCAAGGGAAAGTTATGAAAATACCATAGAAAATTTAGAGTTGCAGGTGAAGCAGGCAAAAGAGGAATACGAAGAAGCAAAAAACATAATTTCACAGTATCCCAAGAAGATAACAGAAAATACGCAAGAAAAGGAAAAAAGAGAGGAGACATTGGCTGAGTTAAAAGCTAAGTTAAAAATAGCCACAGAGAAGAAAGAGACTGCATCAAAGGAATATGAAAAGGCAAAGACTACATTCGAGAATATGACAAAAGAAAAAGAACAGATAGAAGTAGTATATAATTATATCGAAAAATATACTAAAAATAACAAAACTTTTGAAAAAGATAACAAAGAAGAAGCAATGATAAGTCAAGATTCTGATTTGCAGGCTTTTATTGAAAAAGTAAATAATGATATGAATGTACAGAAAGTATCTTATGAGGCTGCCCAGAAAGAATATACCCAAAAGAAAGCAACTTTAGAAAAATGGCAGCAAGCAGTGGAAAAGAAAGAAACAACAATTGAAACAAAGGAAAAAGAACTTGAAACATTAAATCAAACAATAACAAAAGAACAAAAAGAGTTAACAGAGGCGAAGAAACAGGTCAACAATTTACAATTAAATTACGAACAGGCAATTTCTAATCGGGAAAACCAGAGTGTTACGGCAAAAAAAGAATTAGAACAGAACCTTTTGAACAGTCAGGAAGCAGAAGTGTCTTATGAGATAGAGCTTGCCCAATTGGAAGAAAATCTGAAAGAAGCAAAAGAAAGTTATAAGGAAGCAAAAGAGGTTTTAAAAAGATTTCAAGATAGTTTTAAAAATTATATATGGTATACAAAGAGAAGTGGCACTTTGCAGTATTTAGGATATGAAGAAGGGGACTCTATAACAAATAGTACACCTATTCTTGGTTATTATAATGGAGATACGATATCCATAGAAATTTCTGTAGATCAAAGTGAAAGATCTGCCATATCTGTAGGAGATGAGGTAACTGTGGTAACGGATTCCATGCCAAGAGGAACAAGTGGAGTGATATCTAAGATTTCCAACACTAAGAATTCCACCAGTGTATCAAAAGTAACCTATGGAGTAACTATTTCTATTAATAATGAAGAAGGAAATATGGAAAGTGGGGAGAGTGCTACTGTACTCTTTGCCACAAATAAATTAGAGAATGTACTTTATATTGCAAAAGATTTTATACAAAAGGATGAACAAGGAAGTTATGTGATGGTAAAAGAAGAATCTGGGGAAACCAGAAAAGTAGAGATTGTAACAGGGCTGGAAACAGGAACATTTGTAGAAATTAAAGATGGTTTAAAAGAAGGAGATTGTTGTGTATTCATTAAGTCAAAGGAGAGACAGGAAAATGTGGAATAGAAAGATAGTCATTGCAATTGGAGTCATAGTTATAGTTGGAATAACAGGAATTGGAATATATTGGGGAACAAAAGAGAGTGAAGCTGAGGTTGTGACAAAGGAGACAACTGTAGAACATGGTAACTTGACAGTGGGGGTTACAGAAAATGGAACGGCAGAATTGGGAACAGTGGAACAGAAATTTTCTATTGATTTATCAGAAAAAGAAAGTAATAGTACAACAACTAGCACGCAGAACACAAATGGTTCATCAGGAATACAAGAAATGAATATGACAGCAGGAAACAATGGTGGAAATAACAGTCAGAATAATTCTAACAGTTCCAGTGAGTCAGGTATCTTGGAGGTGGAGGAAGTATATGTTTCAGAAGGACAGGTAGTGGAAAAAGGAGATAATCTTTTAAAATTAACAAAAGAAAGTATAAATGAAGCCAGAAAGATATTAAACGATGCAGTAAAAAGTGCAGAGCTTACTCTAAAAAAGGCGAAAATTGACAGGAAATCTACAAAAGTTAGTGCAAAGTATGAATATGAAGAGAATATTACAACAGGTAAAAATGCAAAAACTGATTATAACAACACATTATCCTCTTTGCAGAATGCAGTAAATGAGGCACAAGATGCAATAAATGAGGCAGATAAGAGAATAGCAGCTATTCCAAATAAAATAAAAAAATTGCAAACACAAAAAAACTCTGCCAGTAAAACTGCTTCTACAAAAAATGCCAATGTGTCTTCAGATAGGGAAACAGGAGTGGGCATGCAAGGAGTACAAGAAAATGAAAAAGTAGAAAATTCCACAACTGATAATAGTACAACAACAGAGGGAACAGATACAACTAGTGGTGTGGATAGCCAGATAAGTGCCTTAGAATCAGAACTTAGTGCCTTAAAAAAGAATTACTCTAATTTAGTAAGCCAGCTTTCCAAGGCAAAGAGTGAACAAATTTCCGGGAAAATTACAGCAAAAGAAAAATACGACCAGGCAGTGTTAAATTATGAAAATGCAAAGGAAATTTATGATATTGCAATGGATGGTATTGATGATGAGGTGAATGAGGCGAAGGAAGCTCTGGCAGAAGCAAAAGAAAATCTGGCGGAATTTGAAACCTTTGTATTAGATGGAATTATTACAACAGAATACGCAGGAACTATTTTATCAGTAGGATATGAGGAGGGGGATACTTTAAATAGTGATACAGCCATTACTACTTATGCAGATGCCGAGGCAGTGGAGGTAACAGTATCTGTTTCACAGGAAGACATATCTAATGTAGAAATAGGAGAAACCGTAAATATTGTGTTTACTGCTTATGAAGAAGAGATATATCATGGAACAGTAACGGGAATTACCAACTCGGAAAGCAGCAGTTCTTCCACAGTATCTTATAATGTAACCGTAAATGTGACAGGAGATGTGTCAAAAATTTATGAAGGCATGACAGCAAATGTTACTTTTGTAACAAAAGAATTAAAAGATGTTATATATGTTTCCAACAAAGCAGTTCAAACAGAAGGAACAAAAAGTTATGTGAAAAAAGTAAGTAATGGAGAAGCTGAAAAGATAGAAGTAAAGACTGGATTTTCTAATGGGACTTGTGTAGAGATTAAAGAAGGTTTGTCAGAAGGAGATACTGTACTAATAGAAAGTCAGGTGGGTGCATGAAAAGAAAAGAAATATTGAGATTGGTTTGGATTAACTTAATACAGAACAAATTTAAAGTATTATTGACTTCAGTTGGCATTATTATAGGAGCAGCAACCATTGTAATGGTAATTGCTATTGGACGCGGCGGGCAAATGGATGTGGCAGAACAGTTTAAGAACTTGAACGCAGGAGCGATAGATATTTCTTATGAAATGGCAAAAGAAGAACTTTCCGGTAAGTCAGGGGTAAAGGAAAGTGGGAAGTCTTTTGGAGGACTACCAGAAAATCTGCCATCTGGTGAAAGAATGCCATTTAATGGGGACTCACAAAATATGCCATCCCAAAAGGGAGAAAATTTTTCAAATAATCAGGGAAAAACAGGAAATTTTGGAGGATTTGTAAGGGGGGGAGATTCTTCTGATTTCTCTGACAGAATGAATCAAGAGAAAATTACACTTACCGAAGAAGACGTGGATGAGTTGGAGGTATTTGTTCCAGACATATCTTCTGTATCCATTTCTTATACCACAAGATCGAATGTAGATGGAGGTAATTTGGAGGAAGAAACCAGTTATACTATAGCAGGGGTAAAAAGTATCTATGCAGAGATTAGTAATCTGTCTTTTCAAGTCGGGGAATTCATTATAGACAGCAATGAAGAAAATAAAGATAAAGTTTGTATTTTAGGTGCTAGTGTGGCAAAGGAAATTTTTGGAAGTGCCATAGATGCATACGATAATACGATATACATAGATAACCGTCCTTATGTGATAAATGGTGTTTTAGAGGAAGTGGGAACGGTATCATCAGGAATTAGTATGGATGATGCTGTCTTTATTCCGTATAGCACTGGGGTAAAATATATTGCAGGAGACGAGGTAAATCCTACTATTACTGTGATTGCCAGTGATTTAAATAATATTGATGGTGTAATGAAAGATATTGAAACTGTTCTTGCAGAAAGCTATCCAAATGCGGAATTTACAATGACAGATGCAGGAAGTAAAATGGAGGCTGCTTCGGAATCGAATCGTACATTAACCATGCTGCTTTTTACTATGGCATTTATTGTATTTATAGTAGGCGGCATTGGAATTATGAATGTTTTATTTGTATCTGTAAAAGAGAGAACAAAGGAAATTGGTATATTAAAAGCTATTGGCTGCTCCAGAAAGGATATATTAGTTGAATTTTTATTGGAAGCATGTTTTATCAGTATTTTTGGTGGAATGGTTGGTGTGGCAGCAAGTTTTGGTGTTACTCCAATTGTTGAGTTAATAAATATCCGAGTCGAATTAAGTGCTATGGGGATAGGGCTTGCTCTTGTATTTGCCATAATAACAGGAACAATATTTGGTATTTATCCAGCCTGGAAGGCATCTAATCTGGTGCCAGTGGAAGCCTTGAGTGAAGAATAGGAGGTGGAGTATGAAAAAGAAAGTGATAGTTGTTCTTATTGTTATGTTTCTTTTTAGCGGAGTTGGAATAGGTGGGTATTGGCATTTTAGTGAAAATAAAAATAAAACAGAAGAAATAACCGTTGGAAAAAATCAAAATTTAATTGTTGCACAAATAAGTAGGATAAATGGAAATGAAATTACCTATGCAATAGCCAAGGAAGTGGATTTTTCGGAAGTTGGAAGTGGAAAGAAGGAAAATTCTTCAACAGAAGAAGACAGGGATAGTCAAAGTAATAATAAAGATACAACTGGAAATGAAAATTTTGGTGGAAGGCAAAGTATGTCAGAAGAAAAAAGAACAGGCAATATGGAAAGGGGAGATATGCAGGAAGGAGAAATACCAAATGACATAAGAGAAAGGAATATACCAGAGGGAGAGACATCAAGTAACATAAGAGAAAGGAATAAGCCAGAGGGAGAGATGCCAAGTGATATGGAACAAGGAGAAGTGTCTGCGGAAAGTGATAAATCAGAAGATAGTAGTAGTAAAGTGGAAAGTAGAAATTTAGATAAGGAAAAAGAAGAAACCCAAAGAAATAAAACTATGTATACATTAACAGGAGAAGAGGAAACTACCTTAATTCCAGTGGGAACTAGAGTGACTACACAACTTGGAACAACTACCACATTTTCACGTCTGGCAGCAGGTGATATGGTAAAACTTCTTGTGGAAAAGGATAAAGATGGAGAGGATGTTGTTGTTGGTATCTGGATAATTTAGGAAATGGCAAAATTCAATTTCTCATTGAATATTTGTGCAGAGTTTATATATTACCACAAGGTAAATTTTCACTATTCAACCCTAGTACTATATAATGTGTTAAAATATATTTGTGAAAGAGAGGTTTGGTACATAGATATGACAGAAAAAAAGATTATTAAAATGGAAAAAATAAATAAAAGTTACCAAAAAGATAAGGAAAACCTGCACATTCTAAAAGATGTTTCTTTGGAAGTAAGAGAAGGAGAGTTTTTGGCAATTCTTGGTCCATCCGGATCTGGAAAGTCTACGCTGATGAATATAATTGGATGTATGGATATTTTTGATTCGGGAGAATATTTTTTAAATGGGATATCAATAGCAGAAAAAAATGAAAAACAACTTACCAATATTCGCAATCAGGAAATTGGATTTATTTTTCAAAAATATCATTTGATTCCCACCTATACAGTATTGCAGAATGTTGTTATGCCGCTTTTGTTGAGAGGAATGTCCAAGGAGGAAGCAGTAGAGTATTGTATGGATATTATTCAGTTGTTGGGATTAGACCAAAGATTAAAACATAAGCCTGCGGAATTATCAGGTGGACAGCAGCAAAGAGTGGCAATTGCAAGAGCCTTGGTAGGAGAGCCATCAATACTACTGGCAGACGAGCCAACAGGAGCATTAGATAGTAAAACAGGAAAAGAGATTATGGAGTTATTTTTGAAGGTGAATGATGCAGGAAAAACAATTATATTAATTACACATGATAAGCAAATTGCTTCTTATGCTGATCGTTTTGTAACAATTCAGGATGGGATGATTTTTTTATAAGCATAAGCAGCATTGTGGAAAATAAAGAATTTTATTGTAAAAATGTTGGAAGAAAAGTAATGAATAGAAATGTGAAAAGAATGTGGGAGAGTGGAATTTTTAAAAGTGAATAAAATACAAAAGGGCTTCTTGGTTGTGATATTGTTAAATACAATGAAAGAAGTCCTTTTATCGTGTATAATTATGTTAATCTATTCCTTTATGAAATAATGTTACTTGAAATAGCAAGTAAGTCATTAGTTAAGGGGTAGGAAAGAGGAAATAATATGGAGAAATAAATAAAAAAATTTTTTGTAACGAAATGCTTATAGAAAGGAACATATATTATGAGGTGTTAAAATGGATAAAAAGCAGATTGAGGAAATTTATCAAAAAAACGTTACAACTATATATAAGTATTTGTGTACCTTTACACAAGATTCCCAGCTTGCGGAGGATTTGACACAGGAAACTTTCTATCAGGCAATTAAGGGAATTGATAAATTTAGAGGTGACTGTAAGATTTCTGTTTGGTTATGCCAGATTGCAAAAAGGTTATGGTATAAAGAACTAGGTAAGAAAAAAAGATGTATCACAGAAGAATTAGATGATACAATACCTTCAAAGGAAAATATTGAACGAAAGTACCTGCAAAATGCAGAAAAATTGGAAATTTTCCGTCTAATGCATCATTTAGATGACTCAACAAGGGAAGTGATGTATTTGCGTCTCGCAGGGGATTTACAGTTTGCTGAAATTGCAGATATCATGGGTAGAACAGAAAATTGGGCACGAGTAACTTATTATAGAGGAAAACAAAAAATAATGAAAGGAAGAGAAAAATGGAGAAAGAATTAAATTGTGAAATTGTAAAAGATTTGCTGCCTCTTTATGTGGATGGAATGGTAAGCGAAATTTCTAAAAAAAGTATAGAAGGTCATTTGAAGAATTGTACTAATTGTAGAGAAATACATAGGAATATGACAGTTGAAATTGAGGGCAAAAGCCAATCTGATATTAAGGATGTAAAAAGATTTTTAAAGAAAACAAAGCTTATGTATTTTTTATATGGCTTAGGAGGTTTAAGCCTGATTGCTGTAATAGTTTGTCTGATAGTAGATTTAGCAGTAAATAAAGGCATTACGTGGTCATTGATAGTTGGTGGTTCTGTTGTATATTCAGATGCTATTTTGTATTCTGTTATGGTATGTAAAAAGAACAAAGGTTACATTACCATGAGCGTAATCAGTATTGGTGTAGCCTGTCTGCTTTCTATCATTCAATTTACCAGATATTACTTAATGCATACAGGCACACTTTGGATATTTCGTTATGGATACCCGATTATGTTATTATGGCTTGCAATTGTATGGATACCAATATTATGCAGGCATTTCTTTAAGTGGAATATTTGGGATTGCATAGCTGTATTTTTACTTCTTGTTATGCTGGGAAATTATGGAACAAAACTAATAACAGGTGATTATGAATGGAATCAGGATTTATGGAGTTTGCATAAATTTCTGGATAATGGTTTAGGACAAGTAATTGGAGTTATATTATTTGGAATAATAGGAAGGGTGAGAAAATGGAGAAAGTAAAAAATCTAAAAATAGTATAGAAAAGAAGGTTTAGAGGCGATTTATTTGTATTGTTTAGAAAAAAATATGACATAATAAATAAAGAAAGTAAAAAGTACAGAACAAATGTTCAATTTTGTCTGTACTTTTTTTCTATATAGTGTTATACTATAAAAGCAGAATTTAGAAAATAGAGAATTACACGAATTCTTTGGATTAATGAAAATAGATTACTTTACACTCCCACAATCACTAACTGTATGAAAGAGAGGTTTTAGTATGTCAAAAGAAAGAGAACATTTGCAATCTGTTTCGCCACTTGCTTATGAAAGTAACACAAAAAGCGATGCTGTTTTCAAGTTACATGCCCCATATCAGCCTACTGGTGACCAGCCTCAGGCTATTGCCGAGTTAGTAAAAGGCTTTAAGGAGGGGAACCAATTCCAGACTTTACTAGGGGTTACAGGATCGGGTAAGACATTTACGATGGCAAATGTGATTCAGGCATTGCAGAAACCGACTCTTGTAATTGCCCACAATAAAACGTTGGCGGCACAGTTATATGGAGAGTTTAAAGAGATGTTCCCTGAGAACGCAGTGGAGTATTTCGTCTCCTACTATGACTATTATCAGCCAGAAGCGTATGTTCCTTCTACAGATACTTATATAGAGAAGGATTCTTCTATAAATGATGAGATTGACAAGTTACGGCATTCGGCAACAGCAGCTTTGGCAGAACGGAGAGATGTAGTAATTGTTGCCAGTGTATCTTGCATTTATGGTTTGGGTAGTCCGGAATTTTATCAGAATATGACTTTATCATTGAGACCAGGAATGATAAAAGATAGAGATGATATTATACACAAATTAATTGAGATGCAGTATATCCGCAGTGAGATGGAATTTAAGCGAGGAACCTTCCGAGTACGGGGAGATGTGCTGGAGATTTTTATGATAAACCAGACAGACACAGCTATTCGTGTAGAATTTTTTGGAGATGAAATTGACCGTTTAACAGAGATTGATGTCTTAACAGGAAATATAAAGTTTGAATTAGAACATGCACATATCTATCCAGCCTCCCATTATGTAGTGGAGCCAGAGCGGGTAGAGCCAGCATTGCAGGCTATTGAGGAAGAAATGAAAGAAAGAGTTTCAATATTTAAAAGTGAGGGAAAGCTTATAGAAGCTCAAAGAATTGGTGAAAGAACAAAATTTGATATTGAAATGATTCGGGAAACGGGATTTTGTTCAGGTATAGAGAATTATTCCAGGCATTTATCTGGATTGGAAGCAGGACAGCCGCCATTTACATTGATAGACTTCTTTCCAGATGATTTTTTGATTATTGTGGATGAGTCACATATTACCATTCCTCAGGTGCGGGGGATGTATGCAGGAGACCAGTCCAGAAAGCAGACTTTAGTAGATTATGGATTCCGTCTGCCATCAGCAAAGGATAACCGTCCTTTAAATTTTAATGAATTTGAAAGTAAAATAGATCAAATGATGTTTGTATCTGCTACACCATCTGATTATGAAGGAGAACATGAACTTGCCAGAGTGGAGCAGATTATACGTCCGACTGGATTATTAGATCCATGTGTAGAAGTCCGTCCAGTAGAGGGACAGATTGATGATTTGCTGGGTGCTGTACGAAAAGAAGTGGAGGGACACAATAAAGTATTAGTAACGACACTGACAAAACGCATGGCAGAAGATTTGACAGATTATATGCGTGAAGCAGGAATAAGGGTAAAATATTTGCATTCAGGAATTGATACTTTAGAGCGTTCAGAGATTATTCGGGACATGCGGATGGATGTATTTGATGTATTAGTGGGAATTAACCTATTAAGAGAAGGATTGGATATTCCGGAGATTACCTTAGTTGCTATTTTAGATGCAGATAAAGAGGGATTTCTACGGTCAGAAACTTCTTTAATTCAGACGATTGGGCGTGCAGCCAGAAATGCAGATGGACATGTAATTATGTATGCAGATAATATAACGGATTCTATGCGGCGTGCCATTGATGAAACAGAACGTAGACGGAGTATCCAACAACAATATAATGAAGAGCATGGTATTACACCACAGACTATTAAAAAGGCAGTACGTGATTTGATCCGTATTTCTAAAAAAGTTGAGGTGGAGAGCCTGCAAATGGAAAAAGACCCAGAATCCATGAGTAAACAGGAGTTGGAGACAATGATAAATTCGTTATCTAAGAAAATGCATACAGCAGCAGCAGAATTAAATTTTGAACTGGCAGCACAAATCCGTGACCAGTTAATTCAACTAAAACAGAATTTATTGGAGTTTGAGTAGTGTTTCATAATAAAAGTAAATTTTGTAATGTTTAAGCCCTCTTTTCTACGAAGGCGAATTATTATGGGCTTAAAACGTAATTATTCATGGTTCTAAACAGTTACAAATTAGGTGAAAATATAGGAAAGGCATGGTGTGAAATGAGTGCAGAGAAACATGACAGAAAAAAATATATCACGATTAGAGGAGCAAAGGAACATAATCTAAAGAATATAAATTTGCAGATACCTAGAGATTCTTTTATTGTATTTACTGGGCTTAGTGGTTCGGGAAAATCTTCCTTGGCATTTGATACTATTTATGCAGAAGGACAGAGAAGATATATGGAATCCTTATCTTCTTATGCAAGACAATTTTTAGGACAGATGGAAAAACCAATGGTAGAAAGCATAGAAGGATTATCTCCAGCTATTTCCATTGACCAGAAGTCTACAAACCGAAATCCTCGTTCTACGGTTGGAACAGTGACAGAGATTTATGATTATTTCCGTTTGTTATATGCACGCATTGGAATACCACACTGCCCAGAATGTGGAAAAGAAATTCACAGCCAGACTATCGATCAAATGGTAGATGAAATTTTAAGCTTACCAGAAAAAACAAAGATCCAACTTTTGGCTCCAGTGGTAAGGGGAAGAAAAGGAACGCATGTAAAGGTCTTTGAAAAAGCAAAGAAAAGTGGATATGTTCGTGTAATTGTGGATGGAAATCTGTATGATTTATCGGAAGATATCCAACTTGAGAAAAATAAAAAACATAATATAGAAATTGTAGTAGACCGATTGGTTGTAAAAGAGGGAATTGGACAGCGTTTGACCGACTCTATAGAAAATGTTATGAAGATTTCGGAAGGGCTGCTTTTAGTTGATATAGTGGATGGTGAGACCCTTCGCTTTAGCCAAAGTTTCTCCTGTCCGGATTGTGGAGTTAGCATGGAAGAAATAGAACCAAGAAGTTTTTCTTTTAATAATCCATTTGGTGCCTGTCCAGTCTGTCATGGAATTGGTATTCACATGGAGTTTTCAGAAGAGTTAATAGTGCCAGATACAAGTCTTAGTATAGCAGAGGGAGCTATTGCAGTTTTAGGCTGGCAATCTGCAACAGATCCTACAAGTTATACAGGGGCTATTCTTGCTGCATTGGCGAAAGAATTTGATTTTGATTTGAATACTCCTTATGAGCAGTTGTCAAAAGAAGTCCAACATATGCTTATGTATGGAACAAACCGTATGGTAAAGGTGCATTACAAAGGACAACGTGGAGAGGGAGTTTATGATGTAGTATTTGAAGGGATTATTCAAAATGTAAAACGGCGTTACCGTGAAACTGGTTCAGAATATACAAAAAAAGAATATGAGAATTTTATGGAAGTAAATCCTTGTGAAGAATGTAAAGGAAAGAGATTAAAAAAGACTTCCCTAGCTGTTACCGTAGGAGAAAAAAATATTGCTGAGGTAACAGATTATTCTATTGGAGAATTGCAAAAGTATATGAATGAATTAGTACTTACTCCAAGACAGGAGGAAATTGGAAAACTAATTTTAAAAGAAATCTGTTCCCGTATTGGATTTTTAATGGATGTGGGACTGGATTATCTGACTTTATCCAGAGCTACTGCATCTTTATCAGGTGGAGAGGCACAAAGAATACGTTTGGCAACCCAAATCGGTTCAGGATTAGTGGGAGTTACTTATATATTGGATGAACCAAGTATTGGACTACATCAGCGTGATAATGATAAATTATTAAAAACCTTGCATCATCTAAAAGATTTAGGAAATACCCTAATTGTTGTGGAACATGATGAAGATACGATGTTTGCAGCAGATTATATTGTAGATATTGGACCAGGAGCAGGAACCCATGGCGGTACAGTAGTTGCTGAGGGAACAGCAAAAGAAATTATGGAAAATGAAAATTCAGTTACAGGTGCTTATCTTAGCCATAAAATTGAAATTCCTGTTCCCCAAAAAAGAAGAAAATCAACAGGTACTCTTTCCATTAAAGGTGCCAGACACAACAATCTAAAGAACATAAATGTAGATATTCCACTTGGTGTAATGACTTGTGTAACAGGGGTGTCAGGCTCTGGGAAAAGTTCTTTGGTAAATGAGATTTTATATAAGACACTGGCCAAAAAATTAAACCGTGCAAAATGTATTCCAGGAGAACATGATATCATAGAAGGAATAGAGCAATTAGATAAAGTAATAGATATTGACCAATCTCCAATTGGAAGAACCCCTCGTTCTAATCCAGCAACTTATACTGGTGTGTTTGATTTAATCCGTGATTTGTTTGCTGCTACTACTGATGCAAAAGAGCGAGGTTATAAAAAAGGCAGATTCAGTTTTAATGTGAAAGGCGGAAGGTGTGAGGCTTGCGGAGGTGATGGAATTAATAAAATCGAGATGAATTTCCTGCCAGATGTGTATGTGACATGTGAAGTCTGTAAAGGAAAACGTTATAACAGGGAAACTTTGGAAGTAAAATATAAAGAAAAAAATATATTTGAAGTGTTGGATATGACCGTGGAAGAGGCGGTAGACTTTTTTGAAAATGTACCATCTATTCATAGAAAAATACGAACTTTGCAAGATGTCGGATTATCTTATGTAAAATTAGGACAGCCATCTACAACTTTGTCTGGTGGAGAGGCACAAAGAATTAAACTTGCTACGGAACTTAGCAGAAAGAGTACAGGAAAGACGATATATATTTTAGATGAGCCAACGACTGGATTACATTTTGCAGATGTGCATAAGTTAGTAGATATTCTTTCTAAACTTGCAGATGGTGGAAATACAGTTGTTGTAATTGAACATAATCTGGATGTGATTAAAACAGCAGATTATATTATTGATATCGGTCCAGAGGGGGGAGATAAAGGTGGAACGGTAATTGCAAAGGGGACACCTGAACAGGTAGCAAAGAGTAAGAAATCTTATACAGGATCGTATGTCAAAAAATATTTGTAATTTTATTTTCAATAATTTATATGTCTGCTGACACAGACACTCCTTTGAATAAAAGTGTTGGTTACTATGCCTGCGTTAGCAGGCATTATCATAAATGAAAGTTGATTGCTGCATTCTTTATTGGTATTTGTATTTTGGGCTATCACACCACTTGTTTATTTACATCAGGTTAAAGTAAATAATTAGAAAGTTTTATGTAAATTAAGTTTATAGATAGAGTTTTAAATATCTAAAATTGAAAGAAGGAGAGGGAGATAAATGGAATCTCATTTTTTTGCAATGCTATCCCGAATGAAGTATATTGAACGCTGGGCATTGATGAAAAATTCCGAAACAGAAAATATTAGTGAACACTCTATGGAAGTTGCCATGCTTACTCATAGTCTGGCGGTTATTGGAAATGTGCGACTGG
Organism: Lachnospiraceae bacterium; assembly: GCA_022791815.1. GTDB lineage: Bacteria > Bacillota > Clostridia > Lachnospirales > Lachnospiraceae > CAG-411. The sequence goes on from JAAVZU010000088.1 coordinate 25,193, forward strand.
GAAAGACATTGAATGTAGAACGGGCAGCTTTAATTGGATTGTTTCATGACTGCACAGAAATTATTACAGGAGATATGCCTACACCAATTAAATACTATAGTGAAGATATTACGAATGCATTTAAAGAGGTGGAAGAGAAAGCAGCAGCTAAACTCTTGGATATGCTGCCAAAAGATATGCAGGATTATTATGCAGGATTATTCCATAAAGAAGAAGAGGATGTTTATTTATGGCAATTGGAAAAAGCAGCAGATAAACTTTCTGCACTGATTAAATGTATTAAAGAAGAAAATGCTGGTAACCAGGAATTTGTACTTGCTAAAAAAACGTTAGAAGAAACATTGAAAAAAATGGATTTAGCAGAGGTACAGATATTTATAAAAGATTTTTTACCTTCTTATTATAAAACATTGGATGAATTGTATTAGAAATGAAAGAAATTTTATTTTACTACTAGTTTCTTAAAAAAAAATGTAGTAGAATAAGAATAGCTATAATCTTAGATTAATTATTTTTTAAGGTACAAGTTACAATATGGAAACCGTTTAGTCATGCAAAATTATTTAAGTAGCCTATTCCTAGAGGTTCTTTTTCATGTTTGGGTAATCCGTTGGATTCAGATTTATAGAAATATTAGATTTTTTGAAAAATTTGAAATACTAATAACGATTAAATATCCAAAGTTGAGTAACAACCTTCCCAGAGGGCAATTTGCACATATTTTTTATTTGAGTTGAATGGTTACATAATCTGAAAAGTAGGAGGAAACGCGGTTGAAGAAAGAAATGGTAATTGTTCTTGATTTTGGTGGACAGTATAATCAACTAATCGCAAGAAGAGTGAGAGAATGTAATGTATATTGTGAAGTACATCCTTATAATCTTGGTTTAGACAAGATTAAAGAATTGAACCCTAAAGGAATTATTTTTACTGGAGGACCTAATAGTGTGTATGGTGAAGGAGCTGTACGATGCGAGAAGGAAATGTTTGAACTGGGAATACCTATTTTAGGAATATGTTATGGTTCTCAATTAATGTCGTATATGCTTGGGGGAAAAGTATCTACGGCACCTGTCAGCGAATATGGGAAAACAGAAGTGGAAGTGGATAATAGTTCTAAACTGTTTAAAAATATATCAAAGAAAACAATTTGTTGGATGAGTCATACAGACTATATTGAAGCAGCACCAGAAGGGTTTAAAGTAGTTGCCCATACTCCTGTTTGTCCAGTAGCAGCTATGGAATATCCAAAAAAGAATTTATATGCAGTACAATTCCATCCAGAGGTTATGCATACAAAAGAAGGTACAAAGATGTTGTCAAATTTTGTGTATGATATATGTCAATGCACAGGAGATTGGAAAATGTCATCATTTGTAGAAACAACTATCAAAGAGATTCGTGAAAAAGTTGGCAATGGTAAAGTACTTTGTGCTTTATCAGGCGGTGTGGATTCTTCCGTTGCAGCAGTATTGATGTCTAAGGCTGTTGGAAAACAGCTTACTTGTGTTTTTGTAGACCAAGGATTGCTACGTAAGGACGAAGGTGATGAAGTAGAAGCCGTATTTGGACCAAACGGTCATTATGACCTTAATTTTATTCGTGTAAATGCCCAAGAACGTTTCTATGAAAAATTAAAAGGGGTAGAAGAACCAGAAAAGAAAAGAAAGATAATTGGTGAAGAATTTATTCGTGTTTTTGAAGAAGAAGCAAAGAAAATTGGTGCAGTGGATTATCTGGTGCAGGGAACTATTTATCCTGATGTAATTGAAAGTGGTCTTGGAAAATCTGCAGTAATTAAATCGCACCACAATGTTGGAGGATTGCCTGATTGTGTAGATTTTCAAGAGATTATCGAACCTCTTCGTTTACTTTTTAAGGATGAAGTCCGTAAAGCAGGTTTAGAACTTGGAATCCCAGAGTATCTTGTATATAGACAACCCTTCCCAGGACCAGGCTTAGGAATCCGGATTATAGGAGAGGTCAATGCAGAAAAGGTAAGAATTGTACAAGAAGCAGATGCAATCTACCGTGAAGAGATTGCAAAAGCAGGAATTGACAAAGACCTGGGTCAATATTTTGCTGCACTCACTAATATGCGTTCTGTAGGTGTAATGGGAGATGAAAGAACATACGACTATGCCGTAGCCTTGCGTGCCGTTACAACTTCTGACTTCATGACAGCCGAATGTGCAGAAATACCATACGAAGTGTTGTTAAAAGTGACAAGCCGCATTATTAATGAAGTAAAAGGGGTTAATAGAGTTGTGTATGATTTGACTAGTAAACCACCAGGGACGATTGAGTTCGAATAAACAAAAATGCTTAGCAAACCCAGTATTTGTGTGGGTTTGCGGCATTTCAAAAGGTCTTTTGATAACAAATTGATAACAGTCGTTTGAGTGCGATTATTCTTGTTATCTGATGGTTTACAGGTGGCAGAATGATTTGCAAGCGGTTTCAATGACTGGAATAAATCCATATTAGAAACGCCCTTAGCTGTGGGTAGGAACTCATGGCTAAGGGCGTTTTTTGTCGTGTTGGTTTACTGGTGAATGGGGGTGATGACTAAAGCGGTTTTTCCA
>JAAVZU010000089.1 GCA_022791815.1 Lachnospiraceae bacterium
AAGCCAGCTAGATATGTAATAGAAGATACAGTTCATCAATGATGTGGAGGGAACTTATGAATCTGATTTATAAAGATGAGTGATGAAATGATATTACAAAGATGATATGATTAAGAATAATTAAAATATTTTTTTATTAGAAATAAAATCTGGATGCTGTTCATGAATATGATAACAATAAATACGCAGTTTTACATAAAATTGTATATAAAGACTATATCAATCCATATTTAATAAGTGATAATGCTTGTCTAACAGAAATAATCTTTTAAGCATCAATAAAAATCAAAGGAGTGCAGTCGATGTTTCGTATTATGTAGTTGTCCCACTATAATTTCAACATATAAGATTATAAATGTAAAATGACTGTATGAAATTGCATATAAGCATACATTCATACAGTCACATCTTGCAATCTAAGAGCTAATTTCTTAAGGCTCTATTTTTTTTGATTAATTGGTTGAATGCCTTCTTTTCGGGAATTGTGTGTTTGATTTTGGTTTTCAGGTGTAACTTTTTGTGTGATATTATTGAATTTATTTAGGTTATGCTGCATTTGTAACTTTTCTTGTAATTTTTTATCCATTTTCTCACCTCACATAAATAGTATGAACCATGATAAAATATACTATGCATCCTTTATTATTTTAGATGGGAAATATAGAATTGTGAAATTTAATTAATTATGTTATAATAATCAATAGATGTATTAAATAAATATTTACAGAAGCATATAAGGGGATATACTATGAACGATGATGTAAGCAAAAACAAACAAAAGGATATAACAAAAAATTTAAAGAAGCCATTAATTATTGTTTCAATATTGGCTTTTCTATTTTGTGTGACAACAGGAAATTTAAGTCAGACAAATAATCAGTTATTAGACGAAAATAGCCAGCTTAAAAAACAAGTTTCAAAACTAAAAGCAGAGAATGAGATATATCAATCTATTTCAGACAATATAGAAGGATATAATAGTCAAATAGAGGAATTAGAAGCATCTAAGGAGGACTTGAGTAAAAAAGTAAAGTCTTTAGAAGCAGATACCAAAAAAGCCCAGAACCAGCAATCGACAATTGATAAATTAAATAAAAAAATATCGGAGCAAAAAAGCGAAATAGATAAATTAAATGACAAGATTTCTACATTAAAATCAAAAAATTCTTCACTAAACGAAAAAGTGAGTAAGTTAAATAACCAAATTACAAAGTATAAAAATTCTGGTAATAAGAGTAACAAAACAAGTTCTTCTAGTGAAAGTAGTTATACCGTATATATTACAGCAACAGGATCTAAATATCATAGGAATGGCTGCAGATACTTAAGCAGAAGTCAAATATCAATAAATAAATCAGATGCTATATCACAAGGATATGATGCTTGTAGTGTATGTAATCCATAAAAAAATAAGATATAAAATATTATTTAAGAGTGTGCGTTTTATGCACACTCTTTTCTATTTCTTTAGAGGAAAGTTTCTCCTATAAAGAAAAAATGTTTGTAGAAATGTACATAAAACGGTTAAAGTTCCTTCAGAAATTCTTTTGTAAAGAAAGTCTTTACCAATAATGATTTTTTAAAATAAATCTGATAAAATAGTGATATTCATAATCAAAGAAATAGAGAAGCTGAAAATAAAGAAAAATTTTAAGAAATAAATATGTGTAGGTGGTTATTATGGAAAAAGAATGTGTAATACGGATAAAGAAAATAACAGAAGGATTTCAAAATTGTTGTGAGGCATTTTCGGCAATTGGTGATCCGACAAGACAGGCAATACTTGTAGCGTTATTAGCAAGTGATTTTGGAGGAATCAGGGTAGGTGAGATTGCTGGAAAAGCTCATTTGACTAGACCATCTGTATCACATCATTTAAAGATATTAAAAGAAGCAGGCATTGTGGCTATGCAGAAAGAAGGAACAAAGAATTATTATTATATTAGTTTGGATGAAAACAGATGGAAAGAAATGATGAACCTAATGAATATCATTTGTGAGGGAATTGAAGCTGGAAAGAGGGAAAGGGTTACTCATGGAAAAAATAGAAAGAATTAAGTGTGGAAATGGAAATTGTTATATCATTTCAAATGGAAAAAATGCTATTTTAGTAGATACCTGTCGTGAAAAATATAGAGAAAAGATATTAAATGCATGTAAATCCTATCATATACGCTTGTTGGTTCTTACTCATGGACATCTTGATCATGTGCAGAATGCTGCCTTTTTAGCAAATAAACTTCAAGTACCTATGCCATGTGCAAAGAGGACTATGAATTACTAGAGAATAATCTTATACAGACTTTGCATGCAAAAAGTATTTTAGGTAAGTTAGTTTTAGCCGCCTCCCAAAAAGCGTTGCAAGAAGAGTATATTCCTGCATTTACTCCAACCATATTTTTATCAGAAGGTGATACATTAGATTCTTATGGGATATCTGCTTCAATTTTATCTGTTCCAGGGCATACCAAAGGATCTATTGCAATTGATATTGCTAAAAAATATTTGATTGTTGGAGATGCATTGATGAATATGTTTTATCCTACTGTTTCTATGTTATATCATGATAGAAAGACAATGTTAAAAAGTACTAAAAGAATTGGACAGCTAGGGGAAAGAACTATTTTCTTTGGACATGGAAAACCAGTGAAGAATAGAATATGGTCGTGAAATTAGATTTTTTTGAAGTGCATCTAATGATATTTTATCAATGTTGCAAATATGGAGGCACTACAATATGTTTTAGATAATGTGCAAGGAGAAACGAAACCTTTGATAACCGATGCTTTTTGGGGGGGGATTGGGAAAAATTGTTTAGCAATCAGACTATATCTGAATTATTTGATTTGAGGGTTGATATTATTGAAAAACAACTGTATTTCAAAAAAGGATGAAGGATAAAGAGTCTGCTATTGTATTAGAAAAGAAACGCAAAGGAATTTTAACTGGAAATTTACAAGAATATAAGATTTCTTTACAAGAACTAAATTTTAGAATATAGATAATTGCGACAGTATTTTACATATAATATGAGTTTTTAGAATAAATGGAGAGAAAAGCACAATGAATATTATTATTATAAATGGCAGCCCAAGAAAAAATGGTGCTACTGCAAAAATCTTATATAAAATGAAAGAAAGACTTCTTCAAAAAGAAAATATCAAAGTAGAATTTATTCATATTACAGATTTGGAGATAAATTCCTGTACAGGTTGTTGTTCTTGTTATAAAACAGGATATTGTTACATAGAGGATGATGCAGAGAAACTTTCTAAGAAGATTTTATTTGCCGATGGTCTGGTTATTGGTTCTCCAACCTATGCAAGTAATCTATCTGGTTTATTAAAACAATTTATTGATCGGGGGCATTTTGTTATGGAGCAACTATTATATAATAAATATACAATAAGTGTTGTTACAGGAGAAAATTATGGAAGTAGAGATACCAGTAAAATACTTACAAAGTTATTAAAATATTCTGGAGGAAAAATAAGTGGAAAAATTGTTTATAATGTACCATTTAATAGTAATCTTTTGAATGCAAAAATAGAAAGGAAAATAAATTACTTAGCAGATAAAATTTTTGCTGATATAAGTAAGAAAAAAGAGTATAAAATACAATTGTTTCTGCATAATATAATATTTTATTTTGGCATAAAACCTTTTGTGAAAAAGAAGGGAGAAAAATATAATGGTGTGGTAAAACGGTGGAGGGAATATCACATTATAGAAAATAAATTTTAGGTTGTTCTATTTTTGCAATCTGAAGCATATAATTATATTAATCAAAACAAAAAGCGATTCTATTCAAGAAGTATTTTAAATGGACATGCCTGCAATGTAAGACTATTATATTTGAAAGTTGTAGTCTTTCATAATTTATATGAACTGCACCTATCAAATCAGCTTTTCTTTGAAGATAGGTTATATAGAATATGCAGTTGTAGCGAAAAACTTGTTTTAATGCCGAGAGGCGGAAAGGAGTTACGTTATGGCAAATTATGATGAAATTGGAGCATTTCGTTTGAAAAATCAAGGAGGCTTTGTTGTAAAGATGGATTTTCTTTTTGGAAAAGACTCCACAAATTTACATCGCATTAATGGTTCTGGAAAGAATATCACATTAGGATGTTCAGAAACAAAAGATCCAGGCGAATATGGTGTACATGATGGTGATGTTTGTACCATTCATGCAGATGTTGTAGCAGGAAAAGATAAAGCAGGAAAGTCATATTTTATTTATCGGGAGGGAAATTCCAATACAGCAGAGTTTACTATTAGTGGAACAACTTTAGATAATGAATTGGGATTTAATGGAATTAATGCTGGATAAGTGGACAGGCCTCTCTTTAGCAGGTGTCATTATCACAAAATAGAATAGAAATATATTATACTGGGATTGGTCATTATTATACTGGCTAATTCCAGTATTTTTTTAATAGGCATAGAATTTAAATTATTATAATTCACATATAAAATAGCTAAAGAGAGGGAGTTATGATATAATAAATATAAAGTGTAGAATATATAATTATGTGATATATCAATAAAATCACCAAATGATTTAAGTGTTTTTTACAGAGGAATAATTATGTAGAGGAGTAACAAATGAAAGAATTATTAAAGATTTATAAAGAGAATGATTTATCGGCAGCAGAAGAAAGGGAACCATAAAAAGGATTTCATTTTTTTTACTTATTTCCGATAATGTATGTTTTATCATTATATCTGTTACCGTTTTTCCTTAATATGTGGCAGAAGGAAAGTATGATGTTAAATGCAGCAGTACTAGTGAAATATTCTATGATTCCTTTTTTTGTTATAGGTGGATTCATTTTGCTTGTGTGTTTCCTTTTTACTTTTATCCCAGTTCCTTTTATGATTTTTGTTGGTCCTACCATTGCAATAATGGGTATGATTACGGGATGACTAATTCTTGCATTTGAATCACCATACATAATTGCTTATTTATATTTGTCCCAAAAGGCAAAAATTCGTCCATCTGTTATGGCAATATTGCATACAATACTACAATTTTTCTTTGTGATAGATGTGGTGGATATAATGTATTTAGCTATAAGAGAGAAAAAGTGGAAAAAATTAACAATAAGTATTATTGTAGCATTAGCAATTTGTTTAGTAATTATTCTGATTTGGATTATAAGGGAGATTTTAAAAACAAATATAATATAGATGTTGAATTTATGTTTATAATGTGGTTACATAAGAAAGATTATAACAAGATTTGTCCATAAAGTAAAAACAGGTATAGATTTTTTTGTAAATAAAATGTTGTTTTATAAAATTTACATATTTCATTAAAATATGGAGGAGTTATAATGTCAATTGTAAATACGAAGGTAAAATTTCATTGTAGTGTAGAGGATATATGGAATATTGTCACTTCATTAACGGACTATGCATGGAGAAGTGATTTGAGCAGAATTGAGGTAGTTAGCGAAAAGAAGTTTGTTGAATATACAAACAAAGGTTATGCCACTACTTTCACAATCACATTGGCGGAACCTTATAAAAGATGGGAATTTAATATAGAAAATGATAACATAGAAGGACATTGGACAGGCGAGTTCTCTGAAACAAATGGAGAAACAGAAATTAGCTTTACAGAAGATGTCAAGCCCAAAAAGTTTTTTGTGAAACCATTTGTAAAAGGGTATTTGAAGAAACAACAAGAGGCATATATAGCTGATTTAAGAAAAGTAGTTGAAGAAATAAATTAAACAAAGAGAAAGTAAAAAAACTTATGAATATGTTGAAACAGAAAGGTAAATTTAAAGTAAAATTACAAGATGATGTAAATTTGGAGTATGTATATGGAGAAACAAACAAAACAACAGGTAGACAGTGGATGAAAATTTTTAATGCATATAATAACTTGTTGAAATTGTATTAGCTTTGTCCTGTAAATCTGCCAAAATAATCTAAGTTAATGGGAGTTTCTCAAAAGCATATTACTATTTTAGAGAAAGGAAGAATTTACAAAATATGGGAGAACTAAGTAAGCTGCCTAATATTGGAACGGTTGTGGAGAAACAATTAGAACAAGTTGGCATTACATCCTACGAGGAATTAAAAGAATTAGGAGCAGAGCAGGCTTGGCTAAGGATTCAAAAAATTGATGATTCTGCATGTATCCATAGACTGATGGCATTAGAAGGTGCGATACAAGGTGTGAAGAAGACACAATTGCCAGAAGAACGTAAAATAGAATTAAAAGAATTTTATGAATGGAAAAAGAAATATTAAGTATATGATAAAATATATATTTAGAAAGCTTTATGTTCACGAGCCTGTGAAGAAATTATTTGCAAAAGTAACACAGGCTTGGAACTGATTTTCTTAATGTAGTTTTTGAAAGTCATTGAAAAAAACATGCTTTTATGGTAGACTAAGGAAGAAATTTGATAGTTATGTATTTAAGATTTTATAAGGAAACTTGAAAATAAAGGGCAGCAGCCTTAAAAGCAGGAGGATTTAAGATAAAATGGAAACTTATAAGAAAGAATTTATTGAATTTATGGTAGATTGTGGTGTCTTGAAATTTGGAGAATTTACATTAAAAAGTGGGAGAAAGTCGCCATTTTTCATGAATGCAGGACTTTATGTAACTGGGTCCC
>JAAVZU010000090.1 GCA_022791815.1 Lachnospiraceae bacterium
ATATATCTATAAAAAAGAAAAATATTAAAATAATTATTTATTATACTTTGATTATTTTGATTATTGCAAATATATTTGGTGGTAGAAGAATAATGGTTGAAACAAATAAACCGAATACTGATTGGAGCCTAAAATCTGAAAAAAGGTGAAAATGGAAAATTTGATGGATATGGTACATGCAATACAGTTGATTTATATTCAGCTTATTATTTTAAAGATGTCTCCAAAATGGAAATATCTGTAACAAATGTAAGCTCTAAAAAAGTATAAAGGTAAAAGTATACAAGTATGGAAAGTATTGGGACTCTTGTGTCAGTACAGTTCAAGTTCCAGCAAACGGAACAACAACATGGACAATTTCAACTTCTTCAACAGATAAATATTATGTAAGATTTCTTAAACCAGCAGATTTTACATGGAGTATAAAGAAAGGATAATAATACAATGATTGCAAGCTATATCTCTAGTACATTAAGTTATGCGGTTGTATTTAGCTGTATATATATAATTGCAAAAATTATATATTTAAAATGTAATAATAAAAGGTTTGTAATAAAATCAGAATTGCCATATATTATTTTTGGTGCATACATTGTTGCATTATTATCACAAACTATAATACATATATGGAATGTGTTCTTTATAAATGGCAAGTTATCTATTGAAATATCTACATACAATTCGAGAAGTTTAAACTTAATTCCATTTAAAACTATTTTAGATTATCTGAATGGATCAAATGATTTTTATGGTAATGCAAACATTGTTGTAAGGATTGTTAATTTAGCTGGGAATATTTGTTTATTTATTCCTTTTGGAATTTTATTTCCAATTGTATTTAAAAAGTTTTCGAAATTCTGTCATATTATGTTGTTTGGTTTAGCGTTATCCGTTTTTATTGAATGCATGCAGTTTTTTGTAGAAAGAAGCACAGATATAGATGATGTTATTTTAAATTGTATTGGTGTATTTTGTGGTTATATATGTTATAAATATTTGAATAAACTTCACTGTCTGACAAGCTATACAGACAATATTTTGTAATTAAATATGAAGAGAAGGTCATAGAAAGTAATGTATGTATGTTATTTTCTATGGCTTTTTTGTATTCCTGCTTGTGAGAAACAGCCTTTACCGATATAATAAGGAAAGAGGAAATTGTTCATGAATGTGAACTGTTACAGTGGAGGTTAAAGGAAAGATGTTGAAATTAGTATTAGGAAAAAGCGGGGCAGGAAAGTCTTATAAAATGTATCAGGAAATGATACAAGAATCCATGAATAATCCGCAGGGAAAATATTTTGCCATTGTACCAGAGCAGTTTACTATGGAGACTCAGAAGGACTTTGTGCAAATGCACCCTCGACATGGTATTCAAAATATAGATATATTAAGTTTTATGCGTTTGGCATATCGAGTGTTTGAGGAACAAGGGAAAAGGCAGGGAACTATTTTGGAGGATACAGGAAAGAGTATGCTTGTCAGAAAAGTAGTATCCCAAAAAAAAGAACAGCTTCATATCTTCAAAAATAATATAAAGAAAACAGGATATGTAAATGAAATAAAATCCCTTCTTTCTGAATTTTTACAATATGGTATCAAAAGAGAAGATTTAGAAGATATTATTGAATTAGCGGAAAAGAAACCAATGTTGCAGCAAAAGCTGCAGGACATGCTGGTAATTTATGACGGATTTCGGGAACTACTGAGCGAAAAATATATTACAGCAGAGGAAATTTTAGAGGTGCTTACCGACTGTGTAGGACGTTCCCAGTTGTTAAAGGACAGTATCGTCTGTTTAGATGGATTTACAGGATTTACGCCAGTCCAGTATAAGCTGCTGCGTGAAATGCTAAAACAATGTAAGGAAGTAAGGATTAGCATAACCATAGATCCAAGGGAAGATATTTATAGAGAAGGCAGCGAATTTGCATTATTTCACTTGTCGAAAGAAACCATTTTGAAATTGCTTGACATGTCAAAGAAAATAGGAATAAAGCATTCTATAGAATGGGTAGGAGCGGGTGAGATACCATATCGGTTCCAAAAAAGTCCAAGTCTTGCCTGTCTGGAAGAGAATTTATTCCGTTTTCCTCCAAGAAACTTGAAATCTTATCAAAAGGAACATAACATAGAGAAAATAAAAAAAGATATTCACATTTTTTCTGCAAAAGACATACAGGGAGAGGTGGATTACGCTTGTAGTGAGATTTTTCGTTTGATTCGGAAGGAAGGATACCGCTATCGGGATGTTGCTATCGTAACTGGAGATATGGAGCAGTATAGCAGAATCATAGAGAAGGCATTTGATAAAGTAGATTTTCCTGTGTTTATAGATTACAAAAAACATATTATGGGAAATCCGTTAGTGGAACTAGTAAGAGCATTGTTAGAAATTTATCAGCAAAATTTTGATTATGAAAGCGTATTCCGATATCTTCGGTGCGGTCTTGTGGATATGGATAGAGAAGATGTGGACAAGTTGGAGAATTATGTGATTGCATTGGGGATAAAAGGGAAAAAACGCTGGGGACAGAAATGGACTAGAACTTATGGGCAGGAAAATGCAGTTAGTGCCGAGGAAATAGACAAACTCCGCATACAGGTAATGGAACATCTTGAGGAGATTGGAAAGGTTTTTGGAGGAAGAAAAAAGACCGTACTTACTTATACTACCGCATTACATGAATATTTTCAAAAAGAGGCAATTTATCACAAGCTAAAAAAATATGAGAAGGATTTTGAGGAAAAGGGAATGCCTCTGCTGGCAAAGGAGTATAGCCAGATATATGAAATTGTACTGGGAATATTTGATAAAATTGTAGAGCTTTTAGGAGAAGAGAAAGTAACCCTTACAGAATATGGGGATTTATTGGAAACAGGATTTGTAGAGGCGAAAGTAGGCGTAATTCCACCTGGTGTTGACCAGATTCTGGTGGGAGATATTGAGAGAACACGATTGAAAGATATCAGGGCATTGTTCTTTCTTGGAGTAAATGAGGGAATTGTGCCAAAGAGTGGAGGAAAAGGTGGCATTATTTCGGACATGGAGAGAGAAATGCTATTTGAAAATCAAATTACCTTAGCACCTACCCAAAGGCAGAATGCATATATGCAGCAATTCTATTTGTACCTGAATTTGACAAAGCCAAAGGAACGCTTATATATTACATATCATAAAGTGGATACAGCAGGAAAAACAGCGTTGCCATCTTATTTGATTGGAAAGCTACAAAATATTTTTCCAGATATAGTAGTAGAGCAGGAAGAACATCTCAAGCCCTGGGAGGAAATTTCGGAAAAAGGAATACATCAGCTATTGGGAGCAGATATTGGACAAAGATATTTTCTACAGGGACTTGGAAGGTATGGAGAAATAAACTTGGCAGATTGGTGGAAGGAGCTATTTTCTTTTTATAAAAAACAGCCTGCATTTGAAGAACAGCTTACAAAACTGATAGAGGGAACTGGATTTATAAATGAAGAAAATTCTCTGACCAGTCAGGTTGCGGAGGCGTTATATGGAAAGGATTTATCGAACAGTGTAACCAGAATTGAAAGGTATGCTGCATGTGCCTATGCTCATTTTCTACAATATGGACTGCAGCTTCAGGAAAGACAAGAATTTCGATTTGGAGGACTGGATTTTGGAAACATTTTTCATGAGGTTCTTCGGATATTTCCTGCAAAACTGGCAGAAAAAAATTATGGTTGGAGGACCGTTCCTGAGGAAATTTTGATTGAGTTAGCGGAGCAGTGCATCCGGGAAGTGACTGCGGATTACGGAAATCAGATTCTATCCAGCAGCTACCGTCATGCTTATATGGTAGAGCGGATGACACGTATGATAAAGAGGACACTATGGGCGCTTTCGGAACAATTGAAAATGGGGGAATTTGAGCCAACAGATTATGAGATGGCATTTTCCTATATGGATGGCTTTGAAAATACTCGTATGAATTTGGAAAAAGAAAGAGTAATGCGTCTTTATGGAAGAATTGACCGCATTGACAGTTATCAGGAACAGTTAGATGAAAAAGATGCTATATATGTAAAAGTAATAGATTACAAAACAGGAAGTACCAAGTTCCAGATTCAGAATCTATATTATGGATTGCAAATGCAGCTCGTAGTCTATATGAATGCAGCACTGGAACAAAAAGAGACAAGCCTTCCAGCAGGAACGGATGCCAAAGTAGTACCAGCAGGCATTTTCTATTATAATATTGATGACCCAATTATTGAGAGAAAAGGGTCAGAGGAAGAACTTAGGGAGGCTATATTAAAGGAATTAAAGATGAATGGACTGGTAAATGAAGAGGTACATTTGATACAGCTTCTTGACAGAAGTTTTGGAAAGGAAGAACAGTTGAATGGATCTGTAAAATCCCTTGCTATACCTGTAGATACTACAAAAGATGGGAAGATCGGAAGTTATTCTACTACAGCAACCAAAGAACAATTTGCATTGCTTGGGGCATACGCCAATCATTTGTTGACAAAACAGGGAAAGGAAATTGTAGATGGAAATATTTCTATTTCTCCTTACCGTATGGATAAAAAAACAGCTTGTGATTATTGTAATTTCCGTCCGATATGTAACTTTGATACTAGGCTCCCAGGAAATCGTTATCGGGATTTGAAGAAGATGGGGAAAGGTGAAATCTGGGAGAATATAGGAAAAGAACTGTCTGAGGACAAACAATCCGAAAGAAAGGATTAAAAGGTGGTTTTCAAAATGACAGAAAAAGACTTACAGTTTAGAGCATAAAGAAGGGAGAGCATAACCATGGGAAAGGAAAATGAAGTTACCTGGACAAAAGAACAGCAAAAGGTTATTTCTCAAAGAGATTGTAATATATTAGTATCAGCGGCAGCAGGATCTGGGAAAACGGCTGTTTTAGTGGAACGTATTATCACCATGATTACAGATAAAGAAAAGCCAATAGACATAGACCAGCTTTTGGTAGTGACTTTTACCAATGCGACAGCAGCAGAAATGCGGGAGAGAATTGGAAAAGCTATAGAAAAAAGATTAGAGAGTGAGCCAGAAAACTTGCATTTGCAAAAACAGGCAACTTTAATTCGTAATGCCCAGATTACTACTTTGCATAGTTTTTGTCAGAACGTAATAAGAAATTATTTTAATGAAATAGATTTAGATCCGAATTTCCGTATTGGTGACGAGACGGAATTAAAATTATTGAAAAATGATGTATTAGAGGAAGTTTTTGAGGGATATTATGAAAAAGGTGAGGAAGGATTTTTAGAGTTAGTTGAGTGTTATTCAGGAAGTAAATCAGACCAGGGATTGGTAGATTTAGTATTGCAGCTTCATACCTTTGCGATGAGTTATCCTTGGCCGAAAGAGTGGTTGAGGGAAAAACTTGAGCCTTTTTCCATAAATTCTGTGGAGGAATTAGAAAGGGCAGAGTGGATAAAGCCAATGTTTGCTTTTGTGGAAGGAACAGCAAAAGCGTTGATAGAAAAAACAAAAACAGCCCTTGCCATTACCAAAGAGGAGACAGGACCATACATGTATCAAGAGGCATTGTTGGAAGATTTGGCATTATTAGAAGAGTTAGAAAAGATAAAGAGTTATGCACAAACCAATCAATTACTTCAAGAGTATAAGTGGAAAGCCTTGTCACGAAAAAAGGATGATAATGTAGATAATGATAAAAAAGAGAAAGTAAAAGAAATTCGTGCTGTGGTAAAAAAGGCAGTGGAAGATTTGAAAAAACAATTTTTCTTCCAAGATACAGATAGTATGGTTTTAGACATGCAGAAATTAGAAAAACCAATGACTGCATTGATAGATTTGACAGAATCTTTTATGAATGCTTATACCCGGAAAAAGTCGGAAAAGTGTATCATAGATTTTAATGACTTAGAGCATTTTGCCCTGCAGATTCTTGTAAAAAAAGAAGGAACTAAGGTGATACCTACACCTGTAGCGATAGAATACAGCCATCATTTCGTGGAGATACTTGTGGATGAGTATCAAGATAGCAATGGAGTGCAGGAGACCATTTTAAACAGTATTACCAGAGAAAAGGAAGGCTGTCCAAATTTGTTTATGGTAGGTGATGTAAAGCAAAGTATTTACAAATTCCGTATGGCAAGACCTGAGCTTTTTATGGAAAAATACAATACATATTCCTTGACAGAGGGATTATACCAAAGAATTGATTTAGCAAAGAATTTCCGAAGCCGTGCAGTAGTTCTTGAGAGTGTAAATAGTATTTTTGAAAAGATAATGGAAAAGTCTCTTGGCAATATTGATTATGATAAAAGAGCTGCTCTTTATGTGGGGAATACAGATTTTCCTATAGGAGAAAATACTTCAACGTACACAGAACTGCTTTTATGTACAGATAGTAAGGAAGAACAGGAAACAGAAGAATTGGAGTTATCTGAGGAAGAACAAGAAATCAATCATCGGGAACTGGAAGCAAGAATGGTAGCAAAAAGAATCGGGGAACTTGTCAGCGGGGGATTGATGGTACAGGATAAGGGAACAAAGCAACTTAGAAATTGTAATTATGGGGATATTGTGATTTTGCTCCGAACCATGTCTGGCTGGTCAGATACTTTTGTGGAAGTTTTATCTGGAGAAGGAATACCAACTTATACAGATACCCGTTCGGGATATTTTTCCACTTATGAGGTGAGAACCATTTTACAATTTTTAAAGGTACTGGATAATCCCAATCAGGATATTCCGCTGGCAGCCGTACTTCGTTCTATGATAGGCGGATTTGACAGCAAGGAGATGGCAACAATACGTTATACATGCCGCTACCAACAGAGAGAAGAGGGGGAAGAAGTGAGAAAAGTACCTCTTAGCTTATATGATTCCTTAAAAGCTTATAAAAACCTGTCAGAGGATTCTATTGATAAAAGATTGCAAGAAAAGACAAACAGATTTTTTAGCATGTTAGAGGAATATCGGGATATGGTTTCCTATTGTTCTATTCATCAGCTTTTAGAAAAGATTTATGAGGAAACAGGATATTATACTTATGTATCTGTTATGCCAAATGGAATGCAAAGAAGAGACAATCTGGATCTGTTATTGCAAAAAGCCATTGACTTTGAAGAAACTAGTCTAAGCAGCTTATTTCATTTTAACCGCTATATTGAAAAATTACATAAATACGAAGTGGATTTTGGAGAAGCAGTAGGAAGTGAAATGTCAGAGAATGCTGTACGAATCATGAGTATACACAAAAGTAAGGGATTAGAATTTCCAGTAGTATTTGTGTCTGGTATGGGAAAAACTTTCAATACGCAGGATGCAAGAAGTAAATTGGTGCTGGATATGGATTTAGGGCTTGGACCTGATTATGTGGATTATAAACTTAGAACAAAGATGCCTTCTTTGCTAAAGAAGATTATTCAGAAAAGAGCAATTTTGGAGAATCTTGGAGAAGAGTTAAGAGTACTTTATGTTGCCCTTACCCGTGCCAAAGAGAAACTGATTATGACAGGGTTCCATGCAAAGGGAGAGGAACAGTTAGAAAAATGGAAGGAAAAACTAGAAAACCAGTCAGAGGTGATGGATTATTTCTCCAGAACGCAGGCAAAGAACTATCTGGACTGGGTGACACCAGTCATATTAAATAATGAAACAGGGCAGTACAAATTAAACATGTTTTCTTTAGCAGATTTGGTCTATGTGGAAGTGGAAAAACAGTTGGCAGCAATTGGAAAGAAGGAAGATTTATTTTCTTGGAATACAGAAGTTATTTATCAGAAAGAGTTGTTGGAAAAATTAGAAGAAAGACAAAGCTATCTTTACCCTTATGAAAAAGAAAAAACCTTAAAAAGCAAAATGACTGTTTCTGAATTGAAGCGGCTGGGATATATGAGTGAAGAGGAAACTGGGACAGTGGAATTTGAGGAACCTATAGAAGATATAGAAGAAAATATTCCTATTCCAGAATTTCTTCAGGAAAATAGGGAAGAGATTCAGGGGGCAGACAGAGGTACACTATATCATAAATTTATGGAGTGCCTTAAGATTGGAGAAGTAAATACATTATCAGATGTGAAAAAACAACTGGAGAACCTCATAAAAAATGGAATTTTTACACAAGAAGAATCAAAGGTCTTTTATCAAAAGAAAATACTTGCTTTTTGTACGTCTGCATTAGGAAAACGCATGGCAGCAGCAGAATCTATAAAAAAGATTTGGAGAGAAGCACCTTTTGTAATAGGTCTTCCTGCTAGACAGATAAAGGAAGAATGGGATAGCGATGAAGTTGTGTTGATACAAGGTATGATGGATGCATATTTTGAGGAAGGGGAGGAATTGGTACTAGTGGATTATAAGACAGACCGAGTCCGTTCAGAAATAGAACTTATTCAGCGTTACCAGTCCCAGATGGATTATTATCAAAAAGCCTTGGAACAGATTAGCGGAAAGAAAGTAAAAGAAAAAGTGATATATTCGCTGCATCTGGATAAAGAGATTTTATTGATGTAAAAGTAATAAAAGGATATCTTTACAGAAAATGTAAGGATATCCTTTTTGTTCTTGACATCTTGACACAATTATGATAAGATGAAAAATGCACTATTGTGGTGTCTTATGCTTTTCATTCAATTTGTTACATTATAACACAATTAAGTTAAAATGTAAAGCATATTTGAGAATGTTCATGAAAGGTGAAGTATATTTGCACAATTCAAAAGTGTTTCTAATTGGTTGCATTTTTGTGGTGCAGAGAATGCACATATAGTGCAGTGGTGGCAGGATAAAGAGTATTGAATCTGGTTGCTGCATTAAAATAAATTCAAGGGGTGAAAACGTCAATGGAAAAAAACAGAATTCGTCCAATTAAAGTTGGTAAGAGTGTAAGAATGAGTTTCTCAAGACAAAAAGAAGTGCTTGAGATGCCTAATTTAATTGAAGTGCAGACTGATTCTTACAATTGGTTCTTAGAGGAAGGACTTAATGAAGTTTTCAGAGACATCTCTCCAATCGCAGACTATAATGGAAAACTTGCGCTAGAGTTTGTCAGCTTTGTTTTGTGTGAGGATGATGTTAAATATTCAGTAGAAGAATGTAAAGAGCGGGATGCTACTTATGCAGCTCCGCTAAAAGTTCGTGTAAGACTTCATAACAGAGAAAATGATGAGATTAATGAACATGACATTTTCATGGGTGATTTGCCATTAATGACAGATACAGGAACTTTTGTGATTAATGGTGCAGAACGTGTTATCGTTAGCCAGTTAGTACGTTCCCCTGGAATTTATTATGCAATTGGTCATGACAAGACTGGTAAACGATTGTTTTCCTCCACTGTTATTCCAAACCGTGGTGCATGGCTGGAATATGAAACAGACTCCAATGATATTTTCTATGTACGAGTGGATCGTAATAGAAAGGTGCCAATTACAGTGCTTATCCGTGCATTAGGAGTAGGTACAAATACAGAAATAATTGAATTGTTTGGAGAAGAACCTAAGATTCTTGCAAGTATCGCAAAAGATACATCGGACAATTACAGTGATGGTCTGTTGGAATTATATAAAAAGCTTCGTCCAGGTGAGCCATTATCTGTGGATAGTGCAGAGAGCTTGCTTAATAGTATGTTCTTTGATCCAAAGAGATATGATTTGGCGAAGGTAGGAAGATATAAATTTAATAAAAAGTTAGCATTTAAAAATAGAATAGTAGGATATCCTCTTGCAGAGGACGTGACAGATACTCTAACAGGTGAAGTGATTTCTGCTGGAACTATGGTTACAGAGGAATTAGCTGTACAACTGCAAAATGCTGCAGTATCTTATGTTATGATACAGACAGAAGAACGCAATGTAAAAGTTCTTTCTAATATGGTTGTAGATGCAAATCAATATGTGAATTTTAATGTGTCAGAGATTGGAATAACAGAAGATGTGTATTATCCAGTATTACAAGGAATATTAGAAGAATATGATGGAGATATGGATGCGATCCGTGAAGCTATGGAAAGAGATTTAGCTGATTTGGTTCCAAAACATATTACAAGAGAAGATATATTTGCTTCTATTAACTATAATATGCATTTAGAACATGGAATAGGAAATGATGATGACATTGACCATTTAGGAAACAGACGTATTCGTGCAGTTGGTGAATTGTTACAGAATCAATACCGTATTGGTTTATCCAGAATGGAAAGAGTGGTTCGGGAAAGAATGACTACTCAGGATTTGGAAGGAATATCTCCACAGTCCTTAATTAATATTAAGCCTGTGACAGCAGCAGTGAAGGAATTCTTTGGAAGTTCTCAGTTGTCTCAGTTTATGGATCAGAATAATCCACTTAGTGAATTAACGCATAAGAGACGTTTATCTGCGTTGGGACCAGGTGGTTTGTCAAGAGACCGTGCTGGTTTCGAGGTTCGTGATGTGCATTATTCCCATTATGGTAGAATGTGTCCGATTGAGACTCCAGAAGGTCCTAACATTGGTTTGATTAACTCTTTAGCTTCTTATGCAAGAATCAATGAATATGGATTTATTGAGGCTCCATACCGTAAGGTAGATAAGAGTGATCCTGCGAATCCAAGGGTAACAGATGATGTGGTTTACCTGACTGCAGATGAAGAAGATAAATATGTAGTTGCCCAGGCAAATGAAAAGTTAGATGAAAGTGGATATTTTATAAATAACAATGTATCAGGTCGTTTCAGGGAAGAAACATCAGAGTTTGAAAAGAGAAAGATTGACTTGATGGATGTATCTCCTAAGATGGTATTTTCAGTAGCTACAGCTATGATTCCTTTCTTGGAGAACGATGATGCGAACCGTGCTTTGATGGGATCGAACATGCAGCGTCAGGCAGTGCCATTGTTAATTACTGAATCTCCAGTTGTTGGTACTGGAATGGAACAGAAGGCAGCAGTGGATTCTGGAGATTGTGTGGTTTCTAAAGTAGATGGTGTAGTTAAGAAAGCGGCTTCCAATGAAATTGTAATTACAAAGGACGATGGAACCAATGTGGTTTATAAATTAGAGAAGTTTGCAAGAAGTAACCAAGGTAACTGTATGAACCAGAGACCTATTGTATCTAATGGAGATGTTGTAAAAGCTGGTCAGGTTATTGCAGATGGACCATGTACTTCAAATGGAGAGATTGCCCTTGGAAAGAATCCTTTGATTGGATTTATGACTTGGGAAGGTTATAACTATGAAGATGCAGTTTTGTTAAGTGAAAGACTGGTACGGGAGGATGTATACACTTCTGTACACATTACAGAATATGAAGCAGAAGCCCGTGACACAAAACTTGGTGCAGAGGAAATTACAAGAGATGTACCTGGTGTCGGTGATGAAGCACTAAAAGATTTGGACGAGAGAGGTATCATCCGAATTGGTGCTGAGGTAAGAGCAGGAGATATTTTAGTAGGTAAAGTTACTCCAAAGGGAGAGACAGAACTGACAGCAGAAGAAAGATTGCTTCGTGCTATTTTTGGGGAGAAGGCAAGAGAAGTAAGAGATACTTCCCTTCGTGTACCTCATGGTGAGTTTGGTATTGTTATAGATGCTAAAGTATTTACAAGAGAGAATGGAGATGAACTGGCACCTGGTGTTAATCAGTGTGTTCGTATCTACATTGCTCAAAAGAGAAAGATCCAGGTTGGAGATAAGATGGCTGGTCGTCATGGTAACAAGGGTGTGGTTTCCCGTGTTCTTCCAGTAGAAGATATGCCATTCCTTCCAAATGGAAGACCGCTTGATATCGTGCTAAATCCATTAGGTGTGCCTTCACGAATGAATATTGGACAGGTTTTGGAAATTCATTTATCCTTAGCATCAAAAGTGCTTGGATTTAATGTGGCTACACCAGTATTTGATGGTGCAAAAGAAAATGATATTATGGACAGCTTAGAGATGGCGAATGATTATGTAAATTCATCTCTTGAGGAATTTGAAGAAAAATATAAAGATGTGCTGGCTCCAGATGTAATGGAATATTTATTGAATAACCAGGAATACCGTAAACAATGGGAAGGCGTACCAATTAACCGGGATGGTAAGGTAAGGCTTCGTGATGGTAGAACTGGAGAATATTTTGATGGGGCAGTAACCGTTGGTTTCATGCATTATTTGAAATTGCATCATTTGGTAGATGATAAGATTCATGCACGTTCTACAGGACCATACTCTTTAGTAACACAGCAGCCACTTGGTGGTAAAGCACAGTTTGGTGGACAGCGTTTTGGAGAGATGGAAGTATGGGCGTTGGAGGCTTATGGTGCAGCTTATACATTACAAGAAATTCTGACAGTGAAGTCGGATGATGTGGTTGGTCGTGTAAAGACTTATGAAGCAATCATTAAGGGAGAAAATATTTCAAAGCCAGGCATACCAGAATCCTTTAAGGTGCTATTGAAGGAATTACAATCATTAGCTTTAGATGTTACTGTATTGGATGAGAATGGCAATGAAGTACAAATGTCAGAAAACATTGATTACACCGAGGAGGATTTGACCCCTATTATTGAGGGTGAAAAACCACAGACAGATGAAGGCGAAAACTTCCAAGCAGCAGGATATCGAGAGGCATCTTCTGTGGAGGAGTTGAATGAGGAAATAGTAGAAGAATATGAAGAAGATTTTGAACAAGATGATTTTGCTATGGATGGAATAGATGACTTATAAAAGAATATATTTCCACAAGAATTATTGAAGTATTATTTGGAGAGAACATCTTAGGATGTGGCTCTCCACAATGAAAGACGAAGGGAGCGCCAGGTATGCCAGAAAGCAACAATACAAATGTAGAACCAAGTTTGACCTACGATGCCATTAAAATTGGTCTTGCTTCACCAGAAAAGATTAAAGAATGGTCAAGAGGAGAGGTAAAAAAGCCTGAGACAATTAACTACAGAACCTTGAAACCTGAAAAGGATGGATTGTTTTGTGAGAAGATTTTTGGACCAAGCAAAGATTGGGAATGTCATTGTGGTAAGTATAAAAAGATTCGTTATAAAGGCGTTGTTTGTGACCGATGTGGTGTAGAAGTAACTAAGGCAAGTGTTCGTCGTGAAAGAATGGGACATATTAAATTAGCTGCTCCTGTTTCACATATTTGGTATTTTAAAGGTATTCCAAGCCGTATGGGATTAATTCTTGATTTATCCCCAAGAACCTTGGAAAAAGTATTATATTTTGCTTCATATATTGTTTTAGATCAGAAAGATACAGATTTACAATACAAACAAATTTTGACAGAACGCGAATACCAAGAGGCAAGAGAAAAATATGGTATGGAATTTCGTGTGGGAATGGGTGCAGAATCTATTTATGAATTGTTACAGAGTATTGATTTGGAAAAAGAATCCGAAGATTTAAAAAAGGAATTGATAAATGCCACAGGACAAAAACGTGCCAGAATTATCAAACGGCTGGAAGTTGTGGAAGCATTTAGAGAGTCAGGTAACAGACCAGAATGGATGATTTTGACGGTTGTTCCTGTTATTCCGCCAGATATACGTCCTATGGTACAGCTTGATGGTGGTAGATTTGCCACTTCGGATATGAATGATTTGTACCGAAGAATTATTAACAGAAATAACCGTTTGAAGAGACTACTTGATCTTGGAGCACCAGATATTATTGTTCGTAATGAGAAAAGAATGTTACAAGAAGCCGTAGATGCTTTGATAGATAATGGTAGAAGAGGAAGACCAGTTACTGGACCTGGTAATAGAGCATTGAAGTCTTTGTCAGATATGTTAAAGGGTAAACAGGGACGTTTCCGTCAGAACTTGCTTGGTAAGCGTGTTGACTATTCTGGACGTTCTGTTATCGTAGTAGGACCTGAACTTAAAATTTACCAGTGCGGATTACCAAAAGAAATGGCAATTGAGTTGTTTAAGCCATTTGTTATGCGTGACCTTGTAAAACAGGGAACTGCTCATAACATTAAATCTGCCAAAAAGATGGTAGAGCGTTTGCAGCCAGAAGTATGGGATATTTTAGAAGAAGTAATTAAAGAGCATCCGGTTATGTTAAACCGTGCCCCGACATTGCATCGTCTAGGTATTCAGGCATTTGAACCTACTTTGGTAGAAGGAAAAGCGATTAAACTGCATCCATTGGTGTGTACAGCATTTAATGCGGACTTTGATGGTGACCAGATGGCGGTGCATTTGCCTCTGTCAGTAGAAGCACAAGCTGAGTGCCGTTTCTTATTGTTATCACCAAACAATCTATTAAAGCCTTCTGATGGTGGACCAGTTGCAGTACCTTCCCAGGATATGGTACTTGGTATTTATTATCTGACAATGGGTAAGATGGTAGACCATTCTGATAATAAAGAATTGGATGCAAGTATTTCTAAGATTTATAATACAAAAGAAGAAATAATTGCTGACTTGCCAAATCAGGCTGGAAATGGTGTATTAACAGTAGATACAATGATTAAATACCGAGTAAGTGATGACAGATATGTTATTTGTACACCAATGGATATCTTAGGACATTATTTCTATGATACAAACAGTGCTCTTCTTGCTTATGAAAATGGAGATATTACTTTGCATCAGAAGATTAAAGTAAAGAGAACCATTACTATGGCTGATGGCACACAAAAATCAAAAATTATTGAAACTACTATGGGTAGATTGATTTTCAATGAAATAGTGCCTCAGGATTTAGGATTTGTTGATAGAAGTAAATCAGAAAATATATTTGAGTTAGAAGTTGATTTCCATGTAGGAAAGAAACAATTGAAGAAGATTCTGGAAAAATGTATCAATACTCATGGTTCTACAAAAACAGCAGAAACTTTAGATGCAATTAAAGCATTAGGATACAAATATTCTACGCAGGCAGCAATGACAGTTTCTATTTCTGATATGACAGTGCCAGCAAAGAAAAAGACATTGTTAGAAGAAGCAGAAAAGACTGTGGAATTGATTGCCAGAGATCATCGCCGTGGTTTGACCACAGAAGAAGAACGTTACAAGGCAGTTATTGAGACATGGAAGGAAGCCGATGATGAGATAACAAAGGCACTTCTTGGCGGACTTGATAAATACAATAATATTTACATGATGGCGGATTCTGGAGCCCGTGGTTCTGACAAACAGATTAAACAGCTTGCTGGTATGCGTGGACTTATGGCAGATACATCTGGTAGAACTATTGAACTTCCAATTAAGTCTAATTTCCGTGAAGGTCTGGATGTATTGGAGTACTTTATTTCTGCACATGGAGCTCGTAAAGGTCTTTCCGATACTGCTTTGCGTACAGCCGATTCTGGATATTTGACACGTCGTTTGGTTGATGTATCACAGGATTTGATTATTCGTGAGACAGACTGCTGTCCAGGAAAAGAGATTCCAGGAATGTGGATCAGTGCTTTTATGGACGGAAAACAGGTTATTGAAACCTTGGAAGAAAGAATTACAGGTCGTTTTTCATGTGAGACAATTTATGATGATAATGGAGAAATGATTGTAAAAGCAAATCATATGATTACTCCAAAGCGTGCAGCAAGAATTGTAAATACAAAGGCTATTATTGAAGCTGAAAGTGCAGCAAAAGTTAAGATTCGTAATGTATTAACCTGTCGTTCTCATGTAGGTGTATGTGCGAAATGTTATGGTTCCAACATGGCAACTGGTGAAGCAGTTCAAGTAGGAGAAGCAGTAGGTATTATCGCAGCACAATCTATTGGTGAACCAGGTACACAGCTTACTATGCGTACATTCCATACAGGTGGTGTTGCTGGTGACGATATTACACAAGGTCTTCCTCGTGTGGAGGAGTTGTTTGAGGCAAGAAAACCAAAGGGTCTTGCAATTATTTCTGAGTTAGCCGGAGTGGTTAGCATAAGTGAAAATAAAAAAGGTCAAACAGAAATTCTTGTTACCAATCATGAAACAGGAGAAAGCAAAGCCTATGCGATTCCTTATGGTTCCCATGTGAAGGTAATGGAAGGTATGGTATTAGAAGCTGGAGATGAATTAACAGAAGGTAGTGTGAATCCTCATGATATCCTAAAAATTAAGGGTGTTCGTGCTGTTCAGGATTACATGTTGCAGGAGGTACAGAGAGTATACCGTCTACAAGGTGTGGAAATTAATGATAAGCATATTGAGGTAATTGTTCATCAGATGTTAAAGAAAATTAAAATAGAAGCAAATGGAGATTCGGAATTCCTTCCTGGAACGTCTGTGGATATTCTTGACTTTGAAGATGAAGTAGAACGTTTAACTGCAGAAGGAAAAGTTCCGCCAGAAGGAAAACAGGTTATGCTTGGAATTACTAAAGCATCTCTTGCTACAAATTCTTTCTTGTCAGCAGCATCTTTCCAAGAGACAACAAAGGTTCTTACAGAAGCTGCTATTAAAGGAAAGATTGATCCGCTGATTGGATTAAAGGAAAATGTTCTTATTGGTAAATTAATTCCGGCTGGAACAGGTATGAAACGTTATCGTTCAGTAAAACTTGATACAGATGAAGAAATCAGACTTGCAAAGGAAGAAGAAGCAAGAAGGCTTGCAGAAGAAGAGGAAGCAAAAAAGCGTGAAGAAGAAGAGGCAGCAAATAAAGAATTAGAAGAAACTGTTGAGTCAGACGAATTTTTGACTGTAGATGAAGAAGAGATTGAGATTGAGGGCGACGATGAAGAATTAATAGTTTCTGAAGAGTAGTAAATTAGGATATTTATAACATTAATAAAAGCCACAAGAGCGTTCCAGTCTAAAACTTTAAGAAAGACCATCATTATTTTTGAGTAAATAAAAATAATGATGGTCTTATTTCATAAGGTGGTGCGTTTAAATGCTTACAACGTATGTTATAGTTCACACTTTAACATACGTGAAATAGAATTTTAATTAATTCAGTGTGAAATACATATATGTCACTCTTAGGTATTAAAAAATTTATGAAAAATGTTGACAAGATAGAAAAAATGCACTACAATGAAAAAGCACGTGTTTTAAGTGCATTATTTTACAGATACAACCGAATCTGTAGGACTAATTGAGATTTGATAGAAACAAGAAGACAAAATAACCACAGGAGGTGAAAATTAATGCCAACTTTTAACCAATTAGTAAGAAAAGGTAGAAAGACATTAGAGAAAAAATCTAATTCTCCAGCTTTACAGAGAGGATATAACTCTTTGAACAAGAAGGTAACAAACACATCTTCACCACAAAAGAGAGGTGTTTGTACAGCTGTTAGAACTGCAACACCTAAGAAGCCTAACTCAGCTCTTAGAAAGATTGCCAGAGTTCGTCTTTCTAATGGTATTGAAGTAACAAGTTATATCCCAGGTGAAGGACATAACTTACAAGAGCATAGTGTTGTTCTTATTAGAGGTGGTCGTGTAAAGGACTTACCAGGTACAAGATACCATGTTGTTAGAGGTACACTTGATACTGCAGGTGTTGCTAACAGAAAACAGGCTCGTTCTAAATACGGAGCTAAGAGACCAAAAGACGCTAAATAAGATGAATGCAGGACATTCACTACACTAATTCAAGAAAGTGCCGGATTAATTTTTACTATATCGGAGTTTTCCGAATCCTGAGGTTGCAGGTGATAGATTATTAAATCGAGCGCGGACACAGAATTATTGTGAGTACCTAAGAATCTAAATAGAGGAAGGTAAGACTTCCAATAATGTATTCTTTTAAGGAGGGAAGGAACGTGCCACGTAAAGGACATATTCAAAAAAGAGATGTATTAGCAGATCCAATTTACAACAACAAAGTTGTTACAAAGTTAATTAACAACATTATGTTAGATGGTAAGAAGGGTGTTGCAGAGAAAATCGTATATGGTGCATTTGAAAGAGTAGCAGAGAAGACTGGTAAAGACGCTATGGAAGTTTTTGAAGAAGCTATGAACAACATTATGCCCGTTCTTGAAGTAAAGGCAAGACGTATCGGTGGTGCAACATATCAGGTACCAATCGAAGTAAGACCAGATAGAAGACAAGCATTGGCTCTTCGTTGGTTAACAGTTTACTCTCGTAAAAGAGGAGAGAAGACTCAACAGGAAAGATTGGCTAATGAAATTATGGATGCAGTGAATAATACAGGAGCTGCAGTAAAGAAGAAAGAAGATATGCATAAGATGGCTGAAGCAAATAAAGCATTTGCACACTATCGCTGGTAGGATAAAAATCATATCTGCATCAAGAACGTAGAGACGTTCTTGTGGCGGTGTGCGGGTCAGTTTCTGCTGACAAAATTCTATTCTGCACACTTGCCACCCGCCAGAGGCTATATCAGATAGGGAGAATTCCCTTGCTGATACAACATCAGGGGTCGAAAGAGACTTCTTGGAACGGATGAAAGATGGATTGTAACATAGTTACAGCACATTGAAATAATATACATGTTCGTGATAGTTATGGCGGAATTTGCATAAAGAGGATTACCGTCTGCGAAAGTAGGCGGTATTTTTGTATTAGTATTAGGAGATAATTTACCATCTTATAAATTGGCAGGTGTGTGAATTGCATTTTGGTGGTTTCACCATAAATGAAAATTGTAGGGTTTGTAAAAATATATCCATTTGTCAGGATTTTCTATAGTAAGTAAATAAATTGCACACCACAATAAGAATGCTTTTGGCATTCTAAAAGAAAGAAACTAAATGTTGACTGCAAGAGCAGTAAAAAATATGTATTTGCATAAATAAATGATAAAGGAGGAAATATCCTTGGCTGGAAGAGAGTACGCGTTATCAGAAACAAGAAATATTGGTATTATGGCACACATTGATGCTGGTAAGACAACAACAACAGAACGTATATTGTACTATACAGGTGTTAATCATAAGATTGGTGATACACATGATGGTAATGCTACCATGGACTGGATGGAGCAGGAACAGGAAAGAGGTATCACAATTACTTCTGCTGCTACAACATGTCATTGGACATTACAAAAAGAGGCTAAGCCTATGCCAGGTGCCAAAGAACATCGTATTAACATTATTGATACACCAGGACACGTTGACTTTACTGTAGAGGTAGAGCGTTCCCTTCGTGTACTTGATAGTGCAATTGGTGTATTCTGTGCTAAAGGTGGTGTTGAACCACAGTCAGAGAATGTATGGCGTCAGGCTGACACATACAATGTACCACGTATGGCATTTATCAATAAGATGGATATTCTAGGTGCAGATTTTTATGGTGCAGTAGATCAGATTAAAACAAGATTAGGTAAGAATGCAATTTGTCTTCAGTTACCTATTGGTAAGGAAGATGATTTCAAAGGTCTTATTGATTTATTTGAGATGCAGGCGTATATCTATAATGATGATAAAGGTGATGACATCTCAATTACAGAGATTCCTGATGATATGAAGGAAGATGCTGAGTTGTATCATACTGAGTTAGTTGAGAAAATCTGTGAATTAGATGATGATTTGATGATGGAATATTTAGAAGGGGAAGAACCTTCTGTAGAAGCTATGAAGGCAGCTTTAAGAAAAGCTACCTGTGATTGTAGAGCAGTACCAGTATGCTGTGGTTCTGCATATAAGAACAAAGGTGTACAGAAGCTTCTTGATGCTGTTATTGAATTTTTACCAGCACCTACAGATATCCCATCTATTAAGGGTGTAGATGATGCTGGAAACGAAGTTGAGAGACATTCTTCTGATGAAGAACCTTTCTCAGCATTAGCATTTAAGATTATGGCTGACCCATTTGTTGGTAAGTTAGCATTTTTCCGTGTGTATTCTGGAACTATTAATTCAGGTTCTTATGTTCTTAATTCAACAAAAGGTAAAAAAGAACGTGTAGGCCGTATCTTACAGATGCATGCAAATAAGAGAGAAGAGCTTGATAAAGTATATGCTGGTGATATTGCTGCTGCAGTTGGTTTTAAGACAACTACAACAGGTGATACAATCTGTGACGAAAAGGCTCCAGTTATCCTAGAGTCTATGGAATTCCCAGAACCAGTTATTGAACTTGCTATCGAACCTAAGACAAAGAATGATCAAGGTAAGATGGGTGAAGCTTTAGCAAAACTTGCAGAAGAAGATCCTACTTTCCGTCAGCATACAGACGAAGAAACTGGACAGACTATTATTGCTGGTATGGGTGAACTTCATTTGGAAATTATCGTTGACCGACTTCTTCGTGAGTTCAAGGTAGA
>JAAVZU010000091.1 GCA_022791815.1 Lachnospiraceae bacterium
ATATTAGCTCAGTTGGTAGAGCACTTGACTTTTAATCAAGTTGTCCGGGGTTCGAATCCCCGATGTCTCATTATGCGGATGTGGCGGAATTGGCAGACGCGCTAGACTTAGGTTCTAGTGGGAGACCGTGGGGGTTCAAGTCCCTTCATCCGCATATCGAGAGTTTCGTTTACGAAACTCTTTTTTTGTTTGTCATGAGTAGACTCTTATTGGTGAAGATGGGGGGAATTTATTAAAATCCCTTCTACTTGATTTTAACAATAAAGTATCTTTACTAAAGTCTAACTAGTAAATATACTTTGTTTTTATTCTGCATATTCTGTTAGCTGATATTTGCGAATGATATAGAGGAATGAAAGAAACTAAACTAAAGAGAATAAATTTATGATCAAAAGAACACCTTGTTGTGAACTGGTATGTGATGTATGTCACAATAGGTGTTCTTTTGATTTTTATATTATGGTGTTTAGCTTAGTTATTTTGTTGGCGGTACAATTCATACATCATAAGTCCTCCTGCCACAGAGGCATTGAGGGATTCTAATTTTCCACACATAGGAATATGAACCAGAATATCTGCCTGTTTTCTGGTGGTATCGGAAATTCCTTTGGATTCGTTTCCTATTACGATTGCAGATTTGTCTGGATAGTGTTCTTTTGTATAATTTTGTTTGCTTTGTAAGTCTGTAGCAATAATAGAAAATTTTTTTGACTGTAATTCTTTTAAAGTATTCTGAAAGTCTTCAACATATAGAAAGGGGAGGCGGAAAATGGAACCCATCGTGGAACGGACTACTTTGGGGTTAAATAAATCTACCGTTTCTTTACTCATAATAACACCTGTCATCCCTGCACCTTCAGCAGTACGAAGAAGTGTTCCGAGGTTACCAGGATCACGTAAGTCTTCCAATAACAAAAGGTGACTTGTTTGATTTTTTAAAAAATCCTCAAGTATGTAAGAAGGTTTCTTTACTATTGCAAGAATTCCTTGAGGAGTCATGGTATCTGCAGTTTCCTGAAATACTTTGTCAGAAACTACTTCATATTCTACCTTTTTAAAGTAATCTTTTGCTGGTATGGTTAATTCATTTAAGTAGGATTCGCTGATATACGCTCTTATAATAATATCTAGTTCTCTGGCTTCTTCAAACATCTTCTGGCCTTCTGTCACAAAGGCATTTTGTTCTCTTCTGGCTCTAGCGTTTTTTTGGAGTTTTATAAGATTTTTTATTTGTACATTTGAACTGCTGCTAATCATAAAAATATCCCAATCCTTTCTTGAAAAATAGTAGTTTTCATAACGGAATCTATATTTAGTGTATTAGTAATTGTAAAACTCTCATTAACTTAAATTATTTTATGTTGTTGTTATATGACCTTTGCACAAAAACGGAGTGAGTAAATTAAGTTTCGCAATCACCTATTTAGTGTAAAGGAAAAGGTGAAAAAAAACAATCTTTTTTATTCTCATCAAATCTTAACTTGCGTAATATATAAAAATAAAGTAAAATAAAGTTGTTAGAACACATTGGAACCAGAAGAATAATTGGGGAGGAGGAAGGAATATGCCAGATACCATTTTGCTAATTTGGTTGGTTTCAGTTGCAGTTTTTCTTGTGATTGAGATTCTGACATTAGGACTTACTACAATTTGGTTTGCTGGAGGAGCATTAGTAGCTTTTCTTGCAGGAATTTGTGGAGCAAATATTGCAATACAGTTTATTCTATTTTTTGTAGTATCCTTTGTTATGCTATTAGGTGTACGTCCAAGTGCGTGTCGGAAGTTTAATAGTAAAAGAATCAAAACCAATGTGGAAAGTCTTATTGGAACAGAATGTAAGGTGTTGGAGCAGATTGATAATTTTAACCAGAAGGGAACCGTCTTATTAGATGGAAAAGAGTGGACAGCAAGAAGTATAGAAGATAGAATTCTTGAAGTTGGTGAGAGGGTACAGGTTGTAAAAATATCTGGGGTTAAAGTTTATGTTACCAAGATGATGACAGAGCAGCCACAAAATAAAAAGGAGGAAGTATAATGCTATATTTAATTTTAGGGTTACTTGTAATTATTGTAGTAGTAATTATTTCATGTATTAAAATTGTACCACAGGCACAGTCATTTGTTGTGGAAAGATTAGGGACATTTCAAGATGTCTGGGGTGCAGGTATGCATTTAAAAATGCCGATTATTGACAGAGTTGCAAAACGTGTACCAATGAAAGAGCAGGTAGCAGATTTTCCACCTCAGCCTGTAATTACAAAAGATAATGTATCTATACGTATTGATACGGTTATCTTTTTCCAGATTACTGACCCTAAGCTTTTTGCTTATGGAGTAGAAAACCCAATGATGGCGATTGAGAACCTGACAGCAACTACTCTTCGTAACTTGATTGGTGAGTTAGAGCTGGATCAGTCACTGACATCAAGAGAGATTATCAATACTAAGATGAGAGAAATCTTAGATCTCGCTACAGACCCATGGGGAATCAAAGTAAACAGAGTAGAGTTAAAGAATATTATTCCACCTCCAGAAATCCAAGATTCTATGGAGAAACAGATGAAAGCAGAACGTGAACGTCGAGAAGTGCTTTTAAAAGCAGAGGGTGAGAAGAACTCACGTATTCTAGTAGCAGAAGGAAAGAAAGCATCTGCAATTTTAGAGGCAGAAGCAGAGAAGGAAGCAGCAATTCTTCGTGCAGAAGCAAAGAGGGAAGCTATGATTCGTGAGGCAGAAGGTCAGGCAGAAGCCATTCTTCGTGTGCAGAAAGCGAATGCACAAGGTATTCAGTTCTTAAATGAGGCTGGTACAACTTCTGAAGTACTTCAGTTAAAGAGTTTAGAAGCATTTGCAAAAGCTGCAGATGGTAAGGCAACAAAGATTATTATTCCATCTGAGATTCAAGGTCTTGCAGGTCTTGCAACTTCTGTTACTGAATTGGTAAAAAGTGATATGCCATCTGGTAAAACAACAAGTGCAGAATAATACTTACAATAAATGTAACTGTTCATGGTTCTGAACAGTTACCAATAAACATATAACTTGGATTTTGTGTGAGCAAACCAAGTTATATGTTTAGTAATAATAAGTTTATAGTAAACGGACATGCCTGTAAGTGCAGGCTTTACCATGAATGAAAGGTGAAGAATTTTGAAAGTATTAACAAAAGCAAAAGAAATTATACAGTCACCAAAGCTTTTATGGGCTTTTCTTATTTTAAAGGTTTTTACTTATTATATTTTGATTGATGTAAATCTAACACAAAATTTTCTTGTGCTAGGTTCTGTTTTTATATTAGCGATTTTATTTTCTAATTTGTACCAAAGTTCTTTTTCTCACAAATTTCTTATTTTTAGTGTTCTTTACGGATTTTTTAGTATTATCATGTTTGCAGATAGTATGTATTTCAATTATTATAATCAAACAGTTTCCATTCAGCAAGTTTATCAAGTATCAAATGTAGCCAAGGTGCCAAGCAGCTTTATTGCAACCTTGATACCAGCAAGCTTTTTTATTTTATGGGATATTCCTTTTGTGATGTATTACTTTAAGAAGGCAAGTAAACAATGGGAAGGCCAGACAAGAAAGAATAGTAATGGAAAAAGAAGAATGGGAATCAGTTTAGGCTGCGTGGTGGTGATTCTATTTCTTGCAATCAACCCATTTCACAATACATGGATTATAAAGATAAATAGTGTAGGTTTTTTTACAAACCATATTCGGGATATTATAGAAGTATCTTCTAATGCGGTTTATACAGAACTTTGGGAGCCAAAAGAAGTTTTAGAAGTGGTAGAGGAAGAGACAAAAGATTTTGTAGAACCAACTGCAGAAGAGCCAAAGACAAGGAATTATGCTGGGATTGCAGAGGGAAAGAATCTGATAGTCATCCAGTTAGAAGCATTTCAAAATTTTGTGATTGGAGCCAGCTACAATGGAAAAGCAATTACGCCAAATTTGAATGCATTATTAGAGAAGGATAGTATTTATTTTGACAATTATTATGCTATTATAGGAAAAGGAAATACAGCAGATGCCGAGTTTGCTACTTTAAACAGTTTGTATCCTGTGATAGACGGAGAAAGTTACCGATTATATACAGAGAATACTTATAATGGATTGCCGTGGCAGTTAAAGGACAAAGGCTATGCCACATATGGATTTCATGGTAATGAAGCAAATTTCTGGAATCGTCAAGCAGCATATCCTTATCAGGGAATTGATAACTTTTATAGTATAGAAACGTTGGATAATACAGAACAAATTGGGCTTGGGATTTCT
Organism: Lachnospiraceae bacterium; assembly: GCA_022791815.1. Taxonomy (GTDB): domain Bacteria; phylum Bacillota; class Clostridia; order Lachnospirales; family Lachnospiraceae; genus CAG-411. The sequence goes on from JAAVZU010000091.1 coordinate 4,282, forward strand.
GATTCCTCGGTTTTTTCGCAAATGGTAGATATTGTGAAAAAAGAAGAGAACCCTTTCTTTTCCTTTGTGGTTTCTCTTACTAGCCATCATCCTTATGAATTGCCAGAAGAACTTTGTGAACTTGAGATACTTCCAGAAGATGAAGGATCAAAGTTTGCCAATTATCTACAATCTGTTCATTATACAGATAAAGCAATTGGAGAATTGATTACAAAACTAAAAAAAGAAGGAATGTATGAAGATACAGTAATCGCATTTTATGGAGACCATCATGGATTGAATTGTACAATGGATAATAATGATGTATATGTTGGAAGATATTTAGATAGGGATTATGGGTATGAGGAAATGTTGAAAATACCTTGTATTATTCATATACCAGGAAGTGGAGTTTCGGAAACTATTTCTACTCTTGGATGTCAGGTGGATTTCCTTCCAACTATGGCTGCCCTTTTGAATTTAGATTTAGAACAGCCTTATATTATGGGGCAGAATTTATTGTCAGCAGAACACGGATTTGCAGCATTTACGGCATACTTATTCGATGGCTCTTTTGCCTATGATAATGTGATGTTTCAAGTGTCCAGAGAAGGGATATTTGAAGGTAGTAGCGCATGGGACAGGAAAACTTTAAAAGAAGTAGACATAGAAGATTACTATGAGCAGTATAATAAAGCAGTTTCTTTAAAAGAAGCATCTAAACAAGTTTTAGAGCAGGATTTAATTGCTAAATATGCAAAGAGAAAATAGAATGACGTGGCAGGACTGTTACAAGGATATGTGTTTTTTCCTATTTACTGGAAGTATTGACAAATAAGGAATGTATGGTATAATGAATAAAAATGCATACAAATGTATATTTAAACATTTAAGAATGTCTTGGCTTTTTTGTGTCGGTGTGTAGGTCAGCTCCGCTGACATAATTCTATTTTACATGTCTGCCATCCGCCGAAGGCTATATTAGACAGGTGCTTATCTCATCTGATATAAAGAAATGAGTTAAAGGAGGATATTGTTATGAATTTAAAGGGACGTAGTTTTTTAACATTAAAAGATTTTACAAAAGAAGAGATTGCTTATTTGTTAGACCTTGCAGCAGATTTAAAGAATAAAAAGAAACAAGGAATTACTGGCAACAGTCTAAAGGGAAAAAATATTGCTTTGATTTTTGAGAAGCCTTCTACCAGAACCCGTTGTTCTTTTACGATTGGATGTATTGATGAAGGCGGGCATCCAGAATATCTTGGAAAGGATGACATTCAGTTAGGACATAAAGAAAGTGTAGAAGATACCGCTCGTGTTCTTGGCAGAATGTTTGATGGAATTGAATTTCGTGGCTTTAAACAAGATACAGTAGAAAAACTTGCCAAATACAGCAAAGTTCCAGTATGGAACGGATTAACAGATGAGTACCATCCAACACAAATTCTTGCAGATTTTTTAACTCTACAGGAGCAATTTGGAAAATTGGAAGGTTTGCATTTTGTATATGTAGGTGATGGAAGAAACAATATGGCGAACAGTCTTATGATTGGCAGTGCAAAAATGGGGCTGCATTTTACTATATTAGCACCAAAGGAGCTTTGGCCAACAGATGAATTGGTTTCTCTTTGTGAAGGTTATGCTAGTGAATCAGGTGGAACTATAACCATTTCTGATGATTTAGAAGCTGTTAAAGATGCAGATGCAATTTATACAGATGTATGGTGTTCTATGGGAGAAGAAGATAAATCAGCAGAACGTATTGCTCTTTTGCAGCCATATCAAGTAAATCATGATTTGTTTGCTAAGACTGGAAAGGATAACACTATTTTACTGCATTGTCTCCCAGCTGTGAAAGGAAAAGAGGTAACAGAAGAATTGTTTGAGGAGCATGCAGAAGTTATTTTTGATGAGGCGGAAAACCGTATGCATACAATTAAGGCTGTAATGGTTGCTACTTTAGGAGAAATGTAATATATCGAGATAGTGTAAGTCCTGTAATATAAGATATAAATAATTGAGGATACAGAATGTGTGTATAAAACTTAAGATTTTATTAAAAATTTAGAAAAATGTCCCACTGGGGGCATTTTTCTGTTATAATAAAAATTAGTGTATTGATAATGGATAGAAATATTCTTATTAAATAAAAAAAGAGAGGAGAATTACATGGCAGATTATTTAGAAATGACCCCAGAGATTTTGGAGTTTGCAAAGATTTGCAAGGAGAATGCAGTGATTGATCCTGAGTATTACTCCAAATATGATGTAAAAAGAGGACTTAGAGATGTAAGCGGAAAGGGAGTATTAACCGGACTTACAGAGGTTTCGGAGATTCGCTCTTATACAATTGTAGACCATGATATGATTCCTTGTGAGGGGAAGTTATATTTTCAGGGAATTGATATTGAAGAATTAACAAATGGATTTTTAAAAGAGGACCGTTTCGGTTTTGAAGAGACAGCATATCTTCTAATATTTGGAGAACTTCCGAATAAAGAACAGGTTGATTCTTTTAAGAAGTTGTTGGCAGATTACCGTAGAGATTTACCAACTAGTTTTGTCCGAGATGTTATTATGAAGGCTCCTAGTGCCGATATGATGAATGCATTAGCAAGAAGTGTGCTTACTTTATATTCCTATGATAATTGTGCAGATGATACTTCTGTAGAGAATGTTTTAAGACAATGTTTACAGCTTGTGGCATTGTTCCCAATGCTTGCTGTATATAGTTATCAGGCATATAGTCATTATCATGATGGTAATAGCTTGTTTATTCATCAGCCTAACGCAGAGTATTCTACTGCTGAGAATATTTTACACTTGCTTCGTCCGGATAGCAAATTTACAAAACTCGAAGCACAGATTTTAGATATTGCACTTATTATTCATGCAGAGCATGGTGGTGGAAATAATTCTACTTTTACTACACATGTGGTAACCTCTTCTGGTACAGATACTTATTCTACCGTGGCAGCTTCGCTAGGTTCCTTAAAAGGTCCAAAGCATGGAGGAGCAAATATCAAGGTAGTCCGTATGTTTGAAGACATGAAAGAAAAAGTTAGCGACTGGACAAATGAAGAAGAAGTCAGACAATATCTGTCAGATTTATTGAATAAGAAGGCTTTTGATAAAAAAGGGCTCATATATGGTATGGGTCATGCGGTATATTCTATTTCAGACCCAAGAGCAGAGATTTTCAAGGGATTGGTACAAAGTCTTGCAAAAGAAAAGGAAAGAATGCAGGAATTTGAATTATATTCAATGGTAGAGCGGCTGGCACCAGAGGTTATAGCAAAGGAAAGAAGAATTTACAAAGGTGTTAGCGCTAATGTGGACTTTTACAGTGGATTTGTATACAGTATGTTGGATTTGCCGCCTGAATTGTATACACCAATTTTTGCCATCGCAAGAATTGCAGGCTGGAGTGCACATCGTATTGAAGAGATTATTAACGAAGGTAAGATTATTCGTCCAGCTTATAAGTCTGTATCAAAACACAAGCCTTATGTTCCATTGGATGATAGATAGGAGACTAATTTATGGAGGATATGGTGTTGTGTGCCTCTAGTGCATACGAGGAGAAATATTACTTGAATGAACGGTTTGCAGGACTTCCTGAATCAATCAGGGAGGAGTTACAAATTATGTGTGTGCTTTATACAGCGGAAATTGGAGGAATTTTAACACTTATTTTTGACGAAGAGGGGAATCTGGAGTTTGTAACTAACTCTTATGAAGAAGATTTACTTTATGATGATATTGGCAGTGTGTTAAAAATTAAACAATTACGAGAGAGCAAAAAAGAACTGTTAGAAAGTTTGGAAATTTATTATAAAGCTTTTATCCTAGGGCAGGATGTATCAGAACTGTTGGAATAAAAGAAGAGAGTTTGCAATTATGATATATGGAATAGTTTTAAGCATCCATAGTCTTAATATGAATGAAGCCTTTAATGTAAGTTTAGAACTTATAATAAAGGCTTTGTTATAATTGAGGTGTATGGATATTTTCATGTCTGCTAATATTTGGGAAGTGTCGATAGCACCTAATATTATATAAAAGTACTGTTCGCTGCATTTATAGCTGCTTTTTACGTTAGAGGAAATTGTTTTATTAAGTTTGCTATAATAAACAATAGCGGCGTTATGAAAATATAGATTAGTAAGTACTAATAATTAGTGTAATTAAAGTGGAAATCGGAATTTTGTTATGGAAAAGGATATATAGAATCAAGTTCATGAGGTGATAAATACATTATGGAAAGGATAAAAGAAGAAAAATCCGCTGAGCAAGAATGGCAATGGTGCCTTGTTGGCAATATTGTTGAAGAACATGAATATGGAGAAAATCATGAATTGAGGTGCGGAAATAAACAGTTTCGCCCTAATGCAAAAGTTTATGTAAATTTAATTTATGGCGGAATGGGACATGAAAGTATACTGGTTATAGGTACTCCCAGACATTCCCACAGATATATTGAAATTGTAATTGCACGAAAGTATGTAGTAAATTTTCGTTTGCAAAAGGTATTTAAACCAGTAATATTAAAACGAATGGACCAATCAGGATGGGATTGGTGGGGAAATACAGATAACGCTCGTGATAAGATAATTAAATCTCTTGAATGGTTAAATCCAGTAGAGGCAGAAAAAGCAAGGAGGAGGTTTTTATGAAATTTTATAAAAAGGCAAAAGAACTTATGGATATGGAAGCTGTAGAGTATGCTGGAGGAACTTCAAAAGACGAAATAGAGTGTGCAATGAAAGAATTATCAGTTGTTTTTCCAGAAAGTTATAGAGCATTTTTAAGTGATTTTGGTGCAGGGGATGTTGGGGGAGAAATTATTTTTGGAATTACAGATATTGAAGAGGAAAATGTGGTAAAGGCAACAAAGGCAGAGCGTAGTGTGGGGTTGCCTGATAATTTTATAATTATTAGTTATTGGGAGGATACTTTCTGCTGTTTAGATATTAGCAGGATGAGAAATAATGAATGTCCTGTTGTAGAGTTATCTGAGGATTATAAAGTTACAGAAATAATTGCAGAAAGTTTTGGACAGTTTCTTTATGATTATGAAAACGATGATGAAAGCTAACTGTTCGTGCTCCTAAACAGTTAGCTTTAAATAAAAAGGAATATAGATACGCAGAATTAATAGTAGCTTTTAATATGTTGGATAAGTGCATATATTTTATAGACTGATGTTTATAATTTTAATAATACATATAGAAAAAGAAGCTAAAAATTATGGCATTATTTTTGTTAAAAAATTGATTTCTATACAGTTTTTGGTATAATGAATGCATAACAACACTTAGAAACAGGAAATAATAGTTGCTGTTTATAGTTCGGAACAGTTACTAATTTCGTATATAGGAGAAACAAAAATGATTTTAGTTGTAGATGCAGGAAACACTAATATTACATTGGGTGTTTTTGAAGGAAAAAAATTACTTGGTACTTTTCGTATGACTACGAAGATTCCTAGAACTTCAGATGAATATGGAATTTTCTTGATTGATTTATTAGAAAAGAATGCTATTGACGCAAAGAAAATAAAGGACGTAATTATTTCATCAGTTGTGCCTAATATTATGCATTCTTTTACGAATGGTATTAAAAAATACTTTGCGGTTAATCCCATTATTGTTGGTGCAGGAATTAAAACAGGAATTAACATTGCAATTGCCAATCCCAAATCAATGGGTGCTGACCGAATTGTGGATGCAGTAGCTGCTTATGAGATTTATGGCGGTCCTGTTATCGTGATTGATTTTGGTACAGCCACAACCCATGATGTGATTACAGAACAGGGTGCCTTGATTGCAGGAGTAACCAGTCCTGGTATCCGCATTTCTGCCAATGCACTTTGGAAAGATACAGCTATGCTTCCAGAGATTGAAATTAAGAAGCCAGATACTATTTTGGCCAAAAACACAGTAAGTAGTATGCAGGCAGGTTTATTCTATGGAAGTGTGGGACAGACAGAGTATATAATTAAAAAGTTAAAGCAGGAATTACAATTGCCTGATATGAAAGTGGTTGCTACTGGAGGTCTGGGAAAGATAATTTCTGATGAGACAGACTGTATTGATGTTTATGATAAAGACTTGACATTAGAGGGACTTCGTATTATTTATGAATATAATCGATAAAGGGAGTAAACCAAACGAAAGGGATGTTATGAGTATTCAGATTGGAAATGTTACAGTGAAAGGCAATCTGTTTCTTGGACCAATGGCAGGAGTCACCGACCTGCCATTTCGTATATTGTGTAAGGAACAAGGGGCAGATTTTATTTATACAGAAATGGTAAGTGCAAAAGGGATTTTATATAAAAATAAAAATACGGAAGTTCTTTTGGAAGTGGATGAGGCAGAGAGACCTGTGGCACTGCAATTATTTGGAGCAGATCCCAAGATTATGAGTGAAATGGCAAAACAGATTGAGCAGAGAAACTTTGACGTGATTGATATCAATATGGGATGCCCAGTGCCAAAGGTAGTAAATAATGGAGAGGGTTCTGCGCTTATGAAGAATCCTAAGCTGGTAGGAGAAATAGTATCCAGTATGACAAAAATCTTGGAAAAGCCAGTTACTGTAAAAATCCGAAAGGGATTTGGGGCAGAGGATGCAAATGCAGTAGAGATAGCAAAAATTGTGGAAGATAGTGGAGGTGCTGCAGTAGCAGTTCATGGAAGAACCAGAGAACAATATTATAGTGGAAAGGCAGACTGGGAGATTATTCGTAAGGTGAAGGAGGCCGTTTCTATACCTGTTATAGGAAATGGGGATATTTTTGAACCAGAAGATGCTAAGAGAATGTTAGAGGAAACTGGATGCGATGGTGTGATGCTTGCCAGAGGTGTCCGGGGAAATCCCTGGCTTTTCCGACAGACAAAAACATATTTACAAACTGGTAAAATCTTGCCTAAACCGCCAATTGAGGAAGTAATAGAGACAATAATGCGCCATGCACAGATGCAGATAGATTTTAAAGGAGATTATATTGGTATGAGAGAAATGCGAAAACATGTAGCTTGGTATACCACAGGATATCCTCAATCTGCCAAACTGCGTGGGAATATTAATGAGATAGAAAATATCTCAGATTTACAGTATTTATTGGAGCGTTATGGGAAACAACTAAATGAGATGCGAATTGCTGAGAAATTTTGAAAAGATATAGACAAATTGGTAATTGTAAAATTCTCATTAGTTTAAATAATCTTGAGCTTCACAGCCACCCAATTACAAACAAATTGAGAAAGGTAGGAATTGTTCATGAAAGGAAATGTATTAGTAGGGCAGTCTGGTGGTCCAACCACGGTTATTAATGCAAGCCTTGCAGGAGTGTTGAGTGCTGCATTTAATAGTGAAAAAATTGGACAAGTATATGGTATGATAAATGGAATACAAGGACTTATGGATGACCAGCTTATAAACCTAACAAAGGAATTTAAGGGAAATGAAAAGAAATTAGAACAGCTTCGTATCACACCATCTATGTATCTGGGTTCCTGCCGATACAAGCTGAAAGACCCAAAGGAGGACCCTTCAGATATGGAACGGGTTTTTGAACTGTTGGAAAAAAATAATATTAATTATTTCCTGTATATTGGTGGAAATGATTCTATGGATACTGTAAATAAGGTATCAAGTTATGCAAAAGACAAGGGTATAGATATTCAGGTTATTGGCATTCCGAAGACGATTGATAATGATTTGATGAAGATTGACCATACACCAGGGTTTGGATCTGCTGCAAAATATATTGCTACTTCTATCTTGGAAATGTCTCATGATACTTATATTTATTATATGCAGAGTGTAATGATTGTAGAGATTATGGGAAGAAATGCAGGGTGGCTTACTGCTGCATCTGTGCTGGCAAGAAATTCCTATAATGAGGCACCTCATTTGATTTATTTGCCAGAAAGCAATTTTAGTTGCAAACAGTTTATTGAGGATATTAAGGAAGAATTAAAACATAGGAAACAGGTAATTGTAGCTGTTTCTGAAGGAATCCATGATGAAAACGGGGAATATATTTCTGCAAAATCTACAAAGACAGACCAGTTTGGGCATGTTATGTTAAGTGGAAATGGAAAATATCTGGAATCTTTGGTACAACAGGAGATTGGATGTAAGGTCCGCTCTGTTGAGTTGAATGTTCTACAGCGTTGTGCAGCGCATATTTCTTCAGCAACAGATGTTTCAGAGGCATTTCATTTGGGAGAAAAGGCAGTGGATGCTGTATTAAATGGACGTACAGAAGAAATGACATCTCTAAAAAGAATTTCTAATGACCCTTATCGGGTAGAATATATAACAGTACCAGTGTCACAAGTTGCCAACAAGGAAAAGAAAATCCCGTTGGAGTGGATTAATGAGGCAGGCAATGATGTAAAACCAGAGTTGGTAGAATATTTAAAACCTTTAATAGAAGGTGAGTTAAAAGTAGAATATAAAGAGGGTATTCCAGATTATATTTTTAGACAGTAATTTTTGTGGTTTATTTCTATATATTCATATTCACTTTTTTGCATTCTCGTTTACGAAACACCCATGTGAATACAGTTGGTGATTGTGAGAGTGCGAAGCACGTAGCAATCAACTTTCATTTATGCCACAGTGCGAGGCATGGGTGTTTTGTAACTATTCAGGTAGAAACATGCATTTCCTATGTGTTTTGTAAAATTTAGTAATGTCATGGTACTGAATAGTTACATTTGCTTTTTAGAATAGTTTTTTAAAGTGCTGAGTTATTGTGAAAAGTACATAATAAATATGGATACATTATGTATATATTGTATAATTCTTATAAATATAGAGAAAAGAAAAATAAAAGTTTGCATTTTCGATAAAAATAGTGTAATATTTTTAACAGACGGACATTTGTACGCGTGATAAAGACATGTCCGAAAAGAGATTTTTTCGTTATGGTAAGCACTATTGTAGGTGCGAACAATAAATTTTCCAGAAGTATCATATTGTATGAAGCAGGTTCTTTCGACTATAATGCCTGTGTAGCAGAACGATACGAACTGGTAAATAAGACTATAAGACAGAAAGAGGTAATTACATGAGCGAAAAGTTAAAAGTTGGTATCCTTGGTGGAACAGGAATGGTAGGTCAGAGATTTATTGCATTATTGGAAAATCATCCATGGTTTGAGGTTGTAACAATTGCAGCAAGCCCAAGGAGTGCAGGAAAGACTTACGAAGAGGCGGTAGGAGATCGTTGGAAGATGACTACTCCAATGCCAGAAGCAGTAAAGAAGATTATCGTTCATAATGTAAATGAAGTAGAAGAAGTTGCTAAGACTGTTGATTTTGTATTCAGTGCAGTGGATATGAGTAAAGACGAAATCAAGGCAATCGAAGAAGCGTATGCTAAAACGGAAACACCTGTTGTTTCTAATAATAGTGCACATAGATGGACACCAGATGTACCAATGGTAGTGCCAGAAATTAACCCAGAACATTTTGAGGTTATTGAATTCCAGAAGAAGAGACTTGGAACCAAAAGAGGTTTTGTGGCAGTAAAACCAAACTGCTCTATCCAAAGTTATGCTCCAGTACTTACAGCTTGGAAAGAGTTTGAGCCGTATGAAGTAGTAGCAACTACTTATCAGGCAATTTCTGGTGCAGGAAAGACATTTAAAGATTGGCCAGAAATGGTAGAGAATATTATTCCATTCATTGGCGGAGAAGAAGAAAAATCAGAACAAGAACCTCTTAGAATATGGGGGAAAATTGAGGATGGTGTAATTAAGAAGGCAGATGATGTTAAGATTACCTGTCAATGTATCCGTGTACCTGTATTGAATGGACATACAGCAGCTGTATTTGTTAAGTTCAGAAAGAATCCAACAAAAGAACAATTAGTAGAGAAACTAGTGAACTTTAAGGGATTACCACAGGAATTAGACCTTCCAAGTGCACCTAAGCAGTTTATTCAGGTAATGGAAGAGGAGAACCGTCCTCAGGTTACTTTAGATGTAGATTACGAAAATGGAATGGGTATTTCCGTTGGACGTATTCGTGAGGATAGTGTTTATGACTGGAAGTTTGTTGGATTATCCCATAATACAGTACGTGGTGCAGCAGGTGGAGCTGTATTATGTGCAGAAACTTTAAAAGCTAAGGGATATATTACAAAGAAATAATTGAAGATATATAGAAACAGGCGTAATAGAGAGGGTATCTGAATTGTTACAGACAGGCAGTATTGCTAATAAAGCAATGCTGTCTGTTTTTTACTTTCATTTATGGTGGTGTTACTGCCGAAGGCAGCATGTCAGGTTTATAAGAAAGTTCGTCCTATAAAGTAAAAACGATCCGCTTTGGATGTGTACAAATCTTCTTGAAAAAGCGACACAGTTGTCGTATAATTAAAAAGACAATAGTGTCGTTTTTTAAAAGGAGAATATTAATGAAAGATTTTTTATTAAGAGAATGGAGAAAAGAAGATGCCAAAACAATCGCAAGGGCAGCTAATAATCCTAATATTGCAGCGAATCTAAGAAATACATTTCCATATCCTTATGTACTGGAAGATGCCAAATGGTATGTGAATGATTGTATTTTAAAGGAAGGAAAAAATCAAATTACCCGTGCCATTGTAGTTGATGGGGAAGCAGTGGGCAGTATAGGTATATTTGTTAAGGATGATGTATATGAGAAATCAGGTGAGTTGGGATATTGGCTTTCAGAAGATTACTGGAGACAGGGGATTACCTCCCAAGCAGTGAAGATAATTTGTAGAGAGGCGTTTGCTGCATTTGATATTGTTCGTATTTTTGCAGAACCCTATGAATTTAATGTTGGTTCAAGATGTGTTTTGGAAAAGGCAGGATTTACCTATGAAGGCACCATGCGTAATGGAGTTTATAAAAATGGAAATATTCATTCTTATTGTATGTATTCTCTTTTACGAGAGGAGATGGGTTTGTAGAATGGGAGCTAAAGCAGAAAATACGAAAGAAAGAATTCGGCAGGAAGCGTATAGACTGTTTGCAGATAAAGGTTTTAAGGAGGTGACAATGACCGACATTTGTAAAAAAACAGGATTAAGCAGAGGCGGATTATATCGGTATTATTCCAGCACAGGGGAGATTTTTTCTGAAATTTTATCAAAAGAATATGTGATAGCTGACCGTATTAGGAAACAGGAAAGTGCCAAAGCTATTTTGGAAGATATGCTTTGGGAGATAAAAGGAGAAATCATGGATAAGGAGTTATCTCTAAGTCTTGCCATATATGAGTATGCGAATCTAGGAAATGGAGAATTTTTTAACCATATACATAAAAATGCAAAAAAGCGTTGGATAAGTTTGATTCGTTATGGAATGGAAATGAAAGAGTTTAAAAAGGTAAATGCGGAACAAGTTTCTGAGTTAATTTTGTATTACTATCAGGGATTGCGGATGTGGTCTCGTGTTATTCCCTTTGATAAGCAGGTAGCAGAGTATTATGCGGATACTATTAGAAAGATGTTGCTGATGTAATAATGTACGCATGTATGGATGATAATTGCAGATTGGTAACGCTGCAAAGTGGATTCTAGCTGTGGTAGCAGAGGTAGGCAATATAGGACATCAATAATTGAGGTTTGGTTATGCATTTGTGTTCTTATGAAACATACAGTAAATGTGTGTTTTGACTGAATGGTTATGTTAGAATATACAAATATGGTTGAAAATATTATAAATCAGAGTGTCAATTAGTAATAGAAAAAGTTTTAATCCTATGATACAATGGAATTAGGAAAATTTTAACAAATAACCAGTGCAGGAAGTAGATGAATATATGGAATATACACTTGATGATTTAAAATCTAAGCAAATAAAAAAAATTTTTTTCTAAATTATCCGAGACAGTGGTAAGTAAATATGTCACTTTTTGGTATCCATTACAGGAAATTAATTCAGAGATTGATGTGATTTCATTTGAAGCAAATTTTTTAGAAGATGAGGAAAGATTACACAGTATAAAAAATATTTTTGCGAGGAATCAAATATGCAAAGTATGTATTATTCCAGAATTAGACAATGTGTATTATTCGGATACTTTTCTGGAGGATATATTACAACAAGACGAAGATGGATTTGTGTTTCCATATTTTTCTGAACGATATATATTTGACCAGTCGTATGAATGGCTGATATACCAATCACATGAATTTACAGTAACATTTGCTGGGAAATGGCTTGTGAGGGAATGTAAAACACATATAAAAAATTATGAAAAGGGAATTGTGGCAAGCATGAGACAAAGAAAAATTAGTAAAGCAGGAGGAACAATATGACAGCACAAATTTTTGCAGTTCTTATTTTTCTGGGGATGTTTGTTTTGATTATCACAGAAAAATTTGAACGACACATTACCACATTATGTTGTGGTTTATTGACATTAGTTGTAGTTTTTGGAATTTGTATGCACAGTATAGATGCCGTTATGGACACGCTGAATATTCAAAGCATTTTCAACATAGATTTTTGGTATCAGGCAGGGGAAAGTACAGAATCTGCTACTGGCATTAATTGGGCAACTATTATTTTCATTGTTGGAATGATGGTTATGGTAGAAGGGATGGCAATGGCTGGGTTCTTCCGATGGCTTTGTATGAGAATTGCCAATTTAGTACATTATAAGACGATTCCTATTTTTATTACCTTTATGATTATGTCTGCTGTATTAGCAATGTTTATTGACAGCATCACTGTAATTTTGTTCCTTGCAGCAGTTACTGTGGAATTGTCACAGTTGTTAAAATTTAATCCAGTGCCGATGATACTGTCTGAAATTTTTTGTGCAAATCTTGGAGGGTCTGCTACCATGTGTGGAGATCCGCCTAATATTATTATTGGAACTTCACTGGGCTACTCATTTGGAGATTTTATCTTCAATACAGGGCTTATAGCAGGTATCTCGTTGATTGTTATAATCATATATTTTTATGTTATTTTCCGTAGGGAACTTAGTAGTCAGGCTGACAAGCAAAGAAGTGTTACTGATTATCCAGATCCGAAAAAAGCGATTACAAATAAAAAAGGGTTTATTATTAGTTGCATTATTTTTTTATGTGCTGTATTTTTACTTGTAACACATGCTTATACAGGATTAACAGTAGCATTTATTGGATTATTTATTGCAGTAGTTACCTTACTTGCTTTTTTTAAAAATGCTGTAAAAATAATAAAGAGTATTGACTATGAGACAATATTATTTTTTATAGGACTGTTTGTGGTAGTAGGTGGTTTGGAGGAAACTGGAGTTTTGGAGGTTATAGCAACATTTATTGGAAAAGTCAGTGGTGGAAATATTAAGCTGATGATTGCAATAATTATATGGGTGTCTGCGATTGCCAGTGCATTTGTGGATAATATTCCATTTGCAGCTACGATGATACCAATTATCAGAAGTCTTTCTGTTACACAAAATACGAGTCTTTCTGTTTTGGCGTGGGCATTGTCTATGGGAACTGATATAGGAGGAAGTGCTACACCAATTGGGGCATCTGCAAACGTAGTAGGTACTTCTGTTGCCGCAAGGGAAGGTTATCCAATTAGCTGGGGGGAATACTGTAGAAAAGTTGTACCAGCAACCATATTAGTATTAATAATATCTATGATAGTAATATTTATAAGATATTTTTAGGAGGGGTATTATGTCAAAACAATTAATTATTACAGTGAGTCGTGAATTTGGCAGTGGAGGTCATGTTATTGCGGAGCATATAGCAGAAAAATTGGGATTACCATTATATGACCACAATTTGTTAAGGGAAATTACAGATGAAAAAAATATACCACTAGAACATATTAAAAGATATGATGAATTACCTAAAAATCCATGGTTTTCAAGAACCATAAGAGGATACAGTAATTCTCCAGAGGAAAATATTGCGAATATGCAGTTTGAGTACTTGAAAAAAAAGGCAGATAATGGAGATTCTTTTGTTGTGGTTGGACGGTGTGCAGAATCCATACTAAAAAATTATGATGGCTTAATATCTTTTTTTGTATTAGCGGATATGGATGCAAAAATCAAACGAATTGCAAAAATCAATGAAATATCCCAGTCACAGGCAGAAACATTAATTAAGCGCAATGATAAGGAACGAAAGGCATATCACAACTATTATTGCACTGTTAAATGGGGAGATTCCCGAAATTATGATATATCAATCAATAGTAGTAAATTAGGCATTAGCCGTACAGCAGAAATGCTGGAACAATATATTAAGATTAGAATAGAAGAATAGGAAGTGAAAAATGAATTGGAAATTTAAAATAATAGTTTTTTTAAGCGGTATATTTTCAAATTTGCTAAGATTCTTTCCTCTTTTGTTTATATCTGCTATGTTTATGATAATTGGCATAGTAGGTGATAATAGCTGCAAAGATGTTGGAATCATCGTATTTATATTATATTTATTGGCAGCTGTCTTTGAATGGGCAAGAGTATATAAAATTGCATTTAATCAAATGGATGACAGTGAGGTTTTTAATATGTTTAAAGACATCAATATAAATACAGAAAATGGAAATATAGAGCAGGAGTTACTTTTAGATGGCATATCATTTGAAGTAAACACAAAAATCAGAGATACTGCATTTTTTATTTCAGAGGAAGAGGCTGGATTAGAATATAGTTTTGACTGTTGTTTTCATAGAAATAATTTTAGGGGAGAGAATATTGCTCCTAGTATATGTATAAATCATATTGCAACTAGTGTAAAGAATATAGAAGATTTGACTGGAGAGCATTTTGAAGTAAAAACAGTTGATGAAGCACAAGAACGGGAAGATAGTTTTTATGTATACGAACATGAGCCGTTAGAGAATTATAGATTAACAATAGTTGAGGTTAGAGATAATAGAATACATATTAAATGCGTTGGAACAGCTATTATAGATGGTTATGCACAACCATACGAGACTGCGCCATTTGAATTAGATTGTTGGATTCCTATTATTTCTTGTAAAGAAGATTGGAAGAAGTTTGGATTGTAGCAGGCA
Source organism: Lachnospiraceae bacterium (assembly GCA_022791815.1). Classification (GTDB taxonomy): domain Bacteria; phylum Bacillota; class Clostridia; order Lachnospirales; family Lachnospiraceae; genus CAG-411. Next base: position 19,295 of record JAAVZU010000091.1, read on the forward strand.
GCATTTAACCCAGATGTAGTAAAAGAATATCGGTTAATTGGTTATGAAAACAGAGTAATGGAAAAAGAAGATTTTGAAGATGATATAAAAGATGCTGGTGAAATTGGATCAGGACATACCGTTACTGTGTTATATGAAGTAAAGATGACAGATACTTATAGAAATTCTAACATATCAGATAAAACTGAGTTGACCAAAGAAGATAACACTTATAATTGGATGACTTTAAAAAAAGATATAAAAAACCAGAAGACAAAAAAAGCACAGAACTTTCCTATATTTGCGATAATAGAAATTATAGTACTGATGTTTCAAATGACCTATCTTTTGCCATGGCAGTTGCAGAATTTGGTATGATACTTAGGAAAAGTCCGTATATTGGAGAAGGTTCATTGAATCAGGTGGTACAACTTGCAAAACAGACAGATACAAGCAAGGATATGTATAAGAGTGAGTTTGTAAAACTGGTGAATACGATTGCAAATTAAAAATATAGTCGATTAAAAATATTGTTTCTTTGATATAAAGTGGAGGACTTTTTCTATTTCCATAACGAGGAAAAGTACTATTTTCCTGGTTTTTGAATTAATTGAAAAGGAAAGCGGCTTATAATTTATAAGTACAAGAAATATTATTTTATCTAAAAATTATGGGGAAGGAAGCAATATACAAGACAAGGTTAATCATTAGATTATATGTCCATATCAGTCCTTTTACCTTCATACAATTCTTCAACTGGCTTCCATGCCTGTCCAAACTTTACATCCTTAAACAAAGAAGCGAGACCAGTTATCTGTTTTAGGCGTAGGATTTCATCTTTATCCATACCTAAATGTTTGGATATCCATGCATCACTTCTACCTAATTCATGCAATTCTTTGACAATATTGCTCATAAGATCCACGTCATGTGAACCTCTTGCTCTGTTATGGCGGACTGTGCTTGCCATACGGCTGGAAAATGGCTTGTCAATGAGAGATACAGGCATCATTCCGTGTTCACGCTCATAGATATCGGGATATTCTTTCATTACACGCCAACGGTGAAATCCATCTACAATGGCATACAAATCATCATTTTTAGAATAATAGCATACAATGGGCATGGTATAGCCGTCCTCTTTAATACTATCATAAAGTAGCTTCATTTCAGGGGGAGCTATATTATTCGGATTATATGTATTGGGTATAATTTTTTCAAATGGTACAGTAAGAATATTGTATACTGGGCTTATAAATTTATTTTCGTTCATTAAGCATCTCTCCGTATTTTCTTTTTATCTTATCTATTTTTACTTGTTCCTGTTTCGTCATACCAAATCCCATAAAACGGCAAATGTGGTCGTTTTTTAAAATACAATAACACATTCTTTTCCAACTAGGAATATCCTTTGAAGATTTGATATCATCTGTATCATCGGGAATATTGCCAATAAATACAATTCTTGAATTTTTCATCAAGGTATAATTTGAAACACCATTGCGCCGAATATGATATCCATGTTCAATTAGTTCTTCAATAACGTTTTCTTCAAGTCCTCCGCCAGTCTTATGCCAAAATTCAATAGATCTATTAAATTTTCTGACATAATTGTTCCGCAGTCTAGTTGGAAGTGTATCTAATAAAAACTGAGTATAGGATTTCCAAGTATGTCCCTGAGGCAAAGAAATGTTACGATATCCCATTGCCTTAGTTTTACCGTAAATACAACCAAAATTAGCTCCGCGAACCCGTCCTACAAGTTTTGTCCAGATTTCAGGATCAATCACTCTGTATAAATTTAAAGAATCTTTTGAATAATCGTTGAATGGTGAAGCTACTCTCATCTGATCTATCTTTAAACCTGCTTTATAGTATAAATCGTAGAGTTGGTTATAATCATAATCAAACTGGTAATTTGCTACCCATATATCTTGATTTGACCAATCGTAAAGAGGTGAAGCACTCCACACATCTTTAAATTGTTTAGAAATCCAGCATTCACCTTTATATCCATACTTTTTATTTACAATTCCACTATATCTCTGTAACGACTCATCTGCCCGGATACCAAGCAGGCAGACTGTTTTTTCATCTCCATGTTCTTCTTTATAAAAACGCCCAAATTGTTTTGCTAAGTCTTCTTGGTGCATACGATAATGATAATGGTGGAAGGGATTATCTATTGTAATAACATAAGGATAGTCTGGTCTTTCGCGAACCCATATTTCTTCTTTACAATCATCCCAAGGGTACCAATACATTTCATAGCTGCTGAGAGCGGTTCTAGTTGCCATTGGCAGGCAGACCCAATATAGATCACATTCATCTTCAAGGGATTTGAAAGTCCTTGTGATATATTCTGTAGTTACAGTATATTGTGCTTCAAAATCTTGATGAAACACCCCTATCCTGCGGTCAGGGTAGAACTTGCGTTTAAAATCTAAAAGCAGATTCAGTAAAACACCACTGTCTTTTCCTCCGCTGAATGATATATAAATGTTCTTGAACTCACGAAATAGATAATGAAACCGTTGTTGCACAGCTTCATAAACATTCATGTTCTGATAGCCTTTTGTCATCATTTGTAATCACCTTGCTTCCTGAAACAGTAAATAAAACTTGTACAGCTTCCGTTTTCTCTTTTTTGTAATATATAGTTTATATCTTTACAATATAATGATTATTTTAATATAACTATATTTATTGTTTGTGCTGATATCCAAAGATTTGGTAAAAAATTTGCAGTCGTTTGCTAACATTATGAAATTAAATCTGAACTTCAAAATAAATATAGTTAATTATATCATACAATAATTGTGTTCGCAATCATAAGAATGTTTATGAATAATAAAGTTTAATTGACACATAACATGTATTTTTGTATTATGATTGTAACACTTGATTTTTTTTAAAATATGCTAAAACATTTTGTTTTTCCAAGAATGAACTACAGTATGTGGGGGTATCAAAAGAGTCAGGTATGTGTGGAGGTGAATTTAATGAGACAATGACATGTGCAGGTGTTGTGGTTACTATACATTAACTGGGACAGAAGAAGATGTTGAATGGTATATGTCCTGTTTGTTTTTGGAAAAATGATGTTTTTGATGAAAATCCAGAGATGTATAGTGGAGTAAATCATATGACACTAGAGCAAAGATGTGTAAATTTTAATTATCAGGTAATAAATGCCTATAACCCCACACAAGATAACAATAAGTGTCGGGAAAATAAATACACCTATTTGTATAATGTAATTACAGCGAAACAAAGAAGGAGAGTGTCTTATGAACGGATGGAATGAGGGTATTACCAATGCAATCGCATATATTGAAGAGAACTTGACAGAGAACATAGACATAAATGTAATTGCTGATAAAGCACATGTGTCAAGTTTCTATTTTCAAAAAATTTTTAATGTATTATGTGGGTTTACAATTGGTGAATATATAAGAAATCGCCGTTTGACAATGGCTGCACAGGAACTTTGTTCTACTAATATTAAAGTTATTGATGTTGCAATGAAATATGGTTATGATTCGCCAGACAGTTTTGCCAGAGCATTTATTAAATTTCATGGAATAAGTCCTTCTGTAGCTAGAAAAAAAGGCAGTAATCTGAATTCTTTTGCACCGCTGAAAATTAAACTTACATTGGAGGGCGGTACTATGTTAGAGTACAAAATTATTGAAAAGGCACAATTTACAGTGATGGGAAAGTTACGTAAATTCAACACAGAAACATCGTATAGTGAGATTCCTAAGTTCTGGCAGGAGCATATGGAAAGTGGTGAAAATGAAGTTGTGTGTGGCATGTATGGAATATGTATGGACAATGACGGAGAATACTTCGATTATCTCATTGCTGATAACTATATTCCATGGAATGAGATTCCAGAGGGGTACGAAACAAAAGTGATTCCAGCAGGTACATGGGCTGTATTTCCTTGCCGGGGAGCATTACCAAAAGCATTGCAGGATGTGAATACAAAGATATGGAGCGAGTGGTTGCCATCTTGCAAGGCATATAAACTTGCAGGAAACTACAATATTGAGATGTACACACCACCATGCGAAAATTCGGATGATGATTACAATGAAATTTGGATACCTGTAGAGAAGGTATAATACTATATTTTAATTATTTTAATGCAAAATGTTTAGTCTGGAGATATAAACAAAAATGAAAGCTAGAATAAAGATTTATCACATAAGGAAGGAGCATATCGCAATTGCGATATGCTCCTTCCTTTTTAATCTTCCATATATTCAATTAGTTTCTCATCTTTTTTACGGTTCAAAATTGCATAGATACATGGAACCACAAACAAAGTAAGAAGTGTTCCATATACTAGACCGCCAATGGTTACAATAGCCATTGGTTTTACCATATCCGAACCACTATCTGAGGTAAGCAGCATAGGAAGAAGTCCTAATACTGTAGTAATAGCAGTCATAAGGATAGGACGAAGACGGGTACATCCAGCTTCTACAATAGCATCATATTTTGGTACACCAGAAGCACGAAGCTGGTTAATATAATCCACAAGTACAATACCATTGTTTACAATAATACCTGCCAGCATTACAAAACCAATCATGGCGATGACACTGACTTCACTTCCACTAAAATACAATCCCATAAATCCACCAGTAAATGCAAGAGGAATGGTAAATAAGATAATAAATGGTGAAAGCAGTGATTGGAACTGGGCTACCATAATTAGGTACATAAATAGGATACCTACAAACATCATCAGTCCTACTTGCCCCATAGACTCATTAATGGTTTCATCTTCACCTGTAGACTCCATAGTATAACCAGATGGAAGCTTATAGTCCTTTAATTTATTCATAACTTCATCACTAACAAGACCAATGTTATGATCGTCATCAATAGTAATGTTTACAGTCATGTAACGGGTTTGGCTGACACGGCGGATACTGGTTGGGGAATCTGCCAAAGCAAAATCTGCTAATTTACGAAGTTTAACAGATTCTGACTTTTGTGTAGTAGAATCTGCATATGTAATCTCAAGTTTCTCTAAATCAGACCGGGTTATAGTATTATCTTCCTTGCTGCTTACATATACGCCTAATTCATCTGTATCTGTAGAAATGGTAGTTGAAGAATTGGCTTCCTGCAACTTAGCGCTAATTTGCTGGAATACCTGGGCAACTGTCAAAGAATATTCCATAGCTTTATCCTTATCTACAGTAATACGGAGTTCCTGATCACTATCTTCCATACCATTAGTAATGGAGCTGATGCCTTCTACATTTTCTACTTTTTTCATAATATCAGTAGTTATGGTTAGTAATTTGTCTAAATCTTTTCCTTTTATTTGTATTGTCATACCTGATCCCATAAGAGCAGACATATCCATAGAGGAGGATTCCACAGAAACCTCACATTTTATATCTTTTGTTTTTTCTAACATTTCCTTTTTTATATCATCATTGGTACGTTCTAAATCTTCTTTTAATAAGACATACATCGATATGCTGTCACTACTTCCTGAAGACATCATGGACATGGTACTGTTATTCCCTGACATAGCACCTACAGTATCAACACCTTCAATTGTCATGAATTTTTCCATAACTTTATCAGATTCTTTGTAAAATTCCTCATTTGTCATGGCAGTATCTTCAGGTATAGAGAGTGTTACACTCATCTGGGTACTGTCCATTTCAGGCATAAATGCAGTTCCTCTTGTAAATGCAAGGAAAATGAATAAAATAAGTAAAGCCAATGAAGTAAGTAAAATAAGAATCTTTTTTCTTAAAATTGCGGTTAAGGCAGTACCATAAATATGTTGTACCTTTTGAATAAAACCTTCTTTTTTAACTTTCTCCCTACGAAGCATCCCTTGAGACATGGCTGGAACCAAAGTAAGACTCACAACCAGACTGGCAAGAAGGGAGTAAGCAAGAGTTAGTGCAAGATCTGTAAAAATCTGTTTGGTAATACCATCTGTAAATATTATAGGAGCAAATACACAAACAGTAGTTAAGGTTGAGGCTAAAATTGCACCAGCCACTTGTTTAGCTCCTTCAATAGAAGCTTTTTTGATTTCAAAACCCTCTTCACTACGCATACGGAAAATATTTTCAATAACTACTACAGAGTTATCTACCAGCATACCAACTCCCAGTGCAAGACCAGAAAGAGAAATGATATTAAGGGTAACCCCGCTAAAATACATAAGTACAATTGCTGCAACCACACTTAATGGAATGGAACATGCAACGATAATAGTTGGGCGGAAATCCTTTAAAAAGAGGAATAAAATAATAACTGCTAAAATACCGCCAACAATTAAGTTATTTACCACAGAGTCTACTACTAGATCAATGTAAACACCTTGATTCATAAGTACACTAAAATGCAATCCTTTATGTTCGGATTCTAACTGTTTAAAACGTTCCAAAAGTTTGTCTGTCACATCACCAGTAGAGTAACCAGTAGCTTTTTCCATAGTAAGGGCAATACCCGGATTGCCGTTCACTACAGTATAGTGTTCTTTAGAATTGTCAGTAACAACTATATCTGCTACATCTGATAACCGGATAGGTTTTAGAATATCTATACCCATATCACAAATAACCAGTTCCTCTAAGCTGGTAGTAGTGTCAATTTTATCGCCTACTTTAACCAGATAGGAGGTATCATCATCTGTAATATATCCAGCAGGCATTTCAAAGTTTTCTGCTGCAAGGACACCTTCCACCATAGATTTAGTAATAATATTTGAAATGTCGGCATTTTCTTTTGCATTTTTCTTAGTATCTTTTAAGGTAGAAGCTGCTTCGTCCAATTTATTGGAACCACTAGATACTTCTACTTCTGCTACACTTAGTTTGATGGCAGCTAGAATAGATTGTTTGCTTAATTCTGTTTTTGCTTCTTCCAGACTTATCTGACCTTGTTTTAATTTTGATTTTGCCGCTTCTAATTCCTTTTTTCCAGCAGCAATCTGACTTTTACCTTTTGTAATAGCTGTCTGGTTTTTTTTCAAAGTTTTTTCTTGTGTATTAATTTCCTTTAATCCAGCTTGTGCTTGGGCTATACCAGAATCAATTTCGCTTATTTTTGCATCTAAATCAGATAATTCCATACCCATACTGGAAAGCTGGTTTGTAATTACAGCTAATTGAGTTTCAATAGTTTCTAATTGGGCTCGTAATTCTGGTGTTTCCCCCATAACTGTTATCTGTCCCTCGATTGCTTCTTTTTGTGCCTGCAGGGTTTCAATACCAGATTTCAATTGGGTAAGTTGTTTCTTTGTGTTTGTTAAAGTAGTGATAGTGCTTTGTAATTCTACTTTGGAGGCCGCAATGGTGGCAAGACCTGTTTTTATAGCTTTCTCAGATTCTTTGATAGAGTTTTCTTTTTCTGTAAGAGCATTGAGATTAGCATCAATGGTTTTTAGTGCTTCGTCAATATTTTTTGCATTTTTTGCAATCTCTGCTTCTCCGTCTGCTAACTTCTGTGCGGTTTGATCCTGCTGTTGGTTTACGGTATCTTTTCCTTTGTTAATTTTATTCTTGTTTTCTTCAATTTCTTTTGTAGCATCATCAAATTGGCCAGATATAGCTTTTTGTACTTTTTTGTTTACTTCATCAATTTTATCTTGTTGAATAATAACTTGGATTTGTTTTTCTATTTCACCAGCAGTCGTTACGGAGGCTACTCCTTCTACACTTTCAATATCAGGCAATAGAGCTGTTTCTAACTGCTCAGTGAGTTCAAATTCATCTTTTCCATCCCAATCTACAGCAGACACCATAATTGGCATCATGTCTGGATTGATTTTCATGATGGTGGGGTTGCCAATGGTGTCACTCCATTGTGCTGAAACATTATCGAGACTTTCTCTCATGTCTATGGTGGCAGTATTCATGTCTGCCCCTTCATTAAATTCCAGAATAACTAAGGAAACATTACTATTAGACATAGAAGAGACTTCTTTCATATTAGTAATGCCTGCCATAGCCTGCTCAACTGGTTTTGTAACGGCAGTTTCTACTTCTTCTGGACTGGCACCAGGGTATGTAGTGATGACAATTGCATAAGGCAGTTCCATGTCTGGCATCAGGTCAGTACTCATATCCCGGAGAGACATAAATCCCAAGACCAAAACTAGAACTACACCAACTAAAACGGTGTATGGTTTTTTAACACTAAGTTTTGATAACACTTTTGTTCCTCCTTCTGCTGTGTATAAATCTTTAATTTAAAATCGTAACAGCCTCCATTATAATATAAAATAGATTATAAATGCAATGTAGACCCCCAAATTCTATCATATAAATATAAACCTAAAGTAAACTATTCAAGTAGATACACACATTTGCCATGTGTTTCATAATAGTTATATCTAGAGTGAACTCTAGGAGAGGCTGAGATAGAATTTACCTAAACTTATATTTTTATGATATACTTTAGATATTCAAATCGTAAGCCGTAAACCTCTGGTAATAAAGGAAAAAAGATTAAATGTAATAGTGAGAGTATTTGAACTGTTATAACGAAATCAGTAAATACGAATAAATCCCTAACGGGGGTGTTAGGAACATTAACTATAAATATATTGTAGTAGAAAGGTGGAATATATATGTTTAAAATTTTAGTAGTTGAAGACAATGCGGATATGCAGGAATTATTTTGCACTGTACTGGAAAATAGTGGGTATACCTGTATTTCCACAGCAGATGGAAAAGAGGCACTAGAGGTTATGTATAAAGAATATGTAGACTTGATTGTAGTAGATATTATGATGCCAAATATGGATGGTTATGAGTTTACAAAAACATTACGGGAGGCAGATTATACTCTTCCCATCTTAATGGTAACAGCAAAGAGCCAGTTTGTGGATATGCAAAAAGGATTTCAAGCTGGTACAGATGATTATATGATAAAACCCATCAATGTTAAAGAATTAGTGCTTCGGGTAGAGGCACTTCTTAGGAGAGCAAAAATATCTAGTGAAAAAAAGATTGTGGTAGGCAATACAATACTTTATTATGATGCGTTGACTGTATCTGTAAATGGGGAAGAAATGATACTTCCACAAAAAGAGTTCTATCTTTTATATAAGCTGCTTTCATATCCGAATCGTACGTTTACCAGACAGCAGCTTATGGACGAAATATGGGGAATGTTTACAGAAAGTGATGAACGTACCATTAACACTCATATTAACCGTTTAAGGGAACGTTTTAGTGATTGCACGGATTTTCAAATTGTAACAGTACGGGGGCTTGGTTACAAGGTGGTGAAATGTGTTGAGTAGAAGAAAAGAGAAAACAAAATATATATGTCATAATCAATCAAAACTTTGGCTTTATTTTACAGGAATTATTTTTAGTACCATAATGGGAGTGTTTATTCTTGTATTAATATTATGTTATATGGAGATTATTCCAATGAAACCAGTAGATAATCATATGCCAGTTCTTATGTTTTTTCTGGGAAGTATGGTAATTGGAGGAATGGTTACGTTGTTTGTGGGGCGGTTGATGATACGTCCTATTCAAAAAATCAGCAATGCATTTGTGGGATTATCAAAAGGAGATTTTTCTGTAAGTGTGCCTACGAATGAAACAATAGAAGAAATAAGAGATATGGCAGTTAATTTTAATGCAATGGTTTATGATTTATCCCGCATTGAAACTTTGCAAAGTGATTTTGTAGTAAATGTATCCCATGAGTTTAAAACACCACTCGCTGCAATTGAAGGATATGCTACTTTGCTGCAAAATACGAATTTATCTGAAGATAAGAAGGAGAGGTATGTAGAGATTATTCTAGAAAATACCAAACGGCTTACAGAGATGTCTACGAATATATTGGCACTTTCCAAATTGGAGAATCAAGAGAAGGTATTAGACCAAAAGGAATATCGTTTGGATGAACAGCTTAGAATGGTTGTATTGCTTTTAGAGAATAAATGGGTGAAAAAAAAGATAGAATTTGATATTTCTTTACCCAAATTATATTACACAGGCAATGAACAGATTTTAAATCAAGTATGGTATAACATTTTGGATAATGCGATTAAGCACTCCAAAGAAGAAGGTGTTATCACAATATCCATAAAAAAGAAAGAAAAATATGTAGAAGTAAAAATTAGGGATGAAGGGGAGGGCATGTCTAAAGAGGTGCAAAAGCATATTTTTGAAAAGTTTTACCAAGGAGATGAATCAAGAAAAAGAGAAGGGAATGGTTTGGGACTTGCATTGGTAAAACGGATTATTGAGTTATGTCAGGGAGAAATTCTTGTGCATAGTGAGCCAGGAAAAGGATCTGTATTTACAGTAAGGCTACCTAAGTAGCCAGACTTGATTTAATATGCTTATATGTTGTTTATCTAAATCATAGTAAAAGTTATTGGTTGCAAGTTTAAATGTCGAATATTGTCGTTTTATGATATATCCAACTAAATAAATTTTTATAAGAAATGTAAAATCATAAATATATATTTACATTAAAGATATTATTTGATAGAATGTAATTAAGTAATAAAAAATAACTTTTAATATAGGGAGGTAGAATAATGGGTTTTAAAAAGTTAATGGGTATGGTAGTTATTACTAGTATGGCGACACTGACAGTAACTGGCAACAAAGAGTTAAAGGCAACATCGGAAGATAATATCAATATAATTGAAAAGATGGACAGAATGAGTGATAATTTTTCTGATATAACATCAGAGAATGTACAAGATGAGGTATTGATGGAATATAATAATCTAATGGAGAGTTATATTACAGAACCTGGAAAGGAACCCGATTATCCAGATTATTATGCAGGAGCGTATGTAGATTCAGAAGGAACGTTAACAGTATGTACAACATCAACTGCTAAAAAAATCAAAAACAAGATTTATGATGCCACAGATAGTAAGGAACTTAAAATTGAAAAAAAAGAGAACAGTTATGATGAATTGCTAGAGGTGAAATCATTTATTGAAGAAAAAATTTCAAGTGTTTCTAATGAGAAAGGGGTAGTAGGAGACATTTGTGCTGTTGCAATTGATGATAAAAACAATGTTGTGGTAGTTGAAGTACGGAATTTAGATGAGTTAAAGCAAAGAAACTTAGAAAGCCTATTTGGGGATTCTGAACAAATTGAGTATAAAAATAGAGACAAGGATATCAAACCAGTATCAAAATCACTTTCTGCAGGAATGAGTACATATTATAGTTCAGACGGTTGGAGACATCTGTACAGTATTGGTTACAAAGCTTTTCGATTAACTTCATCAGGAGAATATCAATATGGATTTGTAACAGCAGGACATGGAAACTCAGTTGGTTGTACTATGAAATATGATGGAGATGAAATTGGTAAAATTACAGGAAGAGAATTTTCTGGTAGTGTGGATGCTTCTTTTGTACAAGTTACCAATAGTGAGTATGAAATGACTAATAACATTTATTATACAGAAGATGTGGCAAATGGAGGATATTATTTGAGTTATTTACCTGTAGGATATCCTGTATACAAGGTTGGTGCGACGACACAGTTAACCTCGGGAGAGGTTACATATAGTAGTATAACTATTTATTATACAGATAATCTTGGAACATTTACTGACTTTCTAGATACATCATTGATTTCAAGTGGTGGTGATAGTGGTGGACTGGTATTTGCACCGTATGATAATGATTTTATGGTTGTAGGTATTTTAGATGCAAGTGATGATACATCTAGTAGTGTTTGCAAGTGTGGCAATATTGAAGATGCTATGGGGGTATATATCTATTGATAAGAAATAGAAGTATTTGTGTTGGTATACTGTTAATTTTTCTGACCTCTGCCTTTGGATGCGGAGGTCAGAAAACTAATTATGTGAATCAAGTGACAAGCAATTATTTAAAAGAGTACAATGTATGTAATAGCAAGATAGAAAAATTAGGAAATTATAACGGATTAAAGATTGCAGATATACAAGAAGTATTAAGTGAAGAAGAATTAGATTTAGCAGTGGAAAAAAGAATTGCAGAAGAATTAGAAAACGCATCTTCTTTTGAAATAGTTCATGAGCGTAATAAAGTTCGAAAAGGAGATTTTGTATCTATTAGTTTTTCTGTGTATAATGAGAAAAATGAAGAAATAAATCATGTTCCAAAACAAATTTTAAAGGTTGGAGCAGGATATTATGATAAACAATTAGAGACTGTGTTGGTTGGCAAAATTGTTGGAAAAACATATACAGAAAAACTTATTGTGCCTTCCAACATATCAAAGAAAGAATTGGTAGGAAAAACAGAAACTTTTAAAATTGTAGTAAATTCTATTATGAAATGTTGTCAGCAGAAACTGAGTCAATCTTTTGTTAAAAAATTTACGAAATATAAAACTGTTGATGAATATAAAGAGGCAATAAGGAAACAAATAGGGAATGAATATCAAGAAACTTGTGAAATAGAAAAAAAAGAACATATTTTGGAACAGTTAATCTCAAAATGTGAATTTTATATTGATGAAGATGAAATTGTAGCTATAGCTGCTGATATAGCTGGAGTTGCAAAACAATCGGCTAAAATAAACGGAATGGAATTTGAAGAATACATAAAGCAATTGTACGGAATGACAAAAGATGAATATTATGAGAGACTTTATGAAGATGCAGAAACGCAAACAAAAACAATACTCTTAATAGGAGCATTAGCAAATAAAATGAATTTAAAATACGATGAAGATGAAAATACAGAAAGAGAGTATAATATATTATATAATGAAGTGTGTAATAATCTGATTGCAAAGGAGCGATGATTATGAAAAGAATTTCAGCAATGATTATGGCAATAACATTAGTGGTGATTTCGTTCAATATAAACGGAGTACAGGCAGCAACAAAATTAAAAGTGTCAAATAGCAAGATTACACTTACTGTAGGGAAAGAAAAAATAGTAACAGCAAATAAAAAGGTAACATGGAAGTCATCTAATAAAAAAATTGTTACTGTAAAAAAAGTAACAAGTAAAAAAGCAAAGCTTCAGGCGGTAAAGAGTGGAACTTGTAAAATTACTGTCAAGAGTGGGGAATCAAAAGCAGTAATATGTGTAACAGTAAAAAAGAATAAGATATCAAAACCAGCAGTGACGAAAACCCCATTTGCAACTGTTGTGCCAACGACCCCATCTACAACATTGCCAGTGGAAACAAATATACCAATACAAAGTGATGTACCAGCTACAATGTCGCCAGAAAGAACAAATATACCAATACAAAGTAAAATTCCATCTACTATAACACCTGAGCAGACGGAATTACCCAAAGATAATATTACAGATAAAACGAATATTATAGTAAAAATGGTTTCAAATAGTGCAGTTAACGCAAAACTATCTATTACAAATAGTAGTGATTCCGAATTGTATTTTGGGAATGCATATACTTTACAAAAGTTAGTAAATGGAAATTGGGAGGATGTGCTACCAATAGTGGACAATATAGGAACATCAGCAGTTGGAATAAGTGCAAAACCTCATACAACAGGATGTTGGGATGTGAATTGGAGAAACTGTTATGGAGTAATGGAGGACGGGAAATATCGCATTATAAAGGAATATATACTTAATGGAGAAAAATACAATATTTCAACTGAATTTTATGTAGGAGAAGTAGGTATTTACATGAACAATACAGCAGATATTTCAGTAAAAATAGTTTCAAGTAGTGCAATGAATGCGAGATTATCTATTACAAATAGCAGTGATACTATGTTGTATTTTGGAAATGCATATACTTTACAAAAATCTGTTAATGGAAATTGGGAAGATATAGCACCAATAGTTGACAAGATAGGAACATCATTAGTTGGAATGGGTGCAGAGCCTCATACAACAGGATATTGGGATGTGAATTGGAAGAACTGTTACGGAATAATGGGGAATGGAGAATACCGCATTATAAAAGAGTATACTCTTAATGGAGAAAAGTACGATATTGCTGCTTCATTTTTTGTGAACGAGACTTGAGAATTTATATAGAGAAAATTAGCTAGTAGTGACTTTATAGTATAATATAAAAACCGATTTTGGAATTTTTATTTCAAAGTCGGTTTTTGTAATTAAAAAAATATATAAAATTATAAGAACATAAAAAAGGGCAATATTTTTTATGTTCTCAATAATCTTCTATATCATAGAGGTAAATATTGCTTCGCTATTGTGGTTGGCACATAACAGGGGCGTTGACGTGTGCTTGCCCACTTATTTTATAGAAAGCCATCTTGACAAAAGAAAATCTTTGTGATATCATTATGATATCAAATAAATTTAGAAATGATTTTAAAGAATGGAGGGCTTATTATGAAAGAGAAGATTTTAACGACTAAGAAAAATGGACTATTGGCAACTGGAGTTATTTCTGTGTTGTATTTACTGGCAATTGGCATGTGCATTCTTGGAGGGATTGTAGGAAATGCATTTATAGTAGTTCCAGGAGTTGTTTGGGTGTGTATTGGGTGGTTTCCATTTTTAGGACTGAAGATATTAAAACCACAAGAAGCATTGGTGTTTACTTTGTTTGGTAACTATGTAGGAACGATTAAAGAAGCTGGATTTTATTTTGTGAATCCTTTTTGCGTGGCAGTAAACCCTGCTGCCAAGACAAAGCTAAATCAAAGTGGAGATGTGAAACAAGGCAAAACACTTGATGTAATGAAGATAGGAAATGGGGAAAGTATAAGTAAGAAGATTTCTACAAAGGTGATGACCTTAAATAACAGCAGACAAAAGATTAATGATTGTCTGGGTAATCCAATTGAGATTGGTATAGCTGTAACTTGGCGTGTGGCAGATACGGCACAGGCAGTATTTCATGTAGATAATTATAAAGAGTACTTATCCCTGCAGTGTGATGCTGCGGTAAGAAATATAGTCCGTATATATCCTTATGATGTGGCACCAGATGTAGATACAACTGGAGATGGTAAAGCAGATGAAGGAAGCCTTCGTGGTTCCAGCGAAGTAGTAGCAGAGCGTATCAGGGAAGAGATTCAGGAGAAGGTGAAAGAGGCAGGACTCGAGGTCTTAGAGTCTAGAATTACTTATCTTGCTTATGCACCAGAGATTGCAGCAGCTATGCTGCAAAGACAACAGGCAGCAGCAATTATAGATGCCAGAAAGATGATTGTGGACGGAGCAGTCGGAATGGTAGAAATGGCACTTGAGAGTTTAGATAAAAATAAGATAGTAGAACTGGATGAAGAAAGAAAAGCAGCTATGGTTTCTAATTTACTAGTTGTGCTATGCGGCAATCATGATGCACAACCAATTGTAAACTCGGGAAGTCTTTACTAATATGGCAGAAGAGAAGAAAAAACAGGTTCCACTCCGGTTATCATCTAAACTATATAATGCCATTGCCGCATGGGCAGAGGATGATTTCCGTTCGGTAAATGGACAAATTGAATATCTTCTGACAGAATGTGTAAGACAGAGAAAAAAGAATGGAAAATATGTATCCGATGAGATAGATAAGCCTTTGGATTTAGATATTGAATAGAGAATCTTAATAGGCTAAAGGGGGAAGTGTTATTGGATTTTATACTGGAATTTTTTGTCAGTCTTATTGGAGAACTTATTGTTGATGGAAGGAAAGAAAGTTGGGTTCCTAAACCTCTCCGAATATTATTATCGATTTTTTTGGGGGGTATATATTTAGGTGTGGTAGGGCTTTGTATTTTGCTTGCAGTTAAAGCGGGTAATATTGCTGTAAAAATATTATCTGTATGTCTGGCTATAGTCCTTATTGTCTTTTTAATCTGGCATGTGAAAAAGGTTTTTAAGTAAATAATAAAAAGAAAAAATAACCAAAGCAGTGTAATTTGTTTTGGTTATTTTTTTTCTTGACGAACAAAATTTGACTTTGTACATAAACTGATACTAGAAAATTTAGAAAGGAGACTGGTCAGATGATGCAAGATAGTTGTAATTGTAACAATCAGAACAATTGGCAAAATCAAGGAATGAATCGAAACTGCGGAAGACCAAAATGTATGGGACAAAGAGGGAGTTATGGAATGGAGTCTTCCTGTGGCAGAGAAGATGAGCCAAACACTAATCCATGCTATCATAAAGAACTACCAGTTGATCGAATAAAACCAGGAATGGGATATGTACCTTGGCAGAGTTTTGAAAATGTTTTATGTGCAAAAGAGGGATTGGAACATGGAACCATTTTTGCTGATTTAATTCTTCCATTTTATGGAAGTTCTATGCATGGAAATTCAGGTAATGGAAGGAGATATAGATAGCATGAAACAAGGAAATCAAAGCCAGCTTAAAAATTTTATAAATGAAGTAAGTTTTGCCATTGATGATTTAGTATTATTTCTGGATACACATCCATGTGATAAAGAAGCACTTGCCTGCTATCAGGACTATAGGAAAATGCGTCAAGAAGCAATGGAAGAGTATAGCCGATGCTATGGACCGCTTTTAGATGACATGGTATTGGATAAGGAAGAGTGGACCTGGGCATTGCAGCCAGCACCATGGAAAGGAGAGTGCTAATTTATGTGGAATTATGAAAAAAGATTGCAGTATCCAGTTAATATAAAAAAATGTAATCCCCAAATTGCACAAGTAATTATTAGTCAGTTTGGAGGACCTGATGGAGAACTCGCTGCTTCTATGCGGTATTTATCACAAAGATATACGATGCCCTATAATGAGGTAGCTGCATTATTAACAGATATTGGTACAGAGGAACTGGCTCATATGGAAATGATTTCTACGATTGTTTATCAATTAACAAGGAATTTGACGCCAGAAGAAATTAAAGAAAGTGGATTTGATAAATATTATGTAGACCATACTACTGCACTTTGGCCACAAGCAGCAGGAGGTATTCCTTTTAATGCATGTGAATTTCAGTCAAAAGGAGATGCCATTACAGATTTATTTGAGGATTTGGCAGCAGAACAGAAGGCACGTACTACTTATGATAATATTTTACGTTTGGTACATGATCCAGATGTGTGTGATCCTATCCGCTTCCTTAGAGCAAGAGAAATTGTGCATTTCCAGCGTTTCGGTGAAGGCCTTCGTATTGTTCAGGATAGATTAAATGCAAAGAACTTTTATATGTGCAATCCAGAATTTGACAAGGGCTGTTTCAATCAGAAACAGTGCTAGAAAAATTATTTATTTATTCACATCATGATTGCAAATATTTATAAAGTGAAGTAAAATAGATATTCATATCCCCTCTCATAGAAGTTCTTTATGGATAGGAAAGAGAGGGGATGATTATCTGTTTTAATTTTTTCTTACATAGATAAGAAATAAAAGAAGATTATATGCAACTGTTCTTAGTTATGAACAATTACACAAAGAAGGGGAGATGTATTATGGGGCATATTTATTTTGCAAGACATGGACAAACTATTTGGAATGTGGAGAATAAAATTTGTGGGGCAACGGATATTGCACTTACAGAGTTGGGACAAAAGCAGGCAAGGGAACTGGGAGAAAAGATTGTGGCAGAAGAGATAAAAATAGATGAAATTCTCTATTCTCCCCTTTGCCGTGCCAAAGATACTGCTAAGGAAGTGGCAAGGGTGGCAGGAATACCAGCAAGAGTAGAGCCAAGACTTGTGGAACAGAATTTTGGCAAGTATGAATCTACCCCAAGAGATGGTGAAGAATTTCAGGCAGCCAAACAAGAATTTCTTAATCATTATGAAGGCGGGGAGTCTATGTTTCAGCTTGCACAAAGAATTTATAACCTTTTAGATGATTTAAAAAAGGAATCTAATAAGAAAACATATTTATTGGTAGCACATAATGGAATTTCAAGAGTAGTACAATCCTATTTTTTTGATATGACAAATGAGGAATATGCAGCTTTTGGAATAAAAAATTGTGAAATACGGAGATTTGATTTTTAGATAATTGTGAAACTCTATTTGTTTTTTATGCAAAGTTCATATATTAACATATACGAATTTATACAAAAATATAGACTAATAATAGTTTCACAATTATCTAGATTTGATTATGCTACAAAAAGTATTTAGTCAGAAAATTCAGAGATGTCTTTATCCACTCCATTGATTTTAATATGGAAATTATCTTCTACAGGGATTACAAGACAGGTTTTCCCGTCAACTACTTTCTTAGTAACTTTGGAGGCATGGTCTGCTTTTACTTTTACTACTACATCAATTGCCGACTGTTGAGATAATTCAGGAGATGAAACAATGGACAACTCCTGGCTCTGTTGTTTGATAACCGTATCTTTTTCTTCAATGGCAGCTTCTTTTTCTTCAATAGTAGTTTGAAGGGCAAGAACTTGATCTGTCATGGCTTTTTGCTGATGCCTTTTTTCGTTTTCAGCGATAATTTTCTTGTCAATCAGAGAATCCACAATGGGTGGTTCTTTGGCAAACTCTGATTGATAAGCTTCTTCAATCACATGAGCAATCGTATCTGGAATACCAGATCCCGCCATAACTGTCTGTAAAGTATGGTTATCAAGAACCAGTTCTTCTTCAGAATCTTCCTCTTCATGTTCCGTTAGCATTTGATGCAGTTCATCTTGAATATCCATCAAAGCAGATTCTTTTACATCTGCATGTTCATCAATGACATGCTGTACAAGATTGTTAAATACATTTTTTTGAATCGTTGCTGTACGTTTTGCAGGACAGCCAAGTAAATCCTCCATAAGTTCTATGTGAGGTTCTTTTGTATCTTTTGTGTAGAACATAACGGAATGAATGTCTGTACTTCTTTCTGTAAAGGCAGGAAAGATAAAGCCAGAATCAGGTACACCAACTACCCAGTCACGAATGCGGGAACCTATACGCTGCTGGTCTTCACGATAACCAAGGGCAGCTTTTGATAAAGTAACTGGACAAATAGCACAAAGTATGTATTCATAGACCTCTTCTGACTCATCAATCTTTAGATTATCACTAGTTTTCTTTATCACATCATAAGCATCATGAAATAATAAAATTAAATAGTTGCCTGAATAATCATAATTTTCAATTACCAAATCAAAAAAACG
This sequence comes from Lachnospiraceae bacterium, assembly GCA_022791815.1. Classification (GTDB taxonomy): domain Bacteria; phylum Bacillota; class Clostridia; order Lachnospirales; family Lachnospiraceae; genus CAG-411. The sequence continues at coordinate 38,315 of JAAVZU010000091.1, forward strand.
GTCAAATAATTCTGGATTTTTTAATTTGCTTTCCCGAAGGCCCATAAGAAATTGCTGTTTACCACCAGCTTCTTCTTCCTCTCTTGGAAATTCTAGTTCCAGCAAGTTGTTATGAATAGTGCCTGATAAAGTTTTCTTAGCAATATCTAAATATTTATAAAATTCTTCCTCATCTAAGTTAAGAAATGTTTCGTGTATATTTACTACTTTATTTTTGTCTGCATCAATATAGCAGCCTGCCATTTTTGTAAAGGTACAGCCATTCTTAGTAAAGCGTTTCTTTAATTCTAAGACATCTTTTTTTAACATAGTTTTCTCCCTTCTTTTTCTTTTGATAAAAGTATAACTGGTATTTTAATGAAAAACAAGACAAGAATATCATAAACATTTGTTTGTCGGAAAATGCAAAATATGGTATAATAAACCAAGATTATTTATGATCTGTAATATAGGATATGAATAATTGGGGACAAGTTTATTAAAAAGCAGAAAGGGGTTTTATTATGGAGTTACAAGCATGTTTAGAGGGAAGAAAGAGTATTCGCCATTTTACAGAAGAGACAGTACCACATGAAGTTGTAGAGAAAATTGTTAAGGCAGCATCTATGTCACCTTCTTGGAAGAATACACAAGTGGTACGTTATACAGTAGTAGAGGATAAAGAACTGATCCAGAAAATTGGAGAAGAGGGTATTCTTGGCTTTAAGCCAAATACTAAAACTATTTTGAATTGCCATTCTTTGGTTATACAAAGTGTTGTAACTGGAATCTGTGGTTATGAGGAAGATGGAAGCTATACTACTAGCTTTGGTAATAGCTGGGAAATGTATGATGCAGGAATTTCTGCACAAAGCTTTATGCTGGCTGCCCATGAACAGGGAGTTGGAACAGTTGTAATGGGGATTATTGATGAAGATAAAATTGCAGAATGGATTGGTTTACCAGAGGGAGAACGCGTAACAGCATTAATTGCCATGGGTTACCAATCTGGTGAATTAAAACATATTACACCAAGAAAAGAGGTTTCTGAAATTTTAAGATATAAATAAAAGAAAGACTTCAAGAACATTTGACCATTTTCTAATTGGAGATTTTCAATAGAAGATGGTCTTTTTATAGCACTTTAATGATAAATACTATTTCGTGATTGTGATCAGCATGCGGAAAGATTAAAGTGTATAAGCAATTTCGTAACAGTTCAGTCTTACCATTCATTATTTTATCTGAATATATATTATGACTAAAAGTATTATAAATTGGCTGGCAAAATATTCATGTGTGGTATTAAGCATATACTTTTGCATGACTGAACAATAACCAAATTTCTAGCTTGTGCAGAAAAAACATGGCATTCTCATATTTTTTGTGATATAATAATAATCATGCCTGCGTTGCGGGTATCTCCATGTATGAAAGTTGATTGTTATGTGCTACGCACCTTTACAATCACAATATGAATTTATTAAAAGATTGAGTAGTCGGGGTGAATGGTATTGATAGATTTAGAGAAAGTAAGAATTATGACGAAGCTTGCTGTTTTTGAGCAGGAAGAGGAAGAAGATGCCATTAAGATAACCAGATATTATCAAGGAGATTATGTACGCCATGAATTACTAAAAACTTTGGTGTGTATAACTTTTGGTTATGTGTGTTTATGTGTATTAGGGGTATTATATCAATTAGAATATTTAATTGGGAATGCAATAAAACTTGATTATTCAAAGTTATTGGTGGAATTGATTGGCGGTTATTGTATCTTATTAATTTTGTATGGTATTGGTGTGTCATTGGGTTATATACATCAATATCATAGGGCAAAAAAGAAGATAAAGGGTTATGATAAAAATTTACATGTTTTAAGAAAATTGTATCGAAAGGAAAAAGAAAGGGAAAAGTAAGAATCAGAGGTTAAATAAATATGGATAAAAAAATATATTTAAAAACAGTATTAGAGTGGAGAGAAAAACTATATACCTATTACATAGGATATGAGAAATATGTAAAGATATTGGTCAAATTTATCATGGCTCTTGTTGCGTTTTATATGGTATCCAATCAGTTACCATACCAGAATAAGCTTGAAAAACCATGGATTCTTTTGGGATTATCTTTAATTGGGACGATTTTGCCATATAGTATTCTTGTCCTATTGGTTACTTTAACTGTGGTTTTTCAGATATATTTTCTTTCCCCTGTATTAGCAGCTATGACAGCCGTTTTTGCGTTTGTTTTGTATCTGATGGTTGCAAGATATGACCAAAAATCCATTGTAGCAGTAGTGTTTTTACCGATATTTATTATTTGGAAGATACCGTTTGCAATTGCTTTGGTACTTGGTTTGTTATTTGGACCAACAAGTATTTTGACAGCAGCTTGTGGTGTAGTAATGTATTATATTCTACAAGCAGTAAAAAATATACAAATAGGGCAGGAAAGTAACGTAACAGATATATTATCATTAGTTCAATTATTCTTAGACAGGATAATTAAGAATCAGAATATGTATGTGATGCTGGCTGCTATTGTGGCTGTTGTATTTGTTACATGGTTTATAAGAACCAGAAAGATGAGTTATGCCTTCGAGATCGCTATTCTAGCAGGAACCGTATGTGGTATTCTTATGCTTCTTTTTGGAAATTTAGTGTATGAAAGTGAATTTTCCATTATGTGGGTATTTCTTGGAAGTCTTTTATCTGGAGTTATTGGATATATTGTACATTTTATGCATATGGTTTTAGATTATGGTCAAACCGAAGATGTACAATTTGAGGACGACGATTATTATTATTATGTGAGAGCTGTCCCTAAAATGAAAATGACAATTGAAAATAAGAAGATAAAGAAGATTTATTCTAACAAGGGTAATACCCAAAGTAGAAGAACTTATGAAAGAAATATGTCTAATCGCAATAGACCATGAATGAGAGAAGGGGAGGGAATATGGAAAGAATTCTTGATTTTATTAAGAAATATGGTTCATGGATGGAATTGCCATCAATAACATTGATTGATATCTTAGAAATCGCGATTATTGCCTTTGGTATTTACCAAGTAATTATTTGGGTTAAGAAGACCAGAGCATGGATGTTGGTAAAAGGATTGATTGTGTTATTAGTTATTTGTTTAATTGCAATTATCCTGAATATGAATGTTGTATTATGGATATTTGAAAAGACTATAGGAGTAGGAATTACAGCCTTAATAATAGTTTTTCAGCCAGAGCTTCGTAAAGCGTTAGAACAACTTGGAAGAAAGCAAATTTTTAAACCTCTTTTGGTTTTTGACAGCCAAAAGGGAGAAAATGAAAAGTTTTCAGAAAAGACAGTTAACGAGATTGTCCGGGCAACTTATGAGCTTGCAAGAGCGAAGACTGGGGCGCTTATTGTACTTGGTAATGAAGTGACTCTCGCTGAGTATGAGAGAACGGGAATTGTATTAGATTCATTGGTAAGCAGCCAGTTATTGATTAATATATTTGAACATAATACTCCTTTGCATGATGGTGCTATTATTATTCAGAAAGATAGAATTACATCTGCAACTTGTTACTTGCCATTATCAGATAATATGGAATTAAGTAAAGATTTAGGAACCAGACACAGAGCCGGAGTGGGAATTAGTGAAGTAACAGATAGTTTGACTATTATTGTATCAGAGGAAACAGGAAAAGTATCGATTGCATTTGGTGGCGAATTATTACGAAATGTAGATGGAGAGTATTTAAAGGCAAAAATAACTAATTTCACTGGCACTCCAAAGATTGATAAGAGAAGGCTGCGTTTTTGGAAACGTAAGGAAAAGTAGTGAGAGACTGTGAGGTGTGAAACGGTGAAAGAGAAGATAATGAATAATTTTGCACTAAAGATACTGGCAGTAGCAGTAGCCATCTTGGTGTGGGTTGTTGTGGTGAATTTGGAGGATCCGTATGCTTCTAAGAATTTTAGAAACATTACAGTAAATATTATAAATGAAGAGGCCATTGTATCATTAGATAAAGTATATGAAGTACAATCTGGTGGAGTGATAAATGTAAAAGCCAGTGCAAGACAGAGCGTACTTGCAAAATTGAATGCTTCCGATATTGTGGCAGAAGCAGATTTATCCAGCTTGTCTTTGACAAATGCAGTTTCTATCAAGCTTAGCTGTCCTAAATATGAAAATATAAATCTACAGCCAGATATAGAAATGTTAAAGATTACATTAGAGGATGAAGCAACTGCACAGTTTAAGGTAGATGTTAATACTGTAGGTACACTTCCAGATGGTTTTGCTTTGGGGGATGTGATTGTAAGACCAAACTTGATTAAAGTATCAGGAGCACAAACTTTGATTGATCGTGTTTCAGAAGTTCGTGTAGAGGTAGACGTATCAAATATGACAGAAGATTTTAGAAAGCGTGTAGAGCCTAAAGCTTATGATGCGAATGGAAAGCTTATGGATAGTACCAGACTAACTTTTAGTTCAACAGAGGTCCGTGTTAGTGTAGGAATTAATGAGACAAAAGAAGTTCCCGTAAATATAAAAACAACAGGGGAGCCAAGTGTAGGATATCATTTGATTTCTGTAGAATATGAGCCAAAGTTGCTGCAAATTACTGGAAAAGAAGCAATATTATCAAAAATTTCCGAGATTCCGATATTATTAGATATCAGTGGACGAAGTTCAGATTTAGAAACAGAATTACTATTGACTGATTACTTGCCGGAAGGAGTAGCTGTAGTTGGAGAAGTAAACTCTATAAATTTGAAATTATCTATTTCTAAACAGGAACCTCAGAAGGTGCAGATTCCTCTCAGTGATATTGAGATTCGCAATTTAGATGAGGATATGGAATTAGAATATAGGATGGATGCTGCTTATGTAGAAATCTCGGCTATTTATCTCTCAAATGACGAAAAACGGATGATACAATCAACAGATTTTATACCATATATAGATTGTCAGAATTTAAAAGAAGGGGATCATGAGTTGGTTGTGAAGTTTGAGGAATCACCTAATAATATACAGATTTTGTCAGATGTTACCATAAAAGTGAGGATTAAGATAAAAGAAGAAGAGAAGATATCAGTTACAAAGAAACCGATGGCAAGCTCTACACCAAAGCCTATTGAGCAGACACCAGAGCCTGATAGTGAGCCAGAAGAGGAACCAGAGGAATCTACAGAACCAGTAGTGCAATAGGAATAAGCCGGAATGGAGGATTTTATGTTGAATTATCAAAGGTACAGACGTGTACCAGTAGTGGAATTACCAAATAGGCAGTGGCCAAATAAAGAAATTGAAAAGGCACCAGTTTGGTGTAGTGTTGACTTAAGAGATGGTAATCAGGCGTTGATTGAGCCTATGGTGGTAGAAGAAAAGATTGAGTTTTTTAACCTTCTTGTAAAACTGGGATTTAAGGAGATAGAGATAGGATTTCCTTCTGCATCTCAATTAGAATATGATTTCCTAAGGGAATTAGTAAATAGAGATTTAATACCAGATGATGTGGTTGTACAGGTATTGGTACAATGCAGGGAACATCTAATTGAAAAGACTTTTGAATCTTTAAAAGGAATTAAGAAAGCGATTGTACACATTTATAATTCTACTTCTACTTTACAAAGAGATGTTGTTTTTCAGATGAGTAAAGAAGAAATTGTAGATATTGCAATAGAAGGAACAAAGCTGGTAAAAAAATACGAAAAAGATTTTCCAGGAGAAATTATACTTGAATACTCTCCAGAAAGTTTCACAGGAACAGAATTGGACTTTTCTTTGGAAATCTGCGAGGCTGTGTTAAAAGAATGGGGAGCAAGCAAGGAAAAACCGGTGATTATCAACTTGCCAGCAACTGTTGAAATGAATACTCCAAATGTATATGCAGACCAGATTGAATGGATGAGTACCCATTTTTCTAATCGGGAAGCAGTTATTTTAAGCATTCATCCACATAATGATAGAGGAACAGCAGTAGCCGCAGCAGAACTTGCTATGCTTGCTGGCTGTGACCGTGTGGAAGGAACTTTATTTGGAAATGGGGAACGTACTGGAAATGTAGATATTTTAAATATTGCCTATAATATGTTTTCTCAAGGCATCAATCCTATGCTTGCCATTGAGAATGTAAATGAAATTATTGATGTTTATGAACATTGTAATAAGATACCAGTACACATTCGTCATCCGTATGCAGGGAAATTAGTATTTACTGCGTTTTCTGGTTCTCATCAGGATGCCATTAACAAAGGTGTTAAGGCAATGAAAGAACGCAATCAAGATTGGTGGGAAGTACCATACTTACCAATTGATCCTGCTGATGTGGGAAGAAAATATGAGCCAATTGTGCGTATTAATAGCCAGTCTGGTAAAGGTGGGATAGCGTTTGTTATGGATAGTTGTTATGGGTTTAAACTGCCTAAAGGCATGCATAAAGAATTTGCTAATGTAATACAGGAAATTTCTGAAGAACAGGGAGAAGTTCCACCAGAGCAGATTATGAAGGAGTTTAAGCGGAATTATCTGGACAAGAAAGAACCATATCACTTCCGAAAGGGTATTTTAGAAGATTTGCCAGAGGAAGAAAAGCATAATACAAAAGTTCAAATCTGGTATACAGAGAATGGAGAAGAAAAGACATTTTGTGCAAAAGGTTCTGGACCAATTGAGGCGGTACAAAGAGGATTGCAGGAAGTACTTGGTTGTAAAATTAAAGTGCTTGATTATACAGAACATGCATTAGGTGAAGGATCTGGTGCACAGGCAGCTGCTTATATTCACTTGGAGAATGAAGATACAGGAATGACTACCTATGGTGTTGGTGTAAGTTCCAATATTACAAGGGCATCTATCCGAGGCATTTTTAGTGCCATCAATCGAATGAAGGATATAAAGTAGATATCTGCTGAACTGTTGCAGTTTTGCTTGTTTTTTGGAAAGGAATGTTAGAGTGAAGAAGTATATTGCAAATTTTATGAAGTATAGATATTTATTATCTGAACTTGTAAAAAAAGACATTAAATTAAAATATAGGCGTTCAAAACTTGGAATATTGTGGACTCTTTTAGAACCATTGTTAACTATGATTGTATTGTCTGTAGTTTTTTCTGAATTAAAGGGAAATGCAGATCAAACTTTTCCAGTATATATTCTTACTGGTAGATTGTTATATACTTATTTTAATAATGGAACAAAAGTGGCAGCAAGGTCTATAAGAAGCAATAGCAGCATGATGAGGAAAGTATATATTCCCAAATATATGTATCCATTATCTTCTATATTGTCCAATTTTGTTATTTTTTTGATTTCTTTGATTGTATTAGCTGGAGTTAGTCTGGTATTGAGAATAAAGATTACATTTCATGTGTTGGAAGCAGTGTATCCATTGGTTATACTTTTCCTATTAACACTTGGAGTAGGAATGATTTTGGCTACTTTAGAGGTGTTCTTCCGGGATTTGGAATATCTTTGGGGGGTTGTCTTAATGATAATCATGTATTGTAGTGCAATTTTTTATCCCGCAGATATGCTGAAAGGAAGTAAGAGTATTATCTTGGAGCTCAATCCATTATATGCTTTAATAAAGAATTTTAGAAATGCAGTTTTGTATGGAACGGGACCCGATTATGGAGCATTGTTGTATGCAAGTACTTTTTCAATAATCGCATTACTTATTGGAGTTGTAGCATTCTATAAAAAGCAAGATGAATTTATTCTAAATCTGTAGATAACTGTTCAGAACCTTGAACAGTTGCGTATGAGTAGTAGAGATTGATATAAAGATATAGAATGAAATGGAGGAATGTTCATGGCAGAGAAAAAAACAGCCTTAAAAGTCGAAAAGGTTGGAATGCGATTTAACTTAAGTTCTGAAAAAGTAGATAGTTTAAAAGAATATTTTATAAAATTTGTTAAAAAAGAATTACATTATCATGAGTTTTGGGCATTAAAAGATGTAAGTTTTGAAGTAAAAAAAGGAGAGCATCTTGGTATCGTTGGTTTGAATGGTGCAGGTAAAAGTACTTTGTTAAAAGTTATTGCAGGAGTTTTAAAACCAACAGAAGGTAATGTGAAAACTGTAGGAAAAATAGTACCTTTGCTAGAGCTTGGTGCAGGATTTGATAAACAATATACAGGAGCAGAAAACATTTATTTGTATGGGGCTCTTTTAGGATATACAAAGGAATTTATTGATGAAAAATATAATGAAATTGTAGAATTTTCGGAATTAGGAGAATTTATTAATGTTCCAGTAAAAAATTATTCTTCTGGTATGCGTGCCAGACTGGGATTTTCTATAGCAACTGTGGTACAGCCAGAGATTTTAATTTTAGATGAGGTATTATCTGTTGGAGATGCCCAATTTAAAAAGAAAAGCGAAAAAAAGATTCATTCTATGTTTGAAGGTGGCGTAACAGTTTTATTTGTTTCTCATTCCTTGGAACAGGTAAAGCGTTTGTGTGATAAAGCAATACTTTTAGAACATGGAACAATTATCGCAAAGGGTGATGTGGAAGATGTAGCAGCAATTTATGCCACAAAACTTGAAAAGAAAAGAAATGCCAAAAGAAAAAAAGAAAAGAAAATGGAGGTAGAATTAGAAGAAGCAGCTAAAAAGGCAAAAGAACAAAAAAAATAAAAATAAGCACTTGACGATATGTTTTGTCAAGTGCTTTTGTTATTGTTACTTATTACGTTTTGCACGCATACGCATTGTTGTATCAAGAATCTTTTTGCGGATGCGAAGACTCTCAGGGGTAATTTCTAATAATTCGTCTGTATCAATAAAATCAAGGGCTTCTTCTAAACTCATAATTTTAGGAGGAACGAGACGTAAGGCTTCATCGGCACTGGAAGAACGGGTATTCGTCAGATGTTTTGTTTTACATACATTAACTTCAATATCATCCGTTTTACCATTCTGTCCAATTACCATTCCTGCATATACTTTTTCCCCAGGACCAACAAAAAGAGTACCTCTCTCTTGGGCATTAAATAAACCATAAGTAATGGTTTCTCCAGCTTCAAACGCGATAAGAGAACCTCTATCCCGGTACTGGATATCACCTTTATAAGGACCATAATCTTCAAATATTGTATTAAGGATACCATTTCCTTTTGTGTCAGTTAAAAAATCTCCACGATAGCCAATTAAACCACGGGAAGGAATAATAAATTCCAGTCTTTGGTAACCACCACTGGACATTCCCATGTTCTGCAATTCACCTTTTCTTTGGCTTAATTTCTCAATAACACTTCCAGAAAATTCTTCTGGTACATCAATAATGGCTCTTTCCATTGGCTCTAGTAATTTGCCATTTTCATCTTCTTTATAAAGAACTTCTGCTTTACTAACAGCAAATTCATAGCCTTCTCTACGCATATTTTCAATTAGGACAGATAAATGAAGCTCACCACGGCCAGATACTTTGAATGCTTCTGTGGTATCTGTTTCTTCTACACGAAGACTAACATCTGTATTTAATTCACGCATCAGACGGTCACGAAGATGTCTGGAGGTTACAAATTTACCTTCCTGGCCAGCAAGGGGACTGTCATTTACCATAAAGTGCATGGCAATCGTTGGTTCAGAAATTTTTTGGAAAGGAATAGCAACAGGAGAAGTAGGAGAACAAATGGTATCTCCAATCATCAAATCAGCAATACCAGCAATTGCTACAATAGATCCTGGTTTTGCCTCGGATACTTCTACCTTTTCAAGACCTTCAAATTCATAAAGTTTGGTTACTTTAACTTTTTTGCATTTATCTGGTTCATGAGCATTAACAATTACTGCTTCCTGATTTACTTTGATTGTGCCATTGTCAACCTTGCCAACACCAATTCTTCCCACATACTCATTATAGTCAATGGTACTGATTAAAGTTTGTACATTAGCATCTGGATCACCTTCTGGGGCAGGAATATAATCTAGAATGGTTTCAAATAAAGGTTTCATATCAACTGGTTCATCATCAGCTTCTAGCATAGCATAACCTGATTTGGCAGAGGCATAGATAAATGGGCATTCCAATTGATCCTCATTTGCATCTAGATCAATAAATAATTCTAATATTTCATCAATCACTTCTTCTGGTCTTGCTTCTGGGCGGTCTATTTTATTCAGGCAGACAATAACAGGAAGTTGTAATTCCAGTGCTTTTTTTAACACAAATTTTGTCTGTGGCATAGGGCCTTCAAAAGCATCTACAACTAAAATAACGCCATTTACCATTTTAAGAACACGCTCTACCTCTCCACCAAAGTCTGCATGTCCTGGAGTATCAATAATATTAATTTTTACATTATTATATTCTACAGCAGTATTTTTAGATAGTATGGTAATACCACGTTCACGTTCTAAATCATTGGAGTCCATAACACGTTCCTGAACATTCTGATTAGAGCGAAATACACCACTTTGTTTTAATAATTCATCCACCAATGTAGTTTTTCCATGATCAACATGGGCAATAATGGCAATGTTTCTGATATCATTTCTTATCATTTTTTTACCTCTTTCTTCATAGTATAAGTAGCAATAGTTTCGTTTTTATTTAAATAAATATCCCCCAATATTTAACATCTAATACTCAATTATTTAACCAAAGCAGCCAGTGGTCTGCAATATAAGTTATGAATAATTAAGGTTTATTTATAGAATTGTAGATAATTAAAATTCATGGGGTAATATGAAACATATTGCTCTTGTGTCCATTGCCCATTATATCATACTATGCAAATTATACAATAATTTGTCGATAGAATATTAAAAAAAAGTGTTCTAATATTTGGCATTTCGTCATATACTAGATAGTGAAAAAAGAATAAAGCACAGTTTTGGCATCTTTAGGATGAATGAAACAAGAAAAAAGAGAGGAGTCGTACATTTTATGACAGATAAAGTTTTTGATAATAACCAGGTAAGCGTAGCTGGTGAGGTAGTAAGTGGGTTTGAATTTAGCCATGAAGTATTTGGAGAAGGGTTTTACAGTCTACAGATTCGTGTAGGAAGACTAAGTGATTCTTTTGACGTGATTCCATTAATGATTTCAGAAAGACTTATGGATGTTAAGAAGGATTATCAGGGACAGTACATAGAGGTACTTGGACAGTTCCGTTCCTATAATAGACATGAGGCAACCAGAAATCGTTTGGTATTGTCTGTATTTGCCAGAGAAGTAAATGTGTGTGAAGAAGAAGATGCAAGTGTAAAACCAAATCATATTTATTTGGATGGATTCATTTGTAAGGCACCAGTATACCGAAAAACCCCTTTGGGTAGAGAAATTGCTGATTTACTTGTTGCTGTAAATCGTCCGTATGGAAAATCTGATTATATTCCATGTATTTGCTGGGGCAGAAATGCCAGATATGCAGAGAATTTTCAAGTGGGTGAGCATATCCAGTTATGGGGAAGAATCCAGAGTCGTGAGTACCAGAAGAAATTATCTGAAACTGAAGTAGAAAAGAGAATTGCTTACGAAGTATCCGTAAGTAAATTAGAATGCGTTGAGGAAGGCGAAACAGAAGTTGAAGAACCTACAATGGTGTAAGTATTTGCAAAAAACTAGATTTTTTGTGTAAGATATGCTATAATCAAACGGTCGATGTGATATAGAAAGGTTGTCACAACTAACAAAGAAAGGATAATGCAGGCACAGTTCAGATATAGAGCAGTGTTTGCTCTTTCTGCAACTACTGTATACATAGTTGTTGGAAAGTTTGGTGGGATGCATGAACACAGAAATGCAGCAAAAAAAGATTGTGCAGATATATTATGGCAAAGGAAAAGGAAAGACTACAGCAGCAATGGGACAAAGTCTAAGGGCAGCCAGCAAGGGACTGCAAACCATTGTTATCCAGTTTCTAAAAGGAAAAGATTCAGATGAATTTTCCTATATACAGAGATTGGAACCAGAGATTAAGCTTTTTCGTTTTGAAAAAGCAGAAGAATTTTATGGTGATTTGTCTGTAGAAGAACAGAATGAAGAAAAAAGAAACATTCTCAATGGATTTAATTTTGCCAAAAAGGTATTAAATGCTGGAGAATGTGATATGTTAGTTCTGGATGAGGTTCTAGGACTGGTGGATTTGGGAATTATTCAAATTAAAGATATCATTGAACTAATCAATATTCGAGATGATTACTATAAATTGGTATTGACTGGGCAGAACATGCCGTCAGAGCTTGAGGATTATGCAGATATGATTTCCTTGATTGAACCAAAAAAAGGACAGTAAAAAAAACTAAAGGTCATTAAAAGGGAGACACTTTCGTAAGGAGTTGTCTCCCTTTTTTTCTGTGGTGACAGAAAAAGTGATACCTTTAATGAATGACACAGAATGTGGAATAATGTTTTCTTCCTTGACTATTTACAAAATGGGAAATATAATTAAAAAAGTATAAAATTTTTTTGTTAGCAGTATAGTATTTGGGGGATAATTTTGACAGACAGGGAAATATTAATAAAAAGGAGAATACAACTATGAACAAGTACGCAGGGACACAAACAGAAAAGAATCTTGAGGCAGCATTTGCAGGAGAGTCACAGGCAAGAAATAAGTATACATATTTTGCTTCTGTGGCTAAAAAAGAGGGTTATGAGCAGATTTCCTCTTTGTTCTTGAAGACTGCTGAAAACGAAAAAGAACACGCAAAGATGTGGTTCAAGGAACTAAACGGAATAGGTGACACAAAAGAAAATTTGGCAAATGCAGCAAATGGAGAAAATTATGAGTGGACAGATATGTATGAGGAGTTTGCCAAGACTGCTGAAAGTGAAGGATTTTTGGAACTGGCAGAAAAGTTTCGTTTGGTTGGTGCTATTGAAAAACATCATGAAGAGAGATATCGTGCGCTTCTAAAAAATGTGGAGATGGCAGAAGTTTTTGCTAAGAGTGAAGTAAAGGTTTGGGAGTGCCGTAATTGTGGACATATAGTAGTAGGAATGAAAGCACCAGAGATATGCCCTACCTGCAATCATCCACAAAGTTATTTTGAAATAAGTGCAGATAACTATTAAAATAAGCCCTGCTTTGTTAAATCAAAGCAGGTTTTTTCTTCCACTAAATTTAAGTTACATACTGCTGTGGTTAAGAATTGTAAGAATGTGACTTGCGTTGGTATGTGGATTCAGTGTAAATATTTATAAAATAAATTAAGATCTGAAGATACTTTTAAAATTAAAAATATAAGGGGAATATAGATGGAGAAAGAGAATAATAAAAAAGCATGGATAATAAATAGTATCATTATTTTATTTAGTACTATTGGGACAATATGGGAGATATGGGAAAATGGATGGGGAATGCTCCGATATTATACAGTAGATAGCAATATTTTTATTGCTATTTGTTGCTTTTTAGATATATTTTGGCAAAGACAGGAAAAAAAAGAAAGAGTCATTTGGATAAAAAACTTAAAATATATAGCAACTTGCTGTATGATGCTTACCTTTTTTGTGGTTGTGTTTATACTTGCACCTATGGGAGGAGTGGCAGGATTGATTCAAATTTTAACAGAAGGAGGATTGTTATTTCATCATACCTTGTGTCCCATTGCTGCCATTATCTCTTATTACAGGGTGGATTGCAAACAATTTGAGTTGAAAAAGTATATGACATATTTAGGAATGGTGCCAACAGTGTTTTATGCTATAGTAGTAGTAATTCTAAATATAAAAAAGAAAATTCATGGTCCTTATCCATTTTTATATGTATATGAGCAAGACATATGGGTTTCTGTAATGTGGATACTGGTTATTCTGGGGTTGGCTTATGTAATAGGGTGGATTTTGTGGAAGGGATGTTACTTGATAGGAAAGAATGAAGTGAAATGTTCTTATTTTTAGAGATAATGTGTAGGGCTATCTAAACTGTTACAAGAAACGGCAGGTGAAAAACTACAATGATAGAAAGCTGTAAATACCTGAAAGATTATAAGATTTCGTAGGAAAAGAAAAAAAATACAAGAAAAAATGTAATGAGTTATCTGTCTGCAATCTTCATCTAATAAAAATAATTCGTAACTGTTCATGGCTCTGAATAGTTACGATAATTCTATAAAACATTCAAAAATATTCATGGGTTAAAAATAAAATCAGAAAAACACTTGACATTTCTTATAATAAGGTGTAATATATAACACCATAAATAGTTAACATAGTCAATTGTTTATTAGTATAAAGTATTTCTGTATTAACAGTGAGTATGCAGGGCGATAGCCCAAAATACGAATACAGTTGGTGATTGCGAGGGTGCGTAGCACATAGCAATCAATTTTCATTCATGGTGGTGCTGCCAAAGGCAGCATACAGGTTTACTAGGGAAGGACGAAACAATATGGAAAAGGAAGAGATGTGCATGCCGCCATTTCCAATTATGGAAGATTTGCCGATGGACATGGAGAAAAGAACTATTCAATTGATACAAGTATTTCAAAGAATACATAGAATTAATTTCTCTGCCCAGTTAGGTATTTCAAAAGGTGAATTTGTTACATTAACTATATTAGCGGAATATCACAAGGAGCATCCCGAGGAGGAAGGAGTTTATGTTTCTTATATTGCAAAGAAGCAAGGTGTAGCAAATTCCCAAATATCCAGAATGCTAAAAGGATTAGAGGAAGAGGGACTAATAGGCAGAAAAGTAGCAAAGGAAGACCGAAGAAATACTTATGTATTTTTAACTAGTCATGGTAATCAAGTATTAGAGGAGTTAAAAAGAAAAATGGAACAACATTATTGTCGTGTTATGGAGCGGTTTGGAAAAGAAAATATGGAGGAATTAATCCGTCTTTTCAATGAACTGGTAAATATTATGGAGGAGGAGATATAACTATGGGCAAAATTTTAAAGAATCTTTGGGAACATAAGGGAGCTGTATTTGCAATAATTTGTTTGCTTGTTATTCAAGCAGTTTGTGATTTATCCTTGCCGCAATATACCTCTGATATTGTAGATATTGGTATTCAGCAAAATGGTATAGAACATGTAGCAATGGAGGAAATGAGGGATGAAACATACGAGAGTATCTGTGTCTTTTTAACGCAAGAAGATATGTCTTTATTTCAAGATAGCTATGAAAAGACCAATAGTGGCAATTATAAGAGAAAAAAATTGGATTCTGAGACAATTGGTATTTTAGATGAGAAAATCGGAACTGCATTGGTGGCAATTTCAGGTATGAAGGAAAATGGGAATGCAAATATAGATGGTCTGAAAGCTATGTTGGAATCTGGCAAAATGACAAAAGAACAGATTTTAGAAATGGAAGCTCAGATGACAGAACAAATGGGCGATATGAGCGAATCTATTATCAACCAGAAAGCAGTTCTTGTGGTAGAGGAAGAGTATAAAGCATTAGGCTGGGATATGGGAAATTATCAAATGTCCTATCTTTTAACTTCTGGTGGAAAAATGATTGGAATTACTATTATTATGATGGTATCCGCTATTCTGGCTGGACTTTTGGCAGCACAGGTTTCTTCGTCTATTGGTAGGGATCTTAGAAGCAGAATATTTAGGAAGGTAGTATCTTTTTCGCATAGTGAAATGGATCAGTTTTCTACAGCATCTTTAATTACAAGAAGTACGAATGATGTACAACAGATACAGATGGTCAGCGTAATGATTCTTCGTATAGTACTATATGCACCAATACTTGGAATTGGTGGTATTATAAAAGTTTCCAGCACGAAAACAGGAATGGGTTGGATAATTGGTGTAGCTGTTGGAATTATTCTGGCACTGGTTACTGTTTTGGTGGCAGTAGCAATGCCTAAATTTAAGAAAATGCAGACTTTGGTGGATCGATTGAATTTAATTTCCAGAGAAATTCTTACAGGAATACCTGTTATCCGTGCTTTTTCCAGAGAAAAGCATGAAGAAGAGCGCTTTGCTGGGGCTAATAAAGATTTGATGTCTACCCAGTTATTTACCAGCAGGGTTATGACAATTATGATGCCGGCAATGATGTTAGTAATGAATGGAATTACGGTACTGATTGTATGGATTGGGGCAAAAGGGATTGACCTTGGAAACTTGCAGGTGGGTGATATGATGGCATTTATTACATATACCATGCAGATTGTTATGTCCTTCCTTATGATTACTATGATTTCTATTATGCTCCCAAGAGCAGGGGTTGCAGCAAAACGTATTGATGAAGTTCTGCAAATGGATCCTGTAATTAAAGATAAGGAAGCAGCAAAAGACATAAAAAATTCAGAATGTAAGGGAGTGATAGCCTTTGAAGATGTATCATTCCGATATCCAGGTGCAGATGAAGATGCCTTAGAACATATTTCTTTTGTGGCAGAGCCAGGAAAAACAACAGCAATTATTGGAAGTACTGGATGTGGAAAATCTACGTTGTTGCATTTAATTCCTAGATTTTATGATGTAACCAGCGGAAGAGTTACATTAGATGGTATGGATATCCGGGAACTTTCCCAGAGCAGTTTAAGAAGTACACTCGGATTTGTACCACAAAAGGGTGTATTATTCTCTGGGACTATTGCCTCCAACATTAAGTTTTCTGGAGAAGGAGTAACAGAGGACACTATGAAAGAAGCCGCTGAAATCGCACAGGCTATGGAATTTATAGATGAAAAAGAAGATAAATTTGAAAGTCCGATATCCCAAGGGGGAACCAATGTATCTGGCGGGCAGAAACAAAGGATTTCCATTGCCAGAGCTATTGCAAAACAGCCAAAAGTATTTTTATTTGATGATAGTTTTTCGGCATTGGATTACAAAACAGATGCAAAACTTCGTATGGCTTTAAATGAAAAACTTACAGATGCCACAATCATTATTGTAGCACAGCGAATCAGCACTATTTTGCATGCTGACCAGATTTTAGTATTAGAGGATGGAAAAATTGTAGGAAATGGAACTCATGAGGAACTATTAGAAAATTGTGAGACATATTTGGAGATTGCGAAATCCCAGTTATCAGAAGCAGAATTAAAGGGAGGTGTAAGCCATGAGTAGAGAACAATCCAGACCACCGATGCGGCATGGAAGAGGCATGATGCCAGGTGAAAAAGCAAAAGATTTTAGGGGAACGGTAAAGCAGCTTCTTAATTATATGGGAAGATATAAAATTGGAATGGTATTTGTAATTCTCTTTGCCGTTGGCGGAACCATATTTAATATTGTTGGACCTAAAATTTTAGGTAAGGCAACTACAGAAATTTTTAATGGATTAATTTCTAAAGTGTCTGGAACAGGTGGAATAAATTTTACAAAAATTGGGGAAATTTTATTGTTCTTGTTAGGGTTATATTTGCTTAGTGGATTATTAACCTTTATTCAGGGAATGATAATGACTGGTATTATTCAAAAGATATGCTACCGTTTCCGAGCAGATATTTCTACAAAGATAAATCGTATGCCAATGAAATACTTTGAATCCAAATCTGTAGGAGAAGTATTGTCACGGATTACTAATGATGTAGATACCTTGGGACAGGGATTGAACCAAAGTGTAACCCAGTTAATTAGTTCAGTGACTACACTGATTGGTGTATTAATCATGATGCTTAGTATAAGCCCAGCTATGACTTTAATTGCAATTGTGATTTTACCAATTTCTGCTATTCTTATTGGTATTGTAGTAAAGTTTTCACAAAAACATTTTGTGAACCAGCAAAAATACCTCGGTGAAGTGAATGGACAGGTAGAAGAGGTATACAGTGGGCAAAATATTGTCAAAGCCTTCAATAAAGAAGAAGAAATGATGAAACAATTTGATGAAACAAATAATAGTCTGTTTGTTTCAGGATGGAAATCTCAATTTTTATCTGGTTTGATGCAGCCAATTATGATGTTTGTAGGCAATCTGGGATATGTGGCAGTAGCCGTTGTTGGTGGTGTCCTTACTGTGAAGGGAAGACTTGATGTTGGTGATATCCAATCTTTTATTCAGTATGTGAAAAGTTTTACCCAGCCAATTACTCAGGTTGCACAGGTATCTAATATGTTGCAATCCACTGCTGCGGCAGCAGAACGTGTTTTTGAATTTTTAGGCGAAGAGGAAGAAGATTCACCAAGTTCTAATCCAGTTCATTTAGAGAAGATGGATGGAAAAGTTTCTTTTGAACATGTACAATTTGGTTATAATCCAGAACAGATGATTATTCATGACTTTAGCTGTGAAGTGCAGCCAGGGCAAATGGTAGCAATTGTAGGGCCTACTGGCGCAGGAAAAACTACCATGATAAAACTTCTTATGCGTTTTTATGATGTGAATAAGGGTGCTATTAAAGTAGATGGATATAATGTAAAAGATTTTAATCGAAGAGATTTGCGTGAAAATTTTGGTATGGTATTACAAGAAACTTGGTTATTTAAAGGAACCATTATGGAGAATATACGATATGGAAGACTGGATGCAACAGACGAAGAAGTAGTTGCTGCTGCAAAAGCGGCTCATGCACATCACTTTATTCAAACCCTTCCAGGTGGTTATCAGATGGAATTAAATGAAGATGCAAGTAATGTTTCACAAGGACAAAAACAGTTGTTGACTATTGCGAGGGCTATTTTAGCAGATAATCCGATTTTAATTCTGGATGAAGCAACAAGTTCTGTAGACACCCGTACAGAAGGCAGAATTCAAAAAGCAATGAATAATTTGATGAAAGGTAGAACAAGTTTTGTAATTGCCCACAGGCTTTCAACCATAAAAGATGCAGATGTAATTTTGGTAATGAAAGATGGAGATATTATTGAACAAGGAAACCATCATGAATTATTGGAAGCCAATGGATTTTATGCAAATCTATATAATTCCCAATTTCAACATAGTTAATCAGGATTATTTCGTGTTTCATAGGTTAATTTACGATTAAGTAATTTCACAATTTTAAACATTAACAAAAGCCTTTATGTAAGTTTTTATTTACATAAAGGCTTAGTTTAATTTAAGAAAGTAATTGGTAGAAAATATGGCAAAAGTGCAGTAGGTGTAGTATTTACATCAAGGATATTTCACGTATTCATTTAAGACGTAAAAATAGCTTTTTATGATAAAAATATATAAACAGTAAAAATATGGTGTATAATATATCTTAAAAGAATAAAAAAGGAGGATGCCCACAATCATAGTATGAAAACAAAAGAGTAACGTCTATTATGGGATAGATAAAGTGAATTTAAGAGAAAAAGATAATCTAATAACTTATTTTTCATTAAAGAAAAAAGATAATTAAATGTAAGAGAATACCATGAGAAAATAAAGCATTGTAAATATAATTATTTAAAATACAAAAGATACCAGTTATTTAAAATTGGGAAGTATAAAACCGAAGAATTATAAATCAACAGGAGGAATTTGTATGAGACGAAGAAGTATTTCAATATTAACTGCAATACTATTGGCATTTACCATTTTGATTCCAGTAACTTCGGATAGCATAAAGGTAAATGCTACTATAGTATCAGATAGTGATAAGTCATTATCAACAGATGGTTATGGAACAGGTGATCTAGAATTAACAGACGAAGAGATGCAGTGGTTAGAGGAGAATCAAATAGAAGAGAAAGATAATAGTTATGATTCTTCTCGTGCTATATATCCTGCCAGTGTGGATAATAGCAGTAGCAAGTATTTCCCTTCTATAGGTAATCAGGGAACTATTGGTTCATGTACGAGTTGGGCAATGGTATATTATCAGATGACTTACATGGTAAACCGTGCTTTGGATCGTTCTGCGAATGTATCCAGCCATGTTATGTCTCCTAAATGGTCTTATAATCTAACAAATAATGGGAACAATCAAGGAACTTCCTTCGTAGACGTATTGAAGGTACTATCTAGCATAGGTGCTGCTGATTTACAGCAAGTTCCCATGACAGATTATCTACAAGATTCCACATTTTTGACAAGCTGGCATGCAACAGAAAAAATATGGAGGAATGCACAACAATATAAGATATCTGGTTACTCTTTGATACCAACTCCATCAGGAAATACACCAATTACATCCCCAAATGATAGTGATTTGAATGAGATAAAGAAATATTTAGCAGAAGGAGAAATTTTAAGTTATTCAACGTATTTTGACAGATGGAATTTTGAGAAAATAGAAGCAAATAGTGAAGTACCAGCAAATAATGCCTATTTAAATCAATGGATTGCAAGCAGATGTGATAAAAATGCTAGCTTAGGTGGGCATAGAATGACAATCGTAGGTTATAATGACAATATCTGGGTAGATATTAATAAGGATGGAAAAGTACAAGAAGGTGAGAAAGGTGCATTTAAAATTGCAAATTCATGGGGCAATTGGAGAAATGGAAATAGTGGATTTACATGGATTTCCTATGATGCCTTAAATAAAGTTTCTTGTGTAAACAATGCAACATTAAATAACTCTAATAGAGTTATTCCATTCAGAAATATTATAAGATACATAGTAAAAAAACCACAAGAACTCTCTCATTTGTATGCCAAAGTTACTCTGAACTCAGCAGCTAGGGATACGGTAAGAGTATCTATCTCTGAAACAACTGCCAATGGTACAAAGAAACAGTGGAGTACAATTCCTTTTTATGGGGAAAATGGTAAAAAATGTTCTTTTGATGGTATGGATTTAAAGCATGATGGTACATTTCTCTTTGATTTAAGCAATGTGGATAGTCAGGTTTCTGCTTCTGATTTAGAAAATAATGTTTGGGAAATAACCATACAAGACACAAAGAATGATGCAGATTCACTTATGATAAAGCAGGTACAATTAATAGATGATAAAAATAATGTTGTTTATTATGGAGATCTAACAGACTGCTGTACAACCATAAATGGTGAAAGTAAGGTGATTTCATTCAACAAACATACAGGAAATACAACCACAATATATTATAAAGGTTACGAGAATCCGAACATACATTATAAAGTCGGAAATGGTGAATGGACTGTTGTGCCAGGTGTTTCCATGGATGCCACAAATGAGCAGCAAGGTTATTGTTATAAAAAAGTAATTGACCTTGGAGATGAGACCGTTGTGACAGCTTGCTTTAATGACGGAAAAGGTAATTGGGATAGTAAAAATGGTGCAAATTATCAATTTGGTGTTGGTGTTTATGGTTACAGTGATGGCTGTGTACAGACAATTTCTGGTGAAGACTATACAAATTATATCACAACAATCTACTATGAGGGATTCTCTAATCCATTTATTCACTACTCTATTGGAAATGGTGCATGGACAAACCCTCCAGGAATTGCCATGAATTCATCAGCAGAGAAGAGTGGTTTTTCTTATAAGAAAGTGATTGAATTAGGAAAGGCAACAACTTTAAAAGCCTGCTTCAATGATGGAAATGGAAATTGGGATAATAATTATGGAAATGATTATACATTTGGATATGGAAGTTATACATTTAAAAATGGAATAATAGAAAAAATTAGCAAATAGAATGTAATTAGTTTCGCAATTACCTAAAAATTAGAAATTTTTGAAAGGAGATTTTTTCAATGATGATAAAAAAAATACTGGCATGCACGATTGCAGCTACTTTAGTTGCATCTGCCCAGCCTCAATCATCTACAATGTATGCAGCAAAGCAATCCCCACAGCTTGTTGTATCACAGAAAAATGTTACACTTGTAGCAGGTAAATCTAAAAATATTACAGCAAACAAAAATGTAACATGGAAATCCTCTAATACAAAAGTTGCAAAAGTATCTTCTATTAGCAAGAAAGAAGCAAAAATAACGGCAGTAAAAGAGGGAAAATGTACTATTACTGTAAAAAGTAAAAATAAGACAAAGAAGATTAAGGTAACCGTAACACCAAAGATAACCGTGTCACAGAAGAATCTAACACTAGAAGAAGGTAACTCTAAGACTATTACAGCAAATAAAACTTCTACATGGAAGTCTTCTGATACACAGATTGCAGAAGTATCTCCAATTAGTAAGAAAAAAGCAAAAATAACAGCAAAAAAAGAAGGTACATGTACCATTACTGTAAAAAGCGGAAGTGAGACAATAAAGATTAAGGTAACTGTTTCAAAAGCTGTACAACCAAGCGAAGAGCCAGAACCAACGATGACAGCAGAGCCAAGCAAAGAGCCAGAAGCAACAATGACAACAGAGCCAAGCAAAGAACCAGAACCAACAATGACAGCAGAACCAAGCGAAGAACCAAAACCAACAATGACAGTAGAACCAAGCGAAGAACCAAAACCAACAATGACAGTAGAACCAAGCAAAGAAC